>MESQ01000052.1 GCA_001771065.1 Burkholderiales bacterium RIFOXYD12_FULL_59_19 | reverse complement strand
TAGGTTCCGCCCAGTGGAATCAAGTCGTCGTTGAAGTCGTAGCTCGGGTTGTGCAGCATGCAAGGGCCACCGCCATGGCCAATCTCACGGTGACTGCCTTCGCCGTTGCCAATGAAACAATAGGCCCCCGGCCTGGCCTGCAGCATGAAAGCAAAGTCTTCCGCGCCCATGGTCGGCTCCTGCACCAGCACATGGTCTTCACCCACGATGTCTCCCATGACCCGGCGCGCCAAGGCGGCTTCACGGGTAGAGTTGATGGTCGAGGGGTACTTGCGCACGAACTCAAATTCGCAGTTGGCACCAAATGCCGCGCAGGTGTGTTCGGCCACCTCCTGCATGCGCCGCTCGATCAAGTCCAGCACGTCGGGCGTGAAAGTGCGCACTGTGCCCTGCAATTCGCAGCTGTCCGGGATCACGTTCTTGGCTTCGCCAGCATGGATCATGGTGACGGAGATGACCCCGGCGTCAATTGGCTTCTTGTTGCGGCTGATGATGGTCTGGAAGGCCTGCACCATCTGGCAGGCGACCGGCACCGGATCGATTCCGTTGTGCGGCAAAGCCGCATGTCCGCCCTTGCCGCGGATGGTGATCTTGAACTCGTTGCTGGAGGCCATCACCGGCCCCGGGCTGGCGGCAAAACTGCCGACCGGCAGGCCCGGCCAGTTGTGCATGCCAAACACCGCCTGCATCGGGAATTTTTCAAGCAGGCCGTCACGCAGCATCTCGCGCGCGCCACCGCCACTTTCTTCGGCAGGCTGAAAAATAAGGACCACCGTGCCATCAAAATTACGGTGCTGCGCCAGGTACTGGGCTGCCGCCAGCAACATGGCGACATGGCCGTCATGACCACAGGCGTGCATCTTGCCGTCGTGCTGGCTGGCATGGGCAAAGGTGTTGAACTCCTGCATGGGCAGCGCGTCCATGTCGGCGCGCAAGCCGATGGCCCGCTGTGAGCTGCCGTTTTTGACGATGCCCACCACACCGGTGCCGCCCAGGCCGCGGTGCACCGGGATGCCCCACTCGGTCAGCTTCTGTGCCACCAGATCGGCAGTGCGGATTTCCTCGAAACCCAATTCGGGATGGGCGTGGATCTTGCGCCGGGTCGCGGCCAGGGAGGCCGCCTGGGCGGCAATGAATTCAATGACTTGCATGTTGATTCCTGTTCAGCACTCAACGATATTGACCGCCAGCCCGCCGCGGGCGGTTTCCTTGTATTTGGTTTTCATGTCAGCACCGGTCTCGCGCATGGTTTTGATCACCTTGTCCAGGCTCACCACATGCTGGCCGTCGCCTTGCAGCGCCATACGCGCCGCATTGAGCGCCTTCACCGCCCCCATGGCATTGCGCTCAATACACGGCACCTGCACCAGACCACCAACGGGGTCACAGGTCAGGCCCAGGTTGTGCTCCATGCCAATCTCGGCGGCGTTTTCAATTTGCCCGGGGCTGCCCCCCATCACGGCCGCCAAACCAGCCGCCGCCATGGAACAGGCCACCCCGACCTCGCCCTGGCAACCGACCTCGGCACCCGAGATCGAGGCATTGAGCTTGTAAAGCATGCCGATGGCTGCGGCGGTCATCAGGAACTCCATGACACCCTCGTCGGTCGCGTTGGTGATGAATTTGTCGTAGTAATGCAGCACCGCCGGAATGACCCCTGCCGCGCCGTTGGTCGGCGCCGTGACCACGCGCCCGCCGGCAGCGTTCTCTTCGTTCACGGCGAAGGCATAGACGTTGACCCAGTCCAGCACCGACAGCGGATCACTCAGCACCCGTTCCGCGCGGGCCCGCAGTTGCGCCGCCAGCACCGGGGCCCGGCGCTGCACCTTGAACGGGCCCGGCAACGTGCCCTCGTGTGTCAGACCCCGCTGCACGCACTCGCGCATGGTGCGCCAGAGCGACAACAACTGGCCGCGAATTTCAGCGTCAGTGCGCCAGGTGCGCTCGTTCGCCCACATGACCGCGCTGATCGTCAAACCCTGGCGCTGGCACACGGCCAGCAGTTCGTCACCCGAAGTGAAGGGATAAGGCACTTGCTGGTAGGCCGTCAGCAGCTGATCATTACGGGCACCCACCGTGACCACAAAACCACCGCCCACAGACAGGTATTTGCTTTGACGCAGCAAACGGCCTGCCGCGTCAAAAGCGCTGAACTGCATGCCATTGGGATGCTCGGCCAGCGCTTCGCGCCGGTACATGAGCAGGTGCTCCTTCTCGCAAAAAACGATGTTCTGGCGTGACAACAAGACCAGCGTCTGTTGCGCACGCACGGCCTTGATGAGCCCGGGTATTGAATCAACGTCGACCGACTCCGGCGTTTGTCCCATCAGGCCAAGCATGATGCCAATGTCGGAGCCGTGGCCTTTGCCGGTCGCCCCCAGCGAGCCATACAGCTCAGCCTTGATACTTGCGGTCTGATCGAGCCAACCCTCTTTCTCCAGCGACTGCGCAAACATGGCGGCCGCACGCATCGGGCCGACCGTGTGCGAGCTGCTGGGGCCGATGCCCACCTTGAACAAATCAAAAACTGATATCGCCATGCGTTCCCAACAGGATGTGTGCTACCAACGCTCAGGTCAAGCGTGCAAAACAGTAACCGAGTGCGATGCCCAAACCGCAGGCAAACACCACCAGCCAGGCCGGCACCGGCGCGCCCAGCGAGCTGAATAATCTGGCAGGCGTCGCTGCGACCGGCATGATGGCGCCGGGCACCTGCGTCGCTGGCGCAGCTGCTGGCGCTGACGCCACCGCTTCTTTCACGCCCGTGCCGCCCAACTGGCGGGCAAAGGCGGCGAAGAAGTCATCGGCATTCTTTTTTGCCACGGTCTGCACCAGACGGCTGCCGACACTGGCCAGCTTGCCACCGATCTCGGCGTTGGCCACGTACTTGAGCACGGTCTCGTTGTGCACTTCGCTCAGCGCGACCCTCGCCGCCATTTTGGCAAAACCGGCAGCACCACCCTGCCCCTGCCCGGTCAAAGTGTAGCCATTGGGCGCATCGAGGTCGCTGAGCACCACATTGCCTTTGAAAGTCGCCGAAATCGGCCCCACCGTGGCCACCACGGTGGCAAACAATTCGGTATCCGACAATTTTTCAAGTTGCTTGCAACCAACAATACACGCTTGAAGCACCGCGGGATCATTAAGCGCGTCCCAGACCTGTTGCTGCCGGGCAGGGATGCGGTATTCCCCGGAGAATTCCATCGCCATGTTTTATGCCTCGTAGTGTTTGAACAGCGCCTGAGTGCCGAGTCGGCCGTGGCCTTGCTGTGCCAGTTCCTCATACAGCCTACGTGCCAGTGCCAGCGCCGGCAGGTCCAGCTGCATGCGCCCGGCTTCGGCCAAGGCAATGCCCAGGTCCTTGATGAAATGCTCGACAAAGAAGCCGGGCGCGAAGTCGCCGTTGATGATTTTCTGTCCCATCACGGTGAGCTGGAACCCCGACGCGGCGCCGCCACCGATGGACTTGAGCACGGTCGGCAGGTCCAGCCCGGCCGCCTTGCCGTAGGCCAGCCCTTCGCATACACCCATGATGGTGGCCGCAATCACGATCTGGTTGCACATCTTGGTATGTTGTCCGGCACCGGGGCCGCCTTGCAACACAATGTTGGGGCCCAGCAATTGCAGGATCGGCAGCGCGGCATCGAACGCCGCCTGCGCGCCGCCCACCATGATGGCGAGTTTGGCATCACGGGCACCGATGTCGCCACCGGACACCGGCGCGTCCAGCGCGCTACACCCCTGCCCGGCAGCCGCTTGGGCAATGCGTTGCGCCAGTTCAGGGCTGGAGGTCGTCATGTCGATCAACAGTGCGCCGCGTGCCCGCGCCACAATACCGTTGTCGCCGAGATAGACCTGCTCCACATCATGCGGATAACCCACGATGGTGATGACCACGTCGGCGTTGGCTGCCAGCTCACCCGGGCTGTCGCACCAGACAGCGCCACGCGCCAGCAAGGCCTCGGCCTTGTCACGCGAGCGGTTGTAGACCCGCAGCGGATAACCCGCCTGCAGGATGTGCCCGGCCATGCTCTGGCCCATATTGCCCAATCCGATGAAGCCCACGCGGGGTTTGTTTTTGCTATCAGTCATGTGTCATGCCTTGTGAATGAAGTTGGTTTTTTCGCGCAGCAGATCGCGCAAATACATCGGGGTCAGCGGCTGCTGGTTGACCACCACATCGAAAGGTGCGAGCGCGTCATTGACCGCGTTGGTCAGCGCCCCGATGGCGCCCATCACGCCGCCCTCCGCCATGCCCTTGATGCCCGCCGGCGTCGCCCGGTTCGGCGTGTGCATGGCAATGAGCTCGAAATGGGGCAGCTCACAGGCCGTGGCCACCAGGTAGTCGGCCAGGGTCCCCGAAAGGTTCTGTCCGGCGGCGTCGTACTGCACCTGCTCGAACAGGGACCCGGACAAGCCCATGGCAATCGCCCCGTGCTGCTGTCCCTCCACCACCACCGGGCTCAGCACCGTGCCGCAATCTTCCGCCACCACATAACGGGCAAAACGGATGGCCCCGGTGGCGACCTGTACTTCCACTTCGCACACATGCGTGGAATTGGAATAGGTCATGGGTGGTGGCTCATAGGTCTTGTGAAACTCCAGCCCGGGGGCCATCCCGGTCGGCAGGGCCAGTGGGTCCAGATAGGCCGTCCGCGCGACATCAGCCAGACCCACGCCGGTGGCGATCCAGATGCCGTCGCACATCTTCTCGACGCAGCCATCCTGCAAGCGCAGCGCGGCGCTATCGCCCAGACCCAGCAGCCCGGCGGCAATCGCCAGCACCTTGACCTGCGCCTCCCGGGCACACAAATACAGCGTGCCACCGCCAGCGGTACCGCCACGTGCGCCCCGGCTGCCCATGCCGTAGGGGGCGATGTCGGTGTGGCCGATATGCAAATGCACCTGCTGCGGCAGAATGCCCAGGCCTTCGGCCACGGCATGGGCCAGGGAGGTTTCATAACCCTGGCCGGTAGCGCCCAGACCCACCGAGGCATTCACCGCGCCCGAGGGTTCAATACGCAGCCAAGCCGCTTCATGCCCCGACCCCGCGATGCCGGCGGCTTTGTAAAAACGGGAGCCATAGGTGGTGGACTCGACCACCGTGCAAATGCCCAGACCCAGGTAAACCCCTTTCGCGCGCGCCTGCTGCTGGCGCTGGCGAAAATGCGCGTAGTCGATGGCGGCAAGTGCACCTTCCAGGGTTTCGCACGGCGTGATGTCGGCCAGCACCTCGCCGGTCGCCATGGTGTACGGAAAATCCTGCAGCTGCAGCATGTTCAGCCGCCGCACGGCCACCGGATCCAGCTGGAGTTCGCGCGCAATCGCGTCCATCGTGCCGTCCATCACCCAGCTCGTGATGGCCATTGGCGCTCGCATCGGCCCGTTGCCAACCTTGTTGCTCAGCACCACCTTGACGTCGTAACGGTAGTCCTGCACCTTGTAGGGACCAGTCAGGATCATGGCCACCACACGAGCCAGATAGTTGCCCGGATAAAAGCTGTAGGCGCCGAAGTCCTCCACAATGTCCAGCTCCAGGCCGAGCAGGCGGCCGTCGGCGCTGACCGCTGCCCGGGTCCGGCAGAAGTCCTCTCGCGCCTGTGAGGAGGCCAACAGGTTCTCCAGCCGGTCCTCGCGCCAGCGCACCGGCCGCTTCAGGTGACGCGCCAGCGCAGCCACCGTCAACTCTTCCCGGTACAGGGCGATTTTCTGGCCGAAGCCGCCGCCCACGTCCGGCGAAATGACACTGACCTGGGACTCCGACAGGCGCAATCGGCTGGCCAGGGTGGTGCGGTAGGGATGCGGCACCTGGGTTCCGACATGAAAGGTCAGATGCTGGCGCCCGTCATCCCACACCGCGATGCAGCCGCGCGTCTCAATCGGCAAATGGGTCTGTCGGTGCTGGGAAAAAGTGCTCTCGATCACCCGGTAAGCCTCGCGCTTGCGCGCTGCAACATCACCATACTCCGCATGCTGATGCGACAACAGGTTGGAGCTCAGGCTGTCATCGACACGGGGAGCCTCCGGCTCCAGCGCCTGCCACATGGTGCTGACCGCAGGCAGCACGTCGTAATTTACCAGCACCTGCTCGGCCGCGTCCTCCGCCAGATAACGGTCGGTCGCCAGCACGCAGGCCACCGGATCGCCCTGAAAACGCACTTTGTCGATGGGCAGGGTGTCCATCTCCATCGGCTGCAGCCCCGCAATGGGCGGCGCCATGCGCTGACGCGTGGTCCACTGCGCCAGATCCTGCCCGGTGAACACCGCCACCACACCGGGCATCTCGCACGCCGCCTCGGCGTTGATGGCAACGATGCGGGCGTGGGCATGGGGCGAACGCACAAAGCAGGCATGCAGGGCACCCGGGATGTCGATGTCATCCACAAAACGGCCCTGCCCGGTCAGCAGCCGGTAGTCTTCCTTGCGCGGCAGGTGCTGGCCGATGTGCCGAAACTCAGGCTGCGACATGGTCCGCATTCCTTCGCATCTGTACCGCAGCCATCTGGATGGCCTTCACAATATTCTGGTAGCCGGTGCAGCGGCACAGGTTGCCCGACAACACATCGCGTATTTCTTCTTCACTCGGTGCCGGATTGCTTTTGAGAAAGGCCTCGAAGGTCATCACAATGCCGGGCGTGCAAAAGCCGCACTGCAAGCCATGGACCTCGTGCAGCGCCTGCTGCAGCGGTGACAAGACGCCGTTGCTGGCCACCGACTCGATCGTCGCCACCTCATGCCCTTCCATCTGGATGGCGTAGGTCAGGCAAGAGCGCACCGGCTTGCCATCGACCAGCACGGTGCAGGCGCCACACACACCATGCTCGCAGCCGACATGGGTGCCGGTCAAACGGCAGTCCTCGCGCAGTGCATCGGCCAACAGCTTGCGGGGTTCCACCCGCAGCTCGTGGTTTTCACCGTTAACGGTTAGCGTGATCAATCGTTTCTCCACATGACGCATTTGATTCATCCTTTGGCGCGAGTCAAGGCGCGCTCCAATGCCTGTTGCACCAGCTTTTCGGTCAATTCCTTGCGGTACACCGCCGTGATGCCCGCATCGTCTTCGGGTGTCACGGCGGCACGCACCGCGCGCGCCACGTCGGCCGCCCATACCGCACTGGCAAGCTGGCCGAGCAAGGGGCGCACCATGGCATCACACGACTGCGGGATGGCACTCACGCCGCTCAGCCCCAGGCGCACATGCACGACGCGCTCGTCCTGTAATGCCACCGTAGCGGCCACCGCGACGATGGCGTAGTCGCCATGACGGCGATTGAACAACTGAAAAGACATCCCCTCATTCACGCTGATGGTCGGAAAGTGCACGCAACGGATGATTTCATCCGGCGCCAGCGCCGTCGCCATGGCGGACTGGAAAAAGGCCGAAGCCGGCACACGGCGCGACCCACCCTGGCGCGCGATCTCGATCTCCGCGCCCAGCGTCATGGCAATCAGGGGGAACTGCGCGGCCGGGTCGGCATGCGCCAAACTCCCGCCGAGGGTGCCGCGCTGGCGAATCGCATAGTGGCCGATGGTCTTCGCTGCTTGCCCCAGCAAGGGGCAGCGGGCCTGCACCAGCGCGGATCCGGCAATCTGCTCATGCCGGGTCAGGGCGCCGATGCTCAAGAAAGCGCCGCCATCGCGAACATAGGCAAGTTCTGTCAAGTCATTCAGGTCAATGAGCGCCGACGGCATCGCCAGCCGCATGTTCAACATGGGCCCCAGGCTCTGGCCACCGGCAATCACCTTGGCGCGGTCACCGCCAGCCGCCAGTTGTTGCAGCGCTTCTTCCAGCGAACTGGGGCGCAGGTAGTCAAATGCAGCGGGTTTCACAAACGCGTCCTACCAGACCAGGCTCTGGCTGTCCTGCTTGTCGAACAGGTGCAGGCGGTTCAGGTTCACGCGCAAGAGTGCGTTGTCGCCGTCCTTGTGCTGGCCTTCCTTGCCGACGCGGAAGAATAGCTTGGTCCCCTCCACTTCCACTTCCAGAAACTGGTCGGAACCGACCGGCAGCACCGAGAGGATGCGGCCCTGCAGGCAATCGTCGGTTGATTCGCCGCTGTGTGATGCCACGTCCTCGGCGCGGATGCCCAACACCACGGCGCGCCCGGCCTGACCACTGACCCGCTCGGCCACGTGTGGTGGCAGCGTCAGCGCCAGCTGACCACGCCGGAACACCATCCGACCGCCCTCCATGGCCAGGGTGCCGTCCATGAAATTGATTGGCGGATTACCCAGGAACGAGGCCACAAACATGTTGCGCGGGCGCTCATAAATGTCGTCCGGCTTGCCAATCTGCTGCACCACACCGCTGCGCATCACCACAATACGATCGGCCAGCGTCAGGGCCTCGGCCTGATCGTGTGTGACGTAGACAAACGTGGTCTGCATGGCCTGATGCAATTGCTTGATCTCGGCGCGCATGGATATACGCAGCGTCGCATCCAGGTTCGACAGCGGCTCGTCCATCAAAAATACCGCGGGTTGCCGCACCATGGCCCGCCCCAGCGCCACACGCTGGCGCTGGCCACCTGACAATTGGTCCGGGCGCCGCTCCAGCAGCGGCTCGATCTCGAGCCGGCGTGCCGCATCACGCACACGGCGATCCACCTCATCCTTGGGGTGTTTGCGCATGCGCAGGCCGAAGGCGATGTTCTCGTACACCGTCTTGTTCGGATACAGCGCGTAGCTCTGAAACACCATCGCCACATCGCGCTTGTGCGGCGGGACAATGTTCATCACCTCGTTGTCGAAATAGAGGTTTCCCTCAGTCACATCTTCCAGCCCTGCGATCATGTTCAAGGTAGTCGACTTGCCGCAACCGGAGGGGCCGAGCAAGACAAGGAACTCCTTGTCGGCAATGTCGAGATTGAGATTTTCCAGTGCGACGAACCCATTGGGATAATGTTTACCGACGCTTTCAAATTTGATCCGGGCCACGTTTTACTCCTTTAACCTTTGACAGCACCGGCCGTCAGGCCGGAGACGATATAACGCTCAAACATGATGGCAACCACCACCGGCGGAACAATGGCCAGCACGCCAGCGGCATTGATGAACGAAAAGCTGATGTTGAAATCCGACGTGAACGACGCCACCACGATCGGCATGGTTTGTGATGCCAGGGTCTGGGTGAACATCAGCGCCAGCAAAAACTCATTCCAGCTGGTGAGGAAGGTAAAAAGCACCACCGCCACCAGCGATGGCAAGGCCAGTGGCAGATACACCAGCGTCAAGGTCTGAAAGCGTGAACAGCCATCTACCCGTGCCGCCTTGTCCAGGTCATCGGGCAGGGACTCAAAGTAGCCGGTCAGAATAAAAGTACTGAACGGCACGGTGATGGCCAGGTAGGTGATGATGAGCGATAGCTTGCTGTCGAGCAAGCCGAGCTGCTGCACGAACAGGAAGAACGGCACCACCAGCGCAATGTCCGGGATCACCCGGGTCGTGAGCATGAAGTAGATCGAACTGTCGCGGCCGATGAAACGGATTTTGGCCAGCGCATAGGCCGCCGGCACACTGACCAACAAGTTCAGGATAACCACCGATACCGCCACCACCAGGCTGTTCCACATGGATGGCAGCAGATTTTTGGCCGTCGAAGGAATAAAGCCGCCTGTTGCAGTGTCCCCCTCTTTGCGATTTTCATAGGTCACCACCTTGTCCTTGGCGGTAAAGATCGTCGCAAAATTTTCAAACGTGGGTTCTTCGGGTATCCAGTGCGGTGGCACCGAGGTGATCTCGGCCTCCGACTGGAACGACGAGGAAACCAGCCAGCCAATCGGCGCCAACACATACAGGGCAAAGAGCAGCGAGGCAAAAAAGAGCAGTGCTCGTCTGCCAAAGTGGGGAATTTTCATAAGTTGCAGGGGACTCGGGTTGCAATGTCCGGCTAGAGCTTGCGGCTCGTGCTTCGGATGATGAAAAAGGCCAGCGTGAAGGTGACGATCGCCATGATGTAGGCCAGTGCCGCCCCGGTACCAAACGCAAGTTTGCGAAAGGTTTCAACGTAGACCTGCCAGGCGACCACGTGGGATGCTTCGGCCGGTCCGCCTTCGGTCAGGATGAAAAACAGATCGAAATGCCGGATCGCCATCATCGTTTCATAAATCATGACCAGGGCAAAGCCCGGTGTCAGCGCCGGCAGGGTAATGTGAATGAAGCGCTGCCAGACATTGGCACCATCGACTTTGGCGGCGCTGTACAAGTCAGCGCGAATCGATTTGAGCGTCACCAGCAACAAGATGGTGGCCAATGGCACCTCTTTCCAGACAAAGGAGTTGGTGATGAGCAACATGGTCTTATCGACATCCCCGAGCATCACCAGGTACTTGTCGATCAGCCCGAGCTGAAACAGGAGACCATTGAGGGCGCCGTAGCCGGAGTCATAAATCCATTTCCACATGAGCCCGTTGGCCACATAGGGAATCGCCCAGGGAATCAACAAAATGGCTGACAGGATGCGGCGACCCCGGAAATCCTCGTTGAGCAGCAAGGCCATCAACATCGCAATCAACATGATGGCCGTTACCGACATCAGGGTAAAGCTGGTGCTGCGCCCGACCGAATCCCAAAACATCTGGTCCTGAAAGATGTGCACATAGTTGTCGAACCAGACGAAGGGCGCACGGTGTGGACGCGTCAGCTTGAGGTCAAAAAGGCTGATCCAGAACGAATACAGGATCGGGAAAACCGCCACGGCCGTCAGGATGACCATCATGGGTGCGAGAAAAAGCATGGCACTTTTCTGGTCATACGCACTGACCGGGGTGCCAATCAACCGGCGTAACCCCTTGCTTTTGTTGCTCATCGAATTGCCTCTTTCAGGATGCACATCCGGGGGCGTTGTAAGTCACCCCCGGAACCGCCAGATACTCAGGACTGCTTGCGCAGGTCGTTCCAGGCCTGGGCCGACTTCTTCAGCGCATCAGCCGGCGTGATCTTGCCGATGACGGCCGACTGCCAGGCCGAGCCGTTGATTTCGTCCCACTCGCCAAACCAGCGAGTGATGACGTCTTTTTTACGGGCGAACTGTTGCTGCTTTTCGAACATGGCCATGTCGGAATATTTTGCATAGGAGGCCTGGACTTCAGGATCCTTGAACAAGCCTTTCACCGCAAAACCGGAGCCGATGTCGGTAAAAAGCATTTTCTGGAACCGGTACTGACCATCGGCCTTGCCGCCAAACCATTCAATCAACTTCGCCGCATTGGCGGCACGCGTTTTGTCGGCAGCGGCCTGCGCCGACATGCCGTGAAAACGCATCCATCCCACGGTGGCATGTGAACCACCGACGCCAGCAGGCATCAGCGCCTGCTTGACACGCCCGGCAATCTGCGACTGCTTGGGATCGTTGAGGGTGCGGATGCGATAGCGGCTCAGCAGGGCAAACGCATGGTTACCGGAGCTGAATGACTTCAGGCCGTTGAGCTCGCCGGTTTCAACGCAGGCGGGCGATATGATCTTGTACTTGTTGACGGCATCGACAATCCATTGCAAGGCCTGCACCGCACCTTTTTTCGGATCGCTCATGATGGCTGCGCCGCTGGCGTCGGTAAACCCACCACCATTGGAATACACCATGGCGGTCAGGAATTCGATCAACCAGCTTTCACGCGCCATGGGCAACATCATGGGGTACTCGGAAATACCAGCAGCCTTGATCTTGAGTGATTGCTGAACCAGTTCGTCCCAGGTCGTTGGCGGCTCCTTGATACCGGCCTTTTTCAGCTTTTCCTCGTCATAGAAAAACGCCATGTAGTCGGTGTAATAACTCAAGCCATATTGCTTGCCTTTGTACTGCATCGATTGCGTGCTGAAGTCGTCGGCCTCTGCGTTGTATTTCATCAACTCGGGAAAATTGTTGATCGGAGCCAGCCAACCCGCGTCTGCCCACTCAGGCAGCCAACTGTCGGAAACCCACAAGACGTCCAGCGGCGCCTTGCCCACAAACTTGGTCACCATGGTGTCGCGGTACTGCGCCCAGGGTGCGTTGTTGTAGTTGACCTTGATGCCGGTCTTGGCCTCGAATGCCCCCAGGTGACTCTTGACGGTATCCACCGCAGCCGACCAGGTGTAGAAGTTCAGCGGCGCAGCCTGCGCATGACCGGGAAGTGACAGCAACCCGGATCCAGCCACGCTGGCTGAGGCAGTCATCTTTAAAAAATCACGACGATTCGAACCTTCTGTCCATAAATTACGCATCTCTCACTCTCCTGTGTTAATGACTGCAGCATGGCTACGGGCTGCGGATTGAGGTTCAGTTTCACGCCCACCGAAAAACTGGTCCGGTCGCATTGTTGCTTAATTTTTTTTGATCGTCAAGTGACGATAACGAAGAAAAATTTAACGCCAAATTGAGCCAATCAGGTTATGCATTTTGCGTGCCAGGGTTACCGCACCACACCGGTGCAGGCAAGCCTGGTCGGTCGCCCTACTGGATCGGTGAAAAACCCACAGGATTGAGAAATACACTTTCCTGATGCACAAGATAAGGCAGGATCGTGGGCACGAACGCCACCCACTCTGCGTCTTGGGCCATCTTGGTGCGCTGGGCACTTCGGTGCGCAAAATCGTCGTAGGCCCAGAGGAAAACAACAGAATTCAAGACCCCGGATTCCTTGGTCCAGCAACCGATCAATCTGGCATAACGCGTGATGATGTGCAAGCCATTGGCCTGATAAATTTTCAGAAACTCAGGCGCCTTTCCTGCCTGAATCTGGTATGTGCGCATTTCTAGAATCATGATTTTTCTCCAGCTATAAATGGTTCGGAATACCCTGAGGTACGCCTTAAAATAGTTTCATTTCACTCATCGTCAACTGAAGATATATTTTGCCATTAAAGTAAGACACTTTTTCATTTTTATACCTCTTATGCGCGCCAAATCAGATCACCTAACAACTCTGCGTCAAAAGTCCGAAAGCAGTGCACCCAAGCGCAAGGGCAGGCGCGTCACCGTGCGTATGCCAGCGGCGGATCGCCGTGAGCAGATACTGAAAAAGGCCTTCGAATTCTTCTCGGAATATGGACTGACCGCACAAACACGCGCGCTGGCTGAATCCTGCGGGGTATCGCAACGGCTCCTCTACAGCATCTTTCCCAACAAATCGGCATTGATCAATGCCGTGTACGAGACGAGCATTGCCGGCGTCTTCAAGGCGGTGTGGTTTGTACAACTCCAGGACCGAAGCAAGCCCATGGAACAGCGTCTCAAGGAATTTTATTGCGAGTACTACGATACCGTCCTGACGCGCAGCTGGATGCGCTTATTTTTGTATGCATCACTGGCTGAAGTTGAGATGGCGCCAACCTATATTGCATCCATCATCAAACATCTCCTTGACACCATCATGAAGGAAGCACTTCACGAAGCTGGCTTGACATCTCCACCCAACCAGGCCCAGGCAGAAGTTCAGGAAATTTGCTGGATATTGCACGGCGCCGTCTCGCACCTGGCCATACGGCGGCACATTTACCGTGACCAGACTGATCTCAAGGTGGACAAGGTCATCGCCTTGCAGGTCCACTCCTTTCTGGCGGGTCTGAAGAGTGTTGTCCCACAAACCTAAAAATATCGGACCGTCGTCCTTGCCTGCGTCAAACCTGATACTACATGCCCGGTCAGAATAAAAGACCGACGGGCATCCGCAAGCCCAATACCTTGTCCATCAGCAAATAGAATCCGCCCACCATCACCACGGCGCTCACTGCATACAGGGCGATCTCACCGGAACTGGGCGGATCAAACGTGGCGATCACCGTCAGGACCAGGAATGCGATCAGACTCGTGACAAAAAAGCCAATAAAAGGCAACAACAGCGCCCATAACGCCATCGCAACGATGATCGCGAAGCGTCTCACCGTCGAAGGTTTCACCTCACCAGACACTTCAATTTTCCCGTGGGCCTTCGGTCTCCCAACCTGGAAAGCAATGAGCATGGCCGACAACAGCACCAGCACCGCCGACAAGGTGCCGGGGAAGACCGAACCCATGGCCGACATGTCCTTGGTCTGCACATAAGCCAGCACACCGACACCGATGAACAACGCACCAAAGAGCATGGCAGGAACATCCCGGTACTTCGCCTGCACTGCGGGTTTGACAACCGTGTCGGTGGCCTCCAGCACAGCAACCTTGGGACGTCGGCTGAACAAACCGGCAAGCAGCGGGTAAAACAGCGTCAGCAAGGAAAACGCAATGATGCCCATGCTGATCGGACGCCCGAAAAACATGGCGGTGAGCGAATTGGTGGCGTTGCCAATCATGTAAGACTGCACAAACCCCTGCTCTGCGATTTGCCCCAGCACCAGCCCCAGCACGATCGGCGACGGTGCGAAGCCGTAGCGCTGCATGATCCAGGCCAACACGCCCAGCACCAACATCATCTGCATATCATGCGTGTTGCTGTGGATGGCAAAGCTGCCCAAAATGGTCAGAAAGGCCACTGCGGGCACCAGCAGGGACTTGGGAATGCGAACGATGGATTTGTAAGCGTAGCGCCCCAACAACAGACCCACTGGTAGCATCATGACGGTTGCAATGAGCAAGCCAAACATGAAGGTGTAAACCACACCGCCTTGTTCATTGAACAGGCTGGGGCCAATCTTGAGCCCCTGCACCAGCAAGGCGCCAAGAATAATGGCATCGGGCGGGGTACCGGGAATACCCAATACCAGCGTCGGGATGAAGCCGCCACCCACCGTGGCGTTGTTGGCTGATTCGGTGGCAATGATGCCGTTGGGCTCGCCTGTTCCGAAGCGCTCCGGGTGTTTTGACGCGCGTCGCGCCTCCGAGTACGAAATCAGGCCAGCAATGGAGCCGCCGGCGCCGGGCAGGATCCCGACCACCGTTCCAATCACCGAACTCCTGATCAAGTTGAACTTGCTCGACAAACTGATGCGCAACGCCTCGGGTAAGCGATAGCCCCGCGTATCCTCCAACACCGACAGGTGTGGTGCCTTGGTCGCCACCAGGTCAATCACGACGGGGATGCAATACAGGCCGATCAAGGCCGAGGTGATGTCGATACCGCCCAGCAAGATCTGCGAGTTCATGGTGTAGCGCACGTCACCGCCAACCACGGCCACACCGATGGTAGACATCAGCAGGCCAATGCAGGCCCCGATCAGGCCCTTGACCGTGTTCCCCACCGACAGCGCCGAGATCAGGGTCAAGCCAAAAATCGCCAACCAGAAATACTCGGTCGGACCAAAGGCCAGCGCCACATTGGCCAGCGGCGGCGCCAGCAAAATCAGGGTCAGGGCGCCCACCAGCCCGCCAAACACCGAGGCGATGGTGGCCAGGGTCACGGCCAGGCCACCGTCACCCCGTTTGGCCATCGGGTAACCGTCAAAGGTGGTGGCAATTGACGACGGTGTGCCCGGGGTATTGACCAGAATGGCGGAAAAGGCACCGCCATAGATGGCCCCGGTATAGATCGCCCCCAAGGCGATCAAGCCCGATGCCGGTGCCATGGCAAAAGTGAATGGCACCAGAATCGCCACTGCCATGGTCGCCGACAGGCCCGGCAAGGCCCCGATGATGGTACCCAACGTCACCCCGGCCAGGGCCAGCATCAGGTTGAAGGGGGTCAGGGCATCGATCAGGTAGCTGAGAACTTCCATGGCGGGGCCTTTTTTGGGTTACTGCTTTTTGATGCCCAGCTTTTCAGCCAGCGCAGCGTATTCCTTTTTCTTCTCAGCCATGAACTTGGGCATGTCCTTGTAGGTAACGTCCGTCAGAACAAAACCACCATCTTCCATCTTCTTTTTGAAAGTAGGCTCGGTATTGATCTTGCTGATGATGTCAGACACCTTTTGGCGCACGGCCTCGGGCGTTGACCTGGGCACCGACAGGCCGCGATAGGCGCCGCCCACCAGGTCGAAGCCAAGCTCACGGAAAGTGGGCACATTCGGGAAGGCGGGCATGCGCTGTTCCGAGGCAACCGCCAGCATGCGCATTTTGTCGGCATGGGCAATGGCCGACGGCGCGTAATTGAAGCCCGCGACGGTCTGCTTGCCCAGAATGGCCGTGACGGCTGGACCAGTTCCGCTGAACGGGATGTAGGTGGTTTTGATGCCGGCAAGTTCGTCAAAGCGCACCTGCGCGAGGTTATTCGACGAGTTCGAACCCGAGCCACTGAAAGTCACCATGCCAGGCGACTTTTTGGCATAGTCGATCAGGTCCTTGAGCGTCTTGAACTGGCTGTCCGTCTGCACAAAAATGGCATCAGGCGTGTAGTGGAAGTAATGCACCGGGGTCAGATCATCTGTTTTGTAACCCACATCTTTTTGCATCGGTTGCAGCACGGTGTGCGGCAGGTTGATACCCATGATGGTGTAGCCGTCACCCGGCATGGTGTTCAACTGGGCCCAGGCCTGTGCACCACCGGCACCCGCCAGGTACTGAATGACCATGTCCACACCGGCAATTTGCTTGAACACCGACTGCTGAAATCGTGCCGAAATGTCGGACTCACCACCCGCGTTGAAGGGCAAGATGTAGTTGATCTGCTTACTGGGGTAAGTTTGTGCTGCAACGCCTGTGGTGTAGGCCAGGCTGACGGCCAGGGTGCTGCCGAGCAAGGCTGTTGAGAGCAGTTTCTGAATGTTGAATTTGCGCATGGTTGTCTCCGGCTATAAAAATTTTGAAAAAGTCTGACGCTAAGGGTTAACTGGAAAAAAATGCAGTCGGTGGTTCAGTTTGTGGCCTCCTTCACTTCAGGCAGTCTGGCGCTGTGATCAGGCTGCCAACATGCGGCATACGGCTTGTGTGACCTGTGCCGTGGTGGCTTTGCCACCCAGGTCGCCCGTATGCAGCGCCGGGTCGGCAGTGACTTGTTCGATGGCAGCCATCAGTCGTTTGGCCGCCTCCGCTTCGCCCAAATGCGCCAGCAACATCACACAACTCCAGAAGGTGCCGACCGGGTTGGCCAGGCCCTTGCCCATGATGTCGAAGGCCGAACCATGGATCGGTTCGAACATCGATGGATAACGGCGCTCGGGATCGATATTGCCGGTCGGTGCAATGCCCAGACTGCCCGCGAGCGCCGCCGCCAGATCACTCAAGATGTCGGCATGCAGGTTGGTGGCGACCAGCGTGTCCAGGGTGGCGGGACGGTTGACCATGCGCGCGGTGGCAGCATCCACCAGTTCCTTGTCCCATGTCACATCAGGGAATTCTTTGGCGACTTGTACCGCTATCTCATCCCACATCACCATGGCATGGCGTTGCGCGTTCGACTTGGTCACCACGGTCAGCAACTTCCGCGGGCGGGACTGCGCCAGTTTGAAAGCAAAGCGCATGATGCGCTCGACACCCGCGCGGGTCATCATCGACACATCGGTGGCGGCTTCAATCGGATGACCCTGATGGACACGCCCACCAACACCCGAATACTCGCCTTCGGAGTTCTCGCGAACGATGACCCAATCCAGGTCCTCGGCCTTGCAGCGCTTCAGGGGGCCATCAATACCGGGCAGGATACGGGTGGGCCGCACGTTGGCATACTGGTCAAAACCCTGGCAAATCTTGAGGCGCAAGCCCCAGAGTGTGATGTGATCCGGGATGTGCGGGTCACCCGCAGAGCCAAACAGAATGGCATCCTTGTGGCGCAATGCATCCAGGCCATCAGCCGGCATCATTTCTCCGTGCGCGCGGTACCAGTCACCGCCCCAACCGAAGTGCTCAAACTCAAATGTGAAATTGCTGCTGGTTGCTGCCAGCGCCTCCAGCACGGTCTGTCCCGCGGGCACAACCTCTTTGCCAATACCGTCACCGGGGATACAAGCTATCTTGTAAGTCTTCATGAAGTCTCCTGTCGCGTTGGTTATGGCCGAAATATACCCATTGCTCACTTTTATTGATCATCATAAAGTGACACTATTGTTCACTTTGAATTAACAATTTCCTGATCAAGCTGAGAGCGCTTGCATGTGTGCGTAGAGATCGGCCTTGGCCTCAAAGCCGATGCCCGGCAGATCAGGCAGGGTCACATGACCATCAACCACTTTCACGCCATCCGGAAAGCCCCCGAAAGGCTGGAACAGGTCAGGGTAAGACTCATTGCCCCCCAGACCCAACCCCGCTGCGATGTTCAGGGACATCTGATGGCCACCATGCGGGATGCAGCGGCTGGCTGACCAGCCATGTTCCTTGAGCATGTCCAGCGTGCGCAGGTATTCGACCAGGCCGTAACTCAGGGCGCAGTCAAACTGCAACCAGTCGCGGTCGGGGCGCATGCCACCGTAACGGATCAGATTGCGCGCGTCCTGCATCGAGAACAGGTTTTCACCGGTCGCCATCGGATTTTTGTAATAGCTGCGCAACGTGGCTTGCAGCTCGAAGTCGAGCGGGTCGCCGGCCTCTTCGTACCAGAACAAGTCGTACTGCGACAAGGCCTTGGCGTACTGGATCGCGGTGTCGAGGTCAAAACGACCATTGGCATCGACGCACAGTTTTTGCCCATCCTGCAACACGTCCATGATCGAGTCGATGCGGCGCAGGTCCTCGTCAAGCGAGGCGCCACCGATCTTCTTCTTGACCACTGTATAGCCGCGGTCGATGTAACTGCGCATTTCGTCCTTGAGTTTGCCGTGGTCCTGACCAGGGTAGTAGTAGCCCCCGGCGGCATAGACGAAGATCTTGCGGTTAGGCTTGCCGTCGCCGTAGCGGTCGGCCAGCAACTGGAACAGTGGTTTTCCTTCGATCTTGGCCAGGGCGTCCCACACGGCCATGTCGATGGTGCCAATGGCGACCGAACGCTCACCGTGGCCACCCGGCTTTTCGTTGGTAAACATCGTGTTCCAGACCTTGTGCGGGTCGAAGTTCTTGCCGCTGTCGTCAAGCAGCGCTTCCGGACTGGCTTCGAGCACACGCGGAATGAAGCGCTCACGCATCAACTTGCCCTGGCCGTAACGACCGTTGGAATTGAAGCCATAACCCACCACTGGCTTGCCGTCGCGGATCACGTCGGTGATCACGGCAACCAGGCTCAGCGTCATCTTGCTGAAGTCGATGTAGGCGTTGCGAATGGGCGAACTGATGGGGAGTGTGATCTCTCTGATGTCGACGATTTTCATAGTGGATTCCGTGCATTTGGAACGCTATGATCGCCAGATCTTTTGGGTTTGACCAATGCTGTTTTTCTTCTTTTCAATGCTTTCAAGGCACTGCTGATGAACCTGTCCTGGCTTGACGATTTTTTGGCTTTGGCCTCAACCGGCAACTTCTCGCGGGCGGCGGAAGATCGTCACATGACACAGCCAGCGTTTGGCAGACGTGTACGGGCGTTGGAAGAGTGGCTTGGAACTGAACTTTTCGATCGGAGTTCGCAACCTGTGCGCCTGACTGCGACTGGCGCGTGGTTTCACAGCGTGGCCCATGACCTGCTGGCGCAGGTGGCGCGAGTTCCCACAGAGGCGCGTGCTGTTACCGAGGCCAATTCAAACAGCCTTCGGTTTGCCGCGACACATGCCTTGTCGTTCACCTTTATGCCCGGTTGGCTGCGCCGTCTTGAAACCCACACGATGGGAGGCACGATCCAGCTGGAATCGGACATGCTGCAGCGGTGCGAGACACTGATTGAGCAGGGCAAAGTGCAATTCGTCATATGCCATGTTCATTCGCAGGCGCCAGGCCGATTGCATGCAGAAGCATATCCGTCGGTACTGATCGGCGGGGACGTTTTGATCCCTGTATCCGCCGTGGGACCCGGCGGGCAACCACTTCACACGCTGGGGTCGAGTGGTTCTGCTGTGTCGCTGCTGACCTACAGCGCCGAATCCGGACTGGGACGAATTTTGCGTGAAACCCGTTACGCCGCATTGGAAAAGCTGTCAACGCAAACATTTTTTACGGCGCATCTTGCATCGGTGTTGCGCACCCTGGTACTCGATGGGCGCGGCATCGCCTGGCTGCCGAAAAGTCTCATTGACGAAGATCTGGCAAGCGGCCGACTGGTACCCGCGGCCTCTGAGGAATGGTGCGTTGACCTTGAAATCAGACTTTACCGTGATCGAAAACCCATGGGACGCGCCGCAGAAGCACTGTGGGATGTGGTGCGTCAAGCTGCCTAATCGATTTTTGGTGAGCTAGATGCAAACGCCTCGCTGAGGTAGCCGACAAATGCCTTGACCCGGGTCGCCGTCTGCAGCCTTTGGGGGTAAATCGCATAGATATCGGCGGGCGGTGTTTGCCAGTTTTCAAGCACCAGCTTAAGTCGACCACTGTGCAGGTATTTGGTAATGTCCCACTCGGAGCGCATCAGGATACCGTGACCATCGAGCGCCCAACTCAGGGCCGTTTCACCATCGTTGCTGCTGAGCGTTCCGCGCACCTTGACGGTTTGGCTTTGCTGGCCAGAGCGCAGGTGCCAAATACCGTAGGCTTCGTCGCCTTGACGAATACCAATGCAGTCGTGTTGCGCCAGTTCAGCCGGATTGCGCGGTGTCCCCCGTTGATTCAAATAGGCCGGTGAGGCACATAAAAGCCTGCGATTGCTGGCTATTCGTTTGGCGATGACCCTTGCATCAGGTGGCTCTCCAAAACGAATGCAAACATCAAAAGCATCGTCGCTCAACGCGGGCGGGTTGACCGTCAGCTGCAACTGCACCTGAACCTCTGGAAACAGTTTGATAAAACTGGAAATGATTGGCGAAATATGACTGCGCCCGAATCCCATTGTGGCGTTCACGCGCAACAATCCCTTGGGCGCGGCAATGGCGCTGCCAATCAGGTGTTCCATGTCGTCGATTTCGACGAGGATTCGGCGTGCATGTTCAAGGTAGAGTTCGCCTTCGGCGGTGAGGCTGACCCGGCGCGTCGTCCGGTTGAGCAACTGGGCGCCGAGCCTGGACTCCATTTGATTCAAGCGCTTGCTGATGGCCGGTGTGGTGATGTTGAGCTCTCTTGCCGCCGCCGAGAAGCTGCCGAGACGCGCGAGCAAGCTAAAAAAAGCCATCTCGGATGGTGCTGTGGTGGGTGATGACATTATTAATTCAAAGTAAACAATGCTGTCACTTTAACGCGATCCATAAACCGTGGCAATGGGTAAATTACGGCCTGATCACAAACCATTCAGGAAACTTCATGAAGACATACAAGATTGCTTGCATCGCCGGTGATGGCATTGGCAAAGAAGTCATGCCCGAGGGTCTGCGGGTGTTACAGGCGGCTAACCAGCGTTTCGATCTGGGTCTGGAATTCACCCATTTTGACTGGGCGCACTGCGACTACTATCTGGCGCACGGCAAGATGATGCCCGACGACTGGAAACAGCAGTTGTCTGGTTTCGATGCGATTTATTTTGGTGCTGTCGGCTGGCCCGCGACGGTGCCAGACCATGTCTCGCTGTGGGGCTCCTTGCTGAAGTTCAGGCGCGAATTTGACCAGTACATCAACTTGCGCCCGGTGCGTCTGTTTGAAGGTGTGCCCTGCCCACTGGCCGGGCGCAAACCCGGCGACATCGCGTACTTTGTGGTACGCGAGAACACCGAGGGCGAATACACCTCGCTGGGCGGCATCATGTATGAAGGCACCGAGCGCGAAGTGGTGATCCAGGAGTCGGTCTATTCGCGCCACGGGACGGATCGGCTGCTGAAATATGCGTTTGAGCTGGCCCAGAGCCGCCCACGCAAGCACCTGACGCTGGCCACCAAATCCAACGGCATCGCCATCAGCATGCCCTGGTGGAACAACCGGGCCGATGCCATCGGCAGCGCCTATCCTGAAGTCACGCTGGACAAACAGCACATTGACATCCTGACCGCACGCTTCGTGCTGCAACCCGGCCGCTTTGACGTGGTGGCAGCCACCAACCTGTTTGGCGACATCCTGTCAGACCTTGGTCCGGCCACCACCGGCACCATCGGCCTGGCGCCTTCAGCCAACCTCAACCCGGAGCGCGCCTTTCCGTCGCTGTTCGAACCGGTGCATGGCTCGGCACCCGACATCTACGGCAAGAACATTGCCAACCCGGTCGCCATGGTATGGTCCGGTGCACTGATGCTCGACTTTTTGGGCCACGGCCAAGGCGTTTTCCGCCAGGCGCATGATGCCATCGTCACGGCCATTGAAACGGTATTAAAACAAGGTCCGCGCACACCTGATTTGGGTGGTGAGGCTTCAACGACCACGATGGGTGAAGCGTTGGCGGCGCAAATTTCCCTTTGAATGGCTGCGTAGGCTTGGGTGGGTGCCACACCTTGGACAACATTTCGATGCGGCTGACAAATGGTCACCCCCAAGCGTCATTCGCCAACCGAAGCCCGTGCGCTGGCAATCAACTTGTCACCCGAGAAATAGCCTGATGCTGTGAGTTGATCCAGCAAAGGTTTGATGCTTGGAAGCAATTTTTTCTGCCCGGCCAGTACCAGCACACCCACGGTACCGATGCTCGCCACGCAGAAATTTTTGGCCATGCGCCTACCGGCTTTGTCGTCCATCAGTACACCACAACCCCACTCTGCCGCCGCTGCGATGGCGCTGGCTTCACCCGCATCCACATGCAAAGCCAGTTCAAAATGCACAGGGGGTGTGGTACAGCGTTGAATCACCTGGTTTTGGGCAGCCTCCAGAATAGGCTTGGCTTCGGCGCAATCTGACCGGCAAGTGCATTCAGCCCCCCCGCGCAGCGTGGCCTCATCAAACGGCATGACCACAAAGACGCCCTGGCCGTGTTTGGTGACGATAGAGCGCTTGCCCGCCTCTGCGTCACGCACCAGCTCGCCCGTGCGTTCCCGTAAATCACGAATAGTGAAAGTTTCCATGAGGCTGCTCCGATCAAATTTGTGCCATCAAATGCTGGCACATTCCTGATTTGAGCTGTGCAGCACAGCATCAACGCACTGTTTCCCCTGACAGCGGCGCGTCACAGTCTGAACACTGATCCGGGTCAATACGGAATACAACTGGTCTACTCGTCATGGATTTGATTTGTCCACAACAGCCGGTGTCATGCTCAATAACCAAGTCAGTGGTGTTGGGGCCTTTCGGCTAGCTCGCGAAGCGCCGCGTCCCGCTGGGTATCGCGAATGCGTTTGTATTTGAGAACACTAGCGCGTGCAACACGACGGTGGCTGCCCACCTTGGGCAAGGGTGGGATTTCGCCCCGATCAAGCAATTTAACCAGGTGTGGACGGGAAACACTCAGCAAGTCTGCCGCCTCTTGCGTGGTGAGGGCTTCGTCGTCTTCAATGACCCGAACCTGTTTACCAGCAAGAAGCAAGGCTGCCGTGCGCTCAATCACACCGCTCAGCGACGCGGCAAAGTCCATCAGGATTTCTGGTGATGTACCCGCAGGCGCTTGACGGCGCAGGACAGACGCGACCGAAAGCGCCGATTTTTCGCAAGCCCCGCGCAATGCTGGATCATTGTTCTGACCTGTAGGAGTGGCAGAGGAAGAACACATGGTTAGTTTCCTTGATCGGCTCTGATTTTTCGATTCAATGAATTTAGCCGAAGCTTTTAATGCGATAAAACTACGCGTAACGCGCCGCCATCACGTCCAGGTGGATCGGCTTGATCTTTGACCCGAAGCCGGCACAGCCAAAAGCCTCAAAGCGCAGCTTGCAAATACCCATGGCGGCTTTGCGTGCCGCAATCAGCGACTTGCGCGGATCGAATTCGCTGGGGTTCTGGGCAAAGCTCTGGCGCATGGCGCCGGTCATGGCCAGGCGGATATCGGTGTCGATGTTGACCTTGCGCACACCACTCTTGATGCCGCGCTGGATTTCTTCCACCGGCACACCGTAGGTTTCTTTCAGGTCGCCGCCGTACTGGCGGATGATGGCCAGCCACTCCTGCGGCACCGAGCTTGAGCCATGCATGACCAGATGGGTGTTGGGAATTTGCGCATGGATTTGCGCAATGCGGTCAATCGCCAGAATGTCGCCGGTGGGCTTGCGCGTGAACTTGTAGGCGCCGTGGCTGGTGCCAATGGCAATGGCCAGTGCGTCAACACCGGTTTTTTCAACAAAGTCCTTGGCCTGCACCGGGTCGGTCAGCATTTGGTCATGGCTGAGTTTGCCCTCGGCGCCAATGCCGTCTTCTTCGCCGGCGTCACCGGTTTCCAGGCTGCCCAGGCAACCCAGTTCACCTTCGACCGACACACCGACCGCGTGCGCCATCTCGCAGACGCGGCGCGTCACGTCAACGTTGTAGTCGTAGCTGGACGGTGTCTTGCCGTCGGTCATCAAGGAGCCGTCCATCATGACGCTGGTAAAGCCCGAACGGATCGACTGCTGGCACACGGCGGCGGACGTGCCATGGTCCTGGTGCATCACCACCGGAATGTCCGGGTAGGACTCAACCGCGGCCAGCACCATATGGCGCAGGTAGGCTTCACCGGCGTATTTGCGGGCGCCGGCACTGGCTTGCAAGATCACCGGGCTGTCGGTGGCCGCTGCGGCCTCCATGATGGCCTGGATCTGCTCCAGGTTGTTGACGTTGAAGGCGGGCACGCCATAGCCGTTTTCAGCGGCGTGGTCGAGCATTTGACGAAGGGAAACAAAGGCCATGGTGATCTCCTGGTGGTTTTAGAAAAAAGCAGTCCAGCTCACGCACTGGACGCGTGAGTTGGTATCAATTGAAGTAAGGCGGGTTTCAACCCGCCAAGTCGCCTTAACCCGCAGCGCGCTTTTGCAGAATCTCGAAGGCGGGCAGGGTTTTGCCTTCCAGCACTTCCAGAAAGGCGCCGCCGCCGGTGCTGATGTAGCCCACGTCTTTCTCAATGCCGTACTTGGCAATGGCCGCCAGCGTGTCGCCGCCACCGGCAATGCTGAAGGCCGATGACTCTGCAATGGCGTGCGCAATGACCTTGGTGCCGTTCTCAAAAGCGGCAAACTCGAACACGCCAACCGGTCCGTTCCAGACGATGGTGCCCGCTGCCTTGAGCTGTTCGGCCAGTTTGGCCGCCGTGACCGGGCCAATGTCCAGAATCAGGTCATCTTCCGCCACGTCAGCTGCTGCCTTGACGGTGGCCACCGCATCAGCGGCAAAAGTTTTGGCGGTGACCACGTCGGTAGGGATGGGCACTTCGGCGCCACGCGCCTTCATGGCCTCAATCACGGCTTTGGCGTCGCCCACCAGACTGGGTTCAGCCAGGCTTTTGCCAATGCTCAGGCCTGAGGCCAGCATAAACGTGTTGGCAATGCCGCCGCCCACAATGAGCTGGTCCACGTTTTTGGCCAGTGCCTGCAAAATGGTCAGCTTGCTCGACACCTTGGAGCCGGCCACGATGGCTACCAGCGGGCGCTTGGGGTTGGCCAGGGCCGTGTTGATGGCGTCGATCTCGGCCGCCAGCAAGGGGCCGGCGCAGGCGATGGGTGCAAACTGGGCAATGCCGTAGGTCGTGCCTTCGGCGCGGTGCGCGGTGCCAAAGGCGTCATGCACAAACACGTCGCACAAGGCGGCGAGTTTTTTGGCGAGTTCGGGGGCATTTTTCTTTTCACCCACGTTGACACGGCAGTTTTCCAGCAGCACGATCTGGCCGGGTTCCACGTCCACGCCATCGACCCAGTTGGCAACCAGCGGCACCTCGCGACCCAGCAACTCGCCCAGTCGTTTGGCCACCGGCGCCAGCGAGTCTTCGGGCTTGAAGGCGCCTTCGGTCGGGCGGCCCAGGTGGCTGGTCACCATGACCGCGGCGCCAGCTGCCAGCGCCATCTGGATGCAGGGCACACTGGCGCGGATGCGGGTGTCTTCGGTGATGTTGCCGACATCGTCCTGCGGCACATTGAGGTCGGCACGGATAAACACCCGCTTGCCGCTGGCAAATCCGCTGGCAATCACATCGGCAAAACGTAAAACTTTCATGGTGACTTCACTCCTTGTTAAGTGGCTATTTTGAATCCAAAAATCAATGGGGGTTTTCGTACAGACGGCTATTGATCAAGCGGCAAAGCCTGATGTCGGCAATGATGAAAAGTCTGCAATCACCCGGTCGGGGGCACAGGCTTCAAGGGGCTGACCCATGTTGTAGCCGTAGGGCAGCAGCCACACCGGCACACCGGCGTTGCGCGCGGTAGCGGCATCAATGCTGGAGTCGCCGACAAACAGGGTGCGCTCCCTGGCCACGCCAAACTTCGCCAGGCAATGCAGCACGCCCACCGGATCGGGTTTTTTGGTGGCAAAGCTGTCGCCACTGACCACTTCGTCAAACAGGTCCTTGAGCTGGTGCGCATCCAGTACCACCTGGGTGTAGCGGCTTTCCTTGTTGGTCACCACCGCCAGCTTGACGCCTTGGGCGCGCAAGCTGTGCAGGGTCTCGCGCACCTGCGGGTAGAGGTGACTGCGGGTACCGCAGCGCTGCTGATAGAAGCCATCAAAGACCGGCGCCATCTTTTGCAGCAGCTCACTGCTGCGCACCGCCTCAAGCGTCATGCCGCTGCGGTCGGCCACGGCCTGAACCAGCAGCGTCAGGGTGCCGTGGCCAATCCAGTCGTTGACCTGCTGCTGCGTGACCAGCGACAGCTTGAACTGGCCCAGGGTGTCGTTGACCGCGTCCATGATCTCGGGCGCGGTCTCCACCAGCGTGCCATCCAGGTCAAACAACATGAGGTCAAAGGCGCGGTTCGTCATGGGGCGCCGTCCTTAATTGCTGGAGGGCACCACGGTGTCGGGCAGCGGCTCGGCGCGGCGATGCGCGGCGCGGTGCGCCAGCACCTGCACGGCTTCCACCACACGCGCCGAGGTGATGCCAAAATGGGCATAGAGCTTGGGTGCCGGGGCCGACTCGCCAAAGCTGGCCATGCCGATCACCACACCGGTGCGTCCCACGTATTTGCGCCAGAAGTCGGGGTGCGCGGCCTCGATGGCCACCGTGGGCAGGGTCAAGGGCAGCACCATTTCCTGGTACGCCTCGCTCTGGCGGTCAAACACATTGGTGCAAGGCATGGACACGACACGGGTGGGAATACCTTCCAGCGCCAAGGCGGCCTGCGCCTGCATGGCCAGTTCGAGTTCGGAGCCGGTGGACACAATAGCCGCTTGCGCGCCTTCCATGTCAGACAGAATGTAGCCACCCTTGCGGATTTTGTCGGCTTGGCTGAGGTCGCTCAGGCGCGGCAGGTTTTGCCGTGACAGGCACAGTGCGCTCGGGCCGTCCTTGCGTTCCACCGCACAGGCCCAAGCCAGCGCGGTTTCCAGGCCATCGGCCGGGCGCCACACGTCCAGCCCCGGGATGATGCGCAGGCTGGGGATGTGCTCCACGCTCTGGTGCGTCGGGCCGTCTTCGCCCAGGCCAATGCTGTCGTGGGTAAAGACATGAATAACGCGGGTTTTCATCAGCGCCGCCATACGAATGGCGTTGCGACTGTAGTCGCTGAAGGTGAGGAAAGTGCCACCATAGGGGATGTAGCCACCATGCAGCGCGATGCCGTTCATGATGGCGGCCATGCCGAATTCGCGCACGCCATAACTCATGTGGTTGCCCCACTGGTCACGGCCAGCCTTGACGCAGCCCTTGAAATTGGTCAGATTGGAGCCAGTCAGGTCGGCACTGCCGCCAAAAAACTCGGGCAGCAAGGGTGCCAGCGCATCAAGTGCATTCTGGCTCGCCTTGCGGGTGGCCACGGGGTCGGCCTTGGCGGCAATGGCAGCCAGCACGGCGGGCAATTGCTCAAAGTAACGGGGCAGCAGCTCACCCGCCATACGGCGCTCGAATTCGGCAGCCTGTGCCGGGTATTTGGCCTGGTAGGCCACGAATGTGTCGTGCCACAGGCCCTCAGCCGCAGCCCCACGGGCGACGGCGTTCCAGGCGGTGGCAATCTCGGTGGGGATTTCAAACGGGGCCGAGGTCCAGCCCAGGGCCTCGCGGGTGGCCGCGACCTCGGCTGTGCCGAGTGCGGCACCATGCACATCGTGCGTGCCTGCCTTGTTGGGTGAACCCAGGCCAATCACGGTTTTGCAGCAGATCAGCGTCGGTTTGCCTGTCGGCAGCACAGCCTGCGCCTTGGCGGCGTGCACAGCGGCGTCGAGCGCCGCGGGGTTGTGGCCATCCACTGCCGGGATCACGTTCCAGCCATAGGCCTCAAAACGTTTGGGTGTGTCGTCGGTGAACCAGCCTTCAACGTGGCCGTCAATCGAGATGCCGTTGTCGTCATAAAACGCCACCAGTTTGGACAGGCGCAAGGTGCCCGCCAGACTGCAGACCTCGTGGCTGATGCCCTCCATCAGGCAACCGTCGCCCATGAAGGCATAGGTGAAGTGGTCCACGATGCTGGCATCAGCTTGGTTGAATTCAGCGGCCAGCAGCTTCTCGGCCAGCGCCATGCCAACCGCGTTGCTGATGCCCTGGCCCAACGGGCCGGTGGTGGTTTCCACGCCCGGCGTCACGCCCACTTCGGGGTGACCAGCAGTTTTGCTGTGCAGCTGGCGAAAGTTTTTGAGTTCTTCCATCGGCAGGTCGTAACCGGTGAGATGCAACAGCGCATACATCAACATGGAGCCATGGCCATTGGAGAGCACAAAACGGTCGCGGTTGGCCCAGTGCGGGTTGGCCGGGTTGTGGCTCAGGTGGCGGTTCCAGAGCACTTCGGCAATGTCGGCCATGCCCATGGGCGCGCCGGGGTGGCCGGACTTGGCTTTTTCAACGGCATCGACAGCCAGCATACGAATGGCATTGGCCATCTGTTTGGCGAATTCGGGGGTAGGTGTGTTCATGATGATTGATTCAGTTGAGGACAGAGCTCGGGATAACGGGCCTTCAGCCGGCCTTTTTTTGGCGTTCCATCATGCGCCAGACAAAGGGCGTAAAGATGAGTTGCATGGCCAGCTCCATTTTGCCGCCTGGCACCACGATGGTGTTGGCGCGGCTCATGAAACTTTCGTCGATCATGCTGCGCAGGTACTGAAAATCAATGCCCTTGGGGTTGGCAAAACGGATCACCACCATACTCTCGTCGGCGCTCGGGATGTCACGCGCAATGAACGGGTTTGACGTGTCCACCATCGGCACACGCTGGAAGTTGACATGGGTGTGCATGAACTGCGGGCAGATGTAGTTCACGTAATCGGGCATACGCCGCAAAATGGTATCGGTGACGGCCTCGGTGCTGTAACCGCGCTGCTTTTTGTCACGGTAGAGCTTCTGGATCCACTCCAGGTTGATCACCGGCACCACGCCAATGAGCAAGTCGGGGTGCTGGGCGATGTTGACCTCGGGTGTCACCACCGCGCCGTGCAGGCCTTCGTAGAACAACAGGTCGGTGTTGGCCGGCACGTCTTCCCAGGGCGTGAAGGTGCCGGGGTCTTGCTTGTAGGGCGCGGCCTCTTCCGTGTCGTGCAGGTACTTGCGGCGTTTGCCGGTGCCGGTTTCGGCGTAGTCCCGAAACAGGGCTTCAAGTTCAGGAAACAGGTTGTTCTCGGGGCCAAAATGGCTGAAATTCTTGTTGCCGGCGGCTTCGGCTTCGGCCGCGGCCAGTTTCATGGCCTTGCGGTCAAAGCGGTGAAAACTGTCGCCTTCGATCACGGCTGAGGAGATGTTTTCGCGGCGAAAAATGTTCTCGAAAGTGCGGGTCACCGAGGTGGTGCCGGCACCGCTGGAGCCGGTGATGGCAATGATGGGGTGGCGAATGGACATGGCGTAAGTCTCCTAAAGTATAAAAATCAGTCCCTGAACAGGCTGCGTTCCGCAAACAGGGGGTTGGTCAGCTCAACCTGCACCGGCTCGCGGTGGTAACGCTCGATGCGCTCAACCTCGTTTTTGGAGCCAAAGACAAAGCCGATGCGCTGGTGCAGGCTGGTAGGCTGCACACCCATCATGGGTGTCTCACCGGTGGAGGCACGCCCCCCCGCCTGCTCCATGATCATGCCCACAGGGTTGGCCTCGTACAGTAGGCGAAGACGGCCGGGCTTGGACGGGTCTTTGGTGTCACGCGGGTACATAAAAACGCCGCCGCGCATCAAAATGCGGTGCGCCTCGGCCACCATACTGGCAATCCAGCGCATGTTGAAGTCCTTGCCACGGGGACCGGTCTTGCCGGCCAGGCATTCGTCCACATAACGCTTGACGGGTGCTTCCCAGAAGCGGGCATTCGACGCGTTGATGGCGAACTCCTGCGTGTCGGCCGGAATCATCATTTGGGGATGGGTCAACATGAACTCACCCAGATTCGGGTCGAGCGTGAAGCCATTGACGCCGTCGCCCACGGTCAGCACCAGCATGGTGGTGGGGCCGTAGAGGGCGTAGCCAGCGGCCATCTGTTTGGTACCGGGCTGAAAAAAGTCGGCATCGACCACATCGCGGCCCGAATCAATCACGTCTTGCGGCGCGCGCAAAATACTGAAGATACTGCCCACCGACACATTCACGTCAATGTTGCTGGAGCCGTCCAGCGGGTCAAACACAATCAGGTAGTTACCGCGTGGGTACTGGGCGGGAATCTGGTACGGCAAGTCCATTTCTTCGGATGCCATGCCCGCCAAGTTGCCAGC
>MESQ01000051.1 GCA_001771065.1 Burkholderiales bacterium RIFOXYD12_FULL_59_19 | reverse complement strand
TGGCCGCCATGTTCTTGATCGGCACACTGGCCAGGTTCAGGCCAATCACGGCCACCACCGAGCCGGTCACGACCGGGGGCATCAGCTTCTCGATCCAGCCGGTGCCCGACACCTGCACCAGCAAACCAATCGCGGTGTAGAGCGCACCGCAGGCGATGATGCCACCCAGCGCCACCCCCATGTTGGCATTCAGGCCCTGGCCCGCGTAGCCGGTGGCCGCAATCACCACGCCAATAAAGGCAAAGCTGGAACCGAGGTAGCTGGGCACCTTGCCGCCGGTAATAAAAAAGAAAATCAAGGTACCAATGCCGCTCATCAGAATGGCCAGATTGGGGTCAAACCCCATCAAAATCGGTGCCAGCACGGTGGCGCCAAACATGGCAATCACGTGCTGCATGCCCATCACCGTCGTTTGCGCCCAGGGCAGGCGTTCGTCGGGGGCAATCACGCCACCTTGTCGCAGGATGTCAGGGCTCTTTTCAGTCCAGTCAAATAAGCTCATGGGGTTCCTTGGTTGTTGCAGTCAAAGTGAGCATCAATGGTCATCTTGTATGGCCACACGGTCAGGACTGAATTGTGTCACGCCGGGTGTATAACCTAGGCCCCTTCAAAGTAATCGCAACAACAAGGAATCTCAGACATGGGCGCGCAGTGGAAAGCAAAAGGTAAAGAATTGGCCGCAAATACCAGGGGCCGTGTTTTTGGAAAATTGTCCAAAGACATCATATTGGCCGCCCGCAGTGGCGCCGACCCCGCCGCCAACTCACGCCTGCGGCTGCTGGTTGAGCAGGCGCGTAAGGCCTCCATGCCCAAGGACACACTGGACCGCGCCATCAAAAAGGGGGCCGGACTCACCGGCGAGGTGGTCAATTTTGAGCATGTGATTTACGAAGGTTTCGCGCCGCACCAAGTGGCCGTGATGGTCGAATGCCTGACCGACAACCTCAACCGCACCGCGCCCGAGATGCGCGTGTTGTTTCGCAAGGGGCAGTTGGGCACCTCGGGCTCGGTCGCCTGGGACTTTGACCATGTGGGCATGATCGAGGCCGAACCCATCACCAAAGACGCCGATGCCGAACTGGCCGCCATTGAGGCCGGCGCCCAGGACTTCGAACCGGGCGACGAAGACGGCAACACGCTGTTCCTGACCGACCCCAGCGACCTTGACCTGGTGAGCCGGGCCTTACACGCGCAAGGCTTCAACGTGCTGTCTGCCAAACTGGGCTACAAGCCCAAGAACCCGGTTGACCCGGCCAACTTAAGCGCGGCGCAACTTGAAGAAGTCGAGGCCTTTCTTGCCGCCATTGATGACAACGACGACGTGCAAAACGTCTACGTCAGCCTGGCCGGCCAGGGCTGATTGGTGGCGCTGCCGTATTGACTTACTTGAACCCGACCCGGTCCAGCATTTGCTGAACCTTGATCTGGTTCATGCCGACCGCGCTGATCGGCACCAGTTCACGCTTGAAACTGCCACCCGACATGGCTTGCAGGGCCGGGTTGTCAAACTGCACGCCCTTGGCCACCGGCCATTCGTTGTTGCCATCGGCAAAGTGCTTCTGGGCTGAGGGGCTGACCAGGTATTCCAGAAACTTGATGGCGTTGTCATGGTTTTTGGCGTGGCGCGCCACGGCACCGCCGGCAATGTTGACGTGGGTGCCCCAACTGGCCTGGTTCGGGAACATCACCTTCACTTTGCCGGCCACCGCCTGGTCTTCGGACTTGCCTGATCGCATCAGGCGCGCCAAGTAATAGGTGTTGGTCACGGCCACGGCGCATTCACCTGAGGCCACACCCTTGATCTGGTCGGTGTCGCCGCCCTTGGGCGAGCGCGCCATGTTGTCGACCAAGCCCTTGAGCCAGACTTCGGTTTTGGCCGGGCCCAGGTGCTCGGTCATGGCGCCAAACAGGCTCAGGTTGTAGGGGTGGGAGCCCGAGCGAATGCACAGCTTGCCCTTGAGTTTGGGGTCGGCCAGCTTTTCGTAACTGTCAACGTCCAAGGCACTGACCTTGCTGGCGTCATACACCACAACGCGTGCGCGGGTCGACAAGCCAAACCAGGGCGTGCCGCCGTTGTCAGCCGGCTTGGCGCGCAAATTGGCGGGGATGGCGTCTTCGAGCACCTTGGACTTAACGGGCTGGAACAGGCCGTCAACTTCGGCGCGCCACAAACGCGCCGCGTCCACCAGCAAGATCACATCTGCCGGGGACGCACTGCCCTCGGCCTTGAGGCGCGCCAAGATGCCGGCATCGTCTGCATCAACGCGGTTGATCTTGATGCCGGTGGTTTTGGTGAACTGGCTGTACAGCGTCTCGTCAGTGGGGTAGTGGCGTGCTGAATACAAATTCAGCACAGGTTCCGCCGCCTGGGCCAGGCCCATACTCACGCCAAGAAGTGCCAGGGAAAATTTACTGAGAGAGCGAACCATGAAAAAACTCCGCAAGTGAATGAATGGCCTCATTCTACATCAAATGCGAATCATTCTCATTAGTATCGACTGCAGTGTTTTATTTTTTAAATGGGCATTCGCTTTTAATACAGCGCGCATACAGGCTCAGTGAATGGTCTTCAATTTCATAGCCCTGGGCCTTGGCAATTTTTTTCTGGCGCGCTTCGATTTCGGCGTCAAAAAACTCCTCGACCCGGCCGCAGTCCATACAAACGATGTGGTCGTGGTGGTGGCCCTCGTTAAGCTCGAACACCGCTTTGCCATTCTCAAAATTGCTCCGGCTCAAGATACCCGCCTGCTCAAACTGCGTCAGCACGCGGTAGACCGTGGCCAGGCCGATGTTGACCTTGTCTGCCAACAGAATTCTGTAAATGTCTTCAGCGCTCATGTGGCGCTGCAGCGCGCTTTGGAACAGCGCCAGGATGGTCTGACGCGGCCCGGTGACTTTGAGGCCCGTGTCTTTGAGCGTGTGCGTTTTTTCGTTCATGGTGAGACAAAGCCTCAGGTTAATGGAAATGCGGTACTGCATGCTTGCGACGCAGCGCAACTTATACCAAAGTCTGGCGGTTTTAACACGCTGCCCGCCAATGGCTGTTCGACTGGACCATGTCACCTTCGCTGCCATAGGCTCTGTTGCATCTGAGGAGCGAGGACGTTCGTTCACAGGCAAGCTCTCAATCATGGCTTTGAGTCCCGCTCGCCCGTAACAGGGACTTTAACGGTTGCCCGCATGCAGCTTTCAGACCAAAGTCTGATCAACTTGCAACTCAAGGCTGAATCAAATCACGCCCGATGCCCGTGGGCAAACCATTGACGCAGGTGAACAATGACCGAAGGGAAATGGGCGTGTGTTTGGCTTTGGGCATCATCCATCATGATTCCACCCAGCAAAGACTGAAAGACTGCCAACCCTGTTCATAAATTTGGAGACAAACATGAGAAATGGTTACAAGTTCGCCAGACTGAGCAATTTGCATGCAGGTGGTGCCGATGAATAAAGCGAATCTATCTTTGGGCCTGCTTGGGGCCTTGGTGGCAACTTTGGCAATCACTTGGGTCTTTAACGGCCAAGGTGTTATTCACAATGACCCCAAGCGCAATATTTACATTCCGGAAGTACGACAAATGCCCTTGCAAGTGCGGGCAGCGTACAACAACGAGCAGATTTTTTTTCAATATCGATGGGCTTCACCACGCCCCGGTATTCACATGGATGCCTACAGATTTGAAGGCGGAAAGTGGGTGGCCTACGGCGAAGACCAGCCTGGTGCCCAAAACCACGTATTTCTTGAAGATAGAGTGGCGATGATGGTGGACGATGGAAGCGTGCCCGAATTTGCGCACTATGGTGGCTATGTGGCGATTGGTAGCGGCATGGATTCATTCACCAATCCCGCCACTGAAAAAGACATCAATGCCCACCCCTACCTGGGCAAAGACAATAAAAAACAAAAGGCTGTCACCAAATATTTGCCACTGACACGCGAACGCCCTGACGACTGGACCTCTATTGTTCCGCAGGAAAGACTAGATACCTTGAAAAAGGCTGGGTACTTTCTGGACTTGTGGCACTGGCGCGGTCATCGCTCCAATGTGCTCGGATTTTCCGACGACCAGAACATTGGCCCAATTCGAGATGGAGACCCTGGCAAGAATGGCTGGACGACCAATTGGGACAAAGACAAGCAGCAACCGAAATACATGTTTGACCCCAAGCGGACCGGACGAATCGCCAACTCATGGCAAGACTTGAGCAGCGGCAAGATCGGCCAGGACGACCCCTACTACCTTTCTGACGATACCAAGACCGACTTTGATCCGGGTCAGCCCTGGAAAGAGGGCGACGTGCTGCCCTTGCGTGTATTGCGCACCTTTGAAGGCTCCATGGCCGATATTCGCACGGCGGGCGGGCGCGCGCGCTGGAAAGACGGGTATTGGGAAGTGACCTTGTCGCGCAAGATGGACACCGGTGATGCGCTCAATGACAAGGCTTTTGTCGACGGCAAAGTCTACAACCTGGCGTTTTCTGTGCATCGCAACGCCACCGGGCGGCGCTGGCATTACATCTCGCTGCCCGTCAGCGTTGGATTGGGTCGCGAAGCGAGCTTTAGTGCGCACCGTTTTTCTGGCGACACTCCGCCTTGGACGCAGGCGTGGTACGAAGCAAAATTGTTCTACCCCGGTCAAGTCAATTGGCCACTACTGACCAGCAAGCGCCATCCTGGGCAAGCCATGATCAAGGACGGCATCCCGGTCAAGCATTACCACAACGAGCGTCAGCTCTCGCAATACGGCGTTGAAATGGAGTTTTTTGAAGAAATCAAGCAGCAATGGCGGCTTACCGTGCTGGCCGGCATTTTCATGTTTGTAGGGGTCGGCTTCGGCCTATTGCGCCTGCAACGCAAAATTTTTTCAGGAGATAAGTAATGGTTCCGTACCACCACATGATGGCGCACTTTCCGATTGCGCTGCTAAGTTTGACATTCGTTCTGATCTTGCTGCGCGCACTGAGTAGCAATGAATTGGTACGTCGACTGGATTCCACCGTACTGATTTACGTTCTGGCCGCCGGTGTTGCCGGCGGATTAGGAGCGCTAACCACCGGCCTGATGATTTGGCCTACCGAAGCCACCGTTGCAGGCCCCATGGCTCGCAACAAGATACTGATGGCCAGTTGGCTGATTGTCATCTGGTCTGTTGTGCTGGTCTTGCGTTGGAGGCTGGGTGAATCCGTCTGGACTGGACATGGTCGGTATCTGATGCTCGGTCTGGGCAGCATAGGAACCGTTTTGGCAGCAATCACTGGCACGCTGGGTGGGCACTTGCTGGGCTCCCCGTCTGCTCTGTCAGCCGTGCTCAACCAATTCGGCTGGAACGTCTACCAAACCTATTTCGTACCGCACTGGGTCTTGATTTTGATGTTCACGGTGGGCCTTGCCGGGATTGCGATTGGTCTGGTGTCGGGTCGAAAGACGGCAACGTAAAAGCACTGCACTATGTTGATTTAAGGCCAGGCATCAGGGCTGCCTGGCCGTATATTGTGCTGCCATGAGTGCAGCCTCGGTGCGCGTACGCACTTGCAGTTTTTGCAGAATAGCCGACATGTGGTGCTTGACGGTTTTTTCGGCAAGGTGCAAACGCTCACCAATTTCGCGGTTGCTCAACCCTTGACTGAGCAAGTTCAGCACACCGCTCTCACGTGAGGTCAGTCCAGAAAAAGTATCTGGTGCACTGGGCCGTGAAAACGCAGTCAGCATTTCTGCCGCCAACGCAGGAGTCACGTAGGCCTCTCCCGACGCCACACTGGCGACAGCGCTGCGCAACTCCGAAGCAGACACCCCCTTGAGCACATAGCCATGGGCGCCAGCCTTGAGTGCCGCCAACAAGTTTTCCCGGTTTTCTGACACGGTCAACATCATGATGCGCGTCGCCGGTAAATTAACCGCAATCTGCGCTGCTGCTGCAATACCACCCATGCCGGCCATACTCACATCCAGCAATACCATATCAGGACGCAATTGCATTGACCGCTCCAGCGCTTCCTCACCGCTACGGGCCTGAAAAATAATTACAAACTCTGGCGAAACAGCCAGCGAGGCAGCGACACCTTCCCGAAACAGTGGGTGATCGTCCGCCAACAAGATGCGAACTGGCTTAAACAACAATGCTCTCCTTGATCGTTAAGGGTAGTTTGACCGCTACCCGGGTGCCACATCCGGGGGTTGATTCAAGCACAAATGTACCCCCCAGAAGTCGTACCCGTTCTTTCATGAAAGCCAGACCAAGGCGCCCATTGAGGGGCGTTGCATGCAAGTCGAACCCCTGACCCTGGTCCGCCACCTCAATGTTCAGATACCCGGCAATCTGCTGCACGTGTACACACAATGCGCCAGCTAGCGCGTGTTTGCCGCAGTTGGTCAGCGACTCCTGCACGATACGATAGGCGGTGATTCTGACCGCCAGATCAGTTTCCACACCAACACTTTCAACGTGTGCCTCTACCGTGCGGCCATACTGCAGCTCGAAGTCACGAACCGCCCGATCCACAGTCTCAGCCAACGACAAGTCGGCGATGCCGGCCACCCCTAAGCCGGTCGCAATACCACGCAGCTCTTCCAGCGAAGATCGCAACGCCTCGCGCACTCTGAATACATCCGGTGCTGACGTTTCCTTGGCACCTGAACCCGCACTTAAAGCGGTCACCAGTTCGTCAAAACGCATCAGGGAAAAGGCCAGCGTCTGCGCAGGACCATCGTGCAGATCGGCTGCCACACGTTGCAAAAATTGCTCGTTGAGTGCGGTAGTTGCGGAACCGGCCTCACCCAGGCGTCTGCGCATGTGTTCGAGTTCCTCGTAACCCCTGCTAAGCCTAAGCAACTGGCTGCGCAAATCATCACGTTGACGCAAGATGGTGCCATTGGCACGACGCACCATACCAAACAACAACAAATATATCGACAGTGTCACGCCCGCTACCAGAGCCCAACTGCGCAGCTTGGAGCTGCTGATCTCACGATCAATATTGCCTGTCCAATGGTTAAAGGTAGCTACCGCCACCACCTTGTCACTCTGACTGATCCGAATCGGCACATAAATCTCCAGCAGCCGTTGCCCAGCATCCTGGCCGCCGGTCGCAAGCTCTTGCTCCCGCGCCACAATGCGCGCCTGCACCGTGCCAGAGAACGCACTGGCCAGTGTTTCATCCACCGGGAAACGCTGGCCAATCAAGGAATCATCGCTGCTGTAGTGGACAACACCCTGTGCATCCCACAATTTGAACGCTGCGATCTTGCGCTGCAGCACCCCGGAAATAAAAATGTGATCCAAGGCATCATGCATGGCCTGTGTGGTCAAGGCATCTTCGGGCACAGCACGCAGTTGGGCTGCAAGTATGCTTTCAACATAGGCTGCTGAAACGGCCGTTACCCGATTGACTGCAGCGCGTTCAGTTTCTGCACCCAGCCAAATACCGACAATTGTCATGGCAATACCAAGCCCCACAGAGCCAACGATCAAAAACTGGTGTGAAAAACTGACCCGCTCAAAGGGCAGGGATTCTGCTATTTCGGAGGATAAGGTACTGATTTGCATGAATGAAAAGTAACGACTCAGCACAATTTTAGGCAGACACGCCATGATCGCCACACTGACGCCATTCTCGACGCTGACTTCTTCTTTGCCCATCCGTATGAAGCAGCGACAGCTGCATAATCAACCAGTTGCACTTCAGACTTGAATCCGCCCTGGCTGTTCGCCCATGAAAACACAAATTGATCACCTGGTCGTTATGGCCCAAACCCTGGCACAAGGCGTGCAGTGGTGCAAAGCCACGCTTGGCGTCACACCTGCACCTGGCGGTGAACACGCACAGTACGGCACCCACAACTGCCTGTTCAAAATTGCCACGCCCAGCCACCCGCTGGCCTACCTTGAAATCATCGCAATCAACCCCGCTGCCAAAAGGTTGGCCCATGCAGAGGCCAAGCGCTGGTTTGACATGGATGACCCGGCGTTACAAGCGGCAGTTGCAGTTGCGCCGCGTTTGATCCATTTTGTTGCCAACACCGACGACATCCAGGCCGCCCGCACCGCCCTGAAAACACAAGGCATTGAGCGCGGCCCGGCCGCACACGCCAGCCGCCATTCGCGCCGCGGCGTGTTGCAGTGGCAAATTACCGTACGCGAAGACGGCCAGCGCCTGTTCAATGGCGCGCTGCCCAGCCTGATCCAGTGGGGCAAAGCCGGTGACGCCGAACCGCTGCGCTTGCACCCGCGCAACAGCCTGCCGCGCTCGGGGGTGTCGCTACAAAGCCTGGCGGTCACACACCCCAGCGCCGACAAGCTGGTGGCCGCGTTTGATGCCCTCGGGCTCACCGGCGTGGCGCTGGCAACCGGCCCGGCCGACCTGGTCGCTACCCTGAAAACGCCCAAGGGCACCGTGGTGTTGCACAGCCACGGCATTTAGCGGTTCCCCTGCCTGAAAAACGCCGCCCGGCAAGCCAGACGCCGTTGCGTCCTTCACCACCGTCCAGAACGCTGAATCCCTCTAAACTGTGCCGTCTTAGCCCCAGGAGAATGCCATGAAGATTCGTGCCGCCGTGCTGGAAACCCTTGGGGCGCTCGCGCCCTACGCCCAGAGTCAACCGCTCAAGATTCGCCAGGTCGAGCTTGACCCCCCTGGCCACGGCGAGGTGCTGATCCGCATCCGCGCGGCCGGTCTGTGCCACTCCGACCTGTCAGTCATTTCAGGCGACCGGCCGCGCCCCGTGCCGATGGTGCTGGGCCATGAATCCGCGGGCGAAGTGGTCGAATGCGGCACCGGCGTGACCGACCTGAAAGCCGGGGATCGGGTGGTGCTGGTGTTCATGCCCAGTTGCGGTTGCTGCATGCCGTGTATGGAAGGCCGACCCGCCCTGTGCGAGCCGGGGGCGGCCAGCAACGGTGCCGGTACGCTGCTGTCGGGCGCGCGCCGCCTGCACCTGGACGGGCAGCTGGTCAACCACCATGTGGGCGTCTCCTGCTTTGCCGACTACGCCGTGGTCTCGCGCCGCTCCTGCGTCAAGCTTGACGCCGATCTCAGTTTTGCCGAAGCCTCGCTGTTTGGCTGCGCCGTGCTAACAGGTGTCGGCGCCGTCATCAACACCGCCCGCCTGCAGGCCGGCACCACGGCGGCCGTGCTGGGCCTGGGCGGCGTGGGCTTCAGCGCCCTGCTGGCCGCCGTGGCCAGCGGCGCGCGCGACGTGGTAGCACTGGACCTGAACGAAGCCAAACTGGCCCTGGCGCGCGAACTTGGCGCCACGGCCACCGTCAACGCCAGCGACCCCGATGCCGCCGAGCGGGTACGCGCATTGACCCACGGCGGGGTCGACTATGCGTTTGAAATGGCGGGCGCAATACCCGCCATGGAGCTGGCCTGGCGCATCACTCGGCGCGGCGGCAGCACCATCAGCGCCGGCCTGCCACACCCCGACAAGCGCTTTGCGCTGCCCCCGGTGCAACTGGTGGCAGAAGAGCGCACGCTGCGCGGCAGCTACATCGGCTCGGCCGTGCCCGCACGCGACATTCCGCGCTACATTGACATGTACCAGCGCGGCAAACTGCCGGTGAACCGCCTGATGGGCGAGACGCTGGCACTTGAAGACATCAACCGCGGCTTTGACCGCATGGCCAGTGGCGTGGCGATGCGCGACGTGGTGATGCTGTAAATGGATGATGCCGTTTGTGAAGACTTTCGCGCGCACTCTTGAAGCGTGGGGGCGCAAGAAGAACTGGATTTCAATGCGCTGGGACTGAATTTTGGCATTGACCTCAACGCCCCGGCGCTGCACTTGCCTTTCTGGGCACGTTTAGGATTCAAGGACGTAACCACCTCCGATCCAGCGGTGCAGGCCCGGCCTACCGCACAAATGCGCCCAGGCTCCGCTAAGATGTGGCGATGAAAAAATCCAAAAATGGCAAATCGGACACCTTAAGCAAAAACGATTACTTCGAGAAGCTGGAGCCGCTGCAGCTTGAGCTCAATGACCTGGCGCGCTGGCTGGTGCACACGGGTAAGCGCCTGATGGTGGTGATCGAGGGGCGCGACACGGCAGGCAAAGGTGGCGTGATTTCGGCCATCGCCGACACCTTGAATCCGCGCCAGTGCCGCACCGTGGCGCTGGGCAAGCCCAGCGAGCGCGAGCAGACCCAGTGGTACTTTCAGCGCTACGTGCCGTACCTGCCTGCGGCTGGCGAAATTGCGCTGTTTGACCGCAGTTGGTACAACCGTGCGGGCGTAGAACGTGTCATGGGGTTTTGCACCGAAGCACAAACCAAAGCCTTCCTGAAACAGGCGCCTGCGTTTGAAAAGATGCTGGTGGACGACGGCATTCTGTTATTCAAGTACTGGCTGACGGTTGACCAGGCCCAGCAGGAAGAACGTTTTGCAGAGCGCCTGGCCGACCCGCTCAAGCGCTGGAAACTCAGTCCGATTGATGTGAAAGCGCGAGAAAAATACACTGAATACGGCCAAGCGCGTGACGTGATGCTGAAGGCCACCCACGCCAAATTTGCGCCCTGGACGCTGGTGGACTTCAATGACCAGCGCGCCGGCCGCCTCACGCTCATTCGCCACCTGCTCGACCACATTCCTGACCGCAAGGTCACTGAGACCCTGGTTGATTTTCCGCCGCTAGGCCATACGCCCTTGCGCGAGAAGTTTGGCACTGCGCTGGAACCGCTCAAGACCCGGGTTTAACGAGGCACCAGGTGGACGCTAAGCGCCGAACTTGGCGTAATACTGCGCCACTGCCGGGGTTTGGGCAATACGGTGCATATGGGCATTCAGCGCAGGGGCAACTTTTTCCACCAGATCGGTGGGTACGTGATCCAGACGACCGGAATTGAGGGCGCGCACGTCGACAAACACCTTCAGGTCAGCAACAGTGAGACGATTGTCGGCAAAGTATTCACCACCATGGGCCTGCAACTGGCTTTGCAGCCAGGCAAGGTACACAGGCATGGCGCCGTTAACCAGGGCAGCGCGAGCTTCCCTTTGGGCATCGCCCGTCATGCGAAAGCTCGGGCCCAGCTTGACGCCGGCTTCCTCCACCACATACATGACCTCGTCGCACAGCAGCGCCTGAAATGCATCGGCAGGATACAGGCCAGCCAACTTGCCAGCGTATCGAAGAATGGCATCACACTGCGTCACCTGCACACCGTCCACCTGCAGGGTGGGCACCTGACCAAAGGGTGTGGATTTGCGTACCTCGGCAAAATCAGCAGGCGCAAAGCGGTGGTCTTCAAACGCAACGCCGCCCATGTGAAGGGCCAGGCGCACGGGCTCGGCGCGACCGCCGTGAAAATCGAAATAAGTGAGTTTGAGTTGGAGCATGGTGGTTACCTGAGGTAATGAGATAGGCCCGCAAAGGGCGATGTGCGGATTCTAGGCGGGTAGAACTGCTGGAGAGAATGGCGCGCTAACGACGCTTCAAAGACCCTCAGCGGTCTGTCGCAGACTGGCAACGGCCCACTGCATAAAGACCCATTGCAGTCAGCCACTTGGCAAAATTGGTATGCCCTTCGCTGTCGTTCAGTCAGGCGCTCATTGGTGACGACGGGATGAACTGCTGCCCACCTGCATGCCACAAAGATTACATGGCACCCGTTTCACGGTAGCGCTCACGTTGCGCACGCGATACCACTGCATTAAAAGCCATTGGTGATACCAAGGTGGTCACCACACCGACCAGCACCAGAACCGAGAACAGGTTGGCATCAATGAACCCACGCTCATAGGCAATGCCGGCCACGACCAGTTCCATCGCGCCGCGGCCATTGAGGATGAAGCCCAGGCCGACGGCCTCGCGGTGCGACATGCCGATCATCCAGCCACCCCACCAGCCAGCGACCACCTTCGTGGCGACGGCTACGGCCAGCACAGCGACCACGAAAGCAACATCATTCAGCGCGGTGAACTTGAACTCCAAACCCAGCGAGGCGAAGAACACCGGGGCCAGGAAGCCCCCCGTGATGGAATTAAGTGTCAGACGCAAGTCTTCGTACCGTGAAGCGACGAAATGGCGTTGATCGAGCAGCAATGCGCCAAAGAACGCCCCAATCACAAAATGAAATCCCAGGCTCTCGCTCAGTGATCCGAAAACCAGAACAAACACGAGTACGATCCCAAAAAGCGCCTCTGGTCCGAAGATGGCGACCAGGCGCTCAGGCCCTGCAGAAACGTTGACACCACGTCGATCCAGCCAGGTCAACAGTGCGTTCAATCCAATTACGGCAGTCGCCAACGCCAACAGCTTAAGAGTCACGACCGAGCCAGTGATCAGCACCTCGTTCAAATTGGTCTGCTCGGGAATCGCCAGGAGCACGCCGAGGATGAAAAGCGCCGTGACATCATTGATCACAGCCGTTGAAACCGCATAACGACCAATCGACGTCGCCAGCAGGCCCATGTCATCGAGCATCTTGATCGCGACCGGCAAAGCCGTGATCGAAATACATAACCCAAGAAACAGGGAGCGCATGAGGTCCAGATCAAATAGCCACGCTACGCCCAGGCCAGCCGTAAACGGCAGTGCGAACGCGGCCAAAGCGATGATGAGTCCACGGCCACGCATGGCGCCAACGACATCGTGCAGGCTCATCTCCAGACCGGCGGCCAGCACAACCAGAAAGATGGCCAACGACGCAATGCCTGATAGGGCTGCGCCAGGCTGTATCAGCCCCAGAACGGCAGGCCCAAGCAAAACCCCTGCGATCATTTCGCCAACGATGGCAGGCTGCCCCCATTTCACAAAGAGGTGGCCGAGAAGGCGTGCAGTAACTATCAGTGCAAGTAAGCTGGTGAGTAGGGGCATTGGATTGGTGCGGTTTGGACTATTTGATGGTGGTGGGATTTTGGATTTGCGAAGGCCGCACACCAAAAGCACGATAGGCCTATGATAAATCAGACGATTCCCAGCTTTTTTGCCCGTCGGTGGCAGATTCCCGTGATCGATGGTTTGAATCCAAATGCCGCTCCGGGTCTGTGACCGACTTTCGCTTTCGACCCATTACCGTCGGTCACCTGGAACAATTGATCTGACTTTTACAATTGTTCTGTCACCCAACTTGATGAGGTGGCTTCAATCGGAATTGAGCAGCGTAACCAGACTACCACGAACGACAGGTTACAGGAAGTTCAATTCCACGATTTCCCTTACACCACCAATCCAAACGTTTGCGCCACATTGATTTTTGGATTATCTGGTCATTTATGACTGGGCTTTCACTGGTGTCCGAGGTCGGCCAAAAGGGATCGGCTTGGTAGAAAGACTCCGCCTCGGCCTTGCTTTCGGCGTTGAGTAATCTAGTGTAGATGCCGCCGTGGAAATGCCATCCTCTGAATAGATAGGCCGAATTGACCCTGCTAAACTATAAAAAACGACAGAAGACAACTCACGGCGTCCTACAAACTGCAGGCCAAACGATTCAGCCACTGCAACGTGGACTCACCGATGCATTTGCCAAGCCACCACTAATTCCAATTCCGCGCTAATTTCGCGTCCTACCCTGGTGGCAATTTCTGGTTATCAAATTCCCCTGAGACGGAGGTATTCATGAACAAGGCACGATCAACGCTAAATGGCTTCATTCGATGGTTGGGCGACAAACTCCGACAGTTCTTAAGCGGCAAACAGACCGCACCGCAGTGGGTTGGGCGAGCTGCCCAGGCCCTTGCCCATACCCCGATCGCTTTAAATGCCCGGTCTTATGCCACGGTGGTCATACCTGCGTTAAACGAGGCCAAACGCATAGCGGAGGTGGTGGCGTTTGCATTGGCCGACCCCGCTACGGCCGAAGTTATCGTGATTGATGACAGCTCCATTGACAACACTGCGGCGCTGGCACGCCAGGCTGGTGCCAGGGTGCTCACCAGCAGCATGCTGGGCAAAGGTGCCTCCATGCAAGACGGTATCGCTCCAGCCCAATGCAGCTTGCTGGTGTATCTGGATGGTGATCTGACGGGTCTGCGCAGCGGAATCATCACCGACCTGTGCGCACCTTTGTTGCGTGGGGAGGCCGATTTTGTGAAGGCGCGTTTTGGTCGTGGTGGTGGCCGCGTGACAGAGCTGACTGCCAAGCCGATGTTGAAGATTTTTTTCCCGGAAGTGGCGCATTTTGCGCAACCCCTGGGTGGGATCATTGCGGCCAGAAAATCGCTGCTGCAAGCGCTCACCTTTGAGGATGGCTACGGTGTCGACATAGGCTTACTACTCGATGCCCACCTTACCGGTGCCAGCATGGCAGAGGTTGACATCGGCTCCTTGGAACATGACAGCCAACCGTTGAAGGACTTGGCGCTGATGGCGAATGAAGTCGCCAGGGTGATTTTTAATCGTGCTAGAGCAGTGGGCCGCCTGCATGTGGAGCAGGTGGCAGCCATGCATGAGTCGCAAAGGTTGGCAGTGTCAGGTATTGACTATGTGCTGACCAGGCGTAATGGCCGCCACAAGCTTTTGTTGCTGGACATGGACGGTACTGTGACAGAGACACGGTATGCCGTTGCGCTAGCTCGCGCCACCGGCAATGAGGCCGCGTTGTTGGGAATGCTCGACGGGCAGGGCGACGCTGCGACGCGCAGCGAGCGCATTGCAGAACTTTTTCGCTACGTACACAAGACGAAGTTCGAGTTAGTGGCCAAGGACCTTCCGATCCGCCATGGAGTCATCCAGTTTGTCAACCAGATGCGACGCCGCGGCTATATGGTGGGTGTGGTCAGTGACAGTTATTTTGTCGCGGCAGACATTATCCGACGCCGAATATTTGCGGACTTTGCCATGGCGCACATCTTGGGATTTGACAACAATGTGTGTTCTGGAAGCCTCAGGATCAATCCTGCGTTTCTGCCCCAATCAGGGTCTACCTCGGATGCCGTGTGTAAAAGCAATGTGCTGCGCCGTTTTTTGAGCGACACCACGCAGCCCAGGATCAATCACACCTGGGCAGTGGGTGATAACCTCAATGACCTGGAGCTTTTGCGTCTGGCAGACCAGGCCTTTGCGATTGACCCCAAGTCATCGGCTTTGATCAACGAAGCTAAAGTTTCGGTCGTTGCGTCTTTCGATGAATTGCTGGCCTTGCTACCTAACCACGAGTTGGTCCCGCAGGCAGATTGATCGGCTCCCCATTTCGGGCGCTATTTAATAGCAAATCCTCATTTCATAAAATAAACCATACTCAACTCTGCTGGCGCCTCAATTCGCCTCTTATGGAAATAGCCATACTTTTCGCCCTCATATTGCTCAATGGTGCTTTTGCCATGTCAGAAATTGCGCTGGTCACAGCGCGTAAAGCAAGACTCCAGAGGCTGGTAGATGAGGGCGACAGCTCTGCCATTGCGGCTGTCAAACTGGGCGAAGACCCCACTCGTTTTCTTTCGACCATTCAAATCGGTATCACTTCCATTGGCGTGCTCAACGGTATCGTTGGTGAAGCTGCATTGGCTCCACCACTGGCACTGTGGTTGGTGACTTTGGGCGTTGACGATCCTTACGCCTCCTACGCAGCCACTGGTTTGGTGGTGGTGTTGATCACCTATTTTTCAATTGTCCTGGGTGAGCTGGTGCCCAAACGGCTGGGCCAATCCAACCCCAAAACCGTGGCCAGATTGGTTGCCAAACCGATCAACTTGCTGGCTATCGCAACCAACCCGTTTGTGCGACTGTTGTCAGGTTCCACCAAAGGTTTGTTGCGGCTGATGGACAACTTTCGTTTATCCGATGTTCACATGGCTATTGTTATTGACGAGTACGGCCAAGTGCAAGGCATCGTGACCCTGAAAGATTTAATTGAAGCCATCACGGGTGAGTTTCAGCCACGCAACCCTGAGACCTCTTGGGCCGTTCAACGGGAAGACGGCTCCTGGCTGCTTGATGGGCACATTCCCGTGCCAGCGGCATGATGATGCTGCTGACAGGCCGGTTGCCCAAAGTCGCAGACACCATTGAGTGGCAAGACTGGAAATTCGAGATTGTGGACATGGACGGCAAAACCATTGACAAAGTGCTGGCCTCCAGCCTGTCTACGGACGCCACACATACCGATTCAGAAGCCACTGCGGGGTGACAATCATGAGTATGGTCCTGAATCAGCACCCTGGCAGCAGCCTGTTGACTGGGTTCCAGCGATGGATGCTGGTTCCTTTTGCGATCCTGTTTTTTGCAGCCTGCACTGAAGGCTATCCCACAGAAGACGAGTTGATCATCAACCCGCTGGAGTTGAATCAGTCCCAGCGACTGGAGGCCATGAACCAGCTTGGAAAAGACGCGCACCCTGAGATGACATGGATTTACCGCGCCTTACCAAGCTGCACCATGCAGATCACTGTGAACGGACCTAAATCGGGCCAACAGACCTTTGGCTTGCAGATGTCAGGCGCTGATGTTGACATCAGTTTCAACAAAGCTGAAAAAGTCTACGGCGTCAAGGTGCAACCCAAGGAAGGCGACACCCTGGAAGAACGGCCCGTCTTATTGAGCAAGACGTGGCTAGACGCCATTGAAATGAACAATCTGGTTCGAAGTTTCCAGGTCGGATGCCAAATGAGCGCAGGGCCTGTGTCGATCAACAACACAAATCCATCGTGACAAAACCTTCGGGCGGTCGTGCACTATCGACCATTCTTTGGGAACTATCAGCAGACACGCGGCGGGAACGGATCGCCATCAGCGATCTGCTGGTCGCGCTTGGCGACCGCGCAACGGGTGCCTTGATATTTATTTTTGCGTTCCCCAATGTCTTGCCAACGCCGCCTGGCACATCAACCATTTTGGGTGCCCCGCTGATCTTTCTGGCAGCCCAACTCATGCTGGGCCGGGCACCATGGTTGCCGGCATTGGTGGCGAATCGCTCCATGACGCGTTCAGACTTTTCTTCTCTGGTTAGACGCATCTTGCCCTGGCTACAACGCGCTGAAGGCCTGTTGCGTCCGCGCTTGGCCAGCTTTACCCTGCCGCCGATGGAGTACGTCGTTGGCTTGTTGTCGCTGCTGCTCGCCGTGTTGCTGGTTTTGCCGATTCCCCTGGGTAATGTCTTGCCTGCTTTGGCCATCAGCCTGATGGCGCTCGGGGTGCTTGAGCGTGACGGCCTTTGGGTACTTTCTGGACTCACTGTTTCAGTGGCTGCCGTGTTTGTGGTCTATGGTGTGCTTTTCGCTATGGTCAAGGCCACTTGGTATTTTTTTACCCAGGTCCTGTAGTGGACAAGCCTCAGACGGCCAGCTTTATTGGCAAGCGGTGGCGCGGCGAAACAACTTTGATCAAGCTTTATTGGCGTGACATGCTGATCGTCGGCAGCGTCATCAACCTGTTCACCGGGTTCATTGCACTGATGATTGCTGCCCAAGGTGGTGAGCTTTGGGTCGCCGCCACGGTGCATTTTGCGACCTTGCCTTACAACGTGTTTCTTGTCCTTGCTGTATGGCGGACACCGGGACGCAGCACGGTAATGGCGTGGACTTCCTTGGTTTGGCTTGGTGCAGTCACTGTACTTTGAGTCATGACATGACTGGATGACCGACGACCGGTAAGGCGCACAGCCAAAACCCATCGGCCATCATCGTCGCTGTCCGCAGCAAAGTCACAGGCACAATCACTCTTTTAAAAACCAGAAGTCAAACTCAAGCCAGCCCCATGAAATTGAAAATGTCCGAAAACTCGCTGTTCGCGATTTTGCTGCGCTCACCGTGGTGGATCAGCCTGCTGATCGTGGCCGGGTTCACGCTGCTGTCCTTTGCCCTGTTGCCCGAGGCCTATGTGGCTTTTGGCGTGATGGGTGGCTTTCCATTTCTGATCATCGCCGTCCTGGCTGCGCGCAAACAGTGGCACGCTCCCAGCACGGCCCGCGTCTCCGAAATGCTGACCCGGGTGGGTACCATGTCGTGGCGGGATTTTTCTGCCCTGATCGGGCAAATCTATGTCGGGCAGGGTTTTGCCGTCACACCACTCAACAGCACGGCGGCTGACTTTCTGGTGGTCAAAGGTCCGCAGCGCACGCTGGTGAGCTGCAAACGCTGGAAAGCCGCCAACCATGGGGTGGAAGCGCTGCGCGAGCTGGTGGCCGCCAAAGAGGCGCAGACAGCACAGCAGTGCACTTACCTCAGCCTGGCCCCGGTCAGTGACACCGCCCAGCGTTTTGCCAGAGCACAGGGCGTGAGCTTGTTGTCCGGTGATGCGCTCGCGCGCTTTTTGCTTGAGAAGCCCAGAGCCTGATTGGCCGACTGAAGTCGGCCCTACAACGGCCCTACAAAACCCTACACCCTACACCCTACCGCGCAGGCGCGCCACCGCAGCGTGCAAAACGGGGTCGGCCAGCACTTTGGCAGATGCGTCGCCAGCGGCGCTGCGCACCAGGCGCTCCAGGGTTTGCGGCTGGGGCGTGATGGGGCCAAAAAAGCGCGGTGCGTCAGCCACGGCAATCAGCAGCGTGGGGAAGTCATCCACATCCAGCGGGTACAGCAGGTCGGCCTCGTCCTCGATGTCAATCCAGACAAACTGCGCCTGCGGGTGATCCGCCTGGATGGCAGCTTTGACCTGCGCAAAGCTGCTCTGGTAGTCGCAGCACACGTGGCACCATTCGGCACACAGACACACCACCAGCAAGCCCGTGTCGGCGTTCATGTCCGGCGGCAACACAAGCTCAGTCACCAAAACAAATACCCAGGTCGCGCCCGGTTTGCAGGGTGTCGCAGTCCAGCGGCACGGCCTTCATGCGGCCGGCCACCTCTTCCAGCGCTACATAGTCAACACCATCGAGCCCCAGCGACACCATGATGCCGCTTTGGCCTTCGTCCAGCGCCCGCACCGCCGCCGCACCAAAGCGCAAGGCCGACAAGCGATCAAACGACGTGGGGCTGCCGCCGCGCAACAGGTGGCCCAACACCACCACGCGGGTCTCCTTGCCAGTGCGCTCGGTGAGGGCATGGGCAATACGCTCACCCACACCCCCCAGGCGTTCGGCATGGCCGACTTCTGCCGCAGCCAGCAGCTCGCGGTGGCCATCTCTGGCCTGTGCGCCCTCAGCCACCACCACAATGGAATACAAGCGCCCTTCACTGTCGCGGGCACGCAGCTTGGCCGCGATTTTGTCCAGGTCAAAAGGAATTTCGGGAATCAGAACGGCGTGTGCGTTGCCGGCAATGCCGGTGTGCAGGGCGATCCAGCCCGCATAACGGCCCATCACCTCGACCACCATCACACGCTGGTGGCTCTCGGCGGTGCTGTGCAAGCGGTCCAGGCACTCGGTGGCAAAACCCACGGCGGTATCAAAACCAAAGGTTGTGAAGGTTTTGTCGAGGTCGTTGTCAATGGTTTTTGGCACACCCACCACACGCAGGCCTTTTTGGTGCAAGGCGTTGGCAATGGTCAGCGAGCCATCACCACCAATCGACACCAGGGCATCGATCTCATGGGTGGCAAAGTAGGTCAGGATTTCGTCCGAGCGGTCGATTTCACGCACCGTGCCGTCGGGCATGTTGACCGGGAAATGCAGCGGGTTGCCTTTGTTGGTGGTGCCCAAAATGGTGCCACCCAAATGGCCAATGCCACGCACCCGGTCGCGCGTGAGCCGCGCCACGCCGCCTTCGGAGTAGCGCTCGGGAAACAAGATACCGTTAAAGCCGTCGCGAATCCCAAAACAGTCCCAGCCCCGGTTGGCCGCAGCAATCACCACCGACTGGATCACGGCGTTAAGCCCGGGGGCGTCGCCGCCGCCGGTGTTGACTGCGATACGTTTGATGGGTTTGCTCATAGTTAAAGTCCTTGCAATGGCTCAATAAATTGCCGCTGATCGCGGGCACGGGCCCCATTGTGCCGTGAACAGAACTCAGCCCAGTGGTTCCAGACGACCCAATTTGTGTGCCAGTTCAACCGCCGAGTCGACGCCCATCTTTTCAAAGATGTTGGCGCGGTGAAACTCGACCGTGCGCGGTGTGATGCCCAGATGGTCGGCAATGTTCTTGTTGTAATGGCCGCGAATCAGCTGGTCCAGCACTTCGCGCTCGCGTGGGCTCAAAGATACCAGCGCCTGGCGCAGGCGCTGCGTCTCTGCGTCATCCTGTTGCGAAGCATTGGCCGCCGCCAGTGCCTGCTGCACACGGTCCACCAGTTCGTTGTCTTGAAATGGCTTTTCCAGAAAATCCCAGGCGCCCTGTTTGACTGCCGCCACCGCCGTCCCCACGTCACCATGGCCGGTTAAAAACAGCACCGGCCAGGGGCAACCCAGGGCTTTCAACTGCGCAAAGGTGACACTGCCCGACAGCGGCGCCATACGCATGTCAAGCAACACCACGGCCTGGCCCCAATCCCCCTGCAAGGCGCGCGCGGCCGCCAAAAACGAAAGGCCACCGTCCCAACTGGCGCTTTGAAAACCACGCGAGTCAAACAACCAGGCCAGTCCGTCGCGGATGTCGGGGTCGTCATCAACAATGTGCACACGGGGACGGGTCATCGCGGCTCTTTCTGTAAAGTTGAACGGGGTGTGGCCAAGGGCAACATCACGGCAAAGCAGGCACCCCCCAGCAGCGGGTCGCGGCTGACCTCAATACGCCCGTGATGGGCTTCGACAATCGAGCGGCAAATGGCCAGCCCCATGCCCATGCCACCCTCTTTGCGACTGACGAAGGCGTTGAAGATGGTGGCCTGGGCATCGTCGCTGACACCCGGACCGGTGTCGGCCACCGTCAACACGGCCATGCCCTGGTCCGGGTCTACGCGCAAGCCCACCCAAACTTGCGCACGCTGACCGCCATGAGGCGCCCAGTCTTGCGCATTGCCCACCAGGTTGTTGACCAGGTGCTCACACAACAGCTCATCGGCCTCCACCCAAACCGGCTGATCGGGCAACGCCCAGGCGGGGACAATGGTGTTGTCGTCATCAAACAGTTCCAGCACGCGCTGCAAAAATGCCACCAGATCCAGGCGCTGCGGCGACAGCTCGCGCTTGCGTGCAAAGGCATTGACCCGCTGGATGATGCCGCCAGCCCGTTCGGCCAGCCGGGCCATACGCGCCACCACCGGCAACAGTTCGGCCAAATCGATGCTGCCGTCATTGAGCCGATTCAGCAAGCCGTTGGCAAAGCTGCTCAGGGCGCCCAAGGGCTGGTTCAGTTCGTGCGCCAGGGTCGAGGCGACCTCACCCACCGCCACCAGGCGGCCCGACGCCTCCAGCTTTTCCTGCTGCTGCGCGGCCATGCGCTGGCCGCGTTTGCGCTCGCTGATGTCGAGCACCGAACTCATCCAGCCCATCTGCTCACCGGCGGCGGTGTTCAGCGGTGCTTCGTGGATCAGCACATCAATCAGGCGCCCGTCGGCGTGCTGAAACTGGACCTCAACACCTTCGCCGCTGGTGCCCTGCGCCATGATGCCGTCATGCACCCGCTGCAACACATCGATTTGGTCAACAGGCCAGTAGGGGAACGGGATCGAACGGCCAATCAGCTCGGTCGCTTGGTAGCCCACCATGCGGCAAAAGGCATCATTCACATACAAAATTTTGCCATCCAGGTCCCAGGCGCGCAGACCAATGGTGACCGAATTTTCCATGGCCGTGCGTAACGCCACCTGGGCCTGCAACAAGGCCTGCACCTGCTGGCGCTTGATGAAGTCGCGGCGCAAGGCATACAGGCTTACCAACATGCCGGACAAAAACAACAAGGCCACCAAAAAGAAAATGCGCGGCACGGTGGCGGGCTGGGCCTGGGTTTGCACCACCTGCACAAACAGGTCGGTGCCGGGCAGGTTCAAGCCCGCGCGGTAAGCGGTTTCAGCGTCTTTTGTCGCCTCCGTGACAAGCAATTGCACGCTGTGGTCCTGCATGAACCAGGCAGGCAACAAGGCATGCAGCGCCTGGTTCAGTGACACCGCCACCAGATAATTGCCGGCAAACTGACCGCGGTCAAAAAAGGGCACGGCCAGCCACACCACATCGGTCGACTGGCCGGCGCTATCAAACATCAAGCCGGCATAGGCAGCACGACGCAAACCCTGGCTGGTACTTTGCATCAGGGCCAGCGCCTCGGCGTTCTCGGGGTGCGCGTCCCAGTCGACGGACCAGCGCTCGGGGCCCACACGCGGGTCGTTCAGCTGCCCGGCACCAATCCAGCCGCTGGACAGCACCACGCCGGGCTCGCGCCACAGCATCCCGGCCTTCAGGTCTTGCGCGTGATCAGTCGGCAGGACGTCGCCCCCCGCGCCCTGCTGCACAGCCTGGCGCGACAGCACCAGCAAATCGTCTTCGAGCCGCCGAAAGTGAAACTGCACACTTTGCTCCAGCCACTGGGCATCAGCGGCCCGACGTCGCGCCGCTTCTTCGGCTTCAAAATTGTTCAGGTAAAGCAGCAGGGTGACCACCGAACCCGACAGCAAGGCCAGCAAGCCCAGCAGCCACCACAGCGCGCGCCGATTGCGGCTGCCGGTGCGCGCAGCAGACTGCTGCAGCAGGGCAAAGTCAAAGCTTGCGTCAGCGGGTGAGGCAGCAGTACGCAGGGCAGGTGCGTCCATGTCAGCGAATCACCCACAGTGTGCGGGCAATGGCCAAGCTCAAGATCAGGGTAAAACCCAACAGGCCCACGGGCACAAACTCCCTGAAGCCAAAGCCAAGCCGCGTGCCGTTCAGGTCTTTCAGGCCAGCGCGCTCCACCAGCGTCTGCATCAGCGGCCCGGCCGTGGCAGCAGTCAAGAACAGGCTGCTGCCGGCACACACGGCCAGCGCCAGGCCAATGTAGACCGGCGCCGCCTCGCGGTTGACGGCCAGAACGTCGGCCACCTCCAGCAGCGCGGCCATGCTCGGACCGGCAGAAAACAGGCCGGTCAGCACCGCGGCAGCAATCAGGAAAATCACCACCTGGCCCTCATAAGCCAGCGGCGCAGCCACCAGCCTGTGCGCCACGCTGGCAAAAAATCCGGTTTCCCGCACCACCGCCACCATCAAAAACAAGGCCAGCAAAAACAGCGCCGACTCCACATCAACCGCCTGCTTGAGCACGGCTTCGCCCTCACGCGGTTTGGCCAGCAGCGCCAGACCAGCCCCAAACCAGGCCACCATCTCGGGGCTGACGCCCCAACCGGCGGGTAACACCAGCCAGCCGATCACCATGCCCAGCAGGGCCGCCAGACACGGCGCCAGCAGTCCCCAGTCGAGCCGCACCCCGCGGTACAACTGCGCCAAGGTCACCAGCGTCAGGCGCTTGCCCAACACGCTGACCGGCACATCGCGCGCCGGGCGCACTGCCAGCACCACAATGAGCAGCAGCAGCGCCATACACAGCAAGGTAACGGGCATGGCGTCGGCCAGGTAACGGTCAAAACTCAGCGTGCCGCGCCCCAGCAACAGCACCGCAGGAAAGTCGCCAATGGGCGTGGCAGCACCGCCCAGATTACACGCCACCAGCAGCACGCCCAGGGTCCAGGCGGCATAACGCTGTGACACCCCTGACAAGGCAAACACCGTGAGCAACACGGGCAACAGCACCATCAAAGCAGTCAGGTTGTTGACCACCGAAGACACCAGGTAGGTGCCGATCGCACTAAGTACCAGCAGCGCCACCGGTTGCGCCCGCGCCAGACGCACCAGGCCAACCGAGGCCAGGCCGAAAATTTGGGTCGCCGCCAGGCGATGGGTAAATAAGCCCAGGGCCACCAGAATCAACAACACGTTCCAGGGCACGCCGGCAAAGACGGCGCTGACACTGGCAATGCCCAGGGTGGCAGCGCCAGCACAGGCCAGCGCGGCACCGGCCATGACAATCATCAGGCGGTAGCCGGGCAGCAGCGCCTGCAGCACCAAAGCCAGCACCAGCAAGCTCGCAAACAACCACTGAGGGGTCAGCATGGCGCGGGCCTGACGTCAGTCAGGGTGTCGGCCTGGGCAGCAACCAGCCAGCGCGGATAAATATCAAGCGGCACGTCCAGGATGCGCCAGCCCAGCAAGGCACGAAACTGCAGGCGCACGTCTGGCCCACACACACGCAACCAGCTTGGCAGCACATACACCTGCTGGTGCGACTGCCCGTAGACAAATGTCATCAGCACCGAGCGTGGACCGGCCCAGGTCTGAAAGTCGGCCAGTTGCAGCAGCGTCATCCGGCCGTGGTAGTTGTCGGCCACCCGGGTCCAGTGTGTCATCGGGTCGCCATGCTGCACCAACCCAACCGGCGTCGCAGCCGGCAACGCCGCCAACAAGGCATCAAGCCACAAGGACTCCATGCCGATCACCACCAGCCGGGACACACCCGCCAGCGCCGGCAGCACGTCGTCGGCCTGCGCCAGCGGCATGCGCGCGCCACTGAGCCAGGCTGCCCCTACCGCATCGAGCACCGGCCACAGGCGACCCATGTCATCACGCAGCGCGGTCACACCGTCGTCACCGTTCACGGCGGCGGCTTCCCTGACGAACAGCCAGGCGGCAGAGGCCATGCCAAGTTCACTGGCGGCGGTGCGAAACGCCTGTTGCAGCAAGGCACTCATGGCGTGTTGCGGCGGGTGGTCACGGCTGCGTGCTGGGCAGCAAGCGCTCAATCAGCGCCACCATGATGACGTTGGCCAGCGCGTGTTGTGACGGTCCGTCCGTGAGGCAGTCGATCATGGCCGCCAGCCGATTCTGATCGCCCCCGGCCAGGTCAAGCAAGGCGCCTGTTGGCAGCAACAGCGGGTAGGTTCCCTCATCGACCGACTCGGTCAGATAAGGCGGCAGGCGCATTGGCACGGCCACACCTGCGGTCGGCGGTCGGGCCGGGGCCGACCGTCCCGGAGCTGCGGCCTGGGCCAGCAGGGTGAGCAAAATGTAATTGGCACCCCGGTGGTGCAGCGGGCCTTCGCCCACCACGCAACGCAACACAAAGGCCCGGTCAGCGGCATCCGGCACCAGTGGCGCCAGCAAGATGTCGAGGCGGGATTCGTCAACAAAATTAAGTACATTGGAGGCGGAAAACGGCGCGTGCGGCGGCTTGTGCTGGTGGCCGTGGTGGAAAGGTTTGGGGTGCATCGGGCGCAATCTGGCGACACGTTAAAAGTTCTGAAATTCAGTATAGCCCAGCACTTTCCGACCGCGTCATTGGGTTTACCATGAGAAGGGGCGTTCCGTTCCCCCATGGCAATCATCAGCCGGACTCAACACCAACTGGTGTACCCTTGAAGTTATTCATCCACCCCTTGTTGAGGAGTCCGTCATGCGCATTCGCAGTCTCTTGTTGGCTTTGGTCCTCGCGCTCATTGCTGCGTTCACGGTGCTCAACTGGAGCGTTTTTCTGGCCGACACGCCGCTGTCGCTGGGCGTCAGCACAGTACAGGCACCGCTGGGCCTGATCATGCTGGGCCTGCTGATTTTTATGGTGGCGTACTGCCTGGTCTACGTGCTTTACCTGCAGTCCAACGTGCTGATGGATGCCCGGCGCAACGCCAAAGAGCTGCAGACCAACCGCGAGCTGGCCGACAAGGCCGAGGCCTCGCGGTTTACCGAATTGCGCAGCTTTGTGGAAGCCGGCCTGAAGCAGGGCGCCGAGCAGGACAAGGCGGCGCAACAGGCGCTGATGGTCCGGCTCGACACCCTGGAAAATACCTTGCGCAACAGCGTGGAGCAATCCGGCAACTCGCTGAGTGCCTACATTGGTGAGATCGAAGACCGGTTGATTCCGGACAAAAACGAGCCCGCCGCACCACGATAAGGCCAACGGCAAACAGCTCCAAGCTCGATTAATCATATCAACCCAGCTTGGTATGCTTGCCTGAATATCAACGGGTGTTAAACTACATTTGTACAAAAGTAATTCGCTTGCTTTTTTCAAGCCCAAACATCCCGCTCCAATGGCTTGAAACTTCACGGCATGGCTGCCGTTGCAGCGGTGTTTGTGTTGATTTTTCACCCGTATTCAGGAATCGTCATGAAAAAATTCCTCCGCCTGTCCGCCGTCTTGCCGGGCACTGCCGCTGCAATGGCTTTCATCCCGAGCGCCCAGGCCCAATCGTGCGGCCGCGTCATTCATTGCCGCACTCTGATGACGCCCGGCACGACCGTGGAAGGACCAACGGTAGATGTCAGTCTGATGATTGAGGAAGTCGCCCGCGTGCTCAGCGCTGAGGGCAAGGAAGCTGCCAACGTGGTCAATAGCGGCGGCAAGCTGCTGGGCAGCATCAACATGAACGACATCATTCCCGGAATGGTGTCGCCCAAGGCGGATGCAGCGGCTGAGCCGGGTTGACAGATTACTTGACCGAGTTTAAGTAGCCTGCGGCAGATGTCGTAATGGGTCAAGGGAGTGCACGAAAGCCAGAAAAGGGTTCTGGGTGAATGGCTCCCCAATTGGAGGACACCATGAAAAAATTCACCAAGACTTTTTGGGCCATTTTTGGTCTCGTTGTGCTGGCTGGCGCTGCCATGATTTGGTGGCCATCGCGCGAAGCGATCATGCCATTGCAAGCTCCTTCGGCCACCTCAACGTTGCCGCTGCCAGCGGCTCCGCAAACACCGGCAGCGGCACCTGCGAGCCCGTCGGCGATCCAGCATCCAATTGAGGCCATCCCAACGCAGCCAGCGCCAACACCAGTGCCGTTGCCAGCCTTGGATGCGGCCGATGCCCACGTGCGCCGTGCACTGGCTGAATTCATCTCTGGCAAGGATATGTTGCGTTATTTGCAACTTGACCAATTTGTGCGCCACGTGGTGGCCACCGTGGACAATTTGCCGCGCAAACACGCCTATGCTTTAGTCTGGCCGTTCAACCCAATACCAGGGCACTTCAGCACCGGGAAAGGTGACGACAGCAATCCCTTGGGGCCAACCACGATCCACCCCGGCAACAACGCGCGCTACACCCCGTTTGTCAATTTCGTCACGGCGGTTGACACGGCCAGGGCGGTGGCACTGTATGTGCAGCTGTACCCCTTGTTCCAGCAAGCGTTTGTCGAGTTGGGCTACCCCAACGGCTATTTCAATGACCGATTGATTGCCGTGATAGATCACCTGTTGACCGCACCCGTGCCCAGCGCCACGCTGGCGGTCAGTCGCATTGAAGTCATGGGGCCGTATCAACCCGTCAGGCCTTGGGTCACCTACGAATTCACCGACCCCGCGCTGCAAGCCATGTCGGCTGGGCAAAAAATGCTGCTTCGCGCAGGGGCCACCAATCACCAACGTTTACGCACCAAGTTGATGGACATCAGGGCGCACCTGACCCAAACAGCGCTGGCCACGCCAGGCGGACCAGTGCCGCAATAGTTCAATGGAACGCGGCAATACGCAACACCAGCACTGTTATTTTTCAGACAAGACAGTGCCTACTGAAGGTAGTAGCAACCATGTATTTGACCCACCGAAACGCCCAACCCTTACCAGCCCACCAGTTGGTACTCGCCACCGACCTCGACGGCACACTGCTGGCGGGCACACAAGAAACCCGGCGGCGCATCCGTGATCTATTCAGTGGCGGCCTGGCGGGTGCCAAGCTGATTTACGTAACCGGCCGTGGCCTGGAGTCGATCATTCCCCTGCTCAGCGACTCGACCCTGCCGCAACCCGACTACATCATTGCCGATGTCGGTGCCACGGTGGTGTATGGCAACCTGCGCCCGGTGGACCCGTTGCACCACAACATTGCCGCGCTCTGGCCGGGCTCGCAAGCGGTGCTGCAGCAACTGGCACCGTTCACGGCACTGGAGCGTCAAACCGTGCCGCAGGAGCGGCGCTGCTCGTTTTTTATCCGCGAGGGCGGCATCACCACAGAGTTACGCGCCGCCATCGAGGCGCTGGGCTGCGACCTGTTGTGGTCGGCCGGGCGTTACCTGGACGTGCTGCCGCGCGGCATCAGCAAAGGCAACAGCCTGCGCGCGCTGGCGATGGCCGAAGGTTTCGACCTGGATGCCATCGTGGTGGCAGGCGACACCCTCAACGACTTGTCCATGTACTCGGCCGGATTCAAAGGCATCGTGGTCGGCAGTGCTGAGCCTGCCCTGATTGAAAAGGTGCGCAAATTGTCGCGTGTGTATATCGCCAAAGCTGAGGGCTGCGGCGGCATTCTGGCAGGCCTGTCGCATCACGGCACGGAAGTGGAAAGCACCCCCATGGCGCAGCACCGCATGAATGAGCGTGGCGATGCCGAACTGGTCATGGTCTACCATCGTCCGCCGTTTGATGAAGTGATGGAAGACGGCGTACTCAAGCGCAAGCGTCCCAAGAGCCCCAACGGTATCATCCCGACGCTGCTGGGTTTTTTTGCCGGTGCGCGCAAGGGTTCCTGGGTGGCCTGGTCAATGCAGGACAGCCGCTCGCCCGATGGTTTCATCCGGCATGTGCCGGTGGATGCCAAACACTACCCGAACCTGCATGTGGCGCGCATTGCCTTGACCCCGGATGACGTGGATATCTTCTACAAGAAGTTCTCCAAAGAAGCGTTCTGGCCCATCATTTTTTCGTTTCCCGACAAAGCCGATTTCCGGCAGGACCATTGGGAGCGTTATCTGGATGTCAACCGCATTTTTGCCGAGCAAACCGCTCGCGAAGCAGCCGAAGGTGCACTGGTGTGGATCCATGACTACAACCTATGGATGGTACCGGCCTTTTTGCGCCCGTTGCGTCCCGACCTGCGCATTGCATTTTTTCATCACACAGCTTTTCCGTCGAGCGACATTTTCAACATCTTGCCGTGGTACCGCGAGATCATTGGCAGCCTGCTCCAATGCGACTATGTGGGTTTTCACATACCGCGCTACGTAGAGAATTTTGTCGACGCCGTGCGCTCCTACACCCCGGTTGATGTACTCGAGCCCGTGCCCTGCGCGCCGCGCTTCATCACCTATGGCTGCGCCCTGGGCGTGGACACCATGACCTCGGCCATTGAGGTCGGCGGCCGCCGCGTGAGACTGGGCGCGCATCCGGTGGGCATCAATGTGGGGCTGATCGAACACATCGTCACAAAACCGGCGGTACAAAAAAAAATTGCCTGCATCAACACCCTGCTCGACGGCGTCAAGGGCATTGTCTCGATCGAACGGCTCGACTATGTCAAGGGCTCGCTGGAAAAGCTGCAAGCGTTTGAGCGTTTACTGGAGGAGCACCCGGAGCTGATTGGCGGCGTGACCCTGCTCAACATCATCACCCCGGCAGCACAAGGCATGGAAGTCTATGAAACCTTGCGCACCGAAGTGGACCGCATCGTAGGCCGTATCAATGGCCGCTTTTCGACACTGGAATGGACGCCGGTGCGCTACTTCTACCGCTCCCTGGCGTTCGAAGACGTGGTGGCGCACTACGCCGCTTGCGACGTGGCCTGGATCACACCGCTACGCGACGGCCTCAACCTGGTGGCCAAGGAATTCGTCGCCACCAAGAAGTCGACGAGCACATCGGGCGTGCTGATTTTGTCGGAATTCGCCGGTGCTGCCGTTGAGCTGCACGGTGCGCTGTTGACCAATCCGTACGACGCCAACTCCATGTCAAAAGTGCTGCATCAGGCGCTCACCATGGGTGCTGACGAGCGGGCCTACCGCTGCCAGCGCATGGCTGCCATCGTGGCCGACAACGACGTGACGCACTGGGGCAACGAGTTCATGTGCGCCGTACAAGCGGCGTAATTTCACCCATGATTTCATGGCTATTTAAATAAAGGAAATCTCATGTTGAATTTAAAAAAATGGTCGCGTGGACTGCTGGCGATCACACTGGCGGCATCGGCCGCAGCACTGCAGGCCCGCGAGATGGTGAGCGTGGCCAAAGCACAGATCAACATGCGCGCAGGTGCCGGCACACAACACGCCACGTTGTGGACGCTTACCCGGGGCTACCCGCTGGAGGTGACCGGCCGCCAGGGCCAATGGTACAAGGTGCGCGACTTCGAAAATGACGTCGGCTGGGTGTACCGCCCGCTGGTGGGCAAAACGCCCCATGTGGTGGTCAAGTCGCGTGTAGCCAATGTGCGCAGTGCCCCCGGTACCCGCAGCCGCATTCTTGGCAAAGCCGATCACGGCGAAGTGCTGCGCACGCTGGAACACCGCAACGACTGGGTCAGGGTGCAGCGCGAAGGCGGGCTCAAGGGCTGGATCGCGCGTCGGCTGCTGTGGGGCTGGTAAACGCCATGTTTCGACAACTCATCGACAACAATACCCTCAACGACTGGGCCTATGCCTTGCTGACAGCGGCCGCCTTCA
>MESQ01000050.1:22509-74778 GCA_001771065.1 Burkholderiales bacterium RIFOXYD12_FULL_59_19 | reverse complement strand
CTCTCCGGACTTGATGGCTTAGATGGTGGGCCATAGGCGACGAGCAGCTTGACGTCGTTAGAAAACATCCTTTTTAAATTTCGGAATATCCTTTGCAAGCTTGAGCAAAAGCTTGGCCCGCTGAACGACAAAGTCGGTAATTGTTTTGACCAACATGACTTCCTCACCTGTGTAGACTGGGTCCGCGCTCTGCGTTAACGCCTCGACGATGGCAATTTCGCACAAGGCAGCAAGTTCTCTGGCAAAAAAAGGCCTGCTGACCTTGGCACGTTCACAGAAGTCAGCCAAGGCAAACGATTTCACGCCTTCCAGCTTGAACTCATCGCCAAATGCCATGGCCAGTTCATGTTCCAGCTTTTGCGGGTCGTACTGCATCACGCTCACCAAGTCATAGAGCTCAGCCACCCGCAGTCCCGCGCGACTCACGTAAAAGGACAGGTTTTTGCCGTGTGCATCACTATTTCCGGTCAGCAAGGTGGTCACGACCCACATGACCATGCGCCGGACACCAACGGCTGGCTGTTCCAGGTACTGTCGGGTGGCGAACAAGCGCTCAAAACTTGCGCCGTCCCGGATATGCGCGACATCCTTGCCATTGCCCAGGTTGCGCTCGTACTTGGCCGCCACGGATATGTCCGTGGCTTGGCAACCGTCAATGATGTGCAGTCGCTCGGCCACTGGCACCTTCACGCCGTCTGGGCCGGCCACAAACTGGTCGGTACGCCAGCGGCGGTCAAACCGTCGAATAGACAGCACCGGGTCCGGTGTACGCAAGATATTGACCTCGGCGACATGGTCTTGTCCGTACCTGCGCACGCTCATGCGTGACGCCAGCTTCATGCAGAAATGTTCATTGGCGACCATGAACGGCAGGGCCGTGTTCAATGGCTCGGGTTTGAGAATATGGGTAGACGACAAAGAACCGTCGACGAGAAAGAGCCGGTCACCCACACGATTCACCAGCAGCTTGTCCTGAAAGCCGGCGATAGACATTCGGACTCTACCGTCCCAAACCGTAAAGGGCAGCTCGTTGCGGCGCCAGATACGCTCTTGCAGTTCCGAATGCATGAGTTCACGACACTGCGGCTTCAAGGCTTGCGGGGTCTGACCGGCCGGCAGAAAGGTCACCGCACCCGTGGTTTCGTTGCCCAAATATCGGATCAGCCCAAAAATGTTGTTCTTTTGGATGTTCGAATGCGCGCAAGCCACGTCCAGCGCCCGGCCTTCAGGCAAAAGATTTTCCAGAAAACGGCGAATAGCTGACGATGAAGCCTTGCCGTCCAGGGGCAGATGGGGAGACAGCGCATAACCATGGCGGTCGGCCGCCCAGGTTGGGCTGTAGGTCAGGCTGAAGCTGTTTAGCTCCGGATCGAACGCCAGCCGCGCGACAAACGCCGGCCCAACAAATAGGTCCAGCGCGTAGTCGTTTGCGCTATTCATCGCGTCCGCTCATGTTGGATAGGTCGCCTGATGGCCTGCGGCCTGCGCGCAAGGCCTCCAACTCGGACTTCAGAAGAACTGCATCGCAGGCAGGTACTACCAGCATCCGCAGCCCCAACCCGTCGAGTACCTTCAGCAGTTTGTCCATCGTGATGGGCCTTCCGTTTTCGAGCCGAGACAGCAAGTCGCTCGACACGAAACACAGCGCGGCGGCATCATCAATGCGCAATCTAACCTGCGCACGTTGGTTGCGCACAATCTGTCCAAGGTCCTCAAGCTTGCGTATTTCTTGAGGTATCAAAGGGCTAATTGATGGGAGTTTTCTTGACATAGTTTCGTTTAAGCGAAATTATAAGTGAATACTAGAATATTTAAAAATAGTTTCGTTAAATCGAAATTTAAATTTTTTTAGTAATTAATTTGCTTTTATTTCGTTATGCCGAAATTTCACGCATTGACAGGTTCACCCCTTCCCTCCAAGGAAGAATTCTTTTACCCGCAGGGGTAAAACGTGCAAAACCTCCGGGATGGGCAACTGATCAGCCAGTTTGTGCTGATCACGGTTCTCGGCATGATTGAGGCGTCCGGGATGACGGCAATTTTCATGTTGCAGAGTCGGCTACGCGCGATGCCAAAGACTTGGATCCAGTCGTCCCTGGAATAAGGGGGAAATAGGATAGTTTGATTTCAAAATGTAATAAAAGTATCACCGTACTTATATATTTCAACCATAAGCTCCCCGCCATGGAAACTTCACACGACCTGTTTGTCGAGTCTTTCGCCGCCAGGCAAGCCAGCCTGAGAATCGCTTTGGTGACGGAAACCTTTCCACCCGAAATCAATGGGGTGGCGATGACATTGGGGCGCATTCTTGACGGACTGCTGGCGCGTGGCCATTCCGTGCAGGTGATACGACCGCGTCAATCGGGTGAAAACGCGGTGTTACCGCGTGAAGGTCTGGAGCAGGTGTTGTCATACGGCGTGGCCCTACCAGCCTACCGTGACCTGCAATTCGGCTTGCCGGCGCGCAATCGCTTGACCAAGCTCTGGAGTGCACAGCGTCCTGACATTGTGCATGTGGCCACCGAAGGTCCATTGGGCTGGTCGGCGGTGACAGCAGCGCGCAAGCTTCAGTTGCCGATCACGAGTTCCTTTCATACTAATTTCCGGAATTATTCGCCGCATTACGGAATCGGCATGCTCAAGGTTCCGATCAACGCTTACCTGCGCAAGCTGCACAGCCGCACGCTGGCAACAATGGTTCCGACACTGGAAAACCTGCAGGAACTGAAAAGGCGGGGGTATTCGAACCTGACGTTGTTGTCGCGCGGTGTGTCGAGCGATCTTTTCAACCCGGACCGACGTTCCCAAGCGCTGCGCGACAGTTGGGGCGTCAAGCCCGAAGACACGGTAGTGCTCTCGGTGGGCAGGCTCGCCAAGGAAAAAAATCTGGGGCTGGTGCTGTCGGCTTTCCGGTCAATCCAGGCGCGATTGCCGTCGGCCAAGCTGGTTATCGTCGGCGACGGTCCGCTGCGAAAGTCGCTGGAGGCGTCCTATCCACAAGCCCGTTTTGCAGGCGCACGCATGAATGAGGACCTGGCCACGCATTACGCCAGCGGCGACCTGTTTCTATTCCCGAGTGTGACAGAAACCTATGGCAACGTTGTTCTAGAGGCGCTCGCCAGTGGCCTGGCCGTCGTGTCGTATGCCTGCGCTGCGGCCAAGGAGATCATTGCCAATGGTGACAACGGCGTGCTGGTCGTAACGCACGACGAGCCAGCTTTTGTCGATGCTTGTGTTGCGCTGGCTATCGACGCGCCGAAGCAGGTTCGCTTGCGCGCGGCCGCGCCAACCAGCGTATCGCATTTGTCATGGGATGATGTTTTCGACAGCTTTGTTGCGACCTTGACCAAGGTGCTGGTTTGCCATGGCCGACAATTTGCGGCGACCAACACGGCCGCGCCCAAGATCGCCTGACGCGGCTGCATGCATGGGGCTGGTGGTCATGACCTCTGCTTTGGGGTTTCGCGACTAAAGTATTCAACGGCCGATCGCTGCTGATACCTTTGCGCACCTGTTCGATTCAGTTGATCATGACGGCGCATTTTGCAGCGCTCCCAGCAACACACAGGAAATCGCCTTTGCCGCCACGACTACACTCTTGCAAGCAATTTGCCGCGTCAGTTGGCGATTCATGCCACCAAGAGACTTTCCTATGACATCCTCCGTCCCAGAAATCACAGACAGAATTTCCTGCGTCATCTGTGCTTTCAATGAAGCGCCAAGAATAGCTGATGTACTTGCAGTTGCCTCTACGCATCCACTACTGTACGAAGTAATCGTGGTGGACGACGGCTCTACCGATAACACCGTTGAAGTTGTCAGGCGTTTTCCATCAGTAACGCTCATTTCCAATGCGGTCAATAAAGGCAAGAGCTCTGCGATGGCAACAGGTATTGCGATGGCGCAATGCGAACTACTCATGTTGCTCGATGCTGATCTCAAGGGCCTTACCCACGAGCATGTTACGGCCTTGGCAACTCCCGTTTTGTTAGGGGAGGCGCGTGTCAGCATTAGTCTACGGCAAAACAGCTTGTTGATATTCCGCGCTATCGGTTTGGATTTTGTTTCCGGTGAACGTGTCATCAGTAAGGAACTTCTGAGCAACTTGCTTGGGGAAATTCATTTGCTACCACGTTTCGGAATTGAGGTGTTCATGAATCGTCAGATCATTGCACGTCGACTTTCAATTGCCGTCACGAACTGGCCTCAAGTTACGCAGTCGAGGAAAACCGAGAAAATGGGATACTTGAAAGGCATCATGGCCGAATTGCGCATGTTGGCTGACTTATTGCAGGTCACTTATCCTCTTGTACTGATTTCTCAAACCTATCATTTGCGTTCATTGCGAATAGCTATGTCACCTGTAGATGTGTGAGTTTCCCAAGTGTTGCCATTGGAGCAACCCGCTCAACCCAATTTGCGGGAAGCGCCACGCCAAGAATGTGCAGCGCCTGGTGCAACGCCAGTTTGGCCGCGCAGACTGGAACTACACGTACAGGGATGCCATTTGCCGCCAGTATTGACCACGATGGGCGCGGCCCTCCCATACGTGAAGTTGGTTGCACACACCTTTGTCGTGCAGGATGTCGCTCAACTGTCTGTTGTTGTGCAAAAAAGGATCATCCGCGCCGACCGCCATGACGATGTCCATGCGACGCAGGTGTTTCAGACGCCAATGACACTGCAGGTTAACCAGGAAATGGCTAGGGGTGTGGAAATAGACGTTTTCATCGTAATAGCCGCCAAGCAGATCGCAAAAAGCTTCGACGTTCAACGTCAGGTCATAGCGCCCTGAAAACGCTGCCAGTTTCTGAAAGTGCTGCGGATGACGAAACGCCATATTAGCGGCCAGGAATGCACCCAAACTACATCCGTGGGCAATGGTGCAGGCGTGAGAGTTTTTCTGCTGCATCAGCGGCATCACCTCGTTGAGGATGTATTCCTCATACTGGGTGTGGCGCCTAATGCGGTCGGCTGGGTGACGCCAGGAACAATAAAAAGTCTCTGAAGCAACACTATCCAGGCACCACAGTTGCATTTGACCGGCATTGATTTTCTCCTCCAGGCTATGGACGATGCGCAGGTCTTCATATTCATGAAAGCTGCCATCGCGAGTCGGGAAAACCATCACTTTCGCGCCGGCATGGCCGAACATCAGCAACTCCATATCGCGGTGCAAGCGGTGGCTGTACCAGCGGTGATACTCGCGATGCATACGCTGGCACCTCCTTGGGCCTTCAGGGTTCCATGAAAAAGCTGGCAAGCTCCCGCTTCATTTCCCATAACTGCTGTTGTTGGCCAGCATGGCCAAAATGACCGGTCTGCAAGACGAACAAGCGTTTGAGCGGCTCTGCGATAGCGTTAAAAACGGCAAACTGTCCGGGAGGTGACACAATAGGGTCGAACAACGCCACAGCCACCAGCGCGGGTATGCGCAGATGGCGCGCAGCACTCGCGGCATCGTAGTAGGCCAATGTGTCGATCACGTGAAAACCGTGCTGGCTCTGAAAGACACGAACCGCCTCACCGCTGCCGATACAAGGGAGGGTCAGGCGCAGCGCCTGGTGGCCAAAAGTCGGCACCTGCAGGTGCACCCCGCCCAACGCGGGCGTCCCACGGCACAACAAGCGCCCCGATGCCGCCGCCAAAGCTGACGCCTGAATAGGCCACCTGGCCCGCCACGACAGGAAAAAGCTCCAGCAGAGTGGAGACCGCCAGCCACAGGTCTTCCACGCAGCCGCCGAGGATGTAGCGATGACGGTCCTGGATTTCGTGAAGAACATGGTCGTTGGGGTTGGCTGAAACGCCCGCCATCGGGCTGCGGCCTTATATGCTCAATGCACGCACTGTTGCCCGATGTCGGTTATTCAAGCTATATTGCCTGATGCTCACGCATTGACGACTTCGACCGCAACCAAAAGGAACTGAACGGCAGGTCGGCCTAACAGGAGGATTGACACAATAAAAAAGGGCAGGATTCGCAACGAACCCTACCCTTTTCAGGTGCTTCCTCAAGTATGGGAAGCGTCATGACGGTAAACCGTCAGTCAGATGTGAGCGTAAATGTGGTCCATGGTCATCTATGGGGCTCCTTCACCGAGGATAAAGACTCGGTCACGGGGAAATTTTGCTCCCGATTTTTTCAGTAGTCAATAACTCGTTGCCTTTAACTCGTTGCCTTTAACTCGTTGCCTTTAACTCGTTGCCTTTAACTCGTTGCCTTTGCTCAGCAGGAAAGAGAAGTTCTTGGTGTGGTCGCCGCAGTGGCGTGCTTGTCCTGCTTCTCGGGAAGCTTTGCCAGGTAGAGGCGGCGGCCGTCCTCGACCGTGACTTTGGGGCGGGCGCCACCCATGCTGGTGCCAGGTTCCAGGCTCTCCAGCACCTCGTAAGGCAGTCTGCCGGTCTCCGCGAACTGCCCAGCCGCTTGGGTCAGGGCTTCAAGCTGGTGTGTGCGTTTGAATGGCTTGGCAGGGCCCTGCACTGACGGCACTCGCCATAGGCAGGTTGTTTGGCCCCGACAATTCGCGACGGCGACTCTGGTTAAATGCGCATTGCTCCAGTACCAAAAATGCCGATCAAGCCGATTGCGATCAAGTAAATCGCCACGATATAGTTCAAGAGCCGGGGCATGACCAAGATGAGAATCCCGGCGATGAGCGAGATCAGGGGTGTCAGACCAAAATGTAGGGTCATAAAATTTCCAATCCAATAATTCAAGATATATGCGTGTGCATGATGCATGCAGATCACATCAGAGGTCTGTTCGCCACCGTACCGTGACGGTAACGCACTGGCTTGACGCTGCCTCCATAACCTTTTTTCAAAGACCTATGCAACAACCCATATTCAGCTTCAAATTGGTTATCACGGCCTGCATCGTCATGTCCCTTCAGGCCTGTGCCGTGGTGGCTGTCGCTGATGCCGCTGTCACGGTGGTCGCTACCGGCGTCACAGTGGCCGCAAAGACGGTTGGCGCGGTAGCCGATGTGGTGCTTCCTGATGGTGATGATGATTGACAGCAAACTCTGGAAGACGGCATTCTGGGCGTTGGTGTTGGCCACGTTGTGGCTGTCACTCGTGCCGGTCGAGCACATTCCATCGGCATTCAACTTTTGGGACAAAGCCCAGCACGCACTGGGGTTTTCAGCCTTGGCCTACTTCGGGCTGATGGGTCATACACGGCTGGTACGCCAGGTGGTACTGGGTCTGTTGGCATTTGGCGTCGCCATTGAAGTGACGCAACACCTCAGCGGCTGGCGATATGGCGATTGGCAAGACTGGGTGGCGGATTGTTTCGGGGTGTTGATTGGGTACGCGGCTTGGACTTTTTACCTGCGAACGGGATTGTCCGGGCGTCGGTCGTAACGGTTGCGAACACCGTCGCCATCACGATCGCGGTCATGCTGGTTCCTGATGCCGTCGCGGTCGAGGTCACCGTAAGGACCTTGCAGGCGTGCCTGGCGCAACTGATTGCGCGGGTTGCCAGAGTCGTGGATGTTGGCGATACCATCACGGTCGCGGTCGCCATACGGGCCGCGGCGTTGCCACTGCTGCCCGCCGAAGTGCCGACCGTTGTCATGGCGCTGGTAGTAACCGGGTGCGGGCGCATAGAACAAACGGGGTTGTACATACATAGGTGCCGGCTGCACGTAAATGCCCGGAACCTGCACGCCGATAGAGAAGTACACGTCGCTACGGGCATACACCGAAGAAGCCGCAGCGAGAGCGCCCAGCGCGAACACAACGGCTGCAAGTGATTTGGTGGAAATGAGATGTTTCATGAAAACTCCTTGGGTTGGTATGGACCCCATCTTGCACGCCCGTGTGTGAACACACGCTGAACGGTTTCAAGAAAAATATTGAGCAGGCGCAACGCAGGCAGCGTTAAAGGGGGATGGGACACAAGCGCGGATAATTCCCGGCATGAGAATCAATCTGATCACACCGTTCGCGGAGAAAGATGCCGCAAAGGCTTTGGGGGCACGCTGGGATGCTGCCAAGAAGTGTTGGTACATCGTTGATGTCGCCGACGTCACGCCGTATGCCCGCTGGATTCCAAACATGGAAGCGGCCATGGAAACCCCCACCGAGGGTGCGACACGTCCGACGAAAGGCCCATCAAAAACGCCCATCAATCAGTTCGATGGCGCCACCACCGGGCCGACCATGGACGTGCCGCACTGTGGCTGTGACGTCCAGCCCTGGGAAGATTGCGCACACACAATCAAGTCGTAGCTTCCCGGTTCGAAATCCACGGCAAAACGCCAAACGATTCAAGCGGCGTCGGTTGATCGCCCCTTAAACTAAACCCTGTGCAATTTCCGAAAGAAAAAATGTTTGATCAAAGCGGCCAATGGATCCACCTTGAAACCTTCGACGAGTTTGACAACGGCCTGTCAGCGCTGATTGACCTCTGGTCCAGCACCTCAAAGACGGTGACCAAAACCGTCAAAGCAGCAGCACTTGCTCATTTCAAGGAAGACCTGGAGGCCGCCATACTCCAGTGGGTCGACAACCGGGCCAAGTCCAAAAAATACGCGGCCATAGCCAAAGAGCTGGCTGAGTTCGAAGACGCGCTGAATGAAGGCTCAGACCTTGCTGTTGTCGCCGACAGCGACGCCCCTGCTGCGTCTGCCAGGGCCAACAAAAAGGCGTGAAGTCCAGGTGTTTTCTTCATGGCCACTGACTGACCGAATCCGCCAGCATTGGCGGGTCAACTGGAAAAGTCACCTGGGAACGGTTGTTCTTGCCGCAGTCGTCCTGATTTCAGTTCAGACCTGGCAGACCAGAGACGTTCCGGGCGGCCCGGCACCGGATTTCGTGCTCACGCTGGTTCAACCGGATGGCACGTCAACGCAATCTACGCTGCATGCATGGCGCGCGCGCCATCCAGGTCAACCAGTCGCCTTGCACTTTTGGGCAGATTGGTGCCCGATTTGCCGCACCGAGGAAAACAGCATCAGCCGCCTGACAACAGACTGGCCCGTGTTGACCGTGGCGATGCAATCGGGGCCGGCAGTCGACGTAGCGCGGGTCATGCGCCAGCGCCAGTTGCCCTGGAACACGACCGTGGACGAGCGCGGAACGGTCATGCACCGGTACGGCTTCAAGGGTGTCCCTGCGTTTGTGGTGATTGACGCCCATGGTCGGTTGCGCACCCCAAGCATGGGCTACACCACAGAAATCGGCATGCGGCTGCGGCTGTGGTGGGCATCGCTGACAAGCTTGCTTGACAGTCAGGGCATGGCCGTTGCCGGCTGACGCCAGACAGTCACAACAACGGCCGCCGCCAGTGGCTATGCCCCTGCGGGAAGTTCAGCTGATCTGCGTCCTGACATAGCGCAGCAAGCCCTCACTGGCATCTTCCACCCGGTCCAGCACAGTTTCAAAGTCGTCCGACTTGCCATAGAACGGATCTGGCACCGCCTGATCACGCTGATCACTGCAATAGTCCGTGAGGTAGTGAAGCTTGCCCTGGTATTTTTGTGGGCAGCGCATGCGCAACGTCAGCAGGTTGCTTTCGTCCATGGCAAGAATCAGGTCAAAGCGTTCAAAATCGTCTGCCTCGACAAGCCTTGCCCTGTACTTGGAGAGGTCATAGTCCCGACGCATCGCGTGTTTTTGCGCGCGAATATCCACCGATTCCCCCACGTTGAGGTCGTGTGTTGCCGCCGAAGACACCTGCACCCGATCGGCCAGGCCTTGTTGAATTGCATTTTGACGAATGACCTCCTCAGCCGTTGGGCTGCGGCACAGGTTGTCAGTGCAGACGATAAGTAGTGAGTATTTTTTCATTTGGCAAATAGGATGACAGCACGCGCCCCTGTATTTTCCACCCACGGAAACTGGGGTGGCCAAGCCAGGCTGCACTTTCCTTGGATTTGCCCGGATTTAGTGACACGTCACTAATAATTGCTGCATTGCAACAAAAATCCGAAATGCAGCCTGATTCATCCTACAATTCATCCATGCTGCACTGCAACATAACAACCCAGACGGGTTGCTGAAGCAAGTGCCATTCACCCCACAAGGAAACCGAAATGAACAAATCTGCTGAAAAATTCGCCGCCACCTCCAAAGCCAACCTGGAGGCTGCACAAGCGCTGGCCACCAAGGCTCAAGCAGGTGTGGAAAAGCTGGTCGACCTGAACCTGGCTGCCTCAAAAGCCGCAGTGAGCGAGTCATTCGAACATGCTCAGGCCGTTCTGGGTGCCAAGGACCCGCAAGCTCTGGCTGCCCTGCAAGCTTCCATGGCCAAGCCCTTGGCTGAAAAGACCACCGCCTACGTTCAAGAATTCCAGAAAATCGTTGCCAACGCCAGCGCAGAATTCACCAGCGCTGCCCAAGCCAACATGGCCGATGTGCAAAAGGGCTTCGCAACCCTGATGGAAAGCGCAACCAAAGGCGCTCCTGCCGGTTCCGAGTCCGCCATGGCCTTTTTCAACCAGGCCATGAGCGCCAGCCAAAACGCATTCAAAACGGCACAGGCGTCAGCACAGCAAGCTGTTGATACCGCGCAAACCAACTTCACTGCCGCCACAAAGCAGACTGTTGATGCCGTCAAGAAGGCAACCAAGACGGCATGATCTGCCCACTGATTTGGCAAGAATGAAACAAACGGCACCACTGGGTGCCGTTTGTGTTTTCGAACCATCAGGAAGTGATCTAAATGCAAAGTCAAACCGAACATCCGGCACCGGCAAAGACGTCAGCCTCTCGGGCTGACGAACGGGTTTTGCTGCTGGAAGAGGTCAATTTCAAGTGGCTGTTGGCAGGCATGGGTCTGTGGATTAACATGGCGCGTTTTCACAATGACCCAGCCTACGCCGCACACTTCCTGGCACTGGCTGAGGCATCAGCTTCCCTTGCCTTGCGCAACTGCGCCGCTTCGTTGAAGGGCAAAAAAAGAATCCACGTACCAGTAGCGTACGATCAAGTCCATGAACTTTACCAAGACAGGCCTGGTGGCCATGGGCACCTTGCTGGCCATGGTGTTTGCCCTGACGGGCTGCAGCACTACACCAGCCACGACGCCCGCCCCATCTGCCGCAACGCCACCAAAGACTAAGCCGGTCATCGCACTCGCCCTGGGTGGCGGTGCGGCCAAAGGCTTTGCGCACATTGGCGTCATCAAGGCGCTGGAAGCACAGGGGATCATTCCCGACATGGTCATCGGCACCAGTGCAGGGTCACTGGTCGGTGCCCTGTATGCCTCCGGCAAAAGTGGATTCGAACTGCAAGAAATGGCGATACCGTTCGACAAATGGCAATTTATTGACTGGGGCATGCCCAATCGGGGTTTGATGAAGGGTGATGCCCTGACCCGGTTCGTGAACTCGGCCGTGGGTGGCCGCCCGATCGAGAAATTGCCCAAAAAATTTGGTGCCGTCGCAACCGACCTTCAGTCGGGTGAACCCATCGTATTTCGCTCGGGTGATGCCGGACTTGCCGTGCTGGCGTCAAGCAGTGTGCCGCTGGCTTTCCAGCCGGTCAGCATCCGGGGCCGCCAGTATGTCGACGGCGGCCTGACCAGTCCGGTGCCGATCAAACTGGCCTATGACATGGGCGCCAATTTCGTCATCGGTGTTGATATTTCCGACAAACCGGCCAATGGCAGCATCAATAGCACCATGGACGTGGCGTTCCAGACCCTGGCCATCATGGGCCAGATGATCCGTCGTTATGAAAAGCCGGTGGCTGATGTCATGATCCGGCCGGACATTTCCAGGCTCGGGTCGGTTGATTTTGACAACCGCCACCAAGCCATCCTGGAAGGTGAACGGGCCGCAGGGATTCAAATGGCGGGCCTCAAGGAAAAGTTGGCCAGGTTTGGCGAGCCGAACCAGAAATAGGCGCGCTCCGGATAAGGGCTCCCCGGATTACATCCGAGCTACGGACTTTGCAAAACAATGTCTATTTGGGCGCCGCCCAGATCGGCTTTTGACACAGCCAATTCACCCTGATGGCTGGCCACCAGGTCCCTGACCACCGCCAGGCCGATGCCGTGACCGGGCACCCGCTCATCCAGGCGCACACGCCGCGCCAGCACGGCACCGGGGTCGGAAAAGCCCGGACCGTCATCACAGACCCGTATAAACAGGCGCTTGCCATCAACCCATAGCCGCACCGCGACCTTGTTATGTGCCCATTTGGCCGCGTTGTCGAGCACATTGCCCAGCATCTCGAAGGCATCTCCTTCGTCCATGCGCCAGGTCAGGTCGGGCGGGCAGTCCAGCGCAAACACCAGTTGCTTGTCCACATAGACCTTGGCCAGCGTGTCGCGTATTCGGCCCAGAATGGACGCCAGCGCCAAATGCGGTGCAAAGCGGGCGGCCCCACTGGCGCCGGCTCGACCCAACTGGTGCACCACGATGTCGTCCATGCGAGCCACCTGCTGCGCCACCATGCCGGGCAACTCCTCCGGCGCATCAAGCGAAGCACGCAACACCGCAAGCGGGGTTTTGAGGCTGTGGGCCAGGTCGTCCAGCGCGTCTTTGTAGCGCGTTTGCCGGGCCCGCTCCTGCGCCATCAACACATTGAGGTTGTGCGTCACGCCCGCCAGTTCAGCGGGATAAGCGCCATCCACCCGGTCCTGCTCGCCTTGCTCAATGCGCTGGATTTCCTGGGCCATACGCCTCAGCGGTGCCAGGCCCCAACGCAGCAACAGGGATTGCGTCAGCAACAACAGCACACCGGCGCCACCCAGCCAGCGCCACAAGGTGTGCTCAAAAGCCTGTAACTCCCGGTCAAACGCAGCCTTGTCTTCCAGCACAGAAAAAACCAGGGGCGCGGCCCGGTCGTTCACCGTCCACTTGACCGTGTAGCTGGCGGCCAAAAATGCGCGTGTGGCGCCCGCTGCTTCGCCAGCTTGCGCCTGGCTAACGAGGACGGTGTCAAAGTGCCACTGACCAGGTGCCTGCGTGCGCTGAAAAGGGGGATTAAGCCCAAGCGTGGACGCGGATTGCCATTCCTCATTTTTGTCCAGATTGGCAATATTGGCGTACAGCCCCGATCCCGGCAACGATAGCCGGGGTTCGGCCAGCGTAGCCGGCATGACCAATGCACCCTGGGCATTCAGCTCGGCCCCGGCCATCAGCAGGTAAATGGTGGTTTGCAGACGGGCAAAACGTTCAGCACGCACACTGTTGATATAGGCCTGCTGCACCGCCCAGCCGGCACCCGCCAAAAAGACCAGCAACACGACAAAAGCACCCCAGATCAGGCGCGCACGGATGGACAGCGGCGACGTCACTTCAGCACAAAGCGGTAACCGCGACCACGTCGCGTTTCAATGGGTGCCAGCAGGCCCTGCGGATCAAGCTTGCGCCGCAGCCGCCCGATCAAAACCTCCAGCACGTTGCTGTCACGGTCTTCGTCGTGCGGGTACAGGTAATCGGACAGCTCCTGCTTGCTCACTACCCTGGCGCGCGCGCGCACCAGGTACGCCAGCACCCGGTACTCAAAGGTGGTCAGGTCCAGCGTGATACCGTCCAACTGGACGTTCTGGGCCGAAAAATCCAGACTCAAGGCCCCCAGCGTGAGCACCTCCGATGTCGCCTTATGGGCACGCCGCAGCAGCGCCTTGACGCGGGCCACCAGCTCGGGGTACTCAAACGGTTTGACCAGATAGTCGTCGGCACCCGCCTCCAGCCCCAGCACCTTGTCCTGCCAACTGCCGCGCGCAGTCAGAATCAGTATCGGCAGGGTTTTGCCCTCGGCGCGCAGGGTTTGCACCACCAACAGCCCATTCAGCTTTGGCAGACCCAAGTCAATGATGGCCAGGTCCAGCGGGTATTCACGGGCCTGAAACAAGCCGTCTTCACCATCGGCGGCCATATCGACACGGTAACCGTCGGCCTCAAGCTGGCGCTTAAGGCCCAACCGCAACACCGCATCGTCTTCAATCAGCAACAGGCGCATACAAATGCAGTCCGGGCAAGTGTCTAAAGTCTGCGCCCGCTGGCGACGTCGATCAACACCACCACCACTTCACCCTGCGGTGTGAGCAGCTTGACGCGCCAAACCGGGCGCCCCTCGCGCTGGGCCTGATCCACCGCCAGAACACGACCGCCCGTGGTTTTCTGCGCCATCGACGCGGCATCATCGCGGCTCACATCTGCCCACGCGGGCAGGCTGAGCGCCAGCATCAGGGCAGTGATCAGGGTGGTGAAAAATTTCATGGTGTACAACGGTTTGGGGCGGTTACGTCAGGCAATGGTACTACCGCCCAGGCCCGGTTGATTATTGTGTGACCGGTTCAACACTCACGCGCACGGGCAAGCTGTTGCCCGGGTTGGTGCGCATGAAGGTGGTGTAGTTCTGGCCGCGGTAGTCGTAGCTGACGCGGTAGCCGGTGATGCGGGTTTGCGCGTCGTACACGGTACGGCAGCGCTTGACTTCCCGCTGCGCCGTCTCGTAGCCGCCGTTGTCGTATTGGCCGTTGTCATACTGTGACTGTGGTTGTGTATTGCGGTTTTCAAGGCGGTCACCGGCCATGGCACCCAGCACCACACCCAAAGCGGTGGCCACGTCCTTGCCACTGCCGCCACCCACCTGGTGCCCCAAAATACCACCGGCGAGGCCACCCACAATGGCGCCGCCGTACTGGCGGTCTTGGCCAATTTGGCGCTCAGTGCTGGTGCGAACACCTCTTTCGGGCACCCAATGGCTGCTGCATTCATTGCGTGGCACGTTGACGTTTTCGTACTGCGGCTCGGCACTGCGAACCCGCGCGTTGTCGGTGAAGGTCTGGGCCTGGGCACCGAACAAGGCGGTGGCAAACAAGCTGGTGATGACAATACGTTTCATGGAAAACTCCTTGGGTTGGTATGGCATGCAGTGTGTGTGGACCTGCCTGAACCCAGGCTGAACCAAATCTAAATACTTGGGCCCACCTGTTGCGCAAGCCGTCCCGGTCCCCTGGCGCCCGGCCATTTCCAAAAAACGGGGACGTTGAATACAATAAAAATCGACTTAACCCATTCGTCTGGATGACCTCCATGGTTTTTCGTATTGTTCTTTTCATCCTAGCCACGGCGCTGACGGCCGCCCATTTCTTCAGGGCAGGCAGTTATGGGCTGCTTGCCCTCAGCCTGGCAACACCGCTGCTGTTTCTGCATAAAACCCGCTGGAGCCTGATACTGTTGCAACTGGCCGCCTACGGCGCAAGCGCCAACTGGCTGATCACCATCCTGCTGCTGGTCCAGATGCGGCAACAGCTCGGGCGGCCATGGACTACCGCTGCCATCATTCTGGGCACGGTCACTCTGCTCACCTTCGTCGCCGGCTGGCTGATGAACTCCCGCTGCATGCGTGCGCGCTACCAATAACTTCTGCCTTAAAGTCGATACCCCCCATGCGCAGACGCATTTTTATCCTAGCCGAATTTCCGCACCCCACCCGATGACACCCCAAGTCGCCACCCTGGATACCACACGCTGTTCAGGCTGTGGCCGGTGTATTTCGGCCTGCGAATTCCGCCTGTTTTCCTTGGAAACCAAGGCATGGAAAAAGAGATCCGTGATGCTCAATGTCGAGCAATGCAGCGGCTGTGGTGTCTGTGCCGCCAGATGCGCCACTGGCGCGATCAGCATGGGCGACAAGCCGTCACAGCCGGGCGAAGGCATCACGCCAGACCTGCGCAGGTTGCCATCCGGCCACCCAGCTCGGTAGCTCATCGGCGGGCATGGGCCGCGCAATGGCATAACCCTGAGCCAGTTCGCAGCCCATTTGACGCAACAAGGTGCCGTGCGCCACCGTTTCGACGCCTTCCGCAATGACGCCACGCTTGAAGGCTGATGCCAGACTGATGACGCCGCCCAAAATAGCCAGGTCGTCGGGATCTTCGAGCATGTTGCGGACAAAGCTTTTGTCGATTTTCAGCTGCCCCACCCGAAGGCGCTTGAGATAGGTCAGTGACGAATAACCGGTGCCAAAGTCGTCCAGCGAACAGCTCACCTCGAGCTGCGTGCAGTCTTCTATCACCTGGGACACTTGCTCGACATCTTTCAGTGCGCTTGTTTCCAGTATTTCAAGTTCCAGAAAAGACGGATTCACCGCCGGGTGCAACAACAACAGAGACTGCAGACGCGTCACAAAGTCGGGTTGCTGCAATTGCCGCGCACTGACGTTGACACTCACACGCATGTGCAGCCCGGCCCGTTGCCAGATTTCGATTTGAGCCAGCGCGGTGTCCATGACCCACTCACCCACCATGACCGACATCAGGTGATCCTCAATGACCGGCAAGAAAATATCCGGCATCAACAAACCACGCTCGGGATGTTGCCAGCGTATCAGGGCCTCTGCACCAATGACCTCGCCCGTGCGCATGTTCACCTTGGGCTGGTAGTGCAACACAAACTCGCCTTCAGCCAGCGCATGGCGGATACGCTCCAGGCTTTCGTAGCGGACGCGCAAACTGCTGTCATGCGCGGCGTCGAACACGTTGTAACGGCCTTTGCCGGCCAATTTGGCCTGGTACATGGCCTGGTCAGCCTGGCGCAGCAGCTGATCAGCATCCATCTCCGATGCCTGCGGGTAGAAGGTAATCCCGATACTGGCCGAAACCTGCAAACTCAGCGGCCCGATCCGTACCGGCAGGGAGGCGGCAGCCAACAGGCGACTGACCATGGGTTCGCTGCTGGTAATGTCAGGCAGATCGTGCAGGACGGCGACAAATTCATCTCCGCCCAAGCGCGCCAGCGTGTCACCCTCGCGCATGGTCTCGGTCATGGCAGCTGCGACCGCAATCAACAGTTGGTCACCGGCGTCGTGGCCGTGGCGGTCATTGACCATTTTGAAGCCATCCAGGTCGAGATATGCCACGGCGATCCTTTGCTCGCGGCGCTGACATTGCGCCATGGCCTGACGCAGACGGTCTGCCAGCAGGGCCCGATTGGGCAGGTTGGTGAGCGTATCAAAATGGGCAATGTGCTCAAGTTGATTCTGATGCTTCTTGATGGCTGTCACGTCGGAGAACAAGGCCACATATTGAACGGTTTTGCCATGCGCATCCCGGATGGCGCTGACCGTCTGCATCGCGGCAAAGGCATCGCCACTCTTGCGCCGATTCCAGATTTCGCCGCTCCAGTGCCCAAGCTCATGCAGGCTCAGCCACATGCTCTCATAAAACGCCCGGTCCTGAAGGCCCGAGTTGAGCATGCGTGGGTTGCGGCCCAGCACTTCGTCGCGGCCAAAGCCCGTGATACGGGTGAACGCCTCGTTGACATCAACAATCGTGCCATCCACCGCCGAGATGATGATGCCCTCGCGGGCATAGGTAAATACGCTGGCTGCCAGTTGGAGCTTTGCGTCGGCCTGCTTACGTTCAGTGATGTTGCGGGAAATGTACAAAATGCAGGGAACACCGTCGAGCGTCATCACCTGCGCAGACAGGAGCGCGGTCAGGAACTGGCCATTCTTTTTAACCAGATCGGCCTCCATTTCCTTGCAAAAACCGCTCTTTTGCAAGGCAAGCATCAGTTTTTTCTGGTCCTCCGGGTAGCGCCAGATGTTGATTTCCTTTGATGTTTTGCCGATCACCTCGTCCTGACTCCATCCAAGCAGGTGTGAAAAACCATCGTTCACATCCAGAAAATGACCGTCTGCCATGCGGTTGATGTTGACGCCATCAGGGCTGATCTGAAATACGGTTCGGTAGCGCTCTTCGCTTTGCCGCAATGCCGCCTCTGCCTGTTTGACGTCCGTGATGTCTTGAATCGTGCCGTGCATTTTTCGGGCTTGTCCGTGCCCATCGAATTCAAGTTTTCCCAAGCCGCGAACCCATTTTTCTGCGCCGTCGTCGTATCGAACAATGCGGTATTCCTTGTTGAAGGCTTGACCCCGACCTAAAACTTCGTTATGGAAGTAGTCCACCATCATGGCCCGGTCGTCGCGGTGAATCAGGTCTTCCCATCCCATCACCGAGCGCTCGTAGCTGTTGTCGATGCCAAACAGACTGTCAAGTGCCGCCGAGCTTTCCCACCCGCCGCTTGCAATATCAAGCGCATAGCTGCCCAGACCGGCAATAAACTGCGCCTCCTTGAGAGAGTTCTGGCTCTTGTACAGGGCACTGTCCGCCCGGCGCTGGTCAACCATACGCCAGATGGCGTCGGCCATCAAACGGGCAGTTTCCACGTCCAGATCGGTGTAGGGGAGCGACTTGTTGCCCAAACCCAGCATCATGCGCACCAGCCCATCCTGAATGACCGGCACGCTGATGAACCGGTCCAGCCCGGCATGGCCTTCAGGCAGACCCCGTCGCTCTGCGACAGGGGCGCAGTCATTGATCATCACGGGTGCGCGCTGGCGCAGCGCGTCAGCCCAGATGCCAGCCTTGCTGATGGGGTAACGGTCATCAACCACCGTCTGACAATCATGCGCCAGCGTGTCAGTTGACCAGGTCAGCAACTCGATAGTTTCCTGGTCTTCATGGACAAAGTGGGCAAAGGCGATCTGGCTACCGGTCAACTGCTCGGCCAGTGCCAGCCCGCGCTGCAAAAGGCTTCGCTCGTCCATGTTCTCGGCGGCCCCTGGCAACTGCAGCAAAACCTCGGAACGCCTGGCCAGAAACTGAAGTCTTGCTTCGTTTTGTTTGCGCTCGGTGATGTCACGATGGAAGGACTGGATGACAGCCTGACCGTCAACGTCGATCAGGCTGGCGGATACTTCCATCGAAAAAACATGCCCATCCTTGTGAACGTGTTCAAGCTCGAAGGTCATGGATTCACCGCTCAGGAGGCGCGCCATCCGTTGCAGCCACATTTGACTGGTTTTGGGGGTGTCAAAATCCTTCAAGTTAAGCAACAGCATCTCTTCGGCGGTGTAACCATGCATGCTGGCAAACGACTGGTTGACAGCCAGCAGTTTCCCGCTCTGGGTGAACACCATGATGCCGTCAATGGCCCGGTCAAACAGCACGCGGTATCGCTGCTCGCGCGCTTTTAAGGCGTCCTCGCGCTGCCGCAAGCTGACTTGCAGGCGGTTAAAACAAACCACCAGTTCGCCAATCTCATCTCGGCGTGAGACCTCCAGCAGCTGCAAGGGCTGATTTCCTTGTGACAAGCCGGTTAAGGTTCTGGTAAACGTTTGCAGCGGTTCAAGCTGGCGTCTGAGCATCCACCAGGTCAGGCCACCGGCCAGCAGGGTCAGGAAGAGGGTCGTCAGCAACATGCGGTACTGCATGGTGCGCACCGGTGCAAAGACTTCGGCTGTCGGCAGCGTGGCAGCAACGTACCAACCCGCTATGGGGACGCGCTTGGCCGACGCCAGAACTTCAACACCAACTGGGTCAATATAGACATCTGTCCCCTCAAAGCCGCCAATGAATCGGTCCAGTGTTGCGCTGATGCCTGCCGCCGGGAGCACCTCCATGACGCGGCTCTTGTCCGTGCCCGTCACTATCAGTTGATAGTTCGGTGCAACCAGCAAATAGCTGCCGGTGCGGCCATAGCTATTTGCCATCATGTCGTCAAGGAAGTTTTTCGTGCCAAGGTTGATCACACCCGCAACAGCACCCACAACCTCACCCTTGTCATTGCGAATGGGCGCCGCCATCCCGATGATGGGTGAACGCAGCATTCTGTCGGTAACCGGTTTGCCGATGGTCGTTTTCCCCCATGTGAGCGCGGCAACAATGTAGTCCCGGTCCATGAAGTCAACGCCGTGCCTTTGCACTGACATGGGGACCGAGGCAATGGTTTTGCCCTCAACACCGGTGATGAACGCACCGCCGTTGAACAGGCCCAGAAAGATCGAATGCTCTTCCAGGGATTGTTGCAGCCCGGTCGGATTCACGGCCATGAGCTGCCCAGACGTTGCTGCCACTTTTTCCAGGGCACCCAGGCGCTCGGAAAATTCGTGATCGATCGATTTGGCAACCAGGGTAACGGTTGAATTTTGTTGCTCGCCCAACAGGCGTTGCATGTCGTGGCGCAGCATTTGGCTGGCGTAGAACGCCAATGACCAGATGCTGATCACAAAAATGAGCAGCGTAAAAAGAGTGACTCGGGTCTTGAGTGAGTTCCTCTGAAATCTACCAATATGCATCACAAACCCTGTTGTTTCTGCGCGACCAGCCATCAAGATCGGACCATTCAGCAAAATTATCAAACAGCTGCTTCGGGGCTTAAGTCCCGAAAAAGACCCATTTATGACTTCACTTGGCGGCTTGGCAGATGAATCGGGTCGACCGGCCAATCGCTCAAAAAAAAGCCGCCGGGCTGGCCGGCGGCAGTCAACGGAGGAAAGCTCAGTTAAAGTTGTTTCACATCATGGCAAGCCGCACCGCAGGCATTGGTGTACGGGATCGGCATGGCTGAACCGGGTGCCACACCTTTCACACCGATGTTGTCCTTGCGCGGCACGTCATAGATGTGCGAACTGATGTCGTTGGTCCAGTAATTCTTGCCATCCGCAGCCGTCAGACCCTTGCCGAAGCCCGCACCAGTTTGCATGGTTTTGGTGACGTGGCAGCTGGCACAGGTAATCTTGGCTGGATCAACCGTGCACTTGGCCTTGTCTGCCAGATGTTTCTTCAGATCCATGGTGTTGACATGGCAGCTGTTGCAGGACTCAGCCAACTTGGAGTCTGTCTTCATCTGATGCGCAAACTTGGCGGTGCCGTGGGTATCGTGGCAATCAGAGCAGGCTACCAGCTGCGTGCCGTTACGGTACTTGGGCGACTTGATGAAGTCGGTGTACTGCTGGTGATGCGACTTGGAATGCAGTCCGTCAGCCCAGTAGTCGTTTTTACCGGCATCTTCACGCGTGGTGTAGTCGTTCAGGAACACGTTGCGCGACGTGCCCGGCAGCATCATCTTGTTGTCCTTGTTGACCGGCTGATCGTTCTTCAGGTTGCCTTGCGGCCGACTATGGCATTGCCCGCAGATCATCGATGCGCGCTCGGCTGCCAGCTTGTTGGGGCTGACGATGGTAGAAGGCATGTCAACTTCTTTGGCGGCGTTGTGCACCGAGCCGGGGCCGTGGCAGGTTTCACAACCCATGTTGATCTCGTTGGGTTTGCCGTCGCCGTCAGTATCAATCTCGCCATTGCGGTCATTGCTGGAACCGGCCTTGTAATCACCGGCGGCGGTCTTGGTCAGCGTGTAACCGTTGGCATGGCAAGAGGCACATTCCTTGTCGAAGGATTTGGCTTGCGGCGGGTCAGCCAGCATGTTGGTCTTTGCGTTGTAGAACCAGTCAGCGTGGTAATCGCGCCATTGTTTGCGACTGCGATCGGCAAAAGAATCGTTACCGTCCTGGTTGAACTGAACAAACGGGAACAGGTTGGCACCCACGCGCACCAGGTAGCGCTGCTTGTAAACGCCCCCCCCGTAGGTCATTTCAACCGGATAAACGCGGGCTGCATCCTGTGGATTTTTGGCGTTTTCTGCACGGAACTTCAGGCTGCCGTCCTTGTCCTTAAAGAAGGTGGCGGTAAAGCTCACACTGGCGACATCGGCGGGCGCCTTGGTGCTGATCTGGTACTTGTCAAAACCACGCTTGGGATCGAACCCATGAAACCAGAACTTGGTACCGGCCATGAGTTTGTCCAGGCCTTTGTTGAAATTCGGGAAGTTGGAAAAATCCTGCAGTTTGCTAGGTTTTCCGATCACGGTAATGCCGAGGCGGTGCAGCGTTTTGGTGAAATGTTTCTGCTCTTCATGGCATTCAATGCAGGCAGAACTGCCAATATAGGTGGCGCCTGCCGGGGTATTGCCGGAGACCTTGATTTTGAGCGGCGCCTTGTTGAGTTCCACCGTGCTCAATGCCTTGCGGGACTTGTCGCCGCCGGGCAGGTAGGTGCTGTTGGCTGGTTCGACATAAACAAAATAGTTGCCACCGCGCACCAGCGGGAAGCTGAACTCGCCCTTGCCGTTGGTCTTGGCACGTTGGTACTTCTCCCGATTGGCCACCAGGTTGTCCTCAAGCGGCTCATCGTTTTTGGCGTCTTTCTTGATCTCAATAGGCGTTTTGCCCATGGCCACCACATCGGCCGTGGGGATCAGCCAGACCGTGGCATCCGGCACTTTGCGAAAGGTCTCCGCATTGCCGTCCTCGACCACGCCAGTCACCGCCACATCGGGCAATGGCTGACTGGTCAGCGTACAGCCGAACAGCAATAACGTGGACGATAGTGCCAGCGCACCACCCACAATCAACTTCTTCATGATTACTCCTATGTAAAGTTTGCGTTTTTTTATCAATCTATAGGACATCATTCTGCAAACTACGTGCCAAGGAGCCAGAAATGCAAAATGATGTCAAAAGACACCATTCAGATTAAAAAAGCGCCAAAGTCCTAGCAATTTGCCAAAAGGCAACATCGCTCAGCGCAGGGTGTCTTCACAAAATCGCGACAGGTGTCGCTATTCAGTGACAAATCCCCAGCGCTTCATTCGGACGTAAAGATTCTGTCGCGGAATGCCACTCAGGCGGGCGGCCTCGGAGATATTGCCATCGGCAGCATCGAGCAGTTGCCGCAAATAAGCATGCTCAAAGTCAGCGCGCGCCTCCTGGTAAGCCAGTGCAGGCGTCACTGCCGAGACAAGCATCGGATCGGCTTGGGTCGTGGGGCCACAGCTGGGGCAAAGGTGGACCGCGTCAACCACCCCGCCCAGCTGCAGCGCCACCACACGCTCAATACAGTGCTGTAGCTCGCGCACATTGCCCGGCCACGGGTGCGACTCCAGCGTTGCCAGGGCAGCCGGGGTAAAGGGGCCGCATTGTTTGCCGAATTTGGCATTGAACAGCTCCAGAAAATGCACCGCCAGACGAAACACATCGCCCTCGCGCTCGCGCAACGGCGGCAAATGCACGGCGACCACGTTGATCCGGTAGTACAAATCTTCCCGGAAACGCCCTGCTTTCACCTCGCCAGCCAGCGAGCGGTTGGTGGCACAAATCAGCCGAAAATCGGTCGATCGGGGCTGTGTGCTGCCAATGCGGCAAAAGCTGTGATCCTGCAAGACACGCAGCAAACTGCTTTGCAGCTTGGGGCTCATGTCGGCAATTTCGTCCAGAAACAAATTACCGCCATTGGCTTTTTCAAAATACCCGGTGGTCGCCTGGGCGGCGCCAGTAAATGCGCCTTTTTCATAACCAAACAGCAGACTTTCCAGCAGCGACTCGGGCAGCCCACCGCAATTCACCTCCAGAAAAGCCTTGTCAGCGCGCTTGCTGTGGGCATGAATCAACTTGGCCATCACATCCTTGCCGGTGCCACTTTCCCCGTCGAGCAGCACGGTGGTGTCGAGCCCAGCCACCTGCTGCACCTGGCCCAGCAAATGCCTCATGGCCGCTGACTGCCCCACCACCAGGGGCGCGCCTGACTTGACCGCCAGACGGCTGCGCAAACTGTCAATTTCACGGTAAGCCGCGTCAATTTCAAGCGCCTTGCCAATCACCGCCTCCAAGGCTTCCAGGTCTTCAAATGGTTTGGTCAGGTAATCAAACAGACCCTCCCGAACCGCAGCCACGGCGTCACGCACATCGGCAAAACCGGTCATCAAAATAGCCACCATGCGTGGCCGCTGGGCGCGAAACTCGCGCAGCAAGTCCAGCCCCTGGTGCTGCGGCAGGCGCTGGTCCATCAGCACCAGGTTGAAGTCATGTGCGGCAAACAACTGGCGCGCCTCCTCGCCCTGGGTTGCCAGGTGGACCTGTGCACTGGTTCGCAGCATTTGCTCCAGCAGGGTACGGGTGTAGCGGTCGTCGTCAACGACCAAAATCTTGGGCAACATGAGCAGGTGTCTGGGTAGTGTGATCCGGGGAGTTTGGGGTGGCTTGCGGCAACCAAAGTGCAAATTGCGTGCCACCTTCTGGTAAATTTTTAACGCTGACAAAACCCTGGTGCAACAAAGCCACGTGTTGCACCACTGGCAGCCCCAGACCCGTGCCTTCGCGGCGGGTGGTAAAAAATGGGGTGAACACCTTGTCCAAAATCTCCGGGGCGATGCCCTTGCCATGGTCACGCACCGACAAGACCCAGCCCGGTGCACCGGTCTCGGGATGCATCTGCCCTTGCAAGCGGATCACAATAGCCCCCTCATCCGGGGTGGCCTGCGCCGCATTGACCATTAAATTAAACAGCGCATGACGCAGCAAAATGGCGTCCAACACCAGCACCACCCGATCTTCAGGAAACACCATTTCCACCGGGATTTGACGCCTGACGGTCTGGCGAAACATCAGCACGGTCTCGTTGACCACTTGGGCTAAGTCAGTGGGGTGACATTCAAATTTTGACACCTTGGCAAAACGCAACATCGACGCGATAAAAGCATGGCAATCTTCGCCGGCATGGCGAATCTCGGCCAGCAATTCCCGGGTGCGCACCGGGTCGTCTGCTTCACGTTGCGCCAACTGCGCCAGACTGACCACTCCCACCAGCGGGTTGTTCAGCTGGTGTGCGATTTCGCCCACCATGGTGCCCAAGGCCGAGAGCTTTTCGATTTGCAAAATACGGGCATGTTCGGTACCCACACGCAACAACTGATGCTCCAGATCATGCTTGCGCTGGTAGTCTCGCTCCACCCGGTCGAGCGAAAAGTAAAACAAGCCCAGGACAAAAGCGCCCATCAACAAGCTCAGCAGCGTGACAGTGGTAATGGAACGCTGAAAGGATTTCTGCAACACGGAGATGTCACGCATCACCACCAGGTCGCCAATACGTTGGCCAGTGGCATCATTGAGCGGCAACATGGCCAGGTGCAAGGTTTGCTCGTCTTGTGAAAATACCTTGGTGGCACCGCCACGCAAGGCCACCAAAACTGAATCATTCAAGGCATTCGGTGCTTGCGCACTGCTCTGTGCCACCATCACCTGCTGCGAAAAATGATCCCAATTGCCCTTGCGTTTGAGCAAGACCAAGCCATGGTGCCACTGCTGCACCGGCAAAAACTGCTTGTCCACCAGCACAAACAAATCCACCGACAAGGTCTCATGAATTTCCTGCACCAGGTGACCAATTTCTTCGCCCATTTCAACATACCCCTGCACCCCTTGGGCGTCGCGCCAGGGCGCCACCATACGCAGGGTCAAGGTGCCTAAAGCGCCTAACTCCAAACCATGGATAGGACGATTGAGTTTACGCGCCTGGACCGTGGTGATGCGGGAGATTTCGTCGCCAAACTCACCCGGACTGTGCAAACGCACCAGATTGACCAGCTCCGGGTTGTTGAAATACAGATGGGTGATGCCGTGCTCGGAACGCAGGGCTTTGAACAACGGCCCGGCTTCGTGCAACAAGGCGGCGCGGTCCTGGTTGGCAAACGCCCCAGCAATGCCAGGAATACCTTGCATGGTGTGCAGTACAGCGCGCATCAGGTTGGTGTCCTTGTCCACCTTTTGATCCACCAGCTTGGCCACCGCCGCGACGCGCTCAGACAAGGCCCGGTCGCGCGCCTGCACCTGCAAAAAATAAGCCGTGGTGGCAAAGGCCGTCAAAATAAAGGCCAGTACCAGGGCAAATGGCCACATCAGGGCAGCTTTGACTCGGCGCGGCGAAGAGACAGGTGCGTTCAATTTCACACCCAAAGTGTGCCTGCATCTCGATAGGCTGGCAAGCGCATCCGCCAACTCATTCAAAATACAATAAATCAGGACCAACCCACTGACCATGAACACCGACCCACCCAGCCCTCGCCCCAATCCGTCACTCGGTCGCCTGACGAACATTGCCCAGGCACGCCAGCGCCTGATGCAAGAAGGCAGGTCTTTGGCGCCGGACTGGACAGCGCCCTGGCTGGAGCGCTCCTGGCAACGCTGCCTGACTTCCGGCTTGCACCCAGGCCAGGCCATCAGTTTTTCTCATGTCAATGCATCCGACCTGCGCTACACCCTGGAAGCCAACCAGCAATTGATTGAAGCGGCCCAGCCGATGTTGCACAACCTGGCACGGGCGATTGTCAACACCCGCTACTTTGCCATCCTGACCAATGCCGACGGCGTGGTGGTCGATGCCTGCGGTGCCATTGACCACACCGATCCACGCGCCCACCTGATCACCCGGGTCGGCACCGACCTGTCCGAGCGCAGCATTGGCACCACCGCCATTGGGGCCGCGCTGGCGGAATTACAACCGGTCTGGTTGCACCGCGGCGAGCATTTTTTTGAGGCCACGTCAGTTTACAGCTGCGCTGGTGCACCCCTGTTTGGGCCCGACGGCGCTTGTGTCGGCATGCTCGATGTGACCGGGGTCGACGTGCAGGAACGCCCCGAACTCAAACATCTGGTCATGCAGTCGGCCAGCAAGATCGAAAACGCCCTGATCACCGCCCTGCCCCATGCCCTGATGCTGCGCCTGAACTGGCCCGGCAACGCCTTGGGCAGTGATGCCGACGGCATGTTGTGCCTCGACCCCGAGGGCTGGATCACCGGGGCCAACCCGGTAGCCCGACAAATGGTACCCGGTTTGGCAGTGCCCAGCCAGGCACCCGTGCATGTCAGCGAGGTCTTTGGTGTACCTGCTGAGCCTTTGTTTGATGCCGCCAAACGACCCGCCAACCCGATTGAATTACCGCTGTGGAGCGGTCTGCGCCTGCAAGCCCAGGCCATCACCCGTGCCGACGAAGCCCAGACACGGCAAATCGGCCCCGGCGCGCCACCAGCGCGGGCGCTGCGCGAGGTAGAAGCGGCCATGATCCGCCAGGCGGTCGACGATGCCCGTGGCAATGTCGGCCAGGCCGCCCGCGCCTTGGGGCTAAGCCGCGCCACGCTGTACCGCAAGCTGGGGCAAAAGACGACCTGATTGCAAACTGGTGCACCGTTGGTATCACACGATGGCCAGCACCACCGCGTTTTCTTCCACGCGCGCACAGGCTTTGCTGCCCACACGCAAACGGTTTGGGTGATTGGCGAAACCCACCAGTTGCAAGTCGCCGGGCAGACGCATGACCACTTCATCGCGCTGACTGCCGCGCAACAGGCGGGACACTTTCCCAGGCATCAAATTGGCAAAACCGCTGTTAACCGGATTGACAACAGGCTCCACGGCCACCGCACCCACTTGAGCACTCACACACACCGCTGTCGCCTTGCACAATGCCAAAACCGGCAGCCCAGACCGCAAGCCAAGTAATTCAGCGCTTTCACGCGTGATGGACGAGGTGATCTGTCCGCCGTGCGACAGCGCCAACACCACCCGAACCATCGGGTCAGCCAAGCTGGACCGGATCAACTGCACCACTTGGCACGGCAAGTTGTTACGCATGCTGGTACGCAAGCCAACCCCTGGCAGGGCCTGCGCCGCGCCGCCGCTGAAACGTGCCAATACCTCACGCCGGGCAGCGTCCATCTGGCGCGCTGCATCCAGAAGTTGCGCGCCTGCAGCCGTCAATTGCGCGCCACCACCACCGGCTCCGCCCACGGCCCGGTCCACCAAGCCCACACCAGCCAGATTGGTCAGGGTATGCACCGCCTGCCAAGCCGCCTTGTAACTCACGCCCGCCTGGCGCGCCGCCTCGGAAATCGAGCCCGTCGTTCCGATCAGGCGCAGGATATCCATGCGCTTGTCAGCGGGTTCGTGGCTCAAGGCACCCATTGAAAAAACGTTGTTGCTCATAGCCCGCATTGTGCCGGGCGCTGGTGGGTCACGACCGCTATTCAAATCTCCAGTACACTTTCGTTATTCTTAAATAGAATAGCGAAGCTGCATATGACGTATTGGTGCCCCTTTGGCAAGCCAATTTCCCAGTCATTCACCCGGAGTTTTTTTATGCGTTTTTCCGTCAAGCATCTGCTGCCAGGCGCTATGGCGCTGACGTTTGCTACCTCGACATGGGCCGGGCAAACCCAGATCGCCGTGGCGGCCAACTTTGCCGAACCCATCAAGGCCATTGCCGCGGTACTCGAAAAAACCACCGGCCACACCCTGAGTGTGACGGTAGGTGCCACCGGCAAGCTTTACGCCCAGATCAAAAACGGCGCGCCATTTGATGTGTTGCTGGCGGCCAACACGGCCGCCACGGTGGCACTGGAAAAGGACGGACTGGCCAAAGCGGGCAGCAGCTTTGCCTACGCGAATGGCAAGTTGGTGTTGTGGTCTGCAGACGCAACAGAAGTGGATGCCAGGGGTGACGTGCTCAAAGGCGCTGGCTTTCGCAAGCTGGCCTACGCCAACCCCAAAACTGCGCCCTACGGCGAAGCTGCCGTTCAGACGATAGACAAGCTGGGTTTGACCACCGCATTGACCCCGAAACTGGTGCAAGGCGAAAGCATTGGCCAGGCGTTCAACTTTGTGTATACCGGCAACGCCGAAATCGGCTTTGTGGCGATGTCGCAAGTGTTGGCGGGCGGCAAGCTCAAAAGTGGCTCCATGTGGGTGGTACCCCAAGCCCTGTACAGCCCGATCCGGCAAAACGCCGTACTACTCAACCGCGGTGCCAACAACCCCGCGGCGGTGGCGCTGGTGAAATTGCTGCAAAGCCCCAACATCAAGGACCTGATCCGCTCTTATGGGTACGATATTTGAATGCTGACCAACTCTGACCTGCAAGCCATTGGTCTGACGCTGCAAGTGGCGGCGCTCACCACCGTGATTTTGCTGCTGGTGGGCACACCGCTGGCGTGGTGGCTCGCACGCACCCGGTCATGGCTCAAAAAGCCGCTGGGTGCGCTGGTGTCTTTGCCACTGGTGCTGCCGCCCTCGGTGCTGGGGTTTTACCTGCTGGTGGCCATGGGCCCGCACGGCACGGTGGGCCAATGGACGCAGGCCTTGGGGCTGGGCCTGCTGCCATTCACCTTTGCCGGACTGGTGGTGGCATCCAGCTTTTATTCCCTGCCCTTCATGGTGCAGCCGATTCAAAACGCGTTTGAAGCCATGGGCACACGCCCGCTAGAGGTGGCGGCCAGTCTGCGCGCCTCACCGCTGGATGCGTTTTTCAGCGTCGTCGTGCCGCTGTGCAAGCCCGGCTTTTTTACCGGGGTCGTCATGTGTTTTGCCCACACCGTGGGTGAGTTCGGCGTGGTGCTGATGGTGGGGGGCAACATTCCGGGGGTGACCCGCGTGGTGTCGGTGCAGATTTACGACCACGTGGAAGTCATGGAATATTCAGATGCGCATCGGCTGGCTGCCGTGATGCTGGGCTTCAGCTTTGCCGTGCTGCTGGCACTGCACATGTACAACGGCGCGCGGCACAAAGGGGGCAGTTCATGAGCCCGGCATCTGGCCTGCAACTCAAGACCCTGCTCAAACGACAAGACTTCACGCTGGACCTTGACCTGACGCTGCCCGGCGACGGCATCACGGCGCTGTTTGGCGCATCTGGCTCTGGCAAAACCACGGTGCTGCGCATCTTGGCTGGTTTGGAACCCGCTGCGCGAGGGCGTATTTGCGTCCAGGGTGAGGTGTGGCAAAACAGCGACCAGAACCTGTTCAAACCGATACACCAACGCGCGCTGGGCTACGTGTTTCAGGAAGCCAGCTTGTTTGAGCATCTGAACGTGCAGGGCAATTTGCAGTATGGCTTCACACGCACACCGGCGAAAGAACGCAAGCAAAGCTGGAACGACACGCTGGCGCTGTTGGGCATAGGCCACCTGCTCAAGCGTTGGCCGCACGAGCTCTCCGGCGGTGAACGCCAGCGCGTGGCCATTGCCCGGGCGCTGGCCACCAGCCCACGCCTGCTGTTGCTGGACGAACCGTTGGCCGCACTGGATTCCCCGCGCAAAGCTGAAATATTACCCTATCTTGAGCGACTGCAAACCGAGTTGCGCCTGCCGGTGATCTATGTCACCCACGCCATTGACGAAGTGGCCCGTCTGGCCGACCACATGGTGCTGCTGGATACGGGCCGGGTGACTGCGTTTGGCCCGACAGCAGAACTGCTGACACGGCTGGACTTGCCACTCGCACGTGGCGACACGGCCGGTGCGGTGCTGCATTGCAAAGTGGTATCGCATGATGACCGGGACCACCTCACGCTCGCCCGCTTTGCCGGCGGCGAGCTGACCGTGGCACGCCAAAAAGCGGACCCAGGCCAAACCCTGCGCGTTCGTGTGGCGGCGCGCGACGTCAGCCTGACGCTGCAGCGACAAACTGACACCAGCATTTTGAACATCCTGCCCTGCACCGTCTCGGCTGTGTCACCCGACAGCCATGGCCAGGTGATGGTGTCACTGTGCGCAGGCGATACCGCCCTGCTTGCCCGCGTCACCACGCGCTCCGGCCATGCGTTGGGGCTGAAGCCCGGCACAGCGGTGTATGCCCAAATCAAGGGGGTGGCCGTCTTGGGCTGAAAACAGCTGCGAAGTCAATCACTGCCCACGAAGGCCCATGACCTACAAATTTATTTCGTATCACCAGATGGCTTCAGGATTCATCCGGCTCCAGCCACTTCCTTGTGCTCGGTGGCTGGTAGCTGGCAAATCGATCCAGCAGCGCGTGGGGCTGCTGCTCCACAATCAAGAGGGCACGGTGCGATGGTTTGAGAAACGCCTCCGCAGTCGCGTGATCCAGAAAGCGGGTCAGTGCATCAAAATAGCCCGCCACGTTGAGCAAGCCGCAAGGTTTGGCGTGGATGCCAAGCTGGGCCCAGGTCCAGATTTCAAAAATTTCTTCAAGCGTGCCGATGCCGCCCGGCATGGCGATGAAGCCATCCGAGAGTTCGGCCATCATGGTTTTGCGCTCATGCATGGATTGCGTCACATGGAGTTCGGTCAAGTGCCGGTGCACCACTTCTTTGCGCGCCAGTGCTTGCGGGATCACGCCCACAGCGCGCCCACCGAGTTGCAGCACGGTGTCGGCGACCAGCCCCATGAGCCCGATGCTGGCACCGCCATACACCAGCCCCAGGTCGCGCGCCACCAGCGCCTGGCCCAGCGCGCACGCGGCTTCGGCATAAACATCGAGTCGGCCCGGACTGGAGCCGCAATAAACGCAAACGGCTTTCATGCTACCCGCTTAAGCACCTCGGCCACACAGCGCTCAATGCCGGTCCAGACATCACCCAGGCGCGCATCATCGAACATATAGGCCGGCGTGGTGACGAGCTTATGCGCCTCGTCGATCACGATTTGGGTGGCATTGGGCGTGTCCTGGCTGGTCTGGCCGAGCTGACCCAGGGCCGCAGTGCAGCCGACGTCGTTGCCCAGCGTGAGCGTGGCACTGTCGTGCGCCTGGTGCAGCGCCAGCGCCACCAGCGCCGGGGCAATACAAATCGCGCCCACCGGTTTTTTGGCATCAAAAAAACCGCGCACGAACGCCGCCACGTCCGGGCGCACCTCGGCGTCGGCGCCCTTGAAAGCAAAGCTGCAATGGTTCTTGGCGACGCCATAGCCGCCCGGCATCACCAACGCGTCGTAATCGGCCACTTTGGCCTGCGCCAGGTCCAGGCATTGGCCCAGTCGGGCAATGCGGCTGGATTCCTCCAGGATGTTGCGCGTGGCGCCCGGTACCGGCTCGCCGGTGACGTGGTTAATGACATGGAACTGCGGCGCATTGGGCGCGATGCACTGCACCGTGGCGCCATGCTGGTCGAGCGCCAGCAACGCCAGCACCGACTCGCGCACTTCAGCGCCATCGAGGTGGCCGCAACCCGACAGCAGCACGGCGACTTTGGGGAATTTTTGAGGGTTTGCCATGAGTATCTCCGGTAGTTTTAGCGAATTATGCTGCGCACCCTACCCGCTTCACAAGCAATACGCCGACCGCCGGGCAGCGCAAATTCAGGCTGTCACAATATTTCAATTTATCGCTGCGATCAAAAGCACCTGTTTCATGCCCCCTACCCTTTCGCACGACCCACAAGGCCCCCACATTTCGGTGCTATCCCTCTCGGTTCCCGTGGCCATGGGCTACGTGCCGCTGGGCATGGTGTTCGGTTTTTTGTTTGTGCAGGCAGGTGCGCCCTGGTGGCTGGCACTCACGGCCAGTGTGATGGTGTTTGCGGGCGCCGCGCAGTTCATGATGGTGCCGATGCTGGCGGCCGGTCTGCCGGTAGCCTCCATTGCCCTGGCCACGCTGGTGGTCAACCTGCGCCACATTTTTTATGGCCTGTCGCTGCTCGACAAACTGCCCAGGCAGCCCTGGGCGCGCTGGTATCTGGTGTTTGCCCTGACAGATGAGACCTATTCGGTGCTGACCACACTACCACCCGGCGCCAGCACACGCCAGATGGTGGCGGTAGCGCTGCTGAACCAGGGTTGGTGGGTACTGGGCACCTTACTGGGCGCTGTCATCGGGGCGCAGGCACAAATTTCAATGGTGGGGCTGGACTTTGCGCTGGCGGCGTTGTTTGCCGTGCTGGCGGTGGAACAGTGGCGCAGCGCCGACTCGGCTGCGCCCTTGTGGGTGGCGGTGCTGAGCTATGGCCTGGCCATGGCCATGGCGCCCCGGCAGGCGCTGCTGGTCGCCATCGCCTTGAGCGTGCTAGCCGGGCTTTTCTGGCCCAAGCCGGTGCCAAAAGAGGTGGCGCCATGATCAGCACCACTTACGCGCTGAGCGCCCTCGCGGCCATGGCTTTGGTCACTTTTGGCCTGCGCGCCCTGCCCTTTTTGGCGGCGCGCTGGCTGCAAAACAACCCGTTGGTGCAGCAACTGGGCCGCTTTTTGCCGCTGGCCATCATGACGCTGCTGCTGTTGCACACCCTGGTGGGCCATGCCCGCGACAACCCGTCCGGACCGTGGGCCGAAGGCGTAGCAGTGGCGGTTGTGGTGGCTTTGCAGTGGTGGAGAAAACAGCCGCTGCTGAGCATTCTGACGGGCACGGCACTGTATGTGCTGCTGCGCAACGCGGGTTGGGTGGGTCACCTGTAGCAAAACCGGCACTGACATCCAACTGTTCGACACTGTTTTATCCAGCCATCAGAACCCTGCGCCGAGCCTGACTGCCCTTGTAGGGCGGGTTAAATGCTGAACACTCCTGGCTCAGACCGCGCGACTGTTCAGTTTTGACATCACTTGTGCCAGGATTTGGCGCAATTGTTACACCTGTCTCGCCATCCCGAGCGGCACGATTCTATGCAGTCCTCTGTCACCCAGCGTCTCAAGCGCGCACAGCAGGTTGGCACGCACTTTGCAAAAAGACCTGTATCCAGAGCCAAAAGGCGATTCCAACTGCTCGTGGTGTCAAAGCTTGCTATTTGGCATGCCTTGGCAACACTTCGGTACTGTGGTTCTTGCTTGAACTGCGGTTTCATTTTCATGTTTCAAATAACGAGGAGAAATCGATGTCTTTACTTATTGCTCTCAGCATTTCCATTGGATTGTTGGCTATCGCCGCCACCTGGCTCTTTCTGGGCCCACTGGCGACTTTCAACATGCAAATCTGGCAGGCTTTTATCGCCTGGGCCAGCCACTTTCACAATGGAGGAAAGTCTGACGGCGTCCAGAAGACCGCTATATGCATGACATTTGGCGCGCTGGTTGGTATGGCTTCGGTCATGCTCATCGGCCCTCTTGGCGCGCTTGGAGGGTTGGCAGCACCGGTAGCTGTGGGCATCGGCGCGGCGGTGATCGTGCTGGCAGCCCACTTGCCAATCCTCTCAACCATCCCATCGAGCGTCTATGGTTTCGCCAGCGTCGCAGGTCTGATCCTGCTCGGTAAAGACATGTCGCCTGAGAAAGCGATCCTGCCAACCATTCTTTCAATCATCGTCGGTGCCGGATTCGGTTGGTTATCGGAATTTGTCGCGGGGAAATTGGCGAAAAAATAAACCCATTGCCGAGTGCGTTGCGGCTGTCGCCCGAGTTTTTTCCGGGCAGCTACCGTGATGCGCCTGCATTGCCATCTGCGCAAGCGGCCACCACGGTCAACACCGCACCCTACTTGGTCGCATTCGGAAAAAACAACTGCTCGTCGCCAATCTTGTAGCTGGCAACCGTCGCCTGGCCGGCGCTGCCGCTCACCCAGTCGACAAATTTCTACCCCTCGGACACCACTTTTTCTTCGGCCACCTTGTCGTGCACAAACAGCACGTCGGCATCACCACGGCGGCCCATGTCGATGGCCTGGCCAGTGCCCAGGGCGACCACCTTCACGTCAATGCCACTGACTTTTTTGAACTCGGGCAGCAGCACAGAAAACAGGCCTGACTGCTCAGTCGAGGTGGTTGACGCCACCACGATCAACTGCGCCTGCACTCCCTTTGATGCTCCCAGACAGGCGAACGCAATGGCCGTGAGTTGCACCCACTTCAAGCCTGTGCGCGCTTGGAAAAATGCTGGCGGGCCTGACGCAAAACCAGGGCGGTTAGGGATGTTCGCACGGTGTCTCCTGGACAGACTGGTGTCTGCTCTTGGTCATTTTGAATGCCGCAATGGTAGGCAGCAGCGCTATTCCCAGTGATATGAAACGCTGTGCATAGAGCAGGTACAGACCAGCTGTCACGATTTGAGACAGGTGACACACATCGCCACACTGAAACGTCGGACATGCACCCCTAAGCATAAGAAAAGTCTTTATGAATCAACACGATATTGATCAACAACCGACTTGGCACGCGACTTGATAGATAGCACTGCCCGCGAGGGAAATTTTCAATCAAGCACACAAAAAGGATTCACGATGATTTACGCAGCACCCGGCACCAGCGACGCAAAAATTGCTTTCAAGGCCCAATACAACAACTTCATTGGCGGCAAGTTTGTCGCCCCCGTCAAAGGCCAGTACTTTGATGTCATCACCCCCACCACCGGCAAAGTCTTCACCCAGGCCGCCCGCTCGACAGCTGAAGACGTTGAACTGGCACTCGATGCCGCCCACGCGGCCGCCGACGCCTGGGGTAAAACCGCCGCCGCCGACCGCGCCAACGTGCTGCTCAGAATTGCCGACCGACTGGAAGCCAACCTGGAACTGCTGGCCTACGCCGAAACCGTCGACAACGGCAAACCCATCCGCGAAACTATGGCCGCCGACATTCCACTGACCATCGACCACTTCCGCTACTTCGCCGGTTGTGTGCGTGCGCAGGAAGGCGCCTTGAGCAACATTGACGAAAACACCGTGGCCTACCATATCCAGGAACCGCTGGGTGTGGTCGGTCAGATCATTCCCTGGAACTTCCCGATTCTGATGGCCGCCTGGAAACTGGCTCCTGCCATTGGCGCGGGCAACTGCGTGGTGTTGAAACCCGCCGAATCCACGCCCATCAGCATTTTGATCATGGCCGAACTCATTGCCGATCTGCTGCCACCCGGTGTGCTCAACATCGTTAATGGTTATGGCCGTGAGGCCGGCATGCCGCTGGCCACCAGCAAGCGCATTGCCAAAATTGCCTTTACCGGCTCCACCAGCACGGGCCGGTTGATTGCCCAGGCCGCCGCCAACAACCTGATCCCGGCCACGCTGGAACTTGGCGGCAAATCACCCAACGTGTTCTTTGCCGACATCATGGACAAGGACGACTGTTTTCTGGACAAAGCCATCGAAGGCCTGGTGCTGTTTGCCTTCAACCAGGGCGAGGTGTGCACCTGCCCCAGCCGCGCCCTGATTCAGGAAAGCATTTACGACGCCTTCATGGAACGTGTCCTCAAACGCGTGGCGGCCATTGTGCAGGGCAACCCGCTCGATACCAACACCATGATCGGCGCCCAGGCCTCCAAAGAGCAACTGACAAAAATTTTGTCCTACCTCGACCTGGGCAAGCAGGAAGGCGCGCAAGTGCTGATTGGTGGCGAACAAGCCCAGATGGAAGGCGACCTGGTCGGCGGCTACTACGTGCAGCCGACCCTGTTCAAGGGCCACAACAAAATGCGCATCTTCCAGGAAGAAATCTTCGGCCCGGTGCTGGCCGTGACCACCTTCAAGGACGAAGCCGACGCGCTGGCCATTGCCAACGACACGCTCTACGGCCTGGGTGCCGGCGTCTGGAGCCGCAACGGCAACGTCGCCTACCGCATGGGCCGCGCCATCAAGGCCGGTAGGGTCTGGACCAACTGCTACCACGCCTACCCCGCTCACGCGGCTTTCGGTGGCTACAAGGAATCGGGCATTGGCCGCGAGACCCACAAGGTCATGCTCGACCACTACCAGCAAACCAAGAACCTGTTGGTCAGCTACAGCGAAAGCAAACTCGGCTTTTTCTGATAAACAGGCTCACGCCACCAACGCTCCGGCGCCGTGGCCGGATTGGGCGGTCACGGATTTCTGGTACCCCAGTATGAGGTGGCCGCCCGATCCGACCATGGCGCTGCGCCTACCGACGAGACTTCACTTACCAAGGAGCCAAGCATGGTTGAAAAAGTCATCGCCACACCGGCCGCACTCGAACTCATTGCCCATCTCAAAACAATCCACGGGCCAGACCTGATGTTTCACCAGTCGGGTGGCTGCTGCGACAACAGCGCAGCCAACTGTTACCTGCCCGGCGAGATCACCATGGGTGCGGGCGATGTGTACCTGGGCGATGTCGGCCGCTGCCCGTTCTACATCGGCAAAGCGCAATACGCGTATTGGAAACACACCCAACTGATCATCGACGTGATTGAAGGCCATGGCGGCACTTTCTCACTGGAAGGCCCCGAGGGCAAGGCGTTTCACACCCGGTCAAGGGTGTTTACAGTTTTGGAGTTGGCTGAACTGGACGCAGAACCGGCTGGCCCGGCCAACGCGTAGGAAGAAATAGCCAGCACCGCCCTGAAGGAATGGCCGGACGATGGTTCGTGTTCCCGGATTGCGCTTCGCTCCATCCCATTGGGCTACGTACTGGTCGACCCACCAGCGCATGAAATCAGTCGGGTGATGCGCTTTGCGGAGGTCAAGGCGGAGTCCGCGCAGCGGACGGGGGACACGTAGCAAAGCGCATCGCCCGGCTGATTGGGTAAGCACCGTGATGCATCCTTTGGTCCGGCATCTCACCCACATCCTTTGAGTCGCACCCCAGCAGATGAGATCGTCAATCCCTTACTTCACTGCATTCGGGAAAAACAGCTGCTCGCCGCCAATTTTGTAGCTCGCAATCGACGCTTGCCCGGCGCTGCCGCTCACCCAGTCGACAAATTTCTGACCCTCTGCCACCTTCACATGCGGGTGTTTGACGGGGTTGACCAGCATCACACCGTATTGGTTAAAAAGGCGCTTGTCGCCTTCGACCAGCACCTTCAGGTCGCCCCGGTTCTTGAAGTTGAGCCAGGTACCGCGGTCGGTCAGCACATAGGCTTCTGAGCTGGAAGCCATGTTGAGCGCCGGGCCCATGCCGCAGCCGCAGGCCTTGTAACCGCTGCCCTGCTTGTCGGCCAGGTCGGCCATTTTCCAAAAGCGCAGCTCTGCGGCATGGGTACCACTCTTGTCGCCGCGCGAGATAAACGGGCCATTGGCTGCCGAGATCTTTTTGAGTGCTTCCACCACGTCATTGCCTTTGACCTTAAGCGGATCACTGGCCGGGCCGATTACCACAAAGTCGTTGTACATGACCTCGATACGTTTGACGGCAAAGCCCTCGGCCACCACTTTTTCTTCGGCCACCTTGTCGTGCACAAACAGCACGTCGGCATCACCACGGCGGCCCATGTCGATGGCCTGGCCAGTGCCCAGGGCGACCACCTTCACGTCAATGCCATTGGCTTTTTTGAACTCGGGCAGCAGCACAGAAAACAGGCCTGACTGCTCAGTCGAGGTGGTTGACGCCACCACAATCGACTGCGCCTGCACACTCAGCGAAGCCCCAAGACAGGCGAACGCCATGGCCGTGAGTTGCACCCACTTCAGGCGGGTGTGCGCTTGGAAAAAATTAAAAGATTTCACGGTTTTCATACAAGTTCTCCTTTGACAAACAAATGGGCCGCCGGGTACTGCTGTTGCAGCAGGGGTCCGCTAAAAAAAACATCCACCGGTAAATCGGCCAGCACACGGCCGTGCTCCAGGTAAATCACCCGACTTGCCAGGCGCTTGACCTGACCCAGGTTGTGGCTGGCAAAAACAAGCGTCATGGCCTCAGAACCACTGGCAAAGGATTCAATCAGCGTCTCCACTTCACGCTTGGCGTGGGGGTCCAGACTGGCGGTGGGCTCGTCGAGCAGCAGCACCTGCGGCTGCAAGGCCCAGGCCCGCGCCATGGCCACGCGCTGCTGCTGGCCCCCCGAGAGCTGGCGCGCGTTGCGCTGCGCCAGATCCATTAAACCCACTTTGACCAGCGCCGCCAGGGCCTGCGCCTTGGCCAAGCGCCAGGCGGTGCCTTGCAGCCACAGCCCGAGAGCAATGTTGACCTGTACCGACAGGCGCATCAGATGCGGTTTTTGAAACAGCATGGCCTGGCGCAGGGTCGCTTCGCTGTGGATTTGGCCCGATGTTGGCTGGGTCAGCCCGTGCAACAGGCGCAGCAAAGTGCTTTTGCCGCAGCCGTTGGCGCCCACCAGCGCCACCCGCTCACCCGCGTGAATCTTCAGGCTGACGTCGGACAGCGCGTGCACAGCGCGCGACGGGTGACCGAAATGCACGCTGGCCGCTTGCAGGGCAAATACCCGCTGTGTCAAAGACGGCGCTGCGCCCGGCACATCCAAAAACCCGGCCAGATCAGGGTCCATCACATTCGCGGGCTTCAAACCGACACCCCCAACGCCACGCTGGGGTCAACACCGTTTTCCTGGTGCTCGCGCCAACGCCGCACCGCGGCAATCAACACATTGAGCAACAGCACCACGCCGAGCAAGATCAGCCCCAGGCCCAGGGCCAACGGCAGGTCACCCTTGCTGGTTTCCAGGGCAATGGCGGTGGTCATGACGCGGGTAAAACCGTCGATGTTGCCGCCCACAATCATCACCGCGCCGACTTCCGACACAGCGCGGCCAAAGGAGGCAATCAGCACCGTAAGCAGTGCATAACGCTCATCCCAGGCCAGCAGCAGACTGCGCATCAGCGGGCGGGCACCCAGCGACTGCAATTGTTCGCCGTGCAAATTTTGGGCGTCTTCCACCGCCTGGCGCGTCAGGGCCGTGACCACCGGCAGCACCAGCACCGCCTGCGCAATCACCATGGACTTGAAGCTGAACATCCAACCCAAAAAGCCCAGCGGCCCGGTGCGCGACAGCAGCAAGTAAATGACCAGGCCTACCACCACCGAGGGCACGGCCAAAAACGTGTTGAGCAGCGTCAGCACGACACCGCGCCCGGCAAAACGCGCAACCCCCAGCCAGGCGCCCAGCACCAGCCCGAGGCTGCAAGCCAGCGCGCAGGCGGTGGCACTCACGGACAAGGAACGGCCCACAATCGCGAGCAGCTCGGCGTCCATGCTGGTGATAAGTTGCAGCGCCGTCGAGGCGCTTTCGGTAAAAGTAGTCAAGTTTGTTGAAGCATTTGTAGCAGTCGCGCCCCAGCGGCGATGGTCGTCAGATCACAGGGGCGTTGGGGACTTTTTTGATTTGCGGTATCGTAGCCACCGATCTAATTACTGGCGATATGAACCACCGTGCATAGGCTTCAATTCCACTACACCCTGTCAAGAGACAACAGCCCGGCGCTGGTGCGCAACCCTTTGATCGACTTGCTGCAAGCGGTCAGCAGCCAAGGCTCCATTTCGGCAGGTGCGCGTGCCCTGGGTTTAAGCTACCGCCACGTTTGGGGTGAGCTCAAGCGTTGGGAAAACGAGCTTGGCAATGAGTTGGTCATCTGGGAAAAAGGCCAGTCTGCTCTACTGACCGAATTCGGCAACAAACTGATGTGGGCCGAGCGCCAGGCGCAGGCTCGACTTGCCCCGCAAATCGAGGCCTTGCGCGCCGAACTGGAACGCAGCTACGCACTGGCCTTTGACAACAGCGTGCATGTGGTCACGCTGTATGCCAGCCATGACGATGCGCTGTCGGCGTTGCGTGAGCATGCCCTGCGTGGTGATGCGCTGGCGCCGGACTATGAACCCCGCCAGGTGCACCTGGACATCCGCTTCACCGGCAGCGTGGATGCCATTCGTGCCCTGAACGAAGGCCGCTGCGTCATGGCCGGCTTTCACACCCTGCAAGGACTTGGAAAAAAGACTCTGACCGAGCGCACTTACAAACCGCTGCTGCAACCGGGCCAACACAAGATCATTGGGTTTGCCCGGCGCACCCAGGGCTTGATGGTGGCAAGGGGCAACCCGATGGGTTTGCGCAGCTTGCAAGACGTGGTGCTGCGCCGGGCCCGTTTTGCCAACCGCACGCTGGGCAGTGGCACACGCGTGGTGTTGGACGAACTGCTGGCGCTGGCAGGACGGAAGGCTGGCGAAATCAATGGTTATGACCACACTGAGCCATCACACGCCGCCGTGGCCCAGGCGGTGGCAGCGGGTCAGTGCGATGTTGGCCTGGGTATTGCGGCTGCGGCGCAGCAGGCCGGGCTGGACTTTGTGCCGCTGGCCGAGGAGCGTTACCACCTGGTGTGCCTCAAATCGGCGCTGGCACAACCCGGCATCCTGGCCTTGCTACAGCTGCTACAAGCCCAGACGTGGTGCGATAAAATTGCGTCAATCTCAGGCTATACGGCACAGGACAGTGGCCAGGTGCTGTCACTGCGCAAAGTGTTACCCTGGTGGGATTACCGTCGCAAAAAATCTGCAGCAATCATGTCCCCTGTGCGGTCAGACCCGGGTTGACCCCCAGAGAAATATTTCACGTCTCATCTAAAATTCTTCAGTTGTCGATTAGGTGCAAACCGCTAAACTTCGACGGCCAAAAAATTGCAATCAACCATTACCCTGGTTTACTTGCGCAAAATCCAAACAATGGAGACACCATGACCCCACTTCTCGCCTTGTCCCGGCTGATCGACAAGATCACCACCGGCGTCGGCAAATTCACCATGTGGCTGATCCTGGCCACAACACTGATCAGCGCCGGCAATGCCATTGTGCGCAAAATCTTCAACGTCAGCTCCAACGGTTTGCTTGAGATTCAATGGTATCTGTTTGCCGCCGTTTTTCTGATGGGTGCCGGTTATGGATTCCTCAAGAATTCGCATGTCCGCATTGACTTTATCGCCACCCGCCTGAGTGCGCGCACCCGCAACTGGATCGATGTTGTCGGCATCGTGGGCGTGTTGTTTCCCTTTTGTATTTTGTCCGTCGCGCTGGCATGGCCGCTTTTTACCAACGCGCTCGCATCGGGAGAAATGTCGCAGAACGCGGGCGGCTTGATTCGCTGGCCCGTCTATGGCCTGATTCCGATGGGTTTTGCGCTGCTGGCGATACAGGGGGTGTCCGAACTCATCAAACGTTTTGCATTCCTATTCGGTCGCGGCCCGGATGTCCTGAGCCACGAAGAAGGCGACACACCCGAAGAAAGAGAACTCAGGGAACTCGAAGCCATCGCGGCAAGCAAACTGGCGGGAGAACACTGAATGCAAAGCACTTTTTTGGCACAGCAGTTTGTACCCCTGATGTTCGCCGGGTTGTTTGTGTTTTTGCTCAGCGGCTTTCCGGTCGCGTTTGCATTGGCCGCTACCGGACTGGGTTTTGGCTTTATCGGCATGGAGGCAGGCATCTTCCCGGCTTCGCTGTTCCAGGCCCTGCCTCTGCGCGTCTTTGGCATCATGCAAAACGACACACTGCTGGCGATCCCGTTTTTCACATTTATGGGGATCATTCTGGAGCGCAGCGGCATGGCAGAGGATTTGCTCGAAACCGTGGGCCAGGTGTTCGGCCCGTTGCGTGGCGGCCTTGCCATTGCCGTGATCTTGGTCGGTGCGCTGCTGGCAGCGACCACCGGCGTGGTGGCGGCTGCAGTGATCTCGATGGGTTTGATTTCACTGCCCATCATGCTGCGCTACGGCTACAGCCGCGTCATTGCCACCGGCGCCATCACCGCCTCGGGCACGCTGGCGCAAGCCATTCCGCCGTCACTGGTGCTGATCGTGCTGGCCGACCAGTTGGGCCGCTCGGTGGGCGACATGTATGCCGGCGCCTTGCTGCCAGGCTTGATGCTGGTGGGTGTCTATTTGCTGTTCGTGGTGCTGGTCGCCATTTTTAAACCGGCCCTGGTGCCCGCCCTGCCCGAAGAGGCACGTATTTACCGCGAAGCCAGTGGCAGTTCTGGCCATCGCTCGCTACTGGTGCTATTCATCATTTGCGCCGTGGTGGGTTACACCTGGTCGCAGGTACATGACGGCCTGATGATGCAGTGGCTGGAGCGCCCCCTACCCTCGGCCAGGGATGAAATTGTCATCATGTCGATGACGCTGGCCTCGATCACCGGGCTGGTGCTGGCCATCATCAACCGCGTGACCAAAATGGCGCTTTTGTCGCGTCTGGCCGAGCAGGTAACCTTTGTACTGATGCCGCCGCTGATTTTGATTTTTCTGGTGCTCGGCACCATTTTTCTGGGCATCGCCACGCCGACAGAAGGCGGCGCCATGGGTGCCATGGGTGCCTTGATCCTGGCCGGGGGTAAACGCCGTTTGAGCAAGAGCACCCTGACACAAGCGCTGGAAAACACCGCCACTCTGGCCACCTTTGTGATGTTCATCCTGATCGGTTCCACCGTCTTCAGTTTCACCTTCAATGCGGCTGACGGCCACATCTGGGTGGAGCACTTGTTCACCAACATGCCGGGCGGCGGCTGGGGCTTTTTGGTTGTGGTGAACCTGCTGGTGTTCTTTTTGGGCATGTTCATCGACTTCTTCGAGATTGCCTTCATTGTGGTGCCGCTGCTGGCGCCTGTAGCCGAGAAAATTCTACCCGGCCTGGTGCCCGGCATGACGCCGGATACCGCCATGATCTGGTTCGGCGTGATGATCGCCATGAACCTGCAAACCTCGTTCCTGACGCCACCGTTTGGCTTTGCACTGTTTTATCTGCGCAGTGTGGCAGCCAAGTCCAACTATAAGGACCGCATCACCGGTGAAACCATCAAGGCCGTCACCACCAGCGAAATTTACAAAGGCTCGATTGCCTTCATTGGCATGCTGCTGATCATGCTGGTCACCATCATCGTGTTTCCGAAACTGGTGGTGGGCGACTTGTCAACCGAGAAAGGCCTGAGTAAGGAAGCCGTCATGGAGATGTTGGAATCCCAGATGGAAATGCCTGCAGAAGAGCCGTCCTTTGGGTCTGAAGAGACCCCCGGATTTGACCCGTCCGGTGACGGCGCCACCCCGGTCGTAACACCACAAGACTCATCAGAAACAGAAGTTGACCCAATGAAAGCGATGCAAGAGGCACTGGCCAAAGAGGCTGATCGCGGACAGAAATAATTCCCCACAAAAAACCGCGCCTCAGCGCGGTTTTTTTATCTTCAATGGCGCTGTTATTTACAGCTTTTGCGACTGCATAAAACTGTCAAAACGCGCTTCGGTAAAGCGGAACCACAGGTTGGCTTCACCGCGGTATGAGGCGTAGTCAGAGTAAATTTTCTTCCAGGCCGGGTTGCTTGCACTGAGTTCTGCATAGACCTCTTGCGCCGCCTTGAATGCAGCCGTCAGCACCGGTGTGGGGAACGGGTGCAGCTTGGTGCCCTGGCTCACCAACGTCTTGAGAGCGCCCGGGTTTTTCATGTCGTATTTGGCCTGCATGTCGGTGTGCGCGTAGGCCGCTGCACATTCGATGATGGCCTTGTACTCGGCCGACAAACCTTCGTAGGCTTTTTGGTTCACATACAGTGACAGTTGCGGACCGCCCTCCCACCAGCCAGGGTAATAATAATGTGGAGCCACCTTGTTGAAGCCCAGTTTCAGATCGTCGTAGGGACCAACCCACTCAGCAGCGTCAATCGTGCCTTTTTCCAGCGCCTGGTAAATTTCGCCGCCCGGAATATTTTGCGGCACAGTGCCCAGGCGTTCCAGCACCTTGCCACCAAAGCCGCCAACCCGAAACTTCAGACCCTTGAGGTCGGCCACCGACTTGATTTCCTTGCGGTACCAGCCACCCATTTGGGCGCCGGTGTTACCCATTGGGAAATTAACAATCCCCACCTTGCCATAAAACTCGCGCAGCAGTTTCATGCCGTTACCCTGGTACATCCAAGCCGTCATCTGGCGGCTGTTCAAGCCAAAGGGAATGGCGCAATCAAGCGCGTAAGTGGGGTCCTTGCCAAAGAAGTAATACGGCGCGGTGTGCGCCATTTCAACCGTGCCATTGGAAGAGCCATCAAGCACAGCGACCGCTGGCATCAACTCGCCACCGGCATGCACCGAGATAGTGAACTTGCCCCCCGACAACTCTCCCACTTTCTTTGCAAAGGTTTCGGCAGCACCATAAATGGTATCGAGCGCCTTGGGAAAGCTCGACGCCAGGCGCCAGCGAATGGTGGCACCCTGGGCATGCACAACGGGTGCAGCACCAGCGGCCAGGACGCCAGCAATACCAGCGTTTTTGATAACGGAACGACGATCCATCGAATTACTCCTATATTGATAGCAACGTGCACGGCATGTACAGATGCCGTCATGACTTTTTGAGTCACTCTGCATTCTAAGAATCGGACAGCGGTAAAAGCCGCAGGGTTTTCCCTTGAACCGTGTTACATGAATTTTCAAACATCACGCAAATTAATTTCATTTACATCGCACTGCAAAAGAAATGCCCCAAACCATGCCATGCATGGTTTGGGGCACCTGGGGTGAAACGGGAAGAAAAGACGCTTAAATTTTTGCAGCCATCATGTAGCTGTCAAAGCGGAACTCGGAAAAGCGCAGCCACAGCAACTGGTCGCGCTGGAAGGCACGCATGTCCTGGTGAATTTTCTTGAATTCAGGCGACTTGGCTTCGTGCTCGGCAAACACCTCCATCGAGGCCTTGAAACCGGCATCCATGATTTCCTTGGGAAAGGGCTTGAGTTGGGTCTTGTCAGCCACCAATTTTTTCAGGGCAATCGGGTTGAAGGCATCGTACTTGGCTGTCATGTCACGCGCCGCCACGGCAGTGGCAACGTCCACCATGGCCCGGTATTCGCTTGATAGCGCTGCATAGGCCTTGGTGTTAATAAAAAACTCCAGCTCGGCACCACCCTCCCACCAGCCCGGATAGTAGTAGAACGGGGCCACTTTGTTGAAGCCCAGCTTCTGGTCATCATACGGACCCACGAACTCGGTGGCGTCAAGCGTGCCTTTTTCAAGCGCCAGGTACACCTCGCCAGCCGGCATGTTTTGTGACACCACACCGAGCTTTTGCATGGCTTCGCCGAACAAGCCGCCACCCATGCGCATTTTCAGACCCTTGAGGTCTTTCACGGTCTTGATTTCCTTGCGGTACCAGCCGCCCATCTGGGTGCCGGTGTTGCCCGCGCTGCGGCTCTTGATGTTGTACTTGGCATAAAAATCGTCCATCAGCTTGCGGCCGTTGCCATGCTCCATCCAGGCGTCCATCTGCCGTGCGGTCAGGCCAAAGGGCACCGCACAGCCAAAGGCAAAAATGGGGTCCTTGCCGGTGAAATAGTAGGACGCCGTCTGGGCCATTTCGACGGTGCCGTTTTGAATGCCGTCAACCACGCCAAACGGCGGCATCAATTCACCGCCGGCATGTACCGACACTTCGAACTTGCCACCCGACAGGTCCTTGACTGTTTTGGCAAACATCTCGGCACTGCCATAGATGGTGGGCAGCGACTTGGGAAAGCTCGACGCCAGGCGCCAGCGCACATTGGCGCCCTGCGCATGCACAGCCGGTGCGGCACCCGCTGCCAGAACACCCGCAATACCTGCGTTTTTAATAATCGAACGACGATCCATTGATTTACTCCTGGGGTTGTGAATTGAACAAGCCGTCATGCCGGAAGTGGTGCCCGGCAAACATGACGAATAAGCGTCACCTGATATTTTAAGAAGCAGACACCCTGCAAACGGGCGAATACAACCTCAAAAAGGCTGTTGTCTTCACAAAGCTTGCGCCAACGCAAGGCGATTGCGAATAGCCGCTTCAATACCGGGCGCATCCAGGCCTTCGATGGCCAGCAATTTGGCCGGGTCACCATGCTCGATGAAGGCGTCACGCAGACCCAGTTGCAGCACCGGGCGGGTGACGCCGGCCGCAGCCAGGGCTTCGAGCACGGCGCTGCCTGCCCCGCCCATCACGGCACCCTCTTCGAGCGTGACCAAGGCTTCGTGGCTGGCCGCCACCTGCAGCAGCAGGTCAACATCGAGCGGCTTGGCCCAGCGCATGTTGACGACCGTGGCATCCAGGTTTTGCGCAGCCTTGAGCGCCGGGTACAGCAACGTGCCAAAAGCCAGAATGGCCACACGCTGGCCGGTTCGGCGAATTTCACCCTTGCCAAAGGGCAGCGCGTCGAGCGTGCAGCCCACCGGCACACCCGCACCCACGCCGCGCGGGTAACGCACCGCCACCGGGCTGTTTTGAGCATAGGCCGTGCTGAGCAACTGGCGGCACTCGTTTTCATCGGCCGGGCAGGCCACGCTGATGTTGGGAATACAGCGCAGGTAGGACAGGTCATAAGCACCGGCGTGGGTGGCGCCGTCGGCCCCGACCAAACCCGCACGATCAAGCGCAAACACCACCGGCAGGTTCTGGATGGCCACGTCGTGGATCAACTGGTCGTAGGCGCGCTGCAAAAAGGTGGAATAGATCGCCACCACGGGTTTGAGCCCTTCACAGGCCAGACCGGCGGCAAAGGTCACGGCGTGCTGCTCGGCAATGCCCACATCAAAGAACCGCGTTGGGAAGCGCTGCTCAAAAGCCACCATGCCCGAACCCTCGCGCATGGCCGGGGTGATGCCCACCAGCCGGTCGTCGGCGGCGGCCATGTCGCACAACCAGTCGCCAAAGACCTGGGTAAAGCTGGGTTTGCTGGCAGCGGCTGATTTTTGCAGGCCCACTGCCGGGTCAAACTTGCCCGGGCCGTGGTAGGCCACCGGGTCGGCTTCGGCCAGCTTGTAGCCCTGGCCCTTTTTGGTGACCACGTGCAAAAACTGGGGCCCCTTGAGATGCTTGATGTTTTCCAGCACCGACACCAGCGTCTGCACGTCGTGGCCGTCAATCGGCCCCACGTAGTTGAAACCAAATTTTTCAAACAACGTGACCCGGCTGACCATGCCTTTGGCCGACTCTTCAAAACGGCGCGCAAGTTCCAGTAGCGGTGGCGCACCACGCAAGACGTTTTTGCTGGCACTTTTGGCGGCGGCATAAAACTGGCCGCTGAGCAATTTGGCCAGGTAGCGGTTCAAGGCACCCACCGGCGGGCTGATCGACATGTCGTTGTCGTTCAGGATCACCAGCAGGTTGCAGTCCGAGACACCGGCATTGTTCATGGCCTCAAAGGCCATACCAGCTGTCATGGCACCGTCGCCTATCACGGCAATGGCGTGGCGGTCTTCACCCTTGAGCCGGGAGGCCATGGCCATGCCCAGGGCGGCTGAAATGGAGGTGCTGGAGTGCGCCGTACCAAAGGCGTCAAATTCGCTTTCGGCGCGCTGCGGGAAGCCGCTCAAGCCGCCCAACTGGCGCAACGTGGTCATGCGTTCACGCCGCCCGGTGAGGATTTTGTGCGGGTAAGTCTGATGCCCCACGTCCCATACCACCCGGTCATGAGGGGTATTAAAGACATAGTGCAGCGCTACCGTGAGTTCTACGGTGCCCAGGTTGGAGCTCAGATGGCCGCCGGTTTTGGACACACTTTCCAGCAAAAAGGCACGCAGCTCGGTAGCCAGGGTGTTCAATTGTTCGCGCGGCAGGCGCCGCATGTCAGCTGGCGCATGAATCGTCTGCAACAAGGGATAAGGGTTATTCATCAACATAAGATCTCATTTTGACAGCAGCAGGCGCATCAGCAGGAGCGCTGCACGACCAGGCTTGCCAGGCCCTGCAGCGCACGCGTGTCGGACAAACCACTGCCTGCCAGCGCCATTAAGGCCTGCTGGTACAGTGTCTGGGCATAGGCGTTCGCGCGCGTCAGCCCCATCAACGACACATAGGTCGGCTTGTCCTGGGCCTGGTCTTTGCCCGCCGTCTTGCCCAGCGTAGCAGAGTCAGCGGTAACATCCAGGATGTCATCCACCACCTGAAACGCCAAACCAATCGCCGCACCGTAGGCTTGCAAGGCTTGCCGCGCCTGCCGGGTGGTATCGCCGCAAGCGGCGCCCATCATCACACTGGCCTGTAACAAGGCGCCTGTTTTGAGCTGGTGCATTTCGCGCAACTGTTGCTCGTTCAAGGGCCGACCAACACTGGCCAGATCAATGGCCTGACCACCTGCCATACCGGCACAGCCTGCAGCACGCGCCAGCAATCGGCACAGCCGCGCCTGACGGCACGCAGACACCACAGGGGAATCGGGCGTGAGCAGCTCAAACGCGAGGGCTTGCAGTGCATCCCCCGCCAGCAAGGCGCTGGCCGAACCAAACTGGACATGTACGGTCGCTTTGCCACGGCGCAGCACGTCGTTGTCCATACACGGCATATCGTCATGAACCAGCGAATACGCATGAATCAGTTCAACCGCGCACGCGGCGCGCAAGGCCACCTGATCCGGAACTTCTCCACTCGCAAAAAAATCTGGCGCACCGCGGCGCGCAACCTCGTCATCGCGCTCTTCTTCAGGAAGGTAGTCTGATTCCAGACCACTGTCGACCGCCTCAAACGCCGCCAGCACCAACAAGGGACGCAAACGCTTACCGCCGTCAAGCACGGCGTAACGCATGGCCACCATCAGGTCGGCGGGTGCCGAGTGCTCCAGATCGGAAGCAGCATTCACACTGACCCAGGTGTCAAGGGCCGCCTCAACGCGCTGCAAGTGCAGGTTGCACCAGCCGTCCAAATCAAAACACTCGGTCATGCTGTTTCATTGCTCCATGGCTTGAACGTGCCCTGGTCGAGCACCTTGATCTGATCTTCAACGGCAGCCAGTCGATCACGACAAAACTTCAGCAATTCGGCGCCTCGCTGGTATTGAGTCAAGAGTTGTTCCAAAGGCATGTCGCCAGATTCCAGTCTGGCTACCAGTTGCTCAAGCTCCTGCAACGCCGCTTCGTAGTGCGTGGGCGCCGTGGGGCCATGTTTGGAGGCAGTAACCATAAAACGCAACACTCCCGCATGCAAAAGAGCGCAATTTTAGGCGGTGTTGCCGTCTCTGGGCTGACACCGGGTGCGATTCAAAGTGGTGGGCTGCCGGTAACCGATTCAAAACACCCGTTTACAGCTGATTTTTCCGCTTCATCGACGCATGGCGTGACGCCATGGACGTTGACAGGCGGTCTCCACGCTCGGCATTTTTTTTGCGTAGTCAATCCACACCTGTTTCAGGCCTGCCTTGGCCTGTCTGGCCCATCAGAAAGGGCAAGCACACAATGGAATGAACCCCGGTTTCACAGCTGCTACGGCCGAGTCTGACTTCTCTGCTTCGTTCATCATTGGCTACATACTGCGATCAAAATGAGAATCGCTGGCGCAAAGGTACAATAGATGCTGTTTACGCCAGCCCCGGCTGGATTTTTTTATCTCGCGCATGACTCAGGTCACCCGCGCATCTCCCTGTGGGGAGTCTTTAGGTCAGGTCACCCATGTCTGATTTAAGTCTTCAACTGCAGCCGGCCTGTGGCCAACTACCAGTTAGTTCTTATTTTGATGCCGCGCTTTACCAGCGCGAATTACAAACACTTTTCCAGCGGGGACCACGTTATGTGGGGCACGCCGCCAGTGTGCCCAACGTGGGCGACTACGCCACGCTCGCCCAGGAGGCCGAGGGCCGCGCGCTGGTGCACACACCCAGCGGCATTGAGCTGATCTCCAACGTCTGTCGCCACCGCCAGGCCATCATGCTGACAGGGCGGGGCTCGCTGCAAAACGCGTCCGCAGGCAACATTGTCTGCCCGATCCACCGCTGGACTTACAGCGCCGGCGACAGTACCGGCCAGACGCCTGCAGGTAAACTCATGGGCGCCCCCCACTTCTCCACCGACCCTTGCCTGAACCTGGCCAACTACCCGCTACGCCAATGGAATGGCCTGCTGTTTGAAGACAATGGCCGCGACGTTGCTACGGACCTGGTCGGCATGGGTGAACAGCCTGCGCTGGATTTTTCAGGCTATGTGCTCGACAAGGTTGAATTTCACGAGTGCAACTACAACTGGAAAACCTTCATTGAGGTCTATCTGGAGGACTACCACGTGGGTCCGTTCCACCCCGGCCTGGGCCACTTTGTGACCTGTGACGACCTGCGCTGGCAGTTTGGCGAGCAGTTTTCGGTGCAGACCGTGGGTGTCTCCAAGGCATTTGGCAAACCGGGGTCACCGGTGTACCAGCGCTGGCACGATGCACTGCTGAACTACCGCAACGGGGCCGCCCCTGAGCGCGGTGCCATCTGGCTTACCTACTACCCGCACATCATGGTCGAGTGGTACCCGCATGTGCTCACGGTGTCCACCCTGCACCCAATTGGGCCGAACAAGACGCTGAACCAGGTGGAATTTTTCTACCCCGAAGAAATTGCCGCGTTTGAGCGCGAATTTGTCCAAGCCCAACAGGTTGCCTACATGGAAACCTGCCTCGAAGACGACGAGATTGGCGAACGCATGGATGCCGGCCGCCGGGCGCTGTTGGCGCGCGGCGACAACGAGGTCGGCCCCTACCAGAGCCCGATGGAAGACGGCATGCAGCATTTTCACAAATGGTACCGCCGCGAAATGGGTCTGGACGCTCTGTAACACCATGCAAGCGCTATGGATGGTGTTGGCGGCCTTCTTTTTTGCCACCATGGCAGTCGGCATCAAGGTGGCTGCGGCAAGTTACAGCTTGCCCGAACTGGTGTTTTACCGGGGCATAGTCAGCGTCATCTTCATGGCGCTGGTGTTGCGTGCACGGCGCACACCACTGGCCACACCGGTACCCATGATGCATGCCTGGCGCGCGGTGATTGGTGTCTTTTCTCTGGCCGCCTGGTTTTATGCCATTGCCCACCTGCCGCTGGCCACCGCCATGACGCTCAATTACATGAGCGGGGTCTGGGTCGCGGCTTTTGTGGTGGGCGGCGCCCTGCTGTATGGCAAAAGCAGCCGCCAGGGGTCGTTGATGGCCACCGTGCTGGCGAGTTTTGCCGGGGTGGTGATGATGCTGCGCCCCACGCTCGACCAGAATCAGCTGTTTGCCGGCCTGGTGGGGCTGCTCTCGGGCATGGGTGCCGCCATGGCTTATTTGCAGGTGACGGCGTTGGGCAAAGCGGGCGAACCCGAGGGTCGCACGGTGTTTTATTTTGCCCTCGGTACCGCACTGGCCGGTCTGGTGGGGGTGGTTTGGGACGGCTTCACGCCCTGGGACAGGGTGAGCTGGCAGGCGGCAGCCTGGGTCATTCCGATCGGCGTGCTGGCCTCGCTGGGCCAATGGTGCATGACACGCGCCTTCAGTCGCGGTGCCACGTTGCTGGTGGCCAACCTGCAATACGCCGGAATTGTTTTTGCCGCCTTTTACAGCCTGTTCCTGTTTGGCGACCGGATCACCCTGCTGGGCTGGGCGGGCATGGCGCTGATCGTGACCAGCGGCATTGCAGGCACCGTGCTGCGCACCCGCGCCCTGCCCAATACACCCGCTGAAGAACATTGACACACCAAGGAGCACACATGTACACCACCCTGATTTCTGCCACCCAATTGCAAAGCCTGATGACCAGCCAGCAGCCGCTGATGGTGTTTGACTGCAGTTTTGAGCTGATGCAGCCCGCAGGCGGCGACGCGCAATACCAGCAAAGCCACTTGATTGGCGCTGTACGCGCCGACCTCGACCGGCACCTCAGCGCCAAAGGCGCACCAGATGCCGCCAGTGGCGGGCGCCACCCGCTGCCCTCGCGCGACAGCTTTGCCGCCTGGCTGGGCAGTGTCGGCTTGCGGCCAGACATGCAAGCCGTGGTATACGACCGCCAGGGTGCCAACTACTGCGGTCGCCTGTGGTGGATGCTGAAATGGGTGGGGCACGAAGCGGCGGCGGTGCTCGACGGCGGCCTGCAGGCCTGGCTCGCGGCCGGCGGCGCGGTCGAGGCCGGGACTGGTGGGGTACGACCCGCCTGCACTTACACCCTGGATTCGCCAAGGGCAGTGCTGGCCAGCACCGACACTGTTTTTAACCATCTGGGGCATCCCGGTCAGACCATTCTGGATGCACGCGCTGCGCCCCGCTTCAGGGGTGAAGTCGAGCCACTCGACCCGGTCGCCGGCCACATTCCCGGCGCCCTGAATCGTCTTTTCTCTGACAACATTGGTCCGGACGGCTGTTTTAAACCGGCGGCACAACTCAGGTCAGAGTTTGAGGCCCTGCTGACAGGCCGCGCCCCAGCCAGCGTGGTGCACCACTGCGGCAGCGGCGTCAGCGCGCTGCCCAACCTCATCGCCATGGAAGTGGCGGGCCTGGGCCGGGCCGCACTTTACGCCGGCAGCTGGAGCGAATGGTGCAGTGACGCCAGCCGGCCCGTGGCGCAGTCCTGATCAGTTGG
>MESQ01000050.1:0-22500 GCA_001771065.1 Burkholderiales bacterium RIFOXYD12_FULL_59_19 | reverse complement strand
GGTCAGAGCACGTCGCTGCGCGAGTGGTCTGACCCGCAAAGTCTCAGGCTAAGTTGGGGTCAGAGCACGTCGCTGCGCGAGTGGTCTGACCCGCAAGGTTTCAAGTTTCAGGCTACGCCGTGGGCCTTGAACCAGGCCAGCGCACGTTTGAAACCATCTGCGGCGGCGTCCTTGCGGTAGCTCGGACGGTAGTCGGCATGGAACGCGTGGGGCGCGTCCTTGTAAACCACAAACTCCGAGGCTTTGGCTGCGGCATTACCCTTGGCGCCGGCCTCGGCCAGCGCGTCTTTCATCTGGTTGATGGTGGTCAGCGGAATCCCGCCGTCCTGACCACCGTACAAGCCCAGCACCGGCGCTTTCAGGTCGGCTGCCAAGTCCAGCGGGTGCTTGGGTGTGAGCGCGGTGGACGTGCCCACCAGACGTCCGTACCAGGCCACACCGGCCTTGACGTTTTTGCTTTGCTCGGCATAAAGCCAGGTGACGCGACCACCCCAGCAAAAACCGGTAATGCCCACTTTTTTCAGGTTGCCACCGTTGGCACCGGCCCAGGCCACGGCCCCGTCCAGGTCTTTCATGACTTGTGCATCGGGCACTTTGGAGACCACCTCGGCCATCAACTTGGCCATTTCACCGTAGCTGCTGGGGTCGCCCTGGCGCGCATACAACTCGGGCGCAATCGCCAGGTAGCCGGCCTTGGCAAAACGGCGGCAGGTGTCGGCAATGTACTCATGCACGCCAAAAATTTCCTGGATCACCAGAACCACCGGCAGATTTTTTTTACTCTCGGGTGCGGCATGAAAAAACGGCACCGAAAAGCCTTCTACGTCGTAAATCCCCTCGCCCGTGGTCAGACCGTCGCTCGGGGTCTTGATGGCGGTTTGCGCCATGATCGGCATGGCGGTGGCGGCGTAGCCCACACCCAAAGCCACTTTTAAGGCGGTACGGCGGCTGGCACCGTCCACAGTGGAATGGCCTGGCAGCAAAGCGTCAAAGTCTTGGGTTTGATCCTGATTCAGCATGGGAGGTCTCCGTAGGTTGAAAGTTGGTGAGCTTAAGCGCGAATGCATTGGCGGGTTGCTCAGATCATGCAAAACCTCACGAATCACACAGATGTTAGGCGATGCCGTTGCGCTATGATTTGCCGCAATGCCAAAACCCACGGTGATCCCGTGATTTTTGGCAGCCAGATGCGACCTAAGTGCTTTACCCGATGCACACCAAGCCGCTTTCCACGTATTCTTTGATGGATCACAAGTCCGCCAGGAGATAGACCCCATGCCACAGCGCAAACCCCTGCACCTGCACGTGCCCGAGCCCACCGGTCGACCCGGCCACGACACCGACTTTTCTTACCTCCCCTTGTCCGCAGCTGGCGCCAAACGCCGCCCGCCGGTCGATGTGGCAGCAGCTCAAACCAACGACCTGGCCTTTGCGCTGATTCGTGTCCTCGACGACGACGGCAAGGCGGTGGGCCCCTGGGCGCCGCAAGTGGACGTGGCTCTGCTCCAGCGCGGCCTGCGCGCCATGCTGCTAACGCGCGCCTTTGACGCCCGCATGCTGATCGCCCAGCGGCAAAAAAAAATGTCGTTTTACATGCAATGCCTGGGCGAAGAAGCCATTGCCTGCGCCCACGCGCTAGCCATTGGCGACGGCGACATGTGTTTCCCCACCTACCGCCAACAGGGCCTGCTGCTGGCGCGCGAAGACAACAACATGGTGGACATGATCTGCCAGCTCTACAGCAACGCACGCGACCCGATGAAGGGACGGCAACTGCCAGTGATGTACTCCAGCAAGAAGCAGGGCTTTTTCTCGATTTCGGGCAACCTGGCCACCCAGGTCATTCAGGGAGTCGGCTGGGCCATGGCCAGCGCCATCAAGGGCGACGACAAGGTGGCCTCCGCCTGGATCGGTGATGGCGCCACCGCCGAGGCCGACTTTCACACCGCGCTCACCTTCGCCCACGTCTACCGGGCACCGGTCATCATCAACGTGGTCAACAACCAGTGGGCCATTTCCACCTTCCAGGCCATTGCCGGCGGTGAAGGCACCACTTTTGCCGCACGTGGTGCCGGCTGCGGCATTGCCTCCTTACGCGTCGACGGCAACGATTTTCTGGCGGTCTATGCCGCCTCCAAATGGGCACTCGAGCGCGCCCGTTCCAGCTTTGGCCCGACCCTGATTGAGTGGGTGACCTACCGCGCCGGACCCCACTCCACCTCCGACGACCCGAGCAAGTACCGCCCGACCAATGACGCCGCACGCTTTCCGCTGGGCGACCCGATCGAACGCCTGAAAAAACACCTGATCGGTCTGGGGGCCTGGTCAAATGAAGAACACGAAGCCACCAAAAAAGCGCTTGAAGCGCAAGTGGCCGCCGCGCAAAAGGAAGCTGAGCAATACGGCACGCTGGCGGATACCCACGGCCAAGGCGTTGCCACCATGTTCGAAGACGTGTACCAGCAGATGCCACCGCACCTGCTGCGCCAGCGTCAAGAACTACAACTCGGACAGGGAGCCTGATCATGAGCAACACCAACACCATGAACATGACGCCAATGACCATGATCCAGGCGCTGCGTTCGGCGATGGACGTGATGCTGACACGCGACCCCAATGTGGTCGTCTATGGCCAGGACGTGGGCTACTTTGGCGGCGTCTTTCGCTGCACCGAGGGCCTGCAACAAAAACACGGCAAACAACGCGTGTTTGATGCCCCCATCTCCGAAGGCGGCATTGTCGGTACGGCGGTCGGCATGGGCGCTTACGGCCTGCGCCCGGTGGTCGAGATCCAGTTTGCCGACTATGTTTACCCGGCCACCGACCAGATTGTGTCCGAGGCGGCACGGCTGCGCTACCGTTCGGCGGGCGACTTCACTTGCCCCATCACCATCCGCATGCCCTGCGGCGGCGGCATTTACGGCGGCCAGACCCACAGCCAGAGCCCCGAGGCCATGTTCACCCAGGTTTGCGGCCTGCGCACCGTGATGCCGTCCAACCCCTATGACGCCAAGGGCCTGCTGATCGCCTCGATTGAAAACAACGACCCTGTGATCTTTCTGGAGCCCAAGCGGCTCTACAACGGCCCGTTTGACGGCCACCACGAGCGCCCGGTGGTGCCCTGGAGCAAACACCCGCTGGGCAATGTGCCCGAGGGCTACTACACCGTGCCGCTCGACAGCGCGCGGATCACCCGGCCCGGCGCGGTGGTGACCGTCATTGCCTACGGCACCATGGTGCATGTGGCCGAGGCCGCAGCCACCGAATCGGGCGTCGATGCCGAAGTGATCGACCTGCGCAGCCTGTGGCCACTGGACCTCGACACCCTGGTGGCGTCGGTCAAGAAAACTGGCCGCTGCGTGATCGTGCATGAAGCCACACGTACCAATGGCCTGGGCGCGGAACTGAGCGCGCTGATCCAGGAGCATTGCTTCTACCAACTGGAAGCGCCCATCGAGCGCGTCACGGGCTGGGACACACCCTACCCACACGCCCAGGAGTGGTCGTATTTTCCGGGTCCGGCGCGCCTGGGTGCCGCCTTGCAACGTGTGATGGAGGCCTGACATGGCAACACAAAGTATCAAAATGCCCGACATCGGTGAAGGCATTGCCGAGGTTGAACTAGTGGCCTGGCATGTGCAGGTGGGTGACAACGTGGCTGAAGACCAGATCCTGGCTGATGTGATGACCGACAAGGCAACGGTGGAGATTCCGTCGCATGTGGCCGGCAGGGTCATTTCTCTTGACGCAGCCGTGGGTCAGGTGGTGGCTGTGGGCACCGAAATCATTCACATTGAAGTAGCGGGCACCGCCGGCAACGAAGCGCCCAGGCCTGACAGCTTGTCCCTGGACGCTTTGTCATTGCGGGCACCGACCCGAAATCCAGGACTTCCTGGATCCCGGGTCGAGCCCGGGATGACAAATTCAAGCCCTGTTGTGGGGTCGACTTCAGCCGACCCTGGCGGTTTGAAACCCGCCCTACAAGGTTCAAGGGCGGCGCTAACGCCGCCCGGTAGCAAACCCGTCGCCGCACCAGCAGTGCGCCGTCGCGCCTGGGAACTGGGCATTGAACTGACCAGCGTCACCGGCACCGGCCCGGCCGGGCGCATCACGCAGGCCGACCTGGACGCACACGCCCATCCCAGTGGCGCAAGCCCGGGCAAGGCAGCCAGCGACCCACGCTACGTGCAAGGCACGTTTGAGGAAATGATTCCGGTGATTGGCCTGCGCCGCAAGATTGCGCAAAAAATGCAGGAGGCCAAGCGCCGCATCCCGCATTTCACCTACGTCGAAGAAATCGACGTGACCGAGCTCGAAGACCTGCGCGCGCGCCTGAACGCCCAGTACAGCGCCAGCCGCGGCAAGCTCACGCTGCTACCGTTCCTGATCCGCGCCATCGTGCTGGCGGTGCGGGATCACCCCGAAGTGAATGCCCGTTATGACGACGAAGCCGCCGTGGTCACACGTTTTGCCGCAGTACATCTGGGGCTGGCCACACAAACCAGCGGCGGCCTGATGGTGCCGGTGATCCGGCACGCCGAGACACTCGACTTGTGGGCCTGCGCCGCCGAAATCTTGCGCCTGGCCGAAGCCGCCCGCAGCGGGAAGGCCACGCGTGAGGAACTGAGCGGCTCGACCCTCACCGTGACCAGTCTGGGGCCGCTGGCTGGCATTGCCCATACCCCCGTCATCAATCACCCCGAGGTCGCCATCATCGGCCCGAACCGCATCGTCGAGCGGCCCATGCTCCGGGGCGGCCTGGTGGTGGCGCGCAAGATGATGAACGTTTCAAGTTCGTTTGACCACCGGGTGGTCGATGGCATGAATGCGGCCGAATTCATCCAGCAAATTCGAGGCTATCTGGAGTGCCCGGGGACGCTGCTGGTGGGCTAGCTCGGGCCGGGAAGGTGGCCGCCACCCCGGATTACGCTGCGCTTCATCCGGGCTACCACTGGTCGACCCGCAAGCGCATGAAATCAGTCGGGTGATGCGCTTTGCGGAGGTAAAGGAGGAGTCCGCGCAGCGGACGGGGGACACGCAGCAAAGCGCATCGCCCGACTGATTGGTAAAGCCCCATGATTCAGCAATTGGTTTCACCCCGGAATGTGGCACCATAACCCTCTTACTTTCACCACGAATTGTGAACCCCACCCATGAACCACCTGACACCCTCCCAGACCCTTGCCGACGTGTCTCTGGACGACAAGTATGTCAACACCCAGGGCCAGGCTTTCATGAGCGGCATGCAGGCGCTGGTGCGACTGCCCTTGACATTACATGAGCGCGGCCTGCGCGCGGGCACAAAACTGGGCGGCTACATCTCGGGCTACCGCGGCTCGCCGGTCGGCACTTACGACATGGCGCTTTGGGCCGCACAAAAACACCTGGACGCGCGCAACATCACGTTTCAGGCCGGCGTCAACGAGGAACTGGCGGCCACCGCCGTCTGGGGCAGCCAGCAGGTGCATTTGCTGGGCGACTCTGCGTTTGATGGCGTCTTTGGGCTCTGGTACGGCAAGGCGCCCGGTGTGGACCGCAGCATCGACGTGCTGCGCCATGCCAACCAGGCGGGCAGCTCGGCGCAGGGTGGCGTGTTGGCCATTGCGGGTGATGACCCCAATGCGGTGTCGAGCACCGTGACCGGCTGCTCCGACTATGACTTTGTCTCGGTCGGCATGCCGGTGCTCTATCCGGCCAGCGTGCAGGACATGCTCGACTTCGGCGTCATGGGCATTGAACTGTCCAAATACAGCGGCTGCTGGGTCGGCTTCAAGGCCGTGACCGACATTGCCGAAAGCTCCGCCATTGTGGACCTGGACATCCACCGCGTGCGCGCCGACTGGCCCGAGCTGAGCCACCCAGCCGACGTGCACATCCGCTGGCCCGACAACCGGGTCGAGCAGGAACGCCGCCTGTATGAAGTCAAGCTGGCGCGCGCCAAAGCCTTTGCGCGCTTTTCCGGCATCAACCAGATCACCGTGGCCGCCCCCGAGGCGCGTATCGGCATCATCTCTGCCGGCAAGCCCTGGGCCGACCTGATGCAGGCGCTGCACGACCTGGGACTTGGCCACGACGACCTGGCGCGGCTTGGCGTGCGCCTGCTCAAGCTGGGCATGATCTACCCGCTCGACCAGCAACAGATTCAGGAATTCACCCTGGGGCTTGACGCGGTGCTGGTGGTGGAAGAAAAACGTGGCCTGATCGAAGACCAGCTCAAGAGCATTCTTTTTGGCAGCACCCCCTGCCCTGCCGTTTTGGGAAAACTCGGGCGCGATGGCCACACGCTGATCCCCCAGCACGGCGAAACCAGCCCGGCGCTGCTGGCCCAGGTGTTGGCCCGCAGCTTGCCCGTACTTGTCAGCAGCCCGGCAGCACAAACCCGGCTCGTGCTGCTGAAAACAAAAGAACAGGCGCTGCAAAGCACGCCGGCGCTGGCGGCACGCACCCCGTATTTTTGCTCGGGTTGCCCACACAACAGCTCGACTCAGTTGCCCGAAGGCAGCATCGCCCTGGCCGGCATCGGCTGCCACTGGCTGTCGCTTTTCATGGACCGGCACACCCAAACCTTCAGCCAGATGGGCGGCGAAGGCGCCAGCTGGCTTGGCGCCATGGGCTTCTCCAGCCGCCAGCATGTCTTTACCAACCTGGGCGACGGCACCTACCACCACTCGGGCATCCTGGCGGTGCGGGCAGCGGTGTACGCCCATGCCAACATCACCTACAAACTACTGTACAACGACGCCGTGGCCATGACCGGGGGCCAGGCGATCTCGGACACCTTCACGCCGCAGCAAATCGTCAAGCAGTTGCTGGCCGAGGGTGTGGGCCAGGTCGTGGTGGTGTCGGACCACCCGGAAAAGTACCGGCAAATGGCGGCGCCCAACGGCGGTTTTCCCAAAGGTGTCACGCTGCACGGTCGCGACGAACTCGACAGCTTGCAGCGGGCGCTGCGCGAGACCGCTGGGGTCACGGTGCTGCTGTACGACCAGACCTGTGCCGCCGAGAAGCGACGCCGACGCAAGCGCGGCACACTGGCCGACCCCGACGTGCGCGCCTTCATCAACGAAGCGGTGTGTGAGGGATGCGGCGACTGCTCGGTGCAGTCCAACTGCATTTCGGTCGAACCCCTGGAGACCGAGCTGGGCCGCAAGCGCCAGATCAACCAGTCGTCCTGCAACAAGGACACCAAATGTGTCGATGGCTTCTGCCCCAGCTTTGTCACACTGGCGGGTGCCAAGCCGCGCAAGAGCGCCCGTCTGCAACAGCAGGAGCGCAGCGCCACGCCGCCGATGCCCGCGCCACAACGCGCCCCTGTGCTGCCCGCACATGAGACGATCATCACCGGCATCGGTGGTACTGGTGTCATCACCATTGGTGCCATTCTGGCCATGGCCGCGCGCCTGGAAGGCCTGAGCGCCACCTGCCTGGACCAGACTGGCATTGCGCAAAAGAACGGCGCCGTGCTGTCGCATGTGCGTATTGCGCGCGATGCCTCAAGCCTGCACGCGCCACGTGTCGCCATGGCCAATGCCGACCTGGTGCTGGGTTGCGACATGATGGTGGCGGCCAGCCCGGCGGCACTGGCGACCATGACACTGCGGCGCACCCGGGTCGCACTCAATACCCATCTGGCGCCCCATGCCGCCTTTGTGCTGAACCCGGTGGGCGCCGAGTTTGGCGAAGACCAATTGCGCAGCGCCATCGACCGCGCCACCGGGGCCGAGCGTGTACATGCCTTCCCGGCCACCCGTCTCGCGACCCAGGTCTTTGGCGATGCCATTGCGGCCAACATGCTCATGTTGGGTTATGCCCTGCAGCAAGGCTGGCTACCGGTGTCGCTACAGGCCATCCAGCGCGCCATCGAGATCAACGGCGTTACCGTGGCTGCCAACCTGGCCGCGCTGGACTGGGGCCGTCGCGCCGCGCTGGACCTGGATGCGGTGCTGCGCCAGAGCAGCCCGGCGCAGACGGTGCGCGTCGTCAAGCGCGGGGAGGAATCAATAGATAGCCTCATCGCGCGACGCAGCAAAGACCTTGTGGCCTACCAAAACAAGGCTTACGCCGCGCGCTTCGAGACCCTGGTGCGCAAGGTGCAGCAAGCCGAGCAACAGGCTATGGCGGGCACCGAACGACTGACCCGCACCGTGCTCACCCAGGCCTACCGGCTGATGGCCACCAAGGACGAGTACGAGGTTGCCCGGCTCTACACCGATGGTCGCTTCGAGAAGCAACTGCGTGAACAATTTGAGGGTGATCCGAAGCTGAGTTTCCACCTGGCGCCGCCCTTGTTTGCCAAACGCGACCCCGCTACCGGCCACCTCAAAAAGCAGGCCTATGGCCCCTGGGTGCTCTCGGTCATGCGCTTGCTGACAGGGCTAAAAGGCCTGCGTGGCGGCTGGTTCGACCCCTTTGGTAAAACCGCCGAGCGGCGCCTGGAGCGCCAACTGGCGCGGATGTACCCGGCCATGGTCGAGGCCTTGCTGCCCACCCTGACAACCAGCAACCACAGCGCGGCGGTGACACTGGCCGGCATTGCGGCCGAAGTACGCGGTTTTGGCCACATCAAGGAACGCCAGTTGCTGCAGGCGGCTAAACAATGGCAGCAAGCCTGCCAGGGCACTGCGGCAGAGCCGGTGGTCATGGCTTTTGTGGCGTCCCTGCCGATGGCAAATCTTTAACCTTTTTTGCCACCCATCACCAGCAAAACGCCACCCACCACAATGGCGCCAATGCCGGCCCACAGGGGCACATTGACGGTCTTCTTTTCCTGCACCGTCATTTCAAGCGGCCCGACCTTCAGGGCTGTGGTGTCCTTGGTGTAACTAAAGCCACCGTAGACGAGCCCCAGAGCGCCCAAAACGATGAGCACGACACCGACGAGTTTGATTGAATTCATGGAAGCACCTCTGTAACGCCTCACCCAAGCTTTGACACCGACGGCATCAAAGCGTGTAACACGCCGACCATTTAAGCACGCCAGTTCCCGCTGGTTTGTGCTGTACCGCACAGACGCTCAGTGCGCCTTGTCCCAGTTCAGACCCACCCCCACCTCGGCCAGCAGCGGCACCTTGAGGTGCGCCACCCCGGCCATCAGCTTGGGAACCTCATGGCGCACCCAGTCCACCTCTGACTCGGGCACCTCGAACACCAGTTCGTCGTGCACCTGCATGATCATCTTGGTAGCGCGCTGCTCGGCGTCGATAACCTGCTGCACCTTGACCATGGCCAGCTTGATCAGATCGGCCGCCGTGCCCTGCATGGGCGCGTTGATGGCGGCGCGCTCGGCGCCGCTGCGCCGGGGTCCGTTGGGCGAATTGATCTCGGGCAGGTACAGGCGGCGGCCGAACACGGTCTCGACATAACCTTGGCGCTTGGCCAGCGCCCGGGTCTGGTCCATGTAGTGTTTGACGCCAGGGTAGCGGTCAAAGTAGCGCGCGATGTAGTTCTTGGCCGCCGTGTTATCGATACCCAGCGCCTTGGCCAGTCCATAGGCACTCATGCCGTAGATCAGGCCGAAGTTGATGACCTTGGCGTAGCGGCGCTGCTCGCTGCTGACCTGGGCGGTATCAATGGCAAAGATTTCCGCAGCGGTAGCGCGGTGCACATCCATACCGTCGTGAAACGCCAGCAGCAAGGCGGCATCACCACTGATGTGCGCCATGATGCGCAACTCAATCTGGCTGTAATCGGCACTGGCGATCACGCTGCCGGACGGAGCCACAAAGGCCTCGCGCACGCGCCGACCCTCTGGGGTGCGCACCGGAATGTTTTGCAAATTGGGGTCGTTGCTGCTCAATCGCCCGGTCACCGCCACGGCCTGCGCGTAATGGGTATGGACACGCCCGGTGCGCGGGTGTGCCAGTTGCGCCAGCTTGTCGGTGTAAGTGCCCTTGAGCTTGGACAGACTGCGGTGCGCCAGAATCTTGGCGGGCAGTGGGTAGTCTTCGGCCAGCTTTTGCAGCACCTCGTCGTCGGTACTGGGCGAGCCGGTGGGGGTTTTCTTGACCACCGGCAGACCGAGTTTGGTGAAAAAAATCTCGCCAATCTGCTTCGGGCTGCTCAGATTGAAAGGCTGACCGGCAAGTTCGTGCGCTTCTTTTTCAAGCTGCAAGATACGTTGCCCAAGTTCATGGCTTTGCGCCGCCAGCGTGGGTGCGTCGATCAGCACACCGTTGCGCTCGATCCGGTACAGGGCCTCGCTGCTGGCAATCTCCAACTCGTAGATAAAACGCAATTTGTCGTTGGCATTGAGCAGCGGCCACAACACCTGGTGCACATCAAGCGTCATGTCGGAGTCTTCACACGAATACTCAGCGGCCTTGGCCACATCGACCTGGTCAAAACAGATCTGGTTGACACCCTTGCCGCACAGGTCTTCAAAACTGATACCGGTGCGCCCCAGATGGCGCTCGGCCAGGCTGGCCAGGCCATGCGGCCTGGTGACTTCGAGCACGTAGCTTTGCAGCATGGTGTCGTGCGCATAACCCTGCACCTCGATGCCGTGGTTGGCGAACACATGGCGGTCATATTTGACGTGCTGGCCGAGCTTTTTGTGACTGCCATCCTCCAGCCAGGGCTTGAGCCGGGCCAGCACCTCGTCCAGCGGCAGCTGGGTCGGTGCATCCGGGTAGGCATGGGCCAGCGGAATGTAAGCCGCCTCGCCCGGTGTGACGCTGAAGCTGATGCCCACAATTCGGGCGCGCATCTCATCGAGCGAAGTGGTCTCGGTGTCCACGGCCACCAACTCGGCTGCTTGCAGCCTGGCGAGCCAGCGGTCAAAGGTCTCCCAGGTGAGGATAGTGTCGTAGCTGACCGTGCTGACGCGGGGTGTGGCTGGAGCCTCAGGCGCAGCGTCCGGTTCGTCGAACAGGCCGGGTTCGCGGTTGTTAGCATCGGAATTGGGACCGGCGGAAATGGGGTCGGATCCACGTAGCGAAGCGGAGCTGGCTCTGACCCCTTTTCCGCTTTCCCCAATTCCTGAGCCGGCCGCAGTCGTTTTCTCGCCACCGCCCGCCACCAGCGCCCGCGCCAGGCCCTTGAAACCGTATTTTTCGTAAAACCCGGCCAGTGCCGGGGTATTCATGGTGCCCACGGCAATGTCGTCCATGTCGGGCAAATCAGGCAGCCAGTCTTTCAGGTCACAGTCGGTCTTGATGGTCAACAGCTTGCGGCCGGTGGGCAGCCAGTCCAGGGATTTCCTCAAGTTTTCCCCAACCGCGCCCTTGATGGCATCTGCCTGGGCAACAATGGCATCAAGGGAACCATATTCCTGAAGCCATTTGGCTGCTGTCTTCGGACCCACCTTGGGCACACCGGGCACGTTGTCAATGGCATCACCCACCAGGGTCTGGTAGTCCACCATCAAACTGGGCGGTACACCAAACTCGGTGGTGACCCCGGCCACATCACGCACCCGGCCGTTCATGGTGTCGATGATGGTGATGCGCTCATTGACCAACTGGGCCAGGTCCTTGTCGCCGCTGCTCACAATCACCTGCAGGCCCTGGCGCGCAGCCGTGGCGGCCAGCGTGCCAATCACGTCGTCGGCCTCGACACCGGGCACATCCAGCACCTTCCAGCCCATCAGTCGCACCACCTCATGGATCGGCTCGATCTGGGCGCGCAAGTCGTCGGGCATGGGGGAGCGGTGGGCCTTGTACTGCGGGTACAAGTCATCACGAAAAGTGGGGCCTTTGGCGTCAAACACACAGGCGGCGTACTCGGCGGGCACTTCCTTGCGCAGACTTTGCAGCATGTTGATGATGCCGCGAATGGCCCCGGTAGGCGCGCTGCCAGGGTCGCCCGGCACAGCACGCAGGTCAGGCATGGCGTGAAAAGCGCGGTACAGGTAACTGGATCCATCGACCAGCAGCAGGGTTTTGGGTGGGGCATTGTTCATGCCGGCATTTTGCCTGCAGCCGACCGCACTGCCGCTTTATCTACAATCAAATAATGCGTCCAATTTATACCGTTCTCCCCCTCCTGCTGGCCTGTGGCCTGGCTTGGAGCCAAACCGCCCCCGCTGCTGCGGCCCCCAATGCCACGGTGCAGCCTGATAGTCCAGGCAAAGTACAACCGCGCGTCGAGCACATCCATGTCGAAGATGCCGGCGCCAGCATTGACGAGGTCCGTGTGGGCGGCGCCACCCAAAGCATCACGGTGCAGCCAAAAGGCGGTATGCCAGCCTACCAGGTGGCACCCAAGACAGGTGAACGCAGCTGGAAAGTGCTGGGCTTCTGAACCATGGCGGTCTATACCGAAGTCTCTTTTGCAGAGGCCAGTGCGCTGTTGCAGCAGTTGGACCTGGGAACGCTCGAAAGCATGCAAGGCTGCGCGGGCGGCATAGAAAACACCAACTACTTCGTCAGCACGCAACACCACGGGCAGGTGCATGACTATGTGCTGACCCTGTTCGAGCGCCTGACGTTTGAACAACTGCCCTTTTATTTGCAGTTGATGAAACACCTGGCCCAACGCGGCATCCTGGTGCCCGAGCCCCATGCCAACGCCCAGGGTGAGCTGCTGCTCCATGTCAAAGGCAAGCCCGCTGCCGTGGTGGATAAATTGCGTGGCGCCAGCGAACTGACCCCCGGGCCGGTGCACTGCGCCCAGATGGGTGCCATGCTGGCCAAAATGCACCTGGCCGGGCGCGACTTTGCGCCGAGCCAGCCCAACCTGCGCGGCCTGAGCTGGTGGAACGACACTGTGCCCGTGGTGCTACCCTACCTGACCGACGGCCAGAAAACCCTGATCACCCAGGAGCTGGCCTACCAAAACCAGGTGGCTGCCCAACCAAGTTATGCCGACCTGCCGCGCGGCCCGGTTCACGCCGACCTGTTTTGTAACAACGTGATGTTTGAAACAGTGGCGGGCCAACCCGTGCTAAGCGGCGTTTTTGACTTTTATTTTGCCGGCATTGACAGCTGGTTGTTTGACCTGGGGGTGTGCCTGAACGACTGGTGTATTGACCCGACCAGTGGCATGCAGCATGCGCCCAATACCCGGCATTTTCTGGCTGCCTACAGCGCTGTACGACCTTTCCAGCCGGCCGAACAAGAACTGCTGCCGGCGATGCTGCGGGCCGCTGCCTTGCGCTTTTGGCTGTCGCGCCTGTGGGACTTTTACCGGCCGCGCCAGGCCAGCATGTTGCAAGCCCATGACCCCAACCATTTTGAGCGCGTGTTGCGGCACAGGGTCAACCAAATGCAGGACGATCCCAAGCAGGAGGCACGCCCATGAAACTCAAACTCGTTCCTGCCCGCACCGGCGCCACCTGGGTCAAACTCGGTATGCAGACTTTTTTCAAACAGCCGTTGGCGCTGGCCGGACTGTTTTTTATCTTCATGGCGGTCATGTCGGTGGCCTCCACGCTGCCAATCATTGGCTTGCCGCTGGCCATGACGCTGCTGCCCGCTGCCACGCTGGGTCTGATGGCAGCGACCCGGGAAGCGACCCAGGGTAAATTTCCCATGCCGCTCATTTTGTTCACCGCCCTTCGCGCCGGACCCGCCAAGCTGCGCGCCATGCTAATGCTGGGCGCGCTGTATGCGGCGGGCTTCATGCTGGCCATGGGTGGCTCCTACCTGGTGGACGGCGGCGGCTTTGCCCGGCTTTACCTGGGCGGCAGTGCACCCACGGCAGAACTGCTGCAGTCGCCAGATTTTCAAAGCGCCATGTGGCTCTTTATCAGCTTGCACCTGCCGCTGTCCCTGATGTTCTGGCACGCCCCGGCGCTGGTGTTCTGGCACGACTTGCCACCGCTGAAAAGCATGTTTTTCAGCATCGTGGCGTGTTTCCGAAATTTCTGGGCCTTTACCGTGTTTGGCCTCTCGTGGATGGGCACCATCGTGGTTGCGGTGCTGGCCATCGGCACCCTGGGCAACAGCACCGGCAATCCTGGCTTGTCAAGCATGCTGCTGTTCCCGGCACTGATGTTGCTGGCGTCGATGTTCTTTACCTCGCTGTACTTTAGCTACCGCGACAGTTTTGAGCTTGAGTCGGACGACCTGAGCCGGGCCGCAACATGAGTAACCGCCATACCCTGACAGAACGCGGTGCGCTTGAAGTGCTGTGGATGCAGCGCCGCAGTTTTGTGCAGGCGGCCGGCGCCTGGACCGCCATGGGTGGTTTTGCCGGTGCGCAAGCGCAGCAACGCAGCAATATTGTGGAACTGGTGGGAGACGCGCTACTGAACGGCCAGCGCTTGGCTGCAGGCGACTCCATCCAGAGCGGTGATGCCATCGCCACCGGCCCCGGGGCCAATTTGATATTTGTGCTGGGAAACGCCTCATTCCAGGTGCGTCAGAACAGCCGTCTGGTGGTGGAACGCGGTGCCAGTTTGAGCGTGGTGAGCGTGTTGCGCCTGCTCACGGGCGCCGTGGTCAGCGTCTGGGGCAAAGGCACGCAGCGCCGCATTGTGACGCCCACCGTGACCATCGGCATACGCGGCACCGGCACCTACACCGAGGTCTTCCCGCAACAAGACTATCGCAGCTATTTTTGCAACTGTTACGGCACCGTGGAAGTGGCCGCCAGCCGTGACAAGGTGCTAAGCCAATCGGAATACCATCAGGCTTTCTGGGCCGAACCGGTACTGAAAAATGGACGTTTTCTGTCACCCGCCAAACTCATCAACCACACCGACGAAGAAGTCGAGGCGCTGGCCCGCCTGGTCAATCAACGTACCCAATGGCAAATCATGGGTAAAAAAGGCAACAAGGACGGCACAGGCTACATGGACGAGCAACCCGGCCAAAAGCACCCTGCCGCACGTTGACACCCACCAAAGGTTTTAGCCCAATTGGACGCCTGAGCCCTCGGCCGTGAGATAACCCACAGCGGCACCAAAGCGGTTCTTGAGGTTGGTGCCGTAAACATCAGCACCTCCATCTGGCAAAGCCAGCTTGACCGCTATTCATCAGCAGCAGCCAGTTCCTTCACCACCACGGCAACAGAACCCGCATCCGGCAGATGCGACAGGGCCCCCACCAGCTCATCGCGCACCTGCGCCAACAAGCCATCGAATCGTGACGCATCTACCTTCAGTTGTGTGGCGATGGATTGCACATGGAGGCGCTCGGCAGCACTCAGGTGACCATCGGCATAAGCGGCCATCAGGCACATCAAAATCGTGGTATCGGCGAACTCGGGCGTGCTGCCTTCCAGCTCGGCCACCGTGAATTGATTGGTGCCAGCGTTGGCCATGGCAGCCGCCGTGGTAGGCATGTCGGCACTGCGAGAGGCTTCGTAAAACTGGCTAATCAGCGTGCCTTCAGCGGGCTGAAGGCCGTCTACCGAGGCAACAGACAGCATGGCCCGGGTGAGCTGGATGATTTGTTGGGTGCTGAGGGTCTGGTCTTGTACGGGGTGCATGGTGGACTCCTGTTCCGGTTAACTACAGATTGGGCAATGTTTACCTGGCCAGCGCACGTTTGCGGGCGGCCAGCAAATGGCTCTGGATGTCGGCAATGGCCATATCGCGAAAACGTTTTGGCAATAGGGTGCGCCGCGAGGTCTCGGACACCGCCAGCAGCTCCATGAATTCAATCATGTCGCGCTCCTGTGGTGGCATGAAGTCTTGCGCCGCAGCCGTGAGTACGGCAGCGTCCAATGGGCTGGCCTGGTTTCGCGCTGCTTCCACAGCCAAAAGTGCCAGCGCTTCCAGATCGGCATTGGAATAGCCACCCAGGGTTTCACATAAGCCGAGTAATTCTTCGGGGCTGGCCACGCAGGCTTCGTCATACCGGGACAACACGGCAAGTAAGACCTGTGAACGCTCAAGGGCCGATTCACAATAAAAAAAGGGAATTTTTCGATCCAGACGACCGGGGCGCTTGATGTCGGTGTCGAGCTTGTCGGGGCGATTCGTCATCATGACAAACAGCACCTGGCCACGGTTTTCGGTGTCGGCCATGAACTCTTTCAGGCGCGCAATCACCCGTGAACTGGTGCCGTCGTCGCCACCTTCGCCGCCGCCATTGCCAAAGCTGCGATCACCTTCGTCGATGATCACTGCAATCGGGCCCATGGCCTTGACCGTGGCCAGCACGCGTTCCAGATTGGCTTCAGTCGAGCCGACCCATTTGGAGCGGAAGTTTTTCAGCGCCACGCCAGACAGTCCGGCTTCTTTCAAAAATGCCTTGATGACAAAGGTTTTGCCCGAACCCATCGGACCCACGGCAAGTAATCCCATCGGGGTCAGGGTGGTGTTGCCTTCTTTCAGGTTTTTGGCAATTGCCAGCAATTCACGCTTGATGTTGTCGTGCCCCCCCACCGAGGCCATGCCGTGTTTGGGCTCGATGAATTCGATCAACCCGGCGCATTCCTTCTCGATCATTTCGCGCTTGCGGGCGTGGATGACCCTGAGCACCTCGGCATTCGGATCACTGGCAGGCAGCGCCCGGGCGGGCTCAATCAACTTGCCAATCTCGCCCGGGGTCATACCGGCGGTGATGGCAGCCAAAGTAGTGGCGCGTTGCTCTGCATCGGGCGTACCTTGCAGCAAATGCAGGATCAAGGTGCGCCGCTCGGGCTCACCCAAGCCATGACCTTGCGAACTGGCCAGAATACTGGCCAGCTGCACGGTGCGCAGGCCACCGGTGCGCTCGGAAAACAAAGTAACTTGCTGCTCGGTCAGTTTGGGTGCAAAAAACGCCATGACCTTCTTGCGCTGGGCCAAATCGGGCATCGGGATTTCGATCGCCGACACCTTGGGGTTGGACAGCAGCCCGGGGTTGATGGCACCCAGCGACTCGGTAATCAGAATGGTGATGTTGTCGCCCTGGGTCAGGCTGGTGTCGAGCGACCAGCGGTGAAACGCCAGGTAGGTCTGCCGGTCGGACTGTGCCATGAAGCTGGGGTCTCCGGCGGGCAGGAGCGCATCGGCATAAGGCACGATAACGGCCGTGCTTTGTGCGTTGCGCATCCGGGCTTCCAACAAGTGCAGGTTGGGCAACATGTCGGTACCGTCAACGTCCGCATCGGCTAATTGCCCCAGGGCGGTGCCGGTTTTGCCGTTCAACTGGCGCACACCTCGCTCCAGGCTGACCTCGACCACGTTCTTTTTGGTGTCGCGAAACAGCTCTTCAACCAGAAATGACTGCAGGTTATGCAGCTTGTCACCGACCAAAAAATTGTCAAACACATTGCGGTAAAGCACAAAGGTGGAGGCCTCTGCGGCAAGGTATTTTTGCCGCAAGGTTTCCGCCCACCGGGGCAGGTCCGCACGCAAGGTGGCTGGGGCGCTCATGGACTGTTGGGGTTACAGGCTTTTTGCGGGCGCGGCCTGAGCTGCGGCGCGGGCTTGTTTCAGGGCGTCCAGTTGGGCTTTGGCGGTCACGCTGCCACTGCTTTGGCGCAGCTTATTCAGGCGCACATCAAGGTCAGAGTTGTGCAATTCGGCACCCAGACTGGCTTGGGCCACCTGCCCCTTGATGTGATCACGCACGGCACTCAGGGCCTGCACCTCGGCATCCACCGACAGGCCATCGAGTTGGCCCTGGATTTTGAGCCGGGCCTGGGCACTGTGCATTTGCGCCAGCATGCGGTCTTTTTCGGCCTTGAGCTTGTCGATGTCGGTTTTGACCTGCGTCAGCGAATCTTTGGCGTTGTCGGCGTCGGCTGTGGCTTGGGCCGCATCGGTGCGCAATTCGGTAATGGTGGTATCAAGCGCGTTCTTCTTCTGGATCAGCACCACGGCCAGGTCATCTTGGTTGGTCGCGAGGGCGGTTTCCAGGTCGCTGGCAACACTGGCAAGTTCGCGCTCAGCCGCATCCAGCCGGGCGGTGATCTCTTGCCGACGGGCAATGTTGGCACCGGTGGCGGCCTTGAGTTGGGTGTATTTCTCGATCATGGAGGCAATCGCATTTTGGTAGGCGATCTCTGGGTGGGCTTTTTCCACGTCGGACACCCACAGGCTGACAAAACCGGTCCAGAGGTTGGCGAGGCGGGCAAAAATTGCGTTGTTGGCCATGGGGTTTCTCCTGAAATAGACGTTAAAAATAAGGGTAATGCAATGGTTAGGGTTCAAGTTTTGACAGCGCCTGCACCCCGGCGCGCTGCGCGACCAAACGCAGTGCTTGCCGGGCTGTTGACCTTGTGGCGCATGGCATCGGATGGCTCCGGCGTATCAAACTCACTGGCTACTTCTTCGGCAATACGCAGGCGTGACAGTGATTCATCAAGTTTGCTGCCTATCTCTGTCGAGTAGGGCGAGGTCATGACCATCTGGTAAATCTCTTCCATCTTGTCGGGCAAAGAGGTCAGCGTGGCCTCCAGGACAGTGCGGCGCGCGGCCAGGCGGCGGGAGCGCTGCAACACCTCGGTGTACTCGTTCAGCGCGTTGCGCCACTGGCGCTGCTCTTCGTCGGGCAAGGCGGTGTTTTGCAATTGCGCCTGAATGCTGGCAATGCGCTGGGTCACGGTGTCTTCGCTAAGGGTGTCCCTGCGTTGTTTGAGTGACAGACTGATCGCGCACAAACCAAGGTAGTCCACCGTCAGGTCTTCCAGCTTGTCGACGTCAAAGCGGTTCAACGCGGTGCGCTTGTCACTGGCGGTCTGATGGAGCGCTTGTACCCTTGAGACCATGTGTTGGTAGGTGTCAAGCGCACGTGTGTCGCCATAATTGCTGATGTCGGTCAGCAGCGCAAGGCGGCGCTGGGCGCGGACCTGCTGGTGCTGAGCCCGGTCGACCGAGTTGCGAAAGGACGTCAGGCCGGGGATGACCAACGCGGCCAGAATTTCGGTGCCCAGCGCCACCACAGCCACCAGTGCCAACCCGGTCCAGCCCAGCGGGATGGATGCAAAAATACCCACCACCCCCGCGGCCAGCAGGGCGACGCGGTTGGTAGGATGATTCAGGAATGCACCCAGGTATGACGGTGTGTTGTCCACGTGAAGAGGTGATCGCTTTGATACTTTACTTGGCAAACCTGGCCCAGATGCGCGCTATCTCTTGTTGATCCTGCTCCGACAGGATCGGGATAGGTGATGAGCGGCTCAGCGCTGCCGTACTGGGTACCACGGCCGGGTTGGACTTGACACTGTCACTCATGAATTCGCCGGCCTTGAGGTTGGCGTTGGCATAACCCACGGTGTTGGAGATTTTGGCAATAACCTGCGGGCGCAGGATGTAATCAATGAACAGGTGCGCTTCGCGTTTGTTTTTGGCGTTTGCCGGGACCGCCATGGCATCAATGGCCAGCAGGCCGCCGTCGGAGGGCACGCGGTATTCAACCGTGCCGCGCCCTTTGGTTTGTGCCTGCACCGCGTCACCCGAAAAGCCGATTGCCAAGCAAATTTGGCCTTTGGCCAGGGCGTCGATGAACTGGTCGGTAGGGATGATCTTGACAACGCCGTTGATGCCGTCGAGCACTTTGGCAGCCGCAGCCAGCGACTTCTTGCTGTCCCATTTGGCAACACCACCGGCCATGGCCGCCAGTGGCACAACGTCGCTGGCGGAGTCGACCACACCGACACCACAGGACTGAAAGCGCCGGGCCATTTCGGGGTCAAACACGTTGACCAAGGTGTCCATGGCGATGCCTTTGGGGGCCAACTTGGTGTTCCAGGCAATCCCTACCGTGTACCACATGTACGGCAAGCTGTAGGCGCCATCCTTGTCCCAGGAACGCAGCGTGGCGTCGACCCGGGGGTCAATGTTGCCAAGGTTTTTCAGGCTGGCTTTGTCCAGCTTGCCCAGCAGGCCTTTTGCGGCCATGGCGGGAACCGCATTGGCGGTTGGAAACACCACATCGTACGGCGTGCCGCCTGCGCCCAGCTTATTGACCAGGTCGTCGTTGCCAGCAAAAATATCGTAGATTACGCGAACGCCTGTTTCTTTTTCAAAATCTTGCAACACACTGGGCTCGATGTAATCAGGCCAGTTGAGCAGCCGCACGGTTCCCTTTGCCTTGGCACCCACACCATTGACGGCGCGGCGCAGGTTCATCAACACCGTGGCCGTGATCAAACCGTCTACCGTGACGGCCTGTGACTCCTGAAACGCCTCGGTGGCGACTTGGGTTTGAGGACCAAAAGTACCGTCCAGCGGGCCAGCGTTAAAGCCCAATTTGCCAAGCAAGAGCTGCGCCTCACGCAGACCTGCCGCGTCCACCAGCTTTTCGCGGCCCTTGTAGTTGCCGCTGGACCAGTTCTGGGTGGTCCAGATGACACGGCGAATGGCATTGAGCAAGGTGTCCGTCACCTGGGTGCTCGGTGCCAGTCCATTGCGGCTGGAAAAAATACGAATCGCCTCCTGGGTGGCGGGTGTCAACAGGCCAGTTGGCGCCTCACGCAGCAAACCCAGGCGGGTCAGCAGGCGTTGGGCGGTTTCGACTTTGGCATTACGCACACCCGCAGGCGCTGCGGCCTCGGTGGGTGCCTTGTCCGTGCCAAAGACAAAACCTTGTGCCTGGGAAGCGGTGATCCCGCCAATGCTTATAGCCGCCAGCAAGGCGATGGTGCGAAATTTCATGTTGAATCCTTGATTAAAGCGCTCACTGCCCGGTCGCAAAACAAATGCTGCCGCGTGACTGCGCGAGCTGAAACAGTTTGGCCGAGGCTTCCCTGTCGGCTGCAAGGCCGCCTTGCCCTTTGAGGGTCATTTCACCCAGCAGGCACGCCGCCGGCCCGTCACCCGCGTTCACTGCGGCTTCGAGGTGTTTGCGCGCTTGCGCAAAGTCGCCGTCGGCCATCGATTTGCGCCCCATTTCAGAATTTTCTGCCGCAGAACCACCCACATTGACTGCAGGCGGTGGTGGGACCGGTGGCACGACTGATGGGGAGGTCGTTGGCGCGATCGTCGGCGATGGTGACACGGCGTTGGTGGCAGGCGAGGTCGGCTCAGACGTGCTTTGCCAATCCGACGTGGCACCCCCTCCCATACGCTCTTTGAGCACCAGGTGCCACACGGCAGAGGCCATGGCGCCCACCACGGCCAAACCGATGAGTCCTTTGGACAGCGGAGTCAAACTGGCCATGTTGTTATTCCTGTATCGTTGTTTTGGAAGCGCCAAATTGGCTCGACAGGCTTTGCAGCCGCTGGCTGACCTGCCCAACTTCGGTCAAATCGCGGGCGATCTGATCACGAGCGGCATTGATGTTGGCCTCCTGGGCGGCAATTTCCTGGGCTGAGCGGCTCAGCTCACGGGTCACCAAGCCTTCGAGTTCAACAATCTGTTTGCGAATGTCGCCCACCACCTGTTCCTGGCGGCTGGTCACCGCGTCCAGGTGGGCCTGGGTTTGTATTTCAAGTTGCCGCAGATTTTCTGCCATGCTGCTGCTGTATTCGGCCAGCGCCCGAATCTTGGCAGCGGCATCATTCAGTGGATCATCAATTGTCCAGGACTCGTCGGCGGCATCCATCGCTTTGATGGCCATCTGGCGGGTTGTTTCGTCCATGGCGCTCAAACCGTCAATCAGGCGCAACAGCCGCTCGGCCGGATACAACGAGGGGCCGACGCCGTGATGGCCATAGATACTGTCCAGATTGAGCGTGCTGCTGGTGCCCACCCCAGGCTCAACGGGTGTTGCGACGGCGGTGGGTGCATTGGTTGTGTTGGGGATTGGCTCGGAGACCTCCGTCGCGGAGCTTGAATTTTCATTCTCTGGCACGCCATTTGGGAAATCCCTTTTGACCAGACCAGCTTTTTCCAAAAAATCCATCATGCCTTTCATGGCAAATTCCTTAGTCAATAGTTGGTGAATAGCAGCGCAAGATGTTGACGGCAACAGTTTAAGGGCCTGTGCCTGACAGAGCGATGAACCAGATGCCTATTATGGCAATATCCGGCAGCCAAGCCTTCTCAATCCGCAGACCCATTTGGCCGCCGCACAGTCGAGGTGACCCGGATGACTCCGAAATTGACAGTCAAATTAAACATCCGTCGTTCCCTGAATTGGATCAACCAACTAAGCAAGTAGCGAACTTTTTCAATGGTGTTCTCGAATGAATGAAGCTCACGAAACTCATGGGTCAGAAAGTAAACGATAGCCCACGCCCGTCTCAGTCAGAAAATGCTGCGGTTGTGCCGGGTCTACCTCCAGCTTTTGCCTAAGGTGCCCCATATAAATCCGGAGATAGTGACTCTGCTCGGCGTGGGACGGGCCCCATACATCGCGAAGCAATTGCTTGTGCGTGATCACTCGCCCGACATTCGCAATCAGAACCGCAAGCAGTCGGTACTCTATGGGTGTGAGATGAATCTCGGTGCCAGCGCGGCGAACAATTCTTTCAAATCGATTGATTTCAATTTCACCAAATCGAAAAACCGCGTCTGCCTGAGCGATGGCCTCACTCTGAGGCTCAGTTGCAACTGTTCTTGGTCGACGCAAATTTGCACGCACACGCGCCATCAGTTCACCCAATCCAAAGGGCTTGGCCAGATAGTCATCAGCACCAGCGTCTAGGGCGAATGGCACTTACTTTGGCTTCCAGTCGTGACCATGTATCTTGATTTTCCGGCGAGCGATGGCACGCGGAACCTTTAACCACGGGTAGGG
>MESQ01000049.1 GCA_001771065.1 Burkholderiales bacterium RIFOXYD12_FULL_59_19 | reverse complement strand
TTTGCCGCGCGCGCTGCAACTCATGAAAGGCCGTGGGTTCGAGCTGGAACCCATGAGCACCAGCTATTTCCTGAGCCGCGACACCATCGCACCCACCCTGAGCAGCGGTATGGCGCCCTGGCGGGAGAAACTGTTTGCTCAGATGCACCTGAACGCCAGCGGCGCAGCCAACTTCCTCAAGCTGCCCAGCAACTCGGTGGTGGAATTGGGCAGCAAGATTGAAATTTGATACATTGCGGGACAAATCTTTAGCGCTGTCCCCAACACTTTAAGCTTGCGGGACAAACCAAGATTTGCGTAGCAAATTTGCTCTGTCCTCAACTAATTCAAGACAGATCTTTAGCTCTGTCCTCAACTCGTTGTGATACTTTGCGGGACAGACCTTCAGTTCTGTCCTCAACTGATTAGGAACCCCCGAATGCACCTGTTATTCATCGCCGACCCCCTCGAATCCTTCAAGATTTACAAGGACACCACCTTTGCCATGATGCGCGAGGCACAAGCCCGTGGTCACGTTTTAAGCGTCTGCGAACCGAGAGACATCATGTGGCAACGCGGCGCGGCAGTCACCGCTTTTGTGCGCGACATCACCCTCACCGGCGACCCGGTGCACTGGTTCAGCGCGGCCCAGCACAAGCCCAACGAGCCCGGGCAAGCCCTGCACGAATTTGATGCCGTGGTGATGCGCAAGGACCCGCCGTTCGACAGTGAATTTTTCTACGCCACCCACCTGCTGGAGCAGGCCGAGCGCGAGGGTGCCAAGGTGTTCAACAAGCCCCGTGCGCTGCGTGACCACCCTGAAAAACTAGCTATCATGGAATGGCCCCAGTTCATTGGACCGACCCTGGTCACGCGCGACGCGCAAGACATCAAACATTTTCATGCCGATCACCACGACATCATCCTCAAACCGCTTGACGGCATGGGTGGCATGGGCATTTTCCGGGTCAAGGCAGACGGTCTGAACCTGGGCGCCATCATTGAAACGCTCAACAGGGACGGCGCCCAAACCGTGATGGTGCAGAAGTTCCTGCCCGCCATCTCAGAAGGCGACAAACGCATTCTGGTGATTGGTGGCCAGCCGGTGCCCTATTGCCTGGCGCGTATTCCGCAAGGTGGCGAGGTGCGTGGCAACCTGGCGGCGGGCGGCAAGGGCGTGGCCCAAGCGTTGAGCGCGCGCGACCGTGACATTGCCGAAGCCATTGGCCCGGTGCTGGCCCAGCGCGGCTTGCTGCTGATGGGCCTGGATGTGATTGGCGACAGCCTGACCGAGATCAACGTCACCAGCCCGACCTGTTTTCAGGAAATCTTTGACCAGACCGGCTTTGACGTGGCAGCCATGTTCGTCCAGGCGCTGGAAGCGGCGGTGTAAGACACGCCGACCAGCGTTCTTCCATCATGAGACCCAGCCAAGCGTTCCGACGCAGACAGTACAGACTATTAACGTAACTGAGACAACGCCCACTCGGCTTGGCGCAGTTGGTCGGCAACCCGGTGCTTGTTACGCGCGATATCCCGCTGCTCCTCAAGCATCCGGCGCTCTTGCGCTTCAAATTCGCGGTATTGGCGTTTGAAATCTTCGTTCTTGCCCACTTCGTTGGCGTGTTTTTCCAGCTCGATCTTTTTGCTTCGCAGCCCCTTTTCCAGGGCAACGTAGCGCCTCTCAAGTTGCGAGAGTTCGCCACGCAGGCGGTAGACGTCATAACCAATACCATGGCGGCGACGAAACTCTGGGTCAGTCGCTGCCGGGCAGACACCCTGGTAGCTTTCGCCACGCAAACCGATTTGCAACGCGTTTGACATCTGGCAGTAGGTACGCAAACCCTGCTCACGGCCGACCAGGTAATCGTGGGTATCTGCCTTCACATTGGCCTCGGCGCAGTCGCCGCGCCGTTCCTCTAAGATGTGCATAGGCTTGCCGGCCATGCCATCAATCAGCCCGATCTCTCGCCAATTGGCAAGCTTGCATTCCTGCGGGCTCATCACCGCGCACGAGGCAAGCCCGAGGGACAGGAAACCGACACCCAACACGACCCGAATTGTTTTCATAATTTTTTGTTAAGAGAGTGCAACATCTAACCGACTGACCGTCGCTCTGCGACTGCCAGCGCCAGCGCCAGCGCCAGAGATTAGCAATTCGGGCCGATGGGCAGCGTAGGGGATACATGGTACGACGGGCAAGGAAGGGCAAATTTGATCTAAAACAACGAGAAGCCAGCCAAAGGCACAAGATATCCAACCAAACGCTGCCGCCATCCAAACTTGATCCATTACCTGTGGTCTCCCAGGCTTCAATTTTTGTCGGGTTTTGGTGCTGGGCTTAGCCCGTCAACAGCGCGGCGTAGGGTTGATGACTGTAGCTGCGGTTTTTCTTTATGCTGTCATTCAAGCTGACACGCCAGATTATGCGGCGAATGACTCTGTATCATCACCCGCTTTGCGTCAACGATCTCCATGTCATCCCCCGCCCCCACCACCGGCCTGAACCTGGCCCAGCAGGAAGCTGTGAACTTCATGCATGGCCCCTGCCTGGTGCTGGCCGGGGCCGGGTCGGGCAAGACGCGCGTCATTACCCACAAGATTGGCCGCTTGATCCAGTCGGGCGTGGCCGCCAAAAATATCTTCGCCATCACGTTTACCAACAAGGCCGCCACCGAAATGCGCGAACGCGCGCGCGGCCTGATTGGGCGGGCGGCCAAGGACGCGGTCATTTGCACCTTTCACGCCCTGGGTGTGCGCTTGCTGCGCGAAGACGGCGCGGCACTGGGCCTGAAACCGCAGTTTTCGATTCTCGACAGCGACGATGTCAACAGCATTCTGAAAGACGCCGGCGGCTCGGTAGACGCCGCCACGGCGCGCAGCTGGCAATGGACCATCAGCCTGTGGAAGAACCAGGGGCTCAACGCCGCCGCCGCAACCGCCCAGGCGGGCAACGACAACGAGCGCATCATCGCGCGGGTGATGGCGCATTACGAAGAGCGGCTCACGGCCTACCAAAGCGTCGACTTTGACGACCTGATCAGCCTGCCCCTGAAATTGCTGCAGAACCACGAATCCGTGCGACAAAAGTGGCAGACCCAGGTGGGGCACATCCTGGTGGACGAGTACCAGGACACCAACGCGACCCAATACGAGCTGCTGAAACTGCTGGTGGGTGGCAAGGACCCGGCGCAAGCCCGCTTTACTGCCGTGGGCGACGACGACCAGTCCATTTACGGCTGGCGCGGCGCCACGCTGGACAACCTGAAGAAGTTGCCGATTGACTTTCCGGCGCTCAAGGTCATCAAGCTGGAGCAAAACTACCGCTCCACCGGTGCCATTTTGCGGGCCGCCAACAACGTGATCGGGCCCAACCCCAAGCTCTACCCCAAAAACCTGTGGAGCGACCTGGGTGAAGGCGAACCGGTGCGAGTGGTCGACGCCGACACCGAAGAGCACGAGGCCGAGCGCACCGTGGCGCGCATCCAGAGCCTGCGCGCCAGCGGCCTGAACCAGGCCGGACAGCAGTTCAAGGAATTCCGCGACTTTGCTGTGCTCTACCGTGCCAACCACCAGGCCAAGACCTTCGAGAAAGCCTTGCGCAAGGCGCAGATTCCGTACAAGGTCTCGGGTGGCACCAGCTTTTTTGACCGCGCCGAGATCAAGGACCTGTGCGCTTGGTTCAGGCTCTGGATCAACAACAACGACGACCCGGCGTTTTTGCGCGCCGTGACCACGCCCAAACGCGGCATTGGCCACCAGACCCTGGGCCATCTGGGCGACTTTGCCACCAAATACCGGGTCAGCATGTTCGAGGCGCTGTTTTCCAGCAGCCTGGGGGCCGTCATTTCGGGCAAGGCGCTGGGCACTTTGCACGAGTTTGGCCGCGAGATCAACGACCTCGAATTTCGCGCCCGCCACACGCTGGGGGCAGAGGCCGCCAAAACTTTTTTGCTCGACTGGCTCAAAGACATCGACTTTGAGAAATACCTGCTGGACGGCGAAGACAGCGAGAAGGTGGCCGCGGCGCGCTGGAGCAATGTGCTGGATTTTTGCGACTGGATGAGCGGGCGCTGTGGTGGCCAGATTGACGATGCGGCCGGCGTAAGCATGGCGGGCGAGGTCAAGTCGCTGCTGGAGGTGGCGCAAACCGTGTCGCTGTTGTCCACCATCAGCGAGCGCGAGACCGACCAGAACGTGGTCACGCTGTCGACCCTGCATGCCGCCAAGGGCTTGGAATGGCCGCATGTGATGCTGGTTGGTGTGACCGAGGGCATGCTGCCCTTCAAGCTGCGCGACAACCCCGACGACCTGCCTGCAGGCAACGCGTCAAGCGCACTGCGCGCGGCCGCTCAGGAGGCCGCCAGCGAAACACTCACCACGCACCTGCAGGAAGAGCGCCGGCTGATGTACGTGGGCATCACCCGCGCCCAGCGCAGCCTGGCCGTGAGCTGGACACGCAAACGCAAAAAGGGCCGCGAGATGATTGCGGCCCAGCCCAGCCGCTTTATTGCCGAGATGGGGCTGGATCAAGCCACGGTGAAAGAAGACCCGCGCGAAAAGCTCAGGGCCTTACGCGCCGAGTTTGCCCAAAAGGCACTTGACGGGGAAGCAGCGCGGGCGCTGGTGCGCTAACGACTACTTGCTTTGCATCACCCAGACACCGTCCCAGGCATCGCCGGGAGGGTGCTCGGCGAGTTGCTGGCAACGCTCCACGTAGAGCTTGGCAGCCTTGTCAGCCGGGTTCAGCGCCAGCACCTGGTCAAATTGTTTGACCGCGTCCCGCCACTTGCCTTGCCGGTACTTGGCTAGACCGTCGCGAAAGTAACCCAGCGCATCGATCAGGTTGGGGTAGGACTCGGTGGTGTGGTAGTCCAGCACCTCAAAAATGGCCACCGGCTGCGTTTTGCCCTTGACCACCACCAGGTCCAGCTCGCGGGTGCGGTAGGTGCCGCGCAGCTGGGCCATGGTGAACTGGCTCACCAGAATATGAGCGCCGTACTGCTTGCAGGCGGACTCCAACCGCGAAGCCAGGTTGACGCCGTCACCAATGATGGTGTAGTCCATGCGCTTTTTCGAACCGATATTGCCCGACACCACCATGTCGGTATTAAGCCCGATGCCCATGTCCACCGACAACTTGCCCGCCGCCACACGCGGCACGTTCCAGCGCGCCAAATCACGCACCATGGCAATCGACGCGCGCACCGCCCGGTCGGCGTCGTCGTCATGCCCCACCGGGATCCCGAACGCCGCCATGATGGCATCACCAATGAACTTGTCGAGCATGCCTTCTTCGTGCGAGATGCAATCGACCATCAGGGTGAAGTACTCGTTGAGCAGCGCCACCGTGCCTTGCGGCCCCAATTGCTCCGAGATGGTGGTGAAGCCGCGAATGTCTGAAAACAGCACCGTGGCCATGACACTTTGGCCGCCCAGCAACTCGGCCCCGCTGGCCACCAGCCGGTCGGCAATGCCCGGGTCCATGTAGCGCGACATGGTGGACTTCATGCGCTTTTCACTGCTGATGTCCTCGATCAGCAGCATCGACCCCAGGCGCTTTTTGTCCATATTCAACAGCGGCAGCAGCGTCACGTTCGCCGACACTTTGTCGTCGCCCACCTGCAACTCGGCATCCATCAGCACGTCGACCATGGCGCTGTCTTCCACCTGCTTGAGTCGCGCCAAAATCCAGTCGTTGGCACCACTGAAAAAATCTGCCGCTGGCCGATGCAGAATTTGCGACGCAGTCACTTGCAAAATCTTGAGTCCGGCGGTGTTGCAGGTGGCAATGTTGCCGCCCTCGTCGAGCGTGAGCACCGCATTGGACATGGACTCCAGCATGGCCTCGTTGTAATTTTTCATGTTGTGCACATCGGCAAACAACTTGGCGTTTTCCAGGGCAATGGCAATCTGTGCGGTAAAGGCACGCAGCCGCGACTCGTCCTCCGCCGTGAACGGACCACCGTGCTTGTTAAGCACCTGGGTCACGCCAATGGTCTTGCCATTTTTATTGATGATGGGCACACACAAAATAGAGCGCGTGAAATACCCGGTTTTCTTGTCAAACGCCGGATTAAACCGCAGGTCGGCATAGGCGTAAGGGATGTTGATCGCCTTGCTGCTGCTGAACACCGCACCGGCAATACCCAGGTGGTTGGGTAGCCGGATCTGGACCGACGCCAGCCCCTGGCCCACTTCAGACCACAGTTCGTGGGTCTTGTCGTCGTTCAGGAACAGGGTGGAGCGTTCCGCCTTGAGCATGCGGGTGGCCTCGCCCATGACCTTTTGCAGCAGCGAACCGAGTTTGATGTCGGCTGTCATCTCGGACACCACATCGACAAACTCCATCTCCTGTTTGCGCACCGCGTGCATACGCTCGATGAACACCGCGCTCTGCAAGGCCAGCGTGCCCTGGGTGGTCATGGCTTCCAGCACCGTGAGGTCGTGTTTGCTGAACACGCCAGTCACTTTGTTCAGGGTTTGCGCCACACCAATGATCTCGCCCTTCACGGTCCGGATCGGCGCACACAGGATGTTGCGCGTGACAAAGCCCGTTTGCTCGTCCACCGAGCGGTTAAAGCGCGGGTCTGAATAGGGATCGGCAATCAAGACCGACTCGCCCGAGGTAAAGACATAACCGGCAATGCCGCTGGTGTTCAGCAGCCGGATTTCGCGTTTGATATTGCCCTGCGCCACGCGCGAATACAGCTCGTTGGTCTGTTCGTCGTTCAAAAACAAGGTGCCACGCTCGGCGCCCAACGCCGTGGTGGTCATCTCAACCAGCGCCCGCAGCACGTCGTCGAGCGAATCGTAGGCGGCCATTTGACGCGACACCTCCAGCAGCAGTTCCACCAGCTTGAGGCGTGATCGCACCGCAGAGCTCGGCGCACGCTTGGCCGCAACAGAGGAGCGCGAAGCGGCAGGCTTGGGTTTGACTTGGTTCATGGCGCCACCTTGGTCTGTGGGGTCAACGTGGCCTGCCATTGGTCACGCAAGGCCTGGATGGTAGCTTTTAATTGCATGATTTCTGCATGGTCCTGCGTCCGCGCAGCCGAAACCGCGTCTTCTTTGGCCACTTGCGCCAGCTCCAGTGTGTTGCGCAAGGCGGCAATGGTGTCTTTTAATTGCCTGATTTCATCAAATTGCGGCGCCAATGCCAACCTGACGGCATCGTCACGGCGCAGCGGCCAGTCCTGTAGCTCGTCACGCAGCGCAATAATGGTGGCCTTGAACTGCACAAGGTCTGCATTGGCCAGGGACACCCCCTGGCGCACCGCCTCGTCGGCATCCGCCTGGGCCCGTTCCAGCGCCTCACGCAAGGCAAAAACGGTCTTTTTCAGGTTGAAAATCTCAGTCGCAGTCAGCGCAGAAGGTTCAGGGTCGGAGGTCATCAAATCATTCTATTCACGTCAAGTTTGCGAGGCAATCAACAAAGTTGGGTTCACACTGACAACGGCATGGATCAAATAGCGCATTCAGCATGGTTTGCGTTGTTCGTTTTATGCGTGCAGTTTATCCAGTCAATGAAAGAATTTCGCTGTAAATACCGGAGCCTGACTGCAGGATCAGGCACAAAAGCCACTTTTAGTACTTTTTTGAAAAGTATTAAATTTCATGAAAACTGATTCAAAATGCGTAAGACGCAGCGTGTGCAAGCCAAACTCAACCTAGTCCGCCTAAATTATCTGCTGCGTTTTTTCACACGCATGACATCCAAAAACATCCTCACACCCGCAACTGACCGCCTCTTTTTGTCAACCGGCACTTTGCTATTCATGGCCTGCTTCACTGTGCATATAGAAGCAAGCGCACAAGCAGTCTCCTTAAATCAACCCGCGCCCGACCACGCTGGATGGCAACAGTGCATGGGTTTGCGCAGTGACAGCGTCGCACGCCTGCAATGCTTTGACCAATGGGCGCAGCAGCAAGACAAGCCGCCGCCCACCCCCCCTGTGGCACCTGTCGCCTCAGCAGCCCCCATCGTCCTGACCATGGTGGCACCTGAAGCACACAACTGCAAAAACCCGAAGTTCTCGGAACTGTCACGCTACTGGGAGCTGGAAGCAGGCAGCGACTGCGGCACCTTTGGCATTCGCGGCTACCAGCCCATCAGCCTGTCCTGGATCGGCTCTGACAGCGTCAATGCCCAACCCACGTCACCCGCGCCCGGTCATACGGCGGCATCCGCCCTGTCGTTCAAAACCACCGAGATGCGCCTTGGCTTGTCAATTCGCACCAAAATTGCCCAGGGCTTGCTGACGCAAAACGAGCCCTTCCGGCGCGACTCGATCTGGTTTGCCTACTCACAACAATCCAACTGGCAAATTTTCAGCGGCGACCTGTCGCGGCCGTTCCGCACCACCGACCATGAACCTGAGCTGATCTACATCTACCCGCTGGAGGCTGCTATGCCCTGGGGCTGGCAGCTGCGTTACGCCGGCATCAGCATCAACCACCAGTCCAATGGCCAACCGCTGCCGCTGTCGCGCAGCTGGAACCGCACCATCCTGATGGCCGGCATGGAAAAGGACCAGAAGTTCCACCTGCTGGGCAAGCTCTGGTACCGCACCCCGGAAGACCTGGTCAACGACGACAACCCCGACATCAGCGACCTGGTCGGCCGCGCTGAACTGGCCGGCTACTGGAACGTCAACCCCGACCACACCTTGGGCGTGACGCTGCGCCATGCATTACGCGCCCACGGCAACGGTTCGGTGCGCCTGGAGTGGCTGCGCAAGCTCGGCGACAGCGGCTTTATTGGCAACAACAGCGGCCTGCGCTTGCACACCCAACTGTTCAGCGGTTATGGCGACTCGATGGTGGACTACAACCGCCGCCGCACGGCGCTGAGCGTGGGCTTAAGTCTGGTGGACTGGTAGCCGCCACCCAAACGCCTGTCAGGCGGCGGGATCGGCAGACCTTGCGTCCCGAGCGATAGAACAGAAGCACTTCGGGCCAAGCTACCCCCGGATGGCATCCGGGCCACGCGACGGTCATGGCGGATGCAATCCATGTGGTCCGAAGTCATGGCTGCCGGGTCAAGTCCGGCATGACGCCCAACGCTGTTCTTCACGCCAAAATCGGGCGTTTTTCCCAGAATCAAGGCCCGATATCCCTGATGCATACTAGTGCCCATGCGATTTAATGCCCTCTTCGTTTCCTTGGCATCAACACTGTCAAGGCGGCCACAGCTGTTCACTTCGCTGGTGTTATTGACATCGCTGATGCTGGGTGGGGTGATCGTCTGGCAGATGGAAGGCAATCGCCTTGACACCGCACGGGCGCAAGTCTATGCACTCGCCAGTGACCGTGCCAATGAGACACAAAACCACCTTGACCGTGCGCTTTCCGTGGTGTACGCGATGGCCGCGCTGGTTCAGCAAGCAGAGGGCAAGATCAATGACTTTGAGCATGTGGCCACCAAAATGCTGCCGGACTACCCCGGGGCATCTGTGCTGATTTATGCCCCGGACGGCATCATTGCCCATGCGGTGCCGATCACAGGCAATGAAGCGGCCATTGGCCTGAATCTTTTGCAAGACCCGGTGATGCGGGCTGAGACGCAGCTGGCGCGCAACACCGGTAAGCTCACCCTGGCCGGGCCATTGGCGTTGCGCCAGGGGGGTACCGGCCTGGTGGCCAGACTGCCGATATTTTGGAACCAGGCTGATGGCACGACCAGTTTTTGGGGCTTCGTCAATGTGGTGCTCAAACTGCCGCAAGCCCTGGACCCGGTTAAATTGCCGGAGTTGTCGGCGCGCGGCTTCAACTACAAACTGTGGCGCATCGTGCCTGAAAGTGGGCAGATGCAGGTCATCATGGCGTCGAGCAACCAGGCCCTGCCTGATCCGGTACGCAAGAGCTTTTCGGTGCCTAACGGCGGCTGGACGCTGAGCGTGTCACCCACGGCCGGCTGGGACGACCCGGTCGGTCTGACCGTCAAAGCCAGTGTGGTCGTGTTGTGGTCGATGCTGTTGGCTTACCTTTTCAAACTACAGTTGCGCCAGTCGGCCCAACGGCACGACCTGGAGCAGCAGGTACACGCCCGCACGCTGGAGATTCAGGCGTCTGAGCAACAGCTTGCGGCCACCCTGAGCGCCATTCCGGACCTGTTGTTTGAAATGGGTCTGGACGGCCGCTATTACACCTGCCACGCGCCGCACTCCCGGTTGCTGATGACACCCATGCAAGACCTGGTGGGCAAGACAGTGGCGCAGGTCCTGCCCGCAGAGGCCGCGGCGCTGGTGCTGGATGCCCTGGCCCAGGCACAAGAGAGCGGGTTTTCCCATGGCCGCGAGCTGATGCTGACAATGCCTGATGGACCGCGCTGGTTTGAATTGTCGGTGGCACGCAAGCCGGTCGCGCCGGGCCAGGAACCCCGCTTGATCGTGATTTCGCATGATGTCACCGCCCGCAGGCAGGCCGAGGCCCATGTGGCAAAGCTGGCGTACTTTGATCCGCTGACCCACCTGCCCAACCGCCGTCTATTGGCCGACCGGCTGCAGCAGGCCATGGTGCAAGCACTACGTCGCCAACACCAGTTGGCTGTAGCCTACCTCGACCTGGATGGCTTCAAAGCCATCAACGACCGCCACGGCCACCAGACCGGCGACCAGATACTCATCGTTCTGGCCAAGCGGATGAAAGAGGCGTTGCGCGAAGGCGACACGCTGGCGCGCCTGGGTGGCGATGAATTTGTGGCCGTGCTGATCGACCTGGAGGACACGTCAACCAGCGTGCCCTTGCTCCACCGGCTGCTGGCAGCGGCAGCCCTGCCGGTGCAGGTGGGTGAGCTGAGCCTGCAGGTGTCGGCCAGCGTGGGCATCACCTTCTACCCGCAGGCGCAAGACATTGAGGCGGATCAACTCCTGCGTCAGGCCGACCAGGCCATGTACCAAGCCAAAGTGGCGGGCAAAAACCGCTACCAGATCTTTGATGCCGCGCAAGACAACAGCCTGCGCCATCACCACGAAAGCCTGAAGCGCCTCCGCCAAGCACTGGCGAACTGCGAATTCGTGTTGCACTACCAGCCCAAGGTGAATATGCGCAGCGGCAAAGTCATTGGCGCCGAGGCGCTTATCCGATGGCAACATCCGGAACGCGGGCTGCTGGCGCCGGCAGAATTCTTGCCTGTGATCGAAGATCACCCGCTGGCGGTGGAAGTTGGCGAATGGGTGATCAACACCGCCCTGACCCAAATCGGGCAATGGCAAGCCGCAGGGCTTGAGTTGCCCGTCAGCGTCAACATTGGCGCCCGCCAGTTACAGCAGGGTGACTTTGTCGCGCGTCTGCAAGCCTTGCTTGCGGCGCACCCGCAAGTGTGTGCGTCCAGCCTGGAGCTTGAAGTGCTGGAAACCAGCGCACTGGAAGACATGGCGCAGGTATCGCAGGTCCTTGAGGCCTGTGCCACGATGGGCGTGCGGTTTGCGCTGGATGACTTTGGCACCGGCTATTCATCACTCACTTACCTCAAGCGCTTGCGCGTGGCGCTGCTCAAAATCGACAAGAGTTTTGTGCGCGACATGCTCGACGACCCGGATGATCTGGCCATTTTGCAAGGCGTCATCGGCCTGGCTGCGGCTTTCAAGCGCGAGGTCATTGCCGAAGGCGTGGAAACAGTGGCGCACGGCACAGCATTGCTGCACCTGGGCTGCGAGCTGGCCCAAGGCTACGGCATTGCCCGGCCCATGCCCGCCGACCAGTTACCCGCCTGGGCCGCCAGTTGGCAACCCGATGCCGCCTGGTGCAAACTGCCATGACCGGGTGGCGTGCCGCGATGATGCCCAGAAACCCCCATGAAACAGCTACTTCACCAACTGATTGAGCTGGATGATCGGCATCAGCACCGCCAGCACGATCAGCATCACCACCCCGCCCATCGCCACGATCAGCAGCGGCTCCAGCAGGGTGGCAAGCTGCATGGCACGGCGCTGCACCTCGGTGCTAAGCTGTTTGGCGGCACGCTGCAGCATCAGGGGCAAGGTGCCGGTTTGTTCACCCAGGCGCGCAAACATGGCCAGCAAGCCCGGAAAGCGCTTTTTTTGCGCCAGCGCCGAGGCCAGCGGCGCGCCTTCACGCACCAGCACCAGGGCGTCAAGCGCATCGGTGCGCATGGCGCGGTTGGACAAGGTCTGGGCGGCCGCCTGCAAGGCTTTCAAAATGGGCACACCCGCCGCGGCCAGCATGGCCAGGGTACTGGCAAAACGCGCCGAGTTGTAGCTGCGCGACATCTTGCCCAGAATCGGCAGATTCAGCCAGGCGGCATCAAATCGCTCACGCAGTTTTTCATTGGCCAGGGCCAGGCGCGCGCCAAAAACGCCAGCAACCCCTGCCAGCAACAGCAACCAGCCGTAATTTCGGAGGAAGGCACTGGTGGAAATCATGATCACCGTGAGCAAGGGCAACGCACGCTTGCTGCCGGCAAATACGTTGGCCACCTGCGGCACCACGTAGGTCACCAAGAACAGCACGATGACCACCGCCACCAGCGACACAATGGCCGGGTACAGGGCGGCGCCGATCAACTTGGCTTTGAGCGCGTGCTGTTCTTCAAGGTCGTCGGCCAGGCGTTCCAACACCAGCCCGAGGTTGCCGCTTTGCTCACCGGCGCCGATCACCGCCACAAAAATATCCGAAAACTCGCGCGGGTGCTGGGCCAGCGCCTTGCCAAACGGCGTGCCACCGTTGACCTCGGCGCGCAGCATGGCCACCAACTCACGTTCAGGGGCTTTTTCAGCCTCATCCGACAGCGACGACAACGCACGCTCCAGTGGCAGACCCGAAGACACCAGACCAGCGAGCTGACGCGTCCAGATGGCCAGGGCGGTGGCGCTGAAAACGCGGCCGCGTCGACGGGCCTTGCCGGCCTGTGCTGGGTCACTTGCCTGGGCGCTGACAGCCTCCACCTTAAGCGGCACCAGCGCCTGGGCACGCAGCAGACCGCGCGCGGCCTTGGCCGAGTCCGCCTCGATCACACCCTTGCGTGTGTCGCCAGCGGCGCTGAGGGCTTCAAAGGAATAGACCGGCATGGGCTAATGCTTTCTGCAGCCTAATCGCGTGTGACGCGCAGCAACTCTTCGCGCGAGGTCACGCCTTGGCGCACCAGGCGCTCACCGTCATCACGCATCAGCACCATGCCGGAAGCCAAGGCGGCCGCGCGGATGTCGGCCTCCGAGGCGCGGCTGTGAATCTGGGCGCGAATGGCATCGTCGGTGACCAACAGCTCAAACACGCCGCTGCGACCGCTGTAGCCGGTCTGGCCGCACTGGGCACAGCCGACCGGGTGGTTATCAAGCGTGCAATGCGGGCACAGCTTGCGCACCAGTCGCTGGGCCAGTACGCCCAGCAGGCTGGAGCTCAACAAAAACGGCTCGACACCCATGTCGGTCAGGCGCGTCACGGCGCTGGCGGCGTCATTGGTGTGCAACGTGGCCAGCACCAGGTGGCCGGTCAGCGAGGCCTGAATGGCGATCTGGGCGGTCTCGAAGTCGCGGATTTCACCGATCATGATCACGTCCGGGTCCTGCCGCAGGATGGCGCGCAGGGCTTTGGCAAAAGTCAGGTCGATCTTGGCGTTGACCTGGGTCTGGCCGACCCCCGCCAGCTCGTACTCGATCGGGTCTTCTACCGTCATGATGTTGCTGCTGCTTGAGTCCAGCCGTTGCAGCGCGGCATACAGCGTGGTGGTCTTGCCCGAGCCGGTGGGGCCGGTCACCAGCACAATGCCGTGCGGTTGTGTGACCAGCTGCTCAAAGCGGCGCAGCACCTCGCCCTGCATGCCCAGCGCTTCCAGGCTTAGGCGGCCCTCGGATTTGTCAAGCAGACGCAATACCGCGCGCTCGCCATGGGCGCTGGGCAAGGTGGACACACGCACGTCCACCGCCCTCGTGCCAATACGCAGGCTGATGCGGCCGTCTTGCGGCAGGCGGCGCTCGGCAATGTCAAGCTCGGCCATGATTTTCAGGCGCGAGATCAGGGCGGCGTGTAACGCCCGGTTGGGTTGCACCACCTCGCGCAGCGTGCCGTCCACCCGAAAACGCACACTGCTGTGGCGCTCGTAGGGCTCGATGTGGATGTCGCTGGCGCCGTCGCGCGCGGCCTGTGTCAGCAGCGCATTAAGCATGCGGATGATGGGCGCATCGTCCGAAGTTTCCAGCAGGTCTTCGATGGCGGGCAGCTCCTGCATCATCCGGCTCAGGTCGGCGTCGCTCTCGACCTCGCTCACAACGGCGGCTGCACTTGACTCGCCCTGGGCATAAGCAGCGCTGATGCGCTGGATCAGCGTGGCAGCGGTGTGTGTCTGCAACTGGCAGAGCGGGTATTTGCGCAGCACCTCACCGACGGCACCGGGGGCAGACGCCGCGTGCACCAGCAGGGTGAAGGCGCCCGCGTCTTCTTCCAGCAGCAGCTGATGGCTTCTGGCAAAGGCATAAGGTAAGGGGTAACGCATGGACCAGCTCGTTGGCTACAGCTTACTGGCCCGGTGCCAGCAGCGGCGCAGGCGTGCCGTTGGCGGCTGGCCTGGGCGGCGCTGGCGGCAACTGCGGCGCCTCGTTGATGGGCACCAGGCGGCTGGGGGCGGGCTGGGCCGCCTCCAGGCCGGCGCGCATCAGATCGTAGCGATCCATCGAGAGCCGGTCTGTGGCCTGCGCATCACGCACCACCACCGGGCGCAAAAACACCATCAGGTTGGTCTTTTTGCGGGTGCGGGCTTCGCTCTTGAACAAATTGCCAAACAGCGGCACATCGCCCAGGCCCGGCACTTTTTCCTCGTTGCCCGAGTATTCATCTTGCAGCAGGCCACCCAGCACCACAATGGCGCCGTCTTCCACCAGCACGTTGGACTCGATCGTGCGCTTGTTGGTGGTTGGGCCGTTGGGGGCGTTGACGCTGGAGGCCAGCACGTTGGAGACCTCCTGATAAATGGCCAGCTTGACAGTGCCGTTTTCACTGATTTGCGGCTTGACCTTGAGCGTCAGGCCCACGTCCTTGCGCTCGATGGTCTGAAACGGATTGACCGAGCCGTTGCTGCTGCCGCCGGTGTTCGTGAACTGGCCGGTGACAAAGGGCACATTTTGACCAATCACAATTTTGGCTTCTTCATTGTCCAGCGTCAGCAAATTGGGCGTAGAGAGCACATTGCCACTGCCGGAATCTTCCAGGAAACGCGCCAGGAAACCCAGCACATACACCCCGTTGGTTTGCTGCGCCGCGCCAAAATTGAGCCCGCGCCCGGGCGCCACGGCGCCGGTTGCGCCACCAATCGCGAGGTTGATGATGTTTTTGCCGCCGGTGCCAAAGTTGCTGCCCAGCAAGCCAATCACACCGTCACCGGCCTTGCCCAGGGGGCCCTGCCACTGGATACCGAATTCAGCCGCCCGGTCGGCGCTGACCTCGGCGATCAGACTCTCAACGAACACTTGGGCACGCCGGCCGTCGAGCTTGTCGATGACGGCGCGCAACTGTCGGTACTGGGGTTCAGGCGCGGTGATGATGAGCGAATTGGTGGCCACATCGGCCTGGATCTGGCCGCCCGTGGTGGCTTGTGCGATCGCGCCCCCCGCCGTGCCCGGTGCCCCGGTGGGAGCACCCGCCGACACTGCACTGCCACTGATGGCGGCACGCAGGGTAGCCGCAATTTTGGTGGCGTCGGCATTTTTCAGGTACACCACATGAATGTTGCCCGCAGCGCCGTTGTTGCTGCCCGCTTCGGGCTGATCCAGCCGCGCCACCAAGGAACGCGCCAGCGCCAGTTGGGCGCCGTTGGCGGCACGCAAAATCAGGCTGTTGGAGCGTGGCTCCGCGATCAAGGTAGTTTTGAAGGAGGTGTCCGCCTGCCCCGCCGGTGCCGCCGAGCTGCTGGAACCCAGTAGCCGCAGCACCAGGGGTGCCAGATCAGAGGCAATGGCATGTTGCAGCGCAATGACTTCAACATCGGTGGCGTTGGCCACGTCCATGGCGGCAATGATGCGGCCCATGCGGCGCAGGTTGTCGGCGTAGTCGGTGATCACCAGCGAGTTGTTGCCCGGGTTGGCGTTGATGGTGTTGTTGGGACTGATCAGGGGCCGCAGCACCGGCACCAGGTTGTTGGCAGATTCAAAATTGAGCTTAAAAATTTGCGTGGCGATCTGGTTGCCCGAGGGCAAGTTGCTGTCGTCATCACTCTGCACGTTCACCCTGGCGCTTTGCAATTTGGCATCGGCCTCTGGCACCACCTTGTACAAGCCATCGGTCTCTACCAGGGTGAAGCCCTGCAGGCGTAGCGCCGCCACAAACTGGCCCATGGCGGCAGCGCGGCTCACGGGTTGGTCGGTCACCAGCGTCAAGGTGCCCTTGACGCGCGGGTCCACCACCACGTTGCGCCCAGTGATGCTGGCAAAGGTGCGCGCCACCGCGTCGATCTCGGCATTGTTGAAGTTCAGCGTCACCGGCTCGGCGGATCGGGCTGCGCTCTGCGCCACAGCCAACGCGGGCAACACCGCCAGGGTCACGGTCAACAGGGCGCCAGCCGCAACGCAGGACAGGGGGTGGCGGGATCGGACAAAAGTCAATTTGGTCATGCTGGTTCAACCCACTTTGATGATGGAGCGTGCGCCATTGCGCCGCCCAATAAGATTCAGGAGATTTGACAGGGCCGCCTGATGCTGTGGCACAGCACTGGCCTCGCCGTTAAAACGCAATTGGCCGCCCACCCACTGCCCGCTGCCAGTGAGCTGCAGACTGCCCTGCAGCGTGGTCAGGGCCAGGGAGACCGGTGTGCCACCGGTCAAGCTGAAACGGTAGCTGCCCATGGGGCGCAGCGTAGACAGGTGCGACGACAGATTCATGGCGTCAAGTTGTGCAGCCCCCGACAACACCAGGCGCCCTGCGGCCCAGGCCAGCGTCAGGCCCTGGGTGGTGAGCAGCAGCTCACCTTGCGGCTGAATCGTGTTCCAGGGTGTGCCCAGGCCAGCCAGCAACTTGGCCGGCCACTGCGACTGCGCATCTGACAGGCTGACCTGAAAACCGTTCCAACGTGGTTGCAAGCGCATGGCCCAGGCTTGCTGCATACAACAGTCGGCATGAAGCTGTAACCGTGCAGGGCCCAGACCGGGCGAAAAAATCCAGGCCAGACGGCCGGGCAGTGTGGCCGTTTCCTGGCTCCCCGGACCGCCGGTCACCGTGACCCTGGCCGAACCCGTCCAGACCGTGCCGCGCGCATCTTGCAGCAGCAACTGGCCCTGGCTGACTTGACGCAACAGCGAAGACAGCCAGCGGGCCGGGGCAAAAAGCGCAGTACTCAGCAACAAGCCCAGCAGTGCGCCGCTCAGCGCCCAGCCCCAGGGGGTGGATTTTTGCCTCAGTTTCATGACTTCGCACCCAGATTGAGCACCAGGGTGCCGTCCCAACTGCCGGCCGGGTTGCGCACCAGGTGCGCTTCAAGCGGCGCGGTGTGCGCGTTTTGCCGGGCAGTGGCGAGCCACTGTGCCAAGGCGCTGGCACTGACCGCCTTGAGCGTGACGGTGACACGGTCCAATTGCACGACCATTTGTGCCGCAGTCCCCAGCGGCTTGAGCGAAAGCTCCAGCGCCAGGCGCGCCTCATCGACCGAGAGCACCGGTTGGGCCTGCAAGGCTTTGACCTGGGCTTGCAGACGCTGCATGTGCTGCAACTGGGCATCCAGCGCCTGATGCTGCGCCGGGGCCGCCTTGAGCACGGCCAGCGCGGGCGCCAACACCAGCCACCACAACAGGGCCAGGCTGGTCACGGCGCCAGCCAACATCACCCAGCGCTGTTCACGCGGTGTCATGCTGCGCCAGCGGGTTTTCAATTGCGTCAGTAGGTTCATGGTGTCGGCCCCTGTTTAAGCAACCACTGCGCGCCATCCCAACTGGCAGCCAGCCCCTGTTGTTTAAGCGCCAGCACCACCCGCGCCTGCTCGGCGGCCGAGTTGGCTGGTACTTTGGTGCGCAATTCCTGCGCAACGTAATCAAGCGAGGTCAAGGTTTGCGTCACGGGCACCACGGCGGCCAACGCGGCCAGCATGGCTTCCATGTCGGTGCCTGAGGCGGCACCGCTGGCGCGCTGCAAAGCTGCCACTTCGCGCGCCATTTGCAGCGGCGCGTCCACCACCACCGGTATTTTGGGAAAGGTACCCGTCAGCACCGAACGCACTGCCTGGCGTTTGACTTGCAGTGCCGCCTGCTCACGCAAAGCCCATACATTCAGTCCCACCAGGTTCACCAGCACCAGCGCCAGCAGGGCCAGCCGCGCCGCGCGCCACGGCGCGGCATGCAGCAAACTTTGGGCGCCCAACGCCAGTTTGGCCCACACCCGGTCCCGGTTGGCATTAACCAGGTCAAACTGGGACAAGTCCCAGGCGGTTTGCGCCGCCTGCAACAGCCGCTGCGGCCGCTGCAGCAAAGTGACCGGGCGCTTGAACAGGCTTTCAGCCAGCGCGGCCACGGCAGGTTCGGCGACCAGCTCAGGCAGAAGGCCTTGAGCCGATGGCTCACCCAACCAGGCCACCGTGCTGGCAGACAGGGAACACGGCACCAAATTGTGGCCCACCAGCATCGGCTGGTGTTCGTCACCGACCACATAAAGGGTTTGCGCCAATGCCTCGGGGCTGAACTCGGGCACGATCCGGCTGGCCGCCAGACCCGCTTGCGCCAAGGCCAGTAAATGCCCGGCGAGCCAGGCCTTGTCACAGGCGACCACCCACACCGGGGCAGCCACCACCGGCTGGGGCTGCAGCGCCAGGTGCAACTGTGCCGGCTCGTCGAGCAACTGGTCTTCCAGCAAACCGTCAAGGATGCTGCGCAAACGGCCGGCGCCGCGCTCCGCCATCAGGCCACGCGCCAGGCTGCCCTTGGGCAACTGCACCTGATGCCAGGACAGGGCTTGCATGGGCAGCACCACAAGCACCTCGGTCTGGCGGTCCGGGGGCATTGGCAGCAATCCCAGCGGCACACCGGCACTGCGTAGTTCTGCGCTGCCTTCAGCGGCCAGCACATAGTCGTACAAGGCGACAGCGTCGGTGCTGGCAATGGGTAGGGTAATGAGGAGAGTGGTCATGGTGAACAGCTTCGGATCATTGTAAGAGTGGCGCACCCGTGCGAACCACCTCGCGGGTGCGCAGCAGGATTTTGACGTCCAGACCGTCGCGTTGCAGCACCGAGGTCTCTTGCAGCAGGGTTTGTCCCACCCGGAGTTGCCCGGTGACGCTGAAAAACCGGGATGATATGGCGTGCTCGGTGGCATTGAGCTTGATCGTCGCGTCACCCAGACGTTGCTCGGCATCCGCCAGCGTGCTCAGGTGTTGGGCATCACGTGCGGTCTCCAGCGAGCGCGCCTGCGCCATGTCCAGACCGGGAATGCAGGCCATCAGTACCTCGGGGGTGGCCGTGTTGAGGTTGACCGGGGTGCGCGCTGGCAGCAGCGTGACAAAAGGAGCCAAAACCTGCAAGGTAGCCGGGGACAAGCCCAGCCAGACCAAGTCGTCAATGGTCTGCGGGCGCAACGGGGTCTGCACTTGCCCAGCCGCAGCCGCAGGCAAGACCGGGCCATAGGCCCGCAACAGCTGCTGCGTCAAGGCCAACAACTCAGACTCGGGCAAATTCAGTTGTTTGAACAGAATGGTCCAGGCTGCCAGGCTGGGCGCGTGAAGTTTGCCGTTGTCAATCAGATTGATCAGATTCAGGCGCGCCTGCAGGTCTTGCATGGCGCCTGCCAAAAATGCGTCTTGCACACTGTCGGCGTCATCACCCACCAAAGCCTCACCGCGCTCAGCCGCCAAAAACGTGGTCAGGCGCGCCGGCGCCAGCGCCACGGCCCAGGGTTCGGCCAGGTAGTCGGGCCCGCCCTGGCGCGCGTCTTCACGCAAAATCAAACGCGCCCAATCCAGCGCACCGGTCAGAATCCAGGCCGATTGCACCCGCGTGCGCTGGGCGGACTCGACCTCCACGCTGCGCCATTGTTGCCACAACATGCCCGATGCCAGTGTTGCCACCAGCACCACCGTCAGCATGGCGGTCAAAATGGCGGCGCCGCGTTGCGCTCTCATTGGCCACCCCGCATCGAACCGCGCACCCAGTCACGCGTCAATGTGCCGTTGATGGCCTGCCCAGGTGACAAGGTCAACACCAGCCGCACCCCATCGGGCACGGTTGCCAGCACGCCCGCACTGGCGCTTGGCGTCGCGACCGGGACACTGTCGGCGCTGCCTGCACTGGACAGCGGATTGCTCCAGGCATTGCCACGAAAATAAAAAATTTGCCACTGGTCCAGCGCCACCGTGCGCACCTCGCGCGCCAAATCATCTTCGCTTGGGGTTTGGGCCCAGCCCTGCGCTTTTTGCCAGGCAAGATCCAGCGCACTGCGCGTTAACAGCGGCGGCGACTGCCAGCGCAGCCACTGACCCCGGCCCGCTTCACTGCGCCGCGCCCAGGCCACCACCCGCAGGCCCGCACCCGGCTCAGCACTGCTGCGTCGCACCAGGCGCAGTGCCCGGCCGTCCCAGTCCAGACTGGGCATGTCGGGCTGCTCAGCCATGGCCTCCAGGTCAGCGCCCCATTGCCCCAGCGTGGCCTGCAGCGCCAGCACATCGTCAGATTGTTGTTGCAACCGGTTTTGGGCCCGGCTGATACCGTCCAGACCACGCCAGCTCAACACCGTCATCAAGGCCATCAGGCTGATCGCCAGCAACAGCTCAATCAGGGTAAAACCCCGGCAGCTTGTCGTGTGTCGCATCAGTTGCGCCCCACCACGGTGGTCAGCCGCCAGATCGGCAGCTCGCCGTCCAGCACCCGGGCATCCACCCGCCGGAAATTGGGGTTAGGGGTGGGGCGCACTACCAGCGCCACCGTCAGCGTGCGCCCGGCCTGCTCACAGGCCACGTTGCTGTCGCCAACATCAGGCATCTGTTTGAGCAGCCGGATCTTGACCAGCTCGTTTTCAGCACACAGCTGCGCCAGCACCATGTCAGACTGGCGCTGCGCATGCTGGGTCAGCGCTGCCGTTGCCTGCAAGCCCGCCATCAGGGCAATCGCCACAATACCCAGCGCCACCAGCACCTCGACCAGGGTAAAACCACGGGTGAATTGGTTCACGGCAAGTCAACCGGCACGGCAAACGGCCGCACACCGTCGGTGGCCAAACGCAGGCGTTGCAAGGGCTTGCTACGTGACTGCAGCGTGACCCCTTGCGGCTCAATGATGGGGTCAGGGCCCAGCAAAAGCGACTCGGGCGGTGCTGCGTTTTCCATGGCAGCATCGACCGAAGCGGTGGTGTCCGCGTCCAGCCAGGTGTGCGGCAAAACGTCTTCAGGCAGCTCGGACGGCGGCAAACCCTCAAAATAAAAGCCCTCGGGGGTCACCTGCCAGCGCACCGGCACACCCGTGACCTGTGAACGCGCCCGGGCCGACTCGAACAAGGCGGACAGGCGCAAGGCCTCACGCTCAAGCTGGGTCTGAGTGCCGTCGCGCAGGGCAAAACCAACACCGGCGGAGGCAATTGCCACAATCGCCAGCACCACCAACAACTCCAGCAGGGTAAAGCCAGCCGCAGGGCGCAGGCGACGGTTTGACAACTCAGGGCTGCCAGCTGCCAATGTCTGCATCACGGCCTTCACCGCCGGACTGACCGTCAGCGCCATACGACATCACATCGACCTCGCCCTTGATGCCCGGGTTCAGGTAAATATAGGCCTGACCCCAGGGGTCTTGCGGCAATTTGTCGAGGTAGTTTTTCCAGTTGCCCGGCACCGGGGTCGTGGTGGGCTTGACCAGCAAGGCTTGCAAGCCCTGCTCGGCACTGGGGTAACGCTGGTTGTCCAGGCGGTACAGCTTGAGCGCCTGCATCAGGTTGGCCACATCAGTTTTGGCCGCCGTGACCCGCGCGTCGTCGGCACGGTCGAGCACGTTGGGCACGATCAGGGCTGCCAACACACCAATGATGAGTAACACCACCATCAATTCGATCAAAGTAAAGCCGCGTTGCAGGCGGCGCAAAAGCAGGGAGGATTTTTTGTTCATGGGACCAATGTTGCCATTTAAAAAGGGCATGTAACATGCGTTCTGGCAAGTTTAGCCAGAAAACTTATTCCCGCTTGCGCCTCCGGCATGGCGACTGGGTCATGCGCGTGCGGTTTTGGAGCGAAAACACGCGCGAAGATGCGGATCGGTGTGCGAGATGCTTTCTGCGCGCGCCTGTCGCTCCAAAGTCCGGTCGCATAACCCAATCACCATGCGTCAAGGTGTTTTTGAGCCGCATGCGCCATGCTTACACCACCCTCTCCAGGATCAGCACGGCAAAAAAACCAAAGGCCGACAACAACGCCCATTTCAGGATGATCCAGCCATAACGCTTAAAACGCGGGTCACCGGTGCCGGCATAAAAGCCAAACGACACCAGGGCGCCCAGCAGCATCAACAAAACCAACCAGCGAAACAGCAACATGGCAAGTCTCCTACCAGGCGCGCGCCAGCTGGGCAAAACCAGCCGGTGCCTGTTTTTCGTTGTCAAACGTCACCACGTCCCAGTCCTGGGGCTGGTTCAACAACTCGCGCAGCAGCAGGTTGTTGAGTGCATGGCCCGAACGAAACGCGCTGTAGCTGGCCAACAGGGGTTTGCCCAGCAGGTACAGATCACCCATGGCGTCAAGGATCTTGTGTTTGACAAACTCGTCGTCGTAACGCAGGCCACCAGCATTGAGCACCTTGTAGTCATCCATCACGATGGCATTGTCCAGCCCGCCGCCCAGGGCCAGGCCGTTGGCACGCATCATCTCGACGTCTTTGGTAAAGCCAAAAGTGCGGGCACGGGCAATGTCTTTGGAGTACGAGCCCAGGCTCATGTCAAACATCACGCTCTGGCCCGTCGAGTCCACCGCCGGGTGGCTGAAGTCGATCTCAAAACTGAGCCGATAACCGTGAAACGGTTCCAGCCGCGCCCATTTGACGTTGTCGCCCTCGCCCTGGCGCACTTCCACCGGGGCCAGCAGGCGCACAAAACGCTTGGGTGAGTTTTGCAATTCAATGCCAGCGCTTTGCAGCAAAAACACAAACGAGGACGCCGAGCCGTCCAAAATGGGCACCTCTTCGGCGGTGATGTCCACGTACAGGTTGTCCACTCCCAGGCCGGCACAGGCCGACATCAAATGCTCCACAGTGTGCACCTTGACATTGCCGCTGGAGATGGTGGAGGCCATGCGTGTGTCAGTGACGGCCAGCGCCGACACCACAATGTCGACCGGCTCGGGCAGGTCCACCCGCCGGAACACAATGCCTGTGTCAGGCGGCGCCGGGCGCAGGGTGATCTCCACCCGCTGGCCGCTGTGCAGCCCCATGCCCACGGCACGTGTCAATGTTTTGAGAGTTCTTTGTTTAAGCACGCGGCAATTTTACTTTTTGCTAGCACTGCGCGTTAATTGCCGTGTGGAACTGCGGTTTACGGCAACTGCGTGCCAAGACGGAGAGGTAAAACTTTTCATGGATTCAATCAAAGAAAACTTCCTTGAGCATGTTCGTGCTGTGCTTGATGGCCGCCACCACCTGCGGTATGGACTCCGCCACCTCTGCCTCTTGCCGGATGACCATCTCGGCAGTCAGTATCAACTCCTGCACCCGGTTACGCGGGTCGGCCACCTGACACACCTGACCGAAGTCCAGCAGCCCTTGGCGGGCGGCAAAAAATGACTTGAAACCAGACAAATCCAGCGCCAGCACATCTTCTGGAATGTAAGCGGTGGTGTTGACAATATCAAACGCCGGGGCCAGGCGGCAGTCAGTGGCGGTTGGGTCGGTGTACAGCAGGCCAAAGTTTTTCAGGTGCGCGTCCCCATTGCCCACCACACACGACAATGCCACGATGTCAAACAGCGCTTCCAAGGATGCGCGAACGTTGGGGCCCGAGGCAAAGGCCTCGATCAATTTGGCCACATGGCGGTAGCTGGTTTTGTATTTGTCGCGCGATGACAAACCCGCCAGCACGGCCATATCTTCAAAACCCATTGGCGTGCCATCGGCTTGGCGGTCAAAGCGCTGCATCACAAACAGCTCGCGGTTTTTCGATAGGTAAAACTCTGGCACCGCCATGCCACTGGCTTTGGCCATGGTCATGCACAAAAACTCGTTGGCCGCCAGGCCTGGGTATTCTTGCCGCCCACTCTTCACAATCAAATCAGGGGTGATCACCGTTGCCTTACCCGGCTCACGCTCCATCACCTGCGGCACCAGAACCTTGGGCTGCACGCCCGAGATGCCGGTACGGTAGATGTATTTGTCCACCAGCTCGGCAAACAGATTTTCGGTGCCGTCCCAGGCCAGAATTTCGGTTAAACGCTCACCCTTACCCGGTGCGCCAGCCAATGGGTTGAGCCATTGCGACTGCACCTGCACGCGCCCAATCGGCGCCTGCCCGCCTGACAGCGCCAGCAACATCATCGGGTCCAGGTGGACGATTTTGGCCAAGCGGTTTTGCAGCTCTTCCAGTAAAAACCCCTCGGGCAAATTCATCTGAAAGATGGGATGCAGCGCAGCGTGCGCGTATTGCGCCTTGCGCACCGGCATCGTCAGGCTGATGGCCGCCGCTGCGCTCACCAAGTCGTAGCCAAACAAGAACTGGCCTTGCTCCTGCGTCAATGCCCCGGCCTCACCCTGGGGCGTGGTCACACGCAGGTGGGTGGCCGCGCTCATTGAAAGTCTTTCAGTTCATCCAGCGTGGGTCGGGTGCGCGCCAGCAAAGCCAGCTCTGCCCCCAAGGCAGCCGCCAGCCTGGCGTGACTCTCAACTGACACCGAACTGCGCCCCGCCTCAATGGCAATGACCTTGAGCCGCGTCACCCCGGCCAAGCGCGCCAACGCCTCTTGCGTCAAGCCGCGGTTGGTGCGCATGGCTTTGAAGGCTTGCCCCAGTTTTTGCAGATGAAATGACTGATCCATGTATCGATAATAATACTTTTAAGGCTCAATGCATCGCAAACGATACATCATCGTGGCACTGCCGCCACGCCCATTCGGCATCGTGTCACTCGGCAGACTGACGCCAACAGGCTGGCGACTGACTATCTGCAAGGCGTAGGGGTTGGATGTTCGGCTGTCCCCCCCCCCTTTCTGTCTGCGCCTGCGCTGGGTGGGTTTTGCGGGATCAGGAGACGCGATTGTCTGAGCGCAGCGAGTTCGAGCGACTCCCCCGCAAAACCTGCCCAGCGCAGGTTGCCCGCAGCTTTGCTGCGGGTCGCAGACAGCGGGGTCGCCTTTCTTTTGCTTACTTTTCTTTGGCGAAGCAAAGAAAAGTGAGTCGCCCGCCGGGGCGAGACCCGGCTTGCCACTGGGCACCTGCACACCACTCACAACCCAGGCTAGGAGTCTGGGCGGCAGAAGAGAGCGCAGCTATAAAGTGACGTTTTCGGGGATACTTGAACCCTTGGCTACGTCGAAATAATGCAACCTGAGCCATTCTTAGAGGTCGAAATTTCGAGACTATTTTTCAAATCCTTCTGCCGCCCAGACTCCTAGACATCATTTGGCAATCGAAATAGGAGATCGCGAACCTTTCCGGCACTTTCTATCTCAGATGATGCCGCGCTCGATGTCGTGTTTGAGGACAGAATATACCCCTGTTTCTAGTGCTTTTCCGGTACTCCGCTTGAAGTCTGCGGCAACTTCAGGGGAGTAGAAGCAGCGCCAACTCTTAGTTCCGGTCTCATTGACAGCGAAGAGTGCGTACTCTTCACCGTCTTTACGCTTAGCAAAACGGACAACGTACTTGTCCGCATTAAGTGTTAATGTCTCGGTGCGGTAGATATCGAAGGCAATCACATCGGTCATAGCTATTCCAGGTTGGGGGGTATTGTGGATCGCTAACGAATGAAAGGGACTTCCCCGTCCCGCGCAAGCCGCCGCCCGTTAACGTTTCAGTTGACGGCATAAATGCGCCAAGATAGTGGTTATCAAACTTTTCATCATCTCACCTGCTAGGGGAAATCATGGTTCTGATATCCCTTGCAATTAATCGCATCAAGAACGTTTTTGCAGCCCATGTCCAGAGTGTGAATAGATATCACGAAATTCATCTGTAGATAAGTGATAAGCAGATTGATATTTGATATATGAGCGCCACTGATTGATTGCAGAATAAAAAGAGTGCAGTGCTTCATTAGCATCAGGGAACAGACATACTCACGAAGGCTGCCGGAAACCCGCAGCAATCCACCGTGCCAGCATTAACAGTACTAGGAATAGTGCCCAAGAACTGACGAACACCATGACGGGCTTGGCATACACCATGAGGACATAGCGATCAAAAGTTCGCTGGCCGTATAGTGCAAGTTGATTCATATATTCTGTGTATGTTGGCAAGTCTCGAACAAAGAAATCCGGCAGCAGCCCTAGATCACGATTAAAAATCCTGTTTTCGAGAACGATTTTGAATGAATTCAATTGCATACAAGAACCATGTAACGCACCGTCTGATGATTTATTCGCGATGGCACGACCTATCATTGCCGATGTTTGCTTCGAGAAAGCGGGATCGTCGACGTATCGTGCCGGAATCAGCAACCATCCGCACTCTGGATTTTCAATGTCTGCGACAACTGCCGCTTGAACCTTAAAACTGCGCAGCTTCCTGTCATCAAATGACTCCTGCTGACCGACCCAAATCATCCAACCTGTAACCGATATGGTGACTACCCACCAAAGCCGTATCCACCCTGCTCTTTTGCTGAAATTCAAAATTACCTCCATACTTTTAAAAAATCAACCAATAGAAAGAAATAGCAACGCCTATCGGAAGTAATCCCGACACAGAATGCGGATGGGCCTCATTGCCGAACTGGCTGGGATAAGCAGGCAGAACGTTGAACTTGATGTTTCAATCTAGTTTGTGTGACAACAAGAATTTTCTCCATCCTTGTAGAACCATCCGCCTTCGACACATAACCCATCCTCGCGTACCACGAAATAAGCCAATTCAAATCTACTGTGTGATCAAAGGCGCGAGGCTCTAACTGAATAAGTTTACAACGAAGACTCTTGGCAATATTTTCCGAGTACGAAAGTAAATCGCGTCCTATTCCTTGACCTCGGTGCTCGGGAAGAATGAAAATGTTATAGATAAAGCCGAGCATATGATCACTCCAATCTTCATAGGAAAGAAAACCAGCCTCACATCCATCAATTTTGGCGAGAAATTCCTGTGACCTACCACTTTTTGCTCTTTCATAGAGTTGGCGTAGTATTGGATTTTCGACACATTCCAAAGCATAAATTCTGGTAATAATAATCTTGTTCTCCAAGTGTCCGAAAAACTAACAGCAAACACCAGATCCCTCGAATAGTTAAACCGTTGATTGCCTCCAGAAATCTTTAGACGCAGTATGCAATGTATTCGTTTCTGTAATTTTCGATTTTATCGAATTACTTTTTATGCGGTACAGATGTTGGTATGTGATCATCTTTTGATATTAGATAGTTAGCAATAGATCGAGCTGATTGAATAGCGGGTTAGACGTAAAAAGATGATGGTTAGCGTCCTTTTAGAACTACTATTTGGTCTATGTAGTCTTTTTCGTCGTAGCGAACGTCATATGCTATCTCGTCACCACTAAAAGCTCCTTCAGCTGGTGTAGCGATCACCTCCCACAAACCCAAAGTTAGCACATCGGCTACCCCGTGAATTACAGCACGTCCAGTTCTAGCTCCAGCACTATATCCCTGAATAAATTTATAAATTTCATGCTTTTTCCCATCTTGAACTTCGCTAATGGTAGGTAATCCAAACTCAGCCAAAAGCATACTTCGTGGTGTTCCGACCCTGAATAGATCAATATTTTTAGCACTTGGCTGCTTAGCAGCCATAACGACCGAGCATCCAGAATTTATTAGAATAAACAGTGACAGCATTATTAAAAATGAAAATCTTTTATAATTATTCATAATCATCTCCCATTTAACTTTAACAATATATAAAAAAGACGTAGATATACCCAATAAATTGTGTTTATCTGCCACACTGAACTGCTGAAAAAACTATGTTACCACCTGATGCTAAATTTTATTTGGCTAAATCGCTTGCTGAGGCGGTCGCAATTGGGGATTGAAGGCTTTTCCAAGCGTCTGTCATCAGAACCTGACGTGACTGAAACGGAAATCAGCCTGCAACCTATCCAACGCTCGCGCAAAATGGAACTGCATTGGAGCCAGACAGCGCTGCTTTTGAGGCCCTACGAAGTTTTTCCAACACAATGCCTAACACCGCCAGCCTATCGTAGTGCTGCGCAGCAGCACGAGCTGCGGGGGTTGGATGTTCGGCTGTCCAACCCCTTTCTGTCTGCGCCTGCGCTGGGCGGGTTTTGCGGGATCAGGAGACGCGATTGTCTGAGCGCAGCGAGTTCGAGCGGCTCCCCCGCAAAACCTGCCCAGCGCGGGTTGCCCGCAGCTTTGCTGCGGGTCGCAGACAGCGGGGTCGCCTTTCTTTTGCTTACTTTTCTTTGGCGAAGCAAAGAAAAGTGAGTCGCCCGCCGGGGCGAGACCCGGCTTGCCACTGGGCACCTGCACGGGACACCCCGGATTGCGCTGCGCTTCATACGGGCGACGCAATGGCAACCCATTTGCCATTGCAAGCGCCGACCCGCAATCCTTGACCTCCGACCTGCACGTGAATCGTTCACCTCGAACTCAGTGATCCTGTCGACTTCCCAGTAGGCGTATCCGTGCACAACGCCATGGTGTTGATTCCTTGTATCATGTGATTTTTTATGTAAAGGCGTTTTTATGCGCACCACCTTGGACCTTCCCGATGACACCTTTCGCCAGCTCAAGGCGCAGGCGGCACTCAATGGCATGAAGCTCAAAGAACTGGTTACCCAGTTGATCCAGCGCGGCTTGGCGGCAGGCGTGACCGCACCCATGCCAGATCAACCACCGGCCCCACCGCCTATTGCCATCAGGCGTGTTCCAGGCAAGCCGTTGACACCGGCACTCAGCAACGCCCAGCTCTATGACATTCTGAATGACCAAGATCTGGCGCAATACCAAAACGTGTTGCAACAAGCCGCTGCGCCCAAGTGATAGACATTCCTGACATCAACGTCTGGCTTGCCTTGGTGGACGAAAACCATGTACACCACTCGGCTGCGCTTGATTACTGGCATCAAGCGCGAGCGAATCAAGTTGGGTTTTGCCGCATCACGATGCTTGGTTTCATGCGCTTGAGTACACAAGCGCGTGTCCTGAGCCGCGCTTTGACCAACACCGAGGCCTGGGACATTTACCAGCGCTACCTGGCCACGCCAAACCTTGTTTTTCTGGCAGAACCAAGCAACCTGGAACCGCATTTTCTGCTCCTGACCAAAGACGTTGGCTTACCCAACCGGTACTGGACAGATGCCTACCTGGCAGCGTTTGCGCTGGCGACCAAGGCCCGCCTGGTTTCTTTTGACGGCGACTTTCAGCGCTTTGGCGGGCTGGATTTTTTATACCTCAGCGTGCCGCAGCCCTGATTAATCAGTCGCTCAATCCGCCTGCTTGCGCAAAAACGCCGGGATCTCGAAGTCGTCCATGCCACCGCTGCTCAACGCGTCAACCTTGGCTGCGGCCGATGTGCGGTTGCGCCAGACACTGGGGGTGCCCAGGGCGCCGTAGTCGGTTTGGGTGCGGCCAGCACTGCTGCCGCCCAGCGAACCTGTAACCTGGCCACTGCCAACCGGGGTGTTAAGGGTCGGAATATGGAAAGGCACGTCGTGGGTGCCGGTACGCTGCAGCATTTCGGGTTGACTTTGGGTGACCACCAGTTTGGGGCGCTGCGACTGACGGCTCAGGCCGGTAGCCACCACCGTGACGCGAATCTGGTCACCCAGGTTGTCGTCGTAAGCGGTGCCGTAAATCACATGGGCGTCTTGCGAGGCGTAGTCGCGGATGGTGTTCATGGCCACTTTGGACTCGGACAGTTTCAGACTGCCCTTGGCGGCCGAGATCAGCACCAGCACACCTTTGGCGCCCGACAGGTCAATGCCTTCGAGCAGCGGGCAGGCCACGGCGTGTTCGGCGGCGATGCGGGCGCGGTCCGGGCCGGCGGCCACGGCGGTGCCCATCATGGCTTTGCCGGGCTCACCCATGACGGTGCGCACGTCTTCAAAGTCGACGTTGACATGGCCGGGCACGTTGATGATTTCGGCAATGCCGCCCACCGCGTTTTTCAGCACGTCGTTGGCGTGGGCAAACGCTTCGTCCTGGGTGGCATCGTCACCCAGCACTTCGAGCAGCTTTTCATTGAGCACCACAATCAGCGAATCAACATTGGCTTCGAGTTCGGCCAGACCACTCTCGGCATTGTCCATGCGGCGCTTGCCTTCAAACTCAAACGGTTTGGTGACCACACCCACGGTCAAAATGCCCATTTCACGCGCCACACGCGCAATCACGGGGGCCGCACCAGTGCCTGTGCCACCGCCCATGCCGGCCGTGATAAATAGCATGTGGGCGCCATCGATCGCTTCGCGGATGTGCTCGATGGCCAGCTCGGCGGCTTCGCGCGCTTTGTCGGGCTTGCTGCCGGCACCCAGGCCGGTGCTACCAAGCTGGATGATGAGGTGGGCGTCGCTGGTGCTAAGCGCCTGCGAATCGGTGTTGGCGCAAATGAATTCCACGCCCTGCACGGCGCTGGCAATCATGTGGGCCACGGCGTTGCCACCGCCGCCGCCAACGCCAATGACTTTGATCTGGGTACCTTGGTTAAAGCTTTCTTCGTCGATAAGTTCAATGGGCATGGTGTTCTCCTGGGGTTTCAATAAGTAAAAAATGACTAAAAAGGAATGGCTTGAATGGTGTTGCGGGCAGCCAGGGCGGGTCCTGGCATCGCCAGCGCCCTGGCGGGCCGGCACGGCTGAAAAAGAGCGGGTTTTTCATGCTTAAAAATTCCCCACAAACCAGTCTTTGATGGAGCCAAAGGCCGACTTCATGGAGCCATTTTTTTGCCCCACCTTGATGCCGCGCAAGCGCGCCAGGCGGGCTTCTTCGAGCAGGCCCATGACGGTGGCGGCACGCGCTTGCGCCACCATGTCGGACAAGGCCCCGGTGTATTTGGGAATGCCGCGGCGCACCGGTTTTAAAAAGATGTCTTCCCCTAGCTCAACCATGCCGGGCATGACACAACTGCCGCCGGTAAGCACGATGCCGCTGGACAACATTTCTTCAAAGCCCGACTCGCGCATGACCTGGTGCACCAGGCTAAATATTTCTTCCACCCGCGGCTCGATCACGCCGGCCAGCGCCTGGCGGCTCAACATGCGCGGGCCACGGTCGCCCAGGCCGGGCACCTCCACCTGCGCCTCGGGGTCGGCCAGCAACTGCTTGGCATAACCGTTTTCCACCTTGATTTCCTCGGCGTCTTTGGTCGGGGTGCGCAGCGCCATGGCGATGTCGCTGGTGATCAGGTCACCGGCAATCGGGATCACGGCGGTATGGCGAATGGCACCATTGGTAAAGATGGCCAGGTCGGTGGTGCCGGCACCAATGTCAACCAGTGCCACCCCCAGTTCACGCTCGTCCTCGGTCAGCACCGACAGGCTGCTGGCCAGTGGATTCAGCATCAGCTGCTCCACCTCCAGGCCACAGCGGCGTACACATTTGATGATGTTTTCGGCTGCGCTCTGGGCACCGGTGACGATGTGCACCTTGGCCTCCAGCCGGATGCCGCTCATGCCGATCGGTTCCCGCACGTCCTGACCGTCAATGATGAACTCCTGCGGCTCCACCAGCAGCAGGCGCTGGTCGGTGCTGATGTTGATGGCCTTGGCGGTTTCAACCACCCGCGACACATCCGCCTGTGACACTTCGCGGTCTTTGATGGCCACCATGCCATGGGAGTTCATGCCGCGGATGTGGCTGCCGGTGATGCCGGTATAAACCCGCTGAATTTTGCAGTCGGCCATCAACTCGGCTTCTTTCAACGCCTGCTGAATGCTGTGTACCGTGGCGTCGATGTTGACCACCACACCGCGCTTGAGGCCATTGCTGGGCGCCACACCCAGACCGGCCAGCTTGAGCTCGCCACCGGGCATCACCTCGGCCACCACCACCATCACCTTGGCGGTGCCAATGTCGAGCCCGACGACCAAATCTTTGTACTCTTTTGCCATTGCTTCACCTGTTCACTTGCATTAGTTTTTTCACATCACCCGCTTCGATCGTGCTGACTCCGTTCAACCGGATCGCATAACCGTCTGTATGGCGCAAGTCCACCGACGCCAGTTGCGACACGTTGCGGCCGTAGCGCGCAGTAGCCTGCGTCACGGTCTTTAAAAACCGCTCCAGTCGGGCCACCAGTTCGTCCAGGCGCCCGCTGCCGAGCTCAAGCGCGGTGCCGGTCTCCAGTTGCGCCCGCCAGCCACCCCGGGGGGTCAGCTCCAGCTGCTCCAGCGTCAGATCCATCGGCGTCAGCAGCGGCTGCAGGGTCTGGTAGGTGGCCAGCACCTGAGAACTTTGGCCGTCGGGACCATTCAGGCGTGGCAGCTTGTCTTGCTCAAGCTCACCCAGATTGGCTTCAAACACTTCGCCAAAACTGTTGACCAGGCGCGAGTCGCCCTCCGCGCCCCAGTAAGCCACCGGCTGGTGTTCTTCCAGCTGCACCTTGAGCCGGTTCGGAAAGTCACGCCGTACCACGGCGTGGCGCACCCAGGGCATGGTCTCAAAGACATGGCGCGTGGCCTTCAAATCGAGCGTAAAAAAGGTTCCCTGCAGGCGCGGCATCACGTTGGCGCGCAATGAAATGGCGTTGTAATGCGACACGTCACCCGTCACAGTCACCCCGCGAATGGCAAACTTCGGCAACTGCTGCACATAAGCCAGCGCCGCACCCAGCAGCAGCAGCACCAGCACCCCGAACAGGGCACTGGCCAAGCCGTTCATGAGCTTGATGTCGAGCGGCAGGGGCGCGAGGTTTTTCATGGAGCGTAGTCGCGGCTGGCTGATTGCAGCACCTGCAGGCACAACTCGGGATAGCCAATGCCGGCGGCCTTGGCGGCCATGGGCACCAGCGAATGGCTGGTCATGCCCGGTGAGGTGTTGATCTCGAGCAGATAGGGCTGGCGGCTGGCGGCGTCGATCATCACGTCGGCGCGCGCCCAGCCGCGGCAACCCAGGCTTTTATAGGCTTTCAGCACCAGTTGCTGGATACGTGCCTCTTCACCCTCGGGCAGGCCACAGGGCACCAGGTACTGGGTGGTGTCGGTGAAGTACTTGTTCTGGTAGTCGTAATTGCCGTCGGGCGCTTTGATGCGGATCACCGGCAACGCCCGCGCTTGCGCACCACTGCCCAGCACCGCCACGGTGACCTCATCACCGGCAATAAACTGCTCACACAAAACCTCATCATGCAGGGTGGCTGCCTGCGCAAATGCGGCTTCGCACTGGTCGATGGCGATGACTTTGGTGAGACCCAGAGACGAGCCTTCACGCGCGGGCTTGACGATCATGGGACAACCCAGCGCCTGGAACGCCTCACGCGTGGCCTGACCACTGTCGACCGTTTTCCAGGCCGGGGTGGGCAGGCCGTCGGCACGCCAGATGTGTTTGGTCATGAGTTTGTTGATGGCAATGCTGGAGGCCATCACGCCCGGGCCGGTGTAGGCAATACCCATCAACTCCAGCGCACCTTGCACCGTGCCGTCTTCGCCAAAACGGCCGTGCAGGGCAATAAAGCAACGCGTGAAGCCTTCTTCTTTCAGCGCAACCAAGTCGCGCTCGGCCGGGTCAAATGCGCTGGCCTGCACACCCAGGCTTTGCAGCGCCTGCAGCACCCCGGCGCCTGACATCAGCGACACCTCACGCTCGGCGGAGGCACCGCCCATGAGCACCGCAACTTTTTCAGTCTTCAGATCAAATGGGTTCATCGCCCTTGCTCCTCCTGTGTCGCTGCCGCCTGACCGTGCAGCAGGCTGACCACTTTGGCCGGTACCGCGCCAATGGAGCCGGCGCCCATGCACAGCACCACGTCACCATCTCTGGCCGCGTCAGCAATGGCCTGCGGCATGGCGCCAATGTCATCCACAAACACCGGTTCAATGTGCCCGGCCACACGCAGCGCACGCGCCAGGCTGCGGCCGTCGGCCGCCACAATCGGGGCTTCGCCGGCGGCATAGACGTCGGCCAGCAGCACGGCATCGGCTTGGCCAATGACCTTGACAAAGTCATCAAAACAGTCCCGCGTGCGGGTATAGCGGTGCGGCTGGAACACCAGCACCAAACGCCGCCCCGGAAAGGCGCCGCGCGCGGCAGCCAGTGTGGCCGCCATTTCAACCGGGTGGTGGCCGTAGTCGTCGACCAGGGTGAAGGTGCCACCGCCATGGGTGGCTGGCACGGCTTGCTCGCCATAGATCTGAAAACGCCGCCCGACGCCCTTGAAACCGGCCAGTGCGCGCAGCAAGGCCGCGTCGTCAATGCCCAGTTCCACCGCCACGCAAATCGCCGACAAGGCATTGAGCACGTTGTGGCGACCCGGCAGGTTCAGCACCACGTTCAGGTCGGGCAACACCAGACCGTTGCGCCGTTGTACGGTAAAGTGCATTTGTCCGTCCTGCGCACGCACGTCCACGGCGCGCACTTCGGCGCCTTCATCGAAGCCGTAACTGGTGATGGGACAAGTCACCTGCGGCACGATCGACCGCACTGCGGCGTCGTCGGTGCACAAAATGGCGGTGCCATAAAACGGCATGCGGTGCAAAAAGTCGACGAAGGCTTTTTTCAGCTTGCCAAAATCATGGCCGTAGGTTTCCATGTGGTCGGCGTCGATGTTGGTCACCACCGCCATCACCGGCAGCAGGTTCAAGAACGAGGCATCCGACTCATCGGCTTCCACCACGATGTAGTCGCCCTGGCCCAGCCGTGCATTGGCACCGGCACTGTTCAGTCGGCCACCAATCACAAAGGTCGGGTCGAGTCCGGCCTCGGCCAGCACGCTGGCGACCAGGCTGGTGGTGGTGGTTTTGCCATGGGTACCGGCAATGGCAATGCCCTTTTTCAGGCGCATCAGCTCGGCCAGCATGAGGGCGCGCGGCACCACCGGAATGTGCATCTCGCGCGCCGTTTTGACCTCGGCGTTATCGGCCTGCACCGCGGTAGAAATCACCACGGCATCGGCACCGGCCACATGGGCAGCGGCATGGCCGATAAAACACGCAATACCCAGCGCTTGCAGCCGTTGCAAGGTGGCGCTGTCGGACTGGTCCGAGCCCGAAATGGTGTAACCCAGGTTGAACAGCACCTCGGCAATGCCCGACATACCAACGCCGCCGATGCCGACAAAATGGATGTGTTGAATCGCGTGCTTCATAAAATAATGGGGGTCAGAGTCGAATTAATCTTCATTTACAGAGCGCCTCACACGCCGCCACGATGGCTTGGGTGGCTTCAATTTTTTGCATTTTTTTGGCCGCCTGGGCGGTGTCGAGCAGCCGCAAACGGTCCATGTTCTGCACCATGTCCGCCAACACCGTCGGTGTGAATTGCGCCTGCGGCAGCAGCCAGCCCGCGCCCTGGTCCACCAGAAAACGGGCGTTGACGGTCTGGTGGTCATCTACCGCAAAAGGGAAGGGCACAAACAGCGCAGCGGCACCGATCGCTGCAATTTCGGTTACGGTGCTGGCACCGGCGCGGCAAATCACCAGGTCGGCTCTGGCAAAGGCCTGCGCGGTGTCGTCAATAAAAGGCGTCAGCTGCGCCGAAACGCCTGCGGCGGCATAGTTGGCGCGCAGGGCGTCGATTTGTTTGGCCCCGCTTTGATGGATCACCTCGGGCCGACTGGTCTCTGGCAGCAAGGCCAGCGCCTGTGGCACGATGTCGTTGAGCGCCTTGGCACCCAGGCTGCCGCCCACCACCAGCAATTTCAACGGCCCACTGCGACCCGCAAAACGCTGCGCCGGCTCAGGCTGGCTTAAGAACGCCGCGCGCAAAGGGTTGCCCACCCACTGGGCGCCCTTGAGCACCCCGGGAAACGCGGTAAACACCCGGTCTGCCACACCAGCGAGCACCTTGTTGGCCAGCCCGGCAACCGAATTTTGCTCGTGTAACAGCAGCGGCTTGCCCAACAACACAGCCATCATGCCGCCCGGAAACGTGATGTAACCCCCCAAGCCCAGCACCACGTCTGGCTTGACCCGGCGCAGCACCTGGATGCTTTGCCAAAAGGCCTTGAGCAAGCGCACGGGCAACAAGGCCACGGTCATCAGCCCCTTGCCACGCACACCGCCAAAGTCGATGGCCTCAAAGGCAAAACCTTGTGGCGGCACCAGCTGGCTTTCCATGCTGGGCTGCCCGGCGCTGCCGGTGCCACCGAACCAGTGCACCCGCCAGCCCTTGTCACGCAAGGCATGGGCCACCGCCAGGCCCGGAAAAATATGGCCCCCGGTACCGCCAGCCATGATCAACGCACATTTACTTTTGGCGTTCATACCCGGCCTCCGTACATGAGCCAGGCCGCTGGCGCGCCTTGCAGCGCTGCGCGCTGGGTTCCATTTTGATGAAACAGAACCCTCATACACGGCCTCCGTGCATGAGGGTTCTGTTTTCCTGGTCAATACGCAGCACCACGGCAATGGCGACCAGGTTGATCAGAATGGCCGAGCCGCCGTAACTCATGAGCGGCAAGGTCAAACCCTTGGTGGGCAAGGCGCCCAGATTCACGCCCATGTTGATAAAGGCCTGAAAACCCATCCAGATCGCCACTCCCTGGGCCACCAATCCGGCAAACACCCGCTCCAGTGCAATGGCTTGCCGCCCGATGTGCATCATGCGGCGCACCAGCCAGAAAAACAGGCAGATCACAGTCACCACGCCAATCAGACCAAACTCTTCGCCAATCACCGCCAGCAAAAAGTCGGTATGCGCCTCAGGCAACCAATTGAGCTTTTCCACGCTGCCGCCCAGTCCAACGCCAAAAATTTCACCGCGGCCAATGGCGATCAGCGCATGGGTGAGCTGGTAGCCCTTGGCCAACGCGTTTTGTTCACTCCATGGGTCCAGGTAGGCAAAGATGCGCTCGCGGCGCCACTCGCTGGCCGCGATCATCAAACCAAAAGCCACCACCAGCACGGTGGCAATCAAAAAGAACATGCGGGCGTTGACGCCGCCCAAAAACAAAATGCCCATGGCAATCACGGCAATCACCATGAAGGCGCCCATGTCGGGCTCGGCCAGCAGCAGCACACCGACCACGGCCACGGCGGCACCCATGGGCAGCACGGCGCGGAAAAAACGTTCCTTGACATCCATCTTGCGCACCATGTAGTCGGCCGCGTACAGCAGCACCGTGAACTTGGCCAGCTCGGAAGGCTGAAAGCTCAGCGGCCCCAGGCTGATCCAGCGCCGTGCGCCATAAACCACCTTGCCCACATGCGGAATCAGCACCAACGCCAGCAACACCAGCGAAATTAAAAACAGCGGCCGGGCAAACTTTTCCCAGCTCGCCAGCGGCACCTGGTAGGCCAGCAACGCCACCGCAAAAGCAATCACCAACCACATCGCGTGGCGCACCAGAAAGTAGGTATGGGTGTATCTGGCAAAGCGCGGGTTTTCCGGCATCGCAATCGAAGCCGAATACACCATCACCAGCCCCCACAGCAACAAAGCCACCGTGACCCACACCAGCGGCTGATCAAAGCCCTGGGCACGCGACGGCCTGGTCGCGGTGGACCACAAGCGCGAGCCGCCCAAACGCACCGGCAACACGTCACCTGCCGGTGCCCGGACACGACCCAGCCAGCCCATCAGGCCTTGAAAACGGGCCGCCATCGCGCTCATGGGCTGCCCTCCAGCATGGCACCGGCATCAAGCGCCAGGGCTTGTACCGCCTGCACAAATAGGCGGGCGCGGTGTTCGTAGTTGTCAAACATGTCAAAGCTGGCGCAGGCGGGCGACATCAGCACCGCATCACCCGACCGGGCTTGCGCACTGGCCTGGGTCACTGCGTCCCCCATCGAATCGGCATCGAACAGCGGCACCTGGGCATCGACAAGCACAGCGCGAATCAGCGGCGCATCACGCCCGATCAGCACCACGGCACGGCAATAGCGGTGCACCGGATCAGCCAGCGGGCTGAAGTCCTGACCCTTGCCCTCGCCGCCCAGAATCACCACCAGCTTGCGCTCGGCGCCCAGGCCCTGCAACGCCGCTACCGTGGCGCCGACATTGGTACCCTTGCTGTCGTCAAAAAACTCGATGCTGTTGACGATGCCCACCGGCTGTACCCGGTGCGGCTCGCCCCGGTAGTCGCGCAGACCGTACAGCATGGGCCCCAAGGCACACCCGGCGGCACAGGCCAGCGCCAGGGCCGATAAGGCATTGATGGCGTTGTGACGGCCGCGAATGCGCAGCGCGTCGGCGGGCATCAGGCGCTGGATGAACAGCTCAGGCGTTTCGCCCTTGCGCGGCTTGATGGTTTCGTCGGCCTCCAGCGCGCGCACCAGCCAGGCCATGCCGTTGACCGTTTCAATTCCGAAGTCGCCGGGGCGCTGCGGCATGTCGCCACCAAAAGTGACGTAATCACGCTGCCGGGGCTTCTGCAATTTCACCCGTACAGGGGGTGGCAGCAGACGCATCACCACTTCGTCTTCGCGGTTGAGCACCATCAGGCCCTGTTGACCAAAGACGGCGGTCTTGGCCAGCACATAGGCAGCCATCGCGCCGTGCCAGTCCAGGTGGTCCTGGCTGATGTTGAGCACGGCACCGGCGGTGGGCTCAAAACTGCGTTCACCTTCCAACTGGAAACTCGACAGTTCCAGCACCCAGACCTCGGGCAGGGCATGGGCGTCCAGCCGCGTCATGAGCGTGTCGAGCAGGGTCGGACCGATGTTGCCCGCTACCGCCACGGTTTTGCCAGAGCGCTCAACCAGTTGGCCGGTGAGCGAAGTCACGGTGGTCTTGCCGTTGGTGCCGGTGATGGCGAGCACCTTGGGCGCGTAGTCCCGGCTGGACTTGAGTGCTGCCAGCGCTTGTGCGAACAGGGTCAGCTCACCTGCCACCGGAATGGCCATGGCCTGGGCTGCCTCTGACAAGGGCGCAATGTCCGCCGGACTCAGGCCCGGGCTCTTGAACACGGCCGTGATGCCGCCCTGCAACAACGCGGCATCCAGCGGCCCCGTCACCAATCGCGCAGCAGGCACATCGCGCTGCAGCGCAGCCCATTGCGGCGGCGCGGTGCGCGTGTCAGCCACCGTGACCTGGGCGCCACTGCGTGCGCACCAGCACGCCATGGCCAGCCCGGACGCACCCAGCCCCAGAATCAGCACATGGTGGTGGTGCAAGTGGTTCATCTTTAGCGCAGCTTCAAGGTACTTAAACCCACCAGGCACAAGAGCATGGTGATGATCCAGAAACGCACCACCACCTGGGTCTCTTTCCAGCCACTTTTCTCAAAATGGTGGTGCAAGGGCGCCATCTTCAGAATGCGTCGGCCCTGACCGAAACGCTTCTTGGTGTACTTGAAATACGTCACCTGCAGCATCACCGACACGGCCTCGGCAACAAACACACCACCCATGATGGCCAGCACAATTTCCTGACGCACGATCACGGCAATGGTGCCCAAGGCGGCGCCCAGCGCCAGTGCGCCCACGTCGCCCATGAAGACCTGCGCCGGATGCGTGTTGAACCACAAAAACGCCAGGCCCGCGCCGGCCATGGCAGCGCAGAAAACCATCAACTCACCCGCGCCCGGAATATGCGGCAGGAACAGGTAGCGGGCAAAAACCGAGTTGCCGGTGACGTAGGCAAAGACACCCAGGCAAGCCCCCACCATCACCACCGGCATGATGGCCAGGCCGTCCAGGCCATCAGTCAGGTTCACCGCGTTGCTGGAGCCGACGATCACCAGGTAGGTCAACAGCACAAAACCCAGCACCCCCAGCGGGTAGCTGATTTCCTTGAAAAATGGCACCATGAGACCGGCCTTGGGCGGCAGGCTCAAGTCAAAGCCGGACTGCACCCAGGTAAAAAACAACTCCAGCACGCGGTAGTTGGTGTTCTCGGAAATGCTGAACACCAGGTAGAGCGCCGCCAACAGGCCAATCAGCGACTGCCACAGGTATTTCTCACGCGAGGGCATGCCCTCGGGGTCCTTGTTGACCACCTTGCGCCAGTCGTCCGACCAGCCGATGGCGCCAAAGCCCAGCGTGACCAGCAGCACGATCCAGACAAAGCGGTTGCTCCAGTCAAACCAGAGCAGCGTCGACAGGGCAATACACAGCAGGATCAGCACCCCGCCCATGGTGGGCGTGCCGCTTTTGACGTGGTGCGTGTCCATACCGTAGCCGCGAATCGGCTGGCCAATCTTGAGCGCAGTCAGGCGCCGGATGACCCAGGGGCCGGCGGCCAGGCCCATCAGCAGCGCAGTCAACGCGGCCATCACGGCGCGAAAGGTCTGGTACTGAAAGACCCGCAAAAAGCCCAGATCAGGCGACAGGGTTTGCAGCCATTGGGTGAGCCAGATCAGCATGGGGCGGTCTCCTTGTCCTGTGTTGCGGCCTGCACAATGGCCTCGACCACCCGCTCCATCTTCATAAAGCGCGAGCCCTTGACCAACACGCTGGCCGCCTCAGGCAGCGCCGCCAGCACGGCCGTCTGCACGGCGCCCATGTCGGCATACACGTCAATCGCGTCCAGTGCCGCCGCAGCCTGGGTGCAGGCCGCCCCGGTGACAATGATTTTTTCGATGTGCTGCGCCAGCGCCAACTGCAAGGCCTCGGCATGAAACTGCGGCCCCTGGTCGCCCACTTCGCCCATGTCGCCCAGCACCAGCAGGCGCGGCCCGGGCAGCGCAGCCAACACCTCGATGGCGGCACCTACCGAGTCGGGGTTGGCGTTGTAGGTGTCATCGACCAGCGTGATGGCATGGCCGCTGTGCTGCACCAGCAGCGCCCGCGAGCGACCCTTGACCGGCTCAAAGGCTTCCAGCCCGGCCGCAATCGCGGCCAGCGGCACCCCGGCAGCCAGCGCGCAAGCCACGGCCGCAAGTGAATTTTTGACGTTGTGGGCGCCTGCAATGTGCAGGGCGTAGCGCAGTTCGCCTTGCGGCGTCATGGCGCTGACCTGCCAGGCCGCGCCGGACCAAACCGTTTGCGTGGTGTGCACGTCTTTTGTGGGGTCGACTTGCACCAACCATGGCTTTTGTAGGGTCGACTTCAGTCGACCAGGCGGGGACAAGTCCGCGCTACCGGGTTCAAGGTCCATGTGCGCTGTCGCTACCCGATTCGGCAGACCCGGCTGAACAAAACACAGGCAAGCACGCGACCCCGCCTTGTCAGCCCATAACGCGCTGTAGGCATCATCCAACGGGAACACGGCCACGCCATTGGCGGGCAAGGCATCAATCACCGTGCCGTTTTCCTGCGCCACGGCGTCAACGGTGGCCATGAACTCCAGATGTTCGCGCTGGGCGTTGTTGACCAGCGCCACCGTGGGCTGGGCAATGGCCGCCAAAGCAGCGATTTCGCCAGGGTGGTTCATGCCGAGTTCGACCACGGCCAGGCGGTGGTGCGTGCGCAAGCCCAGCACGGTCAAGGGCACACCGATGTCGTTGTTCAGATTGCCTTGCGTGGCCAGAAAGGCCTCAGGCGCCCGGGTGCGCAGAATGCTGGCAATCATTTGTGTCACCGTGGTTTTGCCATTGGAGCCGGTCACTGCGATCAGCGGCAGGTGAAATTGCGCACGCCAGTGTGTGGCCAGTTGCGCCAGCGCCAGCCGTGCATCTGGCACCAGCAGACCCGGCAAACCGGCCTGGCGCAGTTTCTCCAGCGCAGCGTCGCCCTGACAAATCGCGGCTACCGCACCCTTGGCTCGCGCCTCCTGCAAAAAATCATTGCCATCAAAGCGCTCGCCATGCAGCGCCACAAACAGGTCGCCGGGTGCCAGCGTGCGTGTGTCGGTGTGCACGCGCGCAATCAACACCTGTGCCGGATCCAGCCCACAGCTCAGCAACTGCGCGGGTTCCAGCCAGGTGGCCACTTGCTGCAGGGCCATCATGGCGCTCATACGCTTGACTCCTGAAGCACTTGTCCAAGCCGGGCCAACACCTGCTTGACCTGTTTGATGTCAGAGAAAGGCAGTCGCTCACCCGCAATTTCCTGGTAGTCCTCATGGCCCTTGCCGGCCAGCAACACCACGTCAGCCGGGCTGGCCTGCGCCAGGGTTTGGGCAATGGCGCGGGCCCGGTCCGGCTCCACCTGGACCCCAGCCAGCCCGGTCAGGCCCAGCAGGATCTGACTGATGATGGCGTCCATGGCCTCATCACGCGGGTTGTCACTGGTGACCACCACGCGGTCGGCATGGGCAGCCGCCACGGCGCCCATCAGTGGACGCTTGGCGTTGTCGCGGTTACCGCCACAGCCAAATACGCACCACAAACGGCCACCGCGCGCCCGGGCCTGGGGCCGCAGGGCGTCCAGCGCTTTCACCAGTGCGTCGGGCGTGTGGGCGTAATCGACCGCCACCAAAGGCTGGCCGGGAACGCTGACACATTCCATGCGCCCGGGCACCGGCGTCAAATGCGCACAGGCTTGCACCGCGTCGGCCAGGGCAACACCCAGGGTGCGCATGGCAGCAATCACACCGAGCACATTGCTCACATTAAAAGCGCCAATGAGCTGCGTCGTCAGCGGCAGCTGTTGCAGCCCCTCGACCACGGTAAACGCCACGCCCTGGACTTCATAACGAATGTCCTGCGCTTGCAACCGGGCCCGATTGGCGACACCGGGGGTGATCGACAGCGTCCACAGGTCCAACGGCTGGCCCACCAAGCGCACGGCCAGTTCCGCACCACAAGGGTCATCGACATTGATGACGGCCGCGCGCAACTGCGGCCAGGCAAACAGGCTGGCCTTGGCTCGCCAATAACTGGCCATGTCCCCGTGGTAATCCAGATGGTCCTGCGTCACATTGGTCAGCACCGCCGTATGAATCCGGGTGCCCGCCAGCCGTTGCTCTTCAATTCCGATCGACGAGGCCTCGATGGCACAGGCTTGCAGGCCTTGTCTGACGAATTCGGCAAATGCCGCCTGCAGCGCAACCGGGTCGGGGGTGGTGAGGCCCGTGCTCACCAGATCGGGCGGCACACCCACGCCCAGGGTTCCCACCACAGCGCAGGGAATGGGAGCGGCTGACGCCAAGTTGGATAAGGCTTGCGCCAGCCACCAGGTGCTTGAGGTCTTGCCGTTGGTGCCGGTCACGGCCAGCACCGCCAGAGCTTGGCTCGGGGCCCCAAACCAGACATCTGCTACCAGGCCGCTGGCAGCTTTCAAGCCCGGGTAGGTGGCGACACGCGGGTCGCTGAAGGCAAAGGCAGACACGCCGTCCTGTTCCACCAAACAGGCCCCGGCACCCGCCGCCAGGGCAGCGGCCACATGGGCGCGGGCATCAACTGCAGCACCGGGCCAGGCCAGAAAACCGTCGCCCGGATGGACCTGGCGGCTGTCGGTGCGCAGCGCGCCAGTGACACGCGCGCGCAACCAGGCGGCGGCGTCTTGGGGCTTGCACAGTTGCCGCAGCATCAGAAGCTTTCTTCCACGGCGTCGGTGATCACCTGCGGCTTCACCGACATATCTGGTGCAACACCCAGCACACGCAGGGTTTGCTGCACCGTCTGACTGAACACCGGGGCTGCGGTGTCACCACCGAAGTACTTGCCATTGCTGGGCTCGTCAATCATCACCGCCACGGCAATACGGGGCGCGTCGATGGGCGCCAGACCAGCAAAAACGCCACGGTATTTTTTGTCGGCGTAACCCTTGCCCTCGACCTTGTGTGCGGTCCCGGTTTTGCCTCCGACCGAGTAGCCCATGGCCTGTGCTTTTTGGGCCGTGCCGCCCGGACCCGTCACCAGATGCAACATGTGGCGTACATCGCGGGCATGACGGGCCTCGATCACAGGCACGCCCATGGCAGGCTCGCTCATCTTGAACATGGTCACCGGCACCAGGTCACCGTCACGACCAAAAATGGTGTAGGCATGGGCCAGCTGAAACAGGCTCACTGACACCCCATACCCGTAGCTCATGGTGGCCTGCTCGATCGGGCGCCAGCTCTTGTAGGGCCGCAGTCGGCCGCTCACGGCACCCGGAAAAGGCAGTTCGGGCTTGTGCCCAAAACCCACCTGACTGTACATCTCCCACATCTTGCGGGGTTGCATTTGCAAAGCGATCTTGGCGGTGCCGATATTGCTCGACTTCTGGATCACTTCGTTCACGCTCAGGATGCCATGGGCGTGCGAATCACTGATGGTGGCGCTGCCAATGGTCAAACGCCCCGGGGCGGTTTGGATTTTTGTTTCGGGTGTCACCATACCCTGGTTCAGCGCCGTGGCGATGACAAAAGGCTTCATCGTGGAACCCGGCTCGAAGGTGTCGGTCAGGGCCCGGTTGCGCAGCTGCGCACCGCTCAGGTTGCGGCGTTTGTCGGGCACAAAACTGGGGTAGTTGGCCAGCGCCAGCACCTCACCCGTGTGCACATCCAGCACCACCACACTGCCGGCCTTGGCCTTGTGCAACTGCACCGCCTCCTTGAGCGTCTGAAAGGCAAAGAACTGCACCTTGCTGTCGATGCTGAGCTGCAGGTCGCGGCCGTCCACCGGTGCAATTTGCTCACGCAGATCTTCCACCACCCGACCCATGCGGTCCTTGATCACGCGCCGCGAGCCGTTGCGTCCGCCAAGCTCCTTGTTGAACGTCAGCTCCATGCCTTCCTGGCCCTGGTCTTCCACGTTAGTAAAGCCCACCACGTGGGCAGCAGCTTCGCCTTCGGGGTACTGGCGTTTGTATTCCTTGCGTTGGTAAATGCCGCCTAAACCCAGCGCCGCGATCTCGTTGCCGACCGACTCATCCACCTGGCGCTTGAGCCAGACAAAGGTCTTGTCTTCGTCTTCAAGTTTTTTATTGAGCTCGGCCAGCGGCATGTCGAGCAATTTAGCCAATTTTTTCAGCCCATCGGCCTCGCGCGGCACATCTTCCGGAATGGCCCAGATGCTGGGCACCGGAATGCTGGACGCCAGCACAATGCCATTACGATCCAGTATGCGGCCACGGCTGGCAGGCAGCGCCAGCGTGCGAGCAAAACGCACTTCACCCTGCCGTTGAAAAAAGTCATTTTCGATCACCTGGATATAGACCGCCCGCACCACCAGCCCGGCAAAAGCCAGGGCAATGGCGGCCACAATGAACTTGCTGCGCCAAACGGGCGTTGGACTGGCCAGCAAGGGGCTGCAGGTGTAGGCAATGCTGCGGCTCATGGCTGGCGCTCCCCGGCCGCGCTGATTGGGAGACCTGGCGCGGAGGCACCGCTGGCGTAACTGACATAAGTGGTCACCGCCGGCGTTGCTGAACGCATTTGCAGTTTCGAGCTGGCCAGGCTTTCAATCCGGGCCGAGGTCGCCTGGGCCCGCTTTTCGACCTGCAAACGCTCGTTTTCTGCAGCCAGCTTGAGTGCTTGCGACTTCGCCCGATCAAGCTCGGAGTAGACCCGGCGCGACTCATACTGGACGTTGACCAGGTACAGGGCGCTGAGCAACACACCCAGCAGCAGCACCAGATTAAGCCGCATCATGGGCGCTGCTCCGCGGTGACCGGACCCATACGCGCGGCCACCCGCATGATGGCACTGCGCGAACGCGGGTTGGCGGCCACCTCGGCGGCCCCGGGCTTGACACGCGCCAGCACCTTGAATTGCATCACCTGAGGGGCCGCAAACGGTGCCCGGCGGTCAAACACCTCGCGCGAATGCTTGGTCAGGAACTGTTTGACGATGCGGTCTTCAAGCGAATGAAAACTGATCACTACCAGCCGCCCACCAGGCTGCAGCACCCTGAGCGTGGCCGCTAAGGCCTGCTGCAGCTCTTCAAGCTCGGCATTGATAAAAATCCGAAAAGCCTGAAATGTGCGCGTTGCCGGGTCCTTGCCCGGCTCGCGGGTTTTGACCGCGTCAGCCACGAGCTGGGCCAATTCAGTGGTGGTTGAAATAGGACCTCGTGCCTGCCGGCGCGCAACAATGGCCTTTGCAATGGCGCCAGCAAACCGTTCTTCACCAAAATCACGGATCACCTCCAGAATTTCATCAAGCTCGGCATGGGCCAGCCACTCGGCCACGCTTTGACCCCGCGTGGTGTCCATGCGCATGTCCAGCGGACCTTCGCCCCTGAAACTGAATCCGCGCGCCGGGTTGTCCACTTGGGGTGAACTGATGCCCAGGTCAAGCAGCACCCCGGCCACACTGGCAGGCGGCAACTCACCCAAATGGCTAAAGCCCTGGTGGCGAATGGAAAAACGGGGATCAGTGATGGTGGCGGCTTCTGCCAGCGCGTCCAGGTCCTTGTCAAAGGCAATCAGGCGGGCGTCGGCTGGCAACCGGGACAGAATCAGGCGGCTGTGACCGCCGCGCCCAAACGTGGCATCGACAAACACCGACGCCTGAGGGGTGGGCTGCGCCTCGGCCGCGTCACCCGCAGCGTCAGTCGCCCCCAGCAAAGCGTCGACTGCTTCACTCAATAAGACGGTGGTATGGGTCCATGTAGTTTCCACCACGGGCCTTCAGAAAGAGAAGTCTTTGAAGACATCAGGCATATCACCTTGCATGGCCTGGGCTTCCTGGGCGTCGTAGGTGGCTTTGTCCCACAACTCAAAAAAGTTGCCCATGCCCAGTAACACCGATTCCTTGGCAATACCCGCAGCCGCACGCAATTCGGGCGAAATCAGCACACGGCCGGTAGCGTCAATCTCGACGTCCATGGCATTACCCAAAAATATCCGCTTCCACCATTGCGCCGACATGGGCAAAGCGGCAATACGATCGCGGAATTTTTCCCATTCTGGGCGCGGGAAGATCATCAGGCAGCCGTGCGGGTGTTTGGTGATGGTGAGCTGGCCAGCGGCCAGGGCACTCAAGACGTCACGATGCCGGGTTGGCACAGACAGCCGACCCTTAGCATCCAGACTCAATGAGGAAGCCCCTTGGAACACGATAACTAACCTTTAATTTTTAAAATGAACTGGGAAATGGTGGTGCAAAAGCACAATTCACCACTAAATTGCACTTTTTTGCACTGTAGCAGCAAAAACCATCCACGCAAACCACTTTGCAATAAATTTTTACAATGAAATCAAAGACTTAGAAGCGACTCAAAAACCAGATTCAGGTTAAAAATCGTTCTAAATGAAGCACTTAGCAACCTAAGTGAATGTGATGTATGAGGAAACCATCTAATCAGTTGGTGTCAGAGCACGTCGCGTTGCGAGTGGTCTGACCCGCAAGACAGGACATCCGACACAGTGTTGGGGTCAGAGCACGTCGCTTCGCGAGTGGTCTGACCCGCAAGGCAGGACATCCGACAAAGTGTTGGGGTCAGAGCACGTCGCTTCGCGAGTGGTCTGACCCGCAAGGTCTCAGGTTTAGAGGATATACCTGCTCAAATCTTCGTTCTGACTGAGTTCGCCCAGGCGTGAATCAACGTAGTCGGCATCGACCTGCACGATCTGTCCGCTGAGGTTAGCTGCATTGAAACTGACTTCGTCGAGCAGGCGCTCCATCACAGTGGACAGGCGGCGCGCGCCAATGTTTTCGGTACGTTCGTTGACATCAAAGGCAATCTGCGCCAGCCGTTGAATGCCGGCCTCCGAAAATTCAACCGTCACCTGCTCGGTGGCCAGCAGCGCCTGGTATTGCTTGACCAGCGAGGCCGTGGTTTGCGTCAGGATCGCCACAAAATCTGCGACCGAGAGCGACTGCAACTCAACCCGAATCGGAAACCGCCCCTGCAGCTCGGGAATCAGGTCACTGGGTTTGCTCAAATGGAACGCACCCGAGGCGATAAACAAAATATGGTCCGTCTTGACCATGCCGTACTTGGTGGACACGGTGGTGCCTTCGACCAGCGGTAACAGGTCGCGCTGCACGCCCTGACGCGAAACCTCGGCACCACTGCCTTCCGCGCGCGACGTGACCTTGTCAATTTCATCAATAAAAACAATGCCGTTTTGCTCCAGCATGTGCAGAGCCTGAGTTTTGATCTCGTCTTCGTTGACCAGTTTGGCGGCCTCTTCTTCCGCCAGCAGCTTGAGGGCTTCGGCAATCTTGAGCTTGCGCTTGTGCACCTTGTTCTGGTTAAGCTGACCAAACATGCCGCGCAATTGCTCGGTCATTTCCTCCATACCGGCCGGGCCCATGATCTCAAGCTGGGGCGTGTTTTGTGCCACATCCAGCTCAATGTCGCGGTCATTGAGCTGGCCCTCGCGCAGCTTTTTACGAAAGGTCTGGCGCGCCGTGCTCTCGGGTTCGACGGCAGCCACCACACCAAACTCCTGACGTGGCATCGGAATCAGAATGTCGAGCACGCGCTCTTCAGCGGCGTCGGCAGCACGCTCGCGCACTTTTTTGGTCTCGACCTGGCGCGTTTGCTTGACCGCAATATCGGCCAGATCACGAATGATGGCGTCGACGTCTTTGCCCACGTAGCCCACTTCAGTGAACTTGGTGGCCTCGACCTTGATGAACGGGGCATCGGCCAGGCGTGCCAGACGGCGTGCGATTTCGGTTTTGCCGACGCCCGTGGGGCCAATCATCAAAATATTCTTAGGTGTGATCTCGCTGCGCAGCTCAGGGCCAACCTGCTGGCGGCGCCAGCGATTGCGCAGGGCGATCGCCACCGCACGTTTGGCCTGCTGCTGGCCAACAATGTGTTTGTCGAGCTCGGCGACGATTTCTTGAGGGGTGAGAGTAGACATATTTAATCAGTTGAGGACAGAAACCTAGTCAGTTGAGGACAGAGCAAATTCGCTGCGCAAATCTTGGTCTGTCCCGCAAGGCAGCCAACAGAGCATCCGACAAAATGAAGGGGTCAGAGCAAAATTGCTATGCAATTATTGATCTGACCCACATGGTATTAAAGACTTTCTATCGTGTGGTTCATGTTGGTGTAGATACAAATCTCACCGGCAATTTCAAGCGATTTTTTAACCATGTCGGTGGCCGACAAGTCGGTGTGGTTGAGCAGGGCGATGGCCGCCGCTTGGGCATAGGCACCGCCGGAGCCAATGGCCACAATGCCGTTTTCGGGCTCCAACACGTCGCCGTTGCCGGTAATGATCAAAGAGGCCTCCAGGTCTGCCACCGCCAGCATGGCCTCCAGACGGCGCAACACACGGTCGGTGCGCCAGTCCTTGGTGAGCTCGATGGCGGCGCGCACAAGATGACCCTGGTGTTTTTCGAGTTTGGCCTCAAAACGTTCAAACAGCGTAAAGGCATCGGCCGTGGCGCCGGCAAAACCGGCCAGCACTTTGCCGTGGTAGAGCTTGCGCACCTTGCGCGCCGTGCCCTTGACAACGATGTTGCCCAGCGTCACCTGGCCATCCCCGCCAATGGCGACCTGCACACCCTGGGGGGTGTTGCGGCGCACACTGATGATGGTGGTGCCGTGAAATTGCTCCATAAGATTCCTCTTTTGCCTAATGGGTTCGCGTCAGCACCTGCGCGTGCTGGTTGATGCCAATGAGATTAAAAAATGCGGCGACCAAAAAGGAAACATCCCTGAATTCAATCTGGCAACCCAGCGCCTGAGCCCGCGCCACCCAGTTCAAAATGCTGCCAGCAGCAGAAAAATCGACCCGGATCAGCTTGCTGCAAGAAATGACCAGCGTTTGCGCTTGTGGCTTGGCTTCATCCAAAGAGGTCAACGCATTGGTGGCATCTCCCTGGAGTTCACCCGCCAGTTCCAAATGTTGCGGCTTGGCTGCAGCTGCCTGCGCTGGCGACAGAACCGGCTTGGTGGCATCAGATCGGTTGACCTGCAGCGCACATTTGGCCGGATGCCATGGATCTGGCGCCACTTCATAGGTGAGGCAATACTCAAGTGCCGCCACTTCAAATTCATCCTGCGCCTGCAAAATGCGCAACAAGTCCATGCGCAAAGACCACCAGAAAGGGGCGGTTTGACGCACGCCCCTGGGCGTCGCCTGACGCAGAACCTGCTCCAACACATCAACGTGTTCAAAATACAGGCTGCCTTCCTGCTCGCTCCAGCTGGTCACCAAAGTGGCCAAATCCTGCGCAGCCGATGCTGTGATCGATTGCAAACTTGACCAATTTAATGACAAACCATGGTCAGAGGGCAAATGGGCGGGCAGTTGTGCCAGCGCGGGCAGGTCAAGTTGCGCCGGGCAAAGCCAAACCACCGCTGACGCCAAATCCGTTGGCAGCCCATTTGGCGCAATGCTTGAGGGCAACCAAACCGGTGCGGAACAGCCAAATTGCTGCGCATAACGCAAGGCTTCCCGCTCAAAATTGGCCTGCTGCCCCAAACTGCGATAAAAGTCAAACAGGGCTTGTGCTTGCGCCTGTACCACCATGGTCAATACAGGCTGTGCGCGCAACGCCGTCAACAGAACAGTCTCGGCACCGGCATCATCGGCGTTGGCAAAAAGTACCGCTGCCTCTTCCAGGTCAGGGTCCGAAAAGTTGTCACATATCTCCGGCTTGAACACTTCAGGCGGCGCCATGCCCTTGATTTCTACTTGCGGTAACTGAATTTCCGCACGCGCGGACTGTGCATCAACGCGCAAACCGGACCAAAGCTGGGCCGTCGTCTCCTGGCCAATCAGGGTCGCCACATCATCTGCCGTATGCATCGGACTGGTCATCTGCGTCGCCGCAAACAAGCTTTCAGGACCGGTATCGGACGCCGGAGGCGAAGGCGGTGAAGCAGCCTCTGCCATAGGCTGCTTGTTTCCTTTCCACCACTGCTTGGACATCTGGACTTCAATTTCGTCAATTTTCCGGATGGTCAAGGCCCGATCATCAAAATCAGAACTAATCGACGCCGCTCCCCCAAGAAAAGATGACTTGGCGGAGGTGTCCGGCCTGCCAAGGGGCGCCTCGCGAAGCAGTTGCCTTAACTGGTCAAATTCACGCTTGCGCACAGCGTCTTCATGACGCTTACGCTCAATCATGTCTTTCAGCGACTGCCGGTTTTGCTCCAGCAGCGGCTCGGGCACGCCCTGCGGCTCTGGCGCCAGCTTGTCCAGGTCACCCCAATGAACATTTGGATTGCGGACAAATTTGGCAACTTTTGAGAACAAGCCAGATTTGTTTTGTTGCGTCGCCATACTTTAAAACCAACACCGGGTGCTGCCAGCCAGACTCAGTCGCCAAACATTTTTTGTTTAAGCTCGCGGCGCTGCTGCGCCTCCAGCGACAGCGTGGCCGTGGGCCGGGCCAACAGGCGGCCCACACCGATGGCTTCGCCGGTCTCGTCACAGTAGCCATAGTCACCGGCATCAATGCGTGTGATCGACTGCTCTATCTTTTTGAGCAGTTTGCGCTCGCGGTCACGGGTACGCAACTCCAGGGCATGCTCTTCTTCGATGGTGGCTCGGTCAGCCGGGTCCGGCACCACCACCGTGTCTTCGCGCAAATGCTCAGTGGTTTCACCCGCATTACTGAGCATGTCATTCTTGAGATTGACCAATTTCAGCCGGAAATACGCCAATTGCGTATCGTTCATGTACTCTTCGTCCGGCATCGCCAGAATTTCGGCATCGGTCAGTTCGCCAACCGGCGTAGTTTTCCAGTTGTTGGCCAACTTCTTGTCTTTTTTGACGGAAGACGCCAGGGGTGAAACGATGGGCATCACACTGGAGAGTTGGGAAAAGCTCGATTTGGCGGCCGTCGAGGCCACCGTCTGAGCCATCGAAGGCACGGTTAATTGGGCCAGACGCGAAGAAGGCCGACCGGTACGCACGGGCACGCCGGAGGGTGTCATTTGGGTGGCAGGGGCGGCGACTTTGGCTACCGGCTTGGCGGCGGCTGTTGCAGCCACTTTGGAGGATACAGGGGATTGTGTAGTCACGTTTTGGGGCCTTTTCTTGGAAACGGATACCACAGGCTTGGTCACTGGTGCAACGCTGACCTTGGCCACTTTGGGTTGACCTGCTGCCATCACTTTGGAGGCAGTCACTGCCTTGGCCGCTTTCGCGGGTTTGGCAGGTTCAACACCAACTGCGGGGATTTTTTCAGTCGCTTTTGGTTTGGCAATTTGCGCTTTCACGGGTGACCTCCTGACAGGTTAATCCTGAACGGTTGGCGTCTGGTTTGTCATGCTGGCAAGCTCAGGCAAGGATATTTCACTGGCGCGCGAGTGTACAGGCTTGGCCGAAAAAAACCCGATGATTTGCAAAAGTGCGACAAACACAAGGACGGTGGGTTAAATAATCTCACACCAGACTCTGCGCCATACCCTGCAAAAATATATCTTTGGGCAGGTCAATGCCAATGAAGACCATTTTGCTGCACGGCGTCTCGTCCTGACCCCAGACCGGGCCCAGGTCGCTGCCCATCAACTGGTGCACGCCCTGAAAAATAACCTTGCGTTCGGTGCCCTGCATGTACAGCACACCTTTGTAGCGCAACATGCGTGGACCGTAAATGTTGACAATGGCACCCAAAAAGTCTTCCAGCTTGGCCGGATCAAAAGGGCGCTCCGAGCGAAACACAAAGCTCTTCACATCATCTTCATGGGCGTGATGGTGGCCGTGCTGGTGCGACGGGTGGTCGCAGTGCTCGCCGTGTTCGTGTTCGTGTTCGTGTTCGTGTTCGTGATCATGACCATGGTCATGGCCTGCAGACTCGTCTTCCTTGAGGAAATCCGGGTCGATGTCGAGCTTGCTGTTGAGGTTAAAGCCCCTCAAATCAAACACGTCACTTAACGCCACTTCGCCAAAATGCACGGCTTGCTGCGGCGCACGCGGGTTCATGTGTTTGAGCCGGTACATCAGATCGGCAGTTTCTTCAACGGATACCAAATCGGTCTTGCTGATGAATATCTGGTCGGCAAACCCGACCTGACGGCGCGCCTCCTGGCGGTCATCGAGCTGCTGGTTGGCGTGTTTGGCATCCACCAACGTCAGGATCGAGTCAAGCAGGTAACTCTCGGCAATCTCGTCGTCCATGAAAAAGGTCTGTGCCACCGGGCCCGGATCGGCCAGGCCGGTGGTCTCGATCACCACGCGGTCAAAATCAAGCAGGCCCTGGCGCTTTTTGGCCGCCAGCAGTTGCAGTGCCTCGCGCAGGTCTTCGCGAATGGTGCAGCAAATACAGCCGTTGCTCATCTGGATGATCTGCTCTTTGGAGTCAGTCACCAAAATGTCGTTGTCAATGTTTTCTTCGCCAAACTCGTTTTCGATGATGGCGATCTTCTGGCCGTGGGCTTCTGACAGCACGCGTTTCAGCAGCGTGGTTTTGCCGGAGCCGAGAAAACCGGTGAGGATAGTGGCAGGAATGAGGCTCATATCAGGGCATGTGCAAAGGGTGCGAGTGTAACGACCCGGGCTAACGGCTCATTTTCGCATCACCACCAAACCTTTCAGGTATTCACCCTCGGGGAAATTGACCGTCATGGGGTGGTCGGGTGCGCCGCCCATGCGCTCATGGATATAACCATCCACACCGGCATCGCAGCCTGCCGAGGCCACAATCTTGTGGAACAAGTCGGCGCTGATGCCACCAGAGCAACTGTAGGTGAACAGCACCCCGCCGGGCTCCAACAGCTTGAACGCCAGCCGGTTGATGTCTTTGTAAGCCCGTGCGGCGCGCTCTGCATGGGCCACGGTGGGTGCAAACTTGGGCGGATCGAGCACGATGGCATCAAAGCTGCGGCCTTGGTCGATGAATTGGCGCAAAGACGCATTGACGTCGGCGTCCATGAAGCTGGCGCGGCTGGCCGCAAAACCATTCAAAGCCACATTGGCTGCCGCCTTTTCCAGCGCCGGACCCGATGAATCGATGGAGGTCACATGGTCCGCGCCACCCATGAGCGCCGCCACCGTGAAACCGCCGGTATAGCAGTAACAATTGAGCACGCGCGCAAATTTGAGGCGACGCGCGTAGTCGGCAAAACGCTTGCGGCTTTCGCGCTGGTCCAGGTAAAAGCCGGTTTTGTGACCGTCGGCGATGTTGACCGCCAGTTGCCAGTCATGTTCCTGCAACACAAGTTCCACCTCGCCTTGCCCGCGCAGCCAGCCCGTGGCCTCGGGCAAACCTTCCAGTGCACGGCTGCTGGCATCGCTGCGCTCGTAGAGTTTGGCAAGGCCAGTGGCGGCCAGCAGCGCATCGGCAATGGGCTCTTTCCAGCGCTCCACGCCGCTTGAGGTGAACTGTGCCACCAGCGTGTCGCCATAACGGTCAACAATCAAGCCCGGCAGGCCATCGGATTCGCCGTGCACCAGTCGCATGGCATTGCTCTGGATGTCAAACCGGGTTCTGGCCTTGACAGCGCGGGCACAGGCCGCCGTAAAAAACGCCGCGTCAATGCGCTGCGCTTCGTCAAAGCTCCAGACCCGGGCGCGAATTTTCGAGGTCGGGCTGAAAGCCGCCCAGCCCAAAAACTGGCCCTGATCCGACTCCACCCGCACGGTTTCGCCGGTATCACCACCGCCCTTGGCAATGGCCGACTCAAAAATCCAGGGATGACGACGCAGCAGCGAGCGCTCTTTGCCCGCGCGCAGGCGAATCGCTTTCAATAGGTGATCGCCATGGCCGGCACGTCGACGCGGATCATCGGTTTGCCCAGGGCAGCCGTGACCGCAGCCACATAGTCAGCCGACCACTTGGCGTCGCCCAGCAGGGCGGCCCCGGCGGCCTGGGTCACCACCAGAATCTTGTCAGCCGTGAGCACTTTGCCACTGGCCCGCAAGGGCTCGCAGTCGAGCGCGGTGAACTGGTGGTCCAGCCAGGCACGCGCGGCATCATGTGCCAGCGGCGCGCCGTCGGGCACATGAAAAGAAAATTCGACGCCTTTGTCCAGCACCACATTGATTTGCTTTTGCATAAGTCACCTATTGAAAAAATTGTCACCACCCACTATTTTGAACCACCTGACGCACCGGGTTTCAGGTGGGCGCGCGGATGGGCTGCATCATAGGCCTTGGCCAGGTGCTGAAAGTCGAGCCGGGTGTAAATCTGCGTGGTGCTGATGTTGGCATGACCCAGCAACTCTTGTACGCCACGCAGGTCACTGCTCGACTGCAGCACATGGCTAGCAAACGAGTGGCGCAACATGTGTGGATGCACGGGTGCCGCCAGTCCTGCCTGCAGGCTGCGCTGGCGCACACGCTGCCAGATGGATTGTGAGGTGAGTCGCGTGCCATTGCGGCCGATGAACAGCGCCGCCCGGGGCGACGCGCCAGCCACGGTCACATCCGGCGCCACAGGCAACGCAAGGTCGCGCACCCGCAGCCAGGCTTGCAGCGCCTGCACCGCTTTGGCACCCACCGGCACAATACGCCGCTTGCTGCCCTTGCCCAGCACATGGGCTTCGCCCGCTGCCAAATCAACCCAGCCGCGCGCGGCGTCGCTGGCCTGAACGTCGAGTCCGGTCAATTCAGCCACCCGCAAGCCCCCGCCGTACAGCAGCTCGACCATGGCCGCGTCACGCGCTTCCAGCCAGGGGTCGGCGTCCAAGTCTTGAAAGCTCGCCAGCTGCACGGCATCGTCCACACTCAAGGCCTTGGGCAGGGGTTTGGCGGCCTTGGGCGCGCGCACATCGAGCACCGGATTCGAGGCCACCAACCCTTCGCGCCCGAGCCAAATGTAAAACCCGCGCCAACCCGACAAAATCAGCGCGATACCACGGCCGCTGCGGCCGTTTGAGTGCATTTGCGCCACCCAGCGCCGGATGTGGCTGGGCTCAACCGCCGTCAAGCCAACACCCACCTGCGTCGCATGTTCGAACAGTTTTTCCAGGTCCAGGGTGTACAGCGCCACCGTGCGCTCAGCCAGGCGTTTCTCAAAACGCACATGGTCCAGGTAGCGCTGCACCAGTGGGTCCCCGAACTGCCCCGTTACCGGGTCCGCGTTGGATTCATGGATTGCCACGCTGCGCTCGCAATGACGGAATCACTGTGCGACGTGGGCTAGCGCAGCGGCGACAACGCGGCGCTGGCCAGCTCGGCAACACGGGCCAAAAAGTCGGTTCCCATAGTGCTGTTGAAGCGCTGGGCATCGGGCGAGGCCAGCACCAGCAGGCCAAACGCCGGCGCCATGCTGCCTATCGGTCCGGCGCGCAGCGGCAAAATGGCCAGGGAAGCCACCGCCTTGGGGTCTGGCAGCCAATTGATGGCCTCCAGACCGGTGTTCACACCACAAAATGGCTCGGTCAGGGAACTGGCAAAGAGCATGGCGTCGTCGCTCACCCCTTGTGCAAAAGGCGCGCTGGCGTAGGCCTCATCCACGCCCCAGACCTTGATGCCAACCTGAGGCACGGCAAACTGGTCGGCCAGCTCATCAGCCATCAGATCGGGCAAAGTAGCGGGGTCGGTATTCAAAAACAGCGTGCGCGCCCACTGCAGCAACTTGTCTGACAGCACCATGTTCTCATTCACGTTGCGAATCATGTCCATGATACGCAGCTCCAGCATCTTGATTTTTTCACGCAACATGTTGGCCTGGCGCTCCTGCAGGCTCACCGCGCGCTGGCTGTGCGGGCTGGTCAACTGCACGGCCGCCAGCATCTCGGCATGGCGTTCAAAAAAATCCGGCGTATTGGCCAGGTAATTGGCAATATCGTCTTCGGTGATCGGGTTATTGATGGCGCTGGTCAGGTTTGAATTGGACATGGTTATGACGCGTTAGGGAAGTCGTTGGGGATTTCAATTTCACCTTGAAACACGGTCGCCGCCGGGCCCGTCATCATGACCGGTGTGTTGCCACCGGCCCAGGCAATGGTGAGCACACCGCCATGGGTTTGCACATCCACTTGCGGCTCAAGCAACCCGAGCCGGATGCCCGCCACCACAGCGGCACAGGCACCCGAGCCGCAGGCCAGTGTCTCGCCGGCGCCGCGCTCAAACACCCGCAAGCGAATCTGTTGGCGACTCTGCACCTGCATGAAGCCGGCGTTGACCCGGTTCGGGAAAAACGGGTGGTGTTCAATCAAGGGGCCTTGCTGCAAGACCGGTGCCGTATCCACATCGTTCACCAGTTGCACCGCATGCGGGTTGCCCATCGACACCACGGCCACCAGCACCGCCGTGTCCTGGCCCGATGCTGCCAGCAGCAGAGGCCACTGCTGCCACGAACCGCTGGCCCGGGCCGCTATGTGACCGGGCGTAAACGGAATGCGCTCAGTCTCAAACACCGGCGCCCCCATGTTGACCGTGACGCGGCCATCGGCTTTAAGCACCGGCTCGATCACGCCGCCCCGGGTCTGCACCCGGATCGCGTCTTTTTGCGTGAGACCGGCATCGCGCACAAAGCGCGCAAAACAACGCGCCCCATTGCCGCACTGCTCAACCTCGGCACCGTCGGCATTGTGGATGACATATTCAAAATCAATGCCTGGCGCGGGGGACGGGCGCACCGTCAGGATCTGGTCGGCACCCACGCCAAAGTGGCGGTCCGCCAGAAACCGGTACTGCGCCGTGCCCAAGCCAAAGCGGGCCCGGGTCTCGTCAAGCACCACAAAGTCGTTGCCGGCACCTTGCATTTTGGTAAAGGGAATTCGCATGGGTTCATTATCTACGCGGCTGCAACCATTGCGGCAGCTCACCGAACAGCGTTCTGGCGCTCAGCGGCTTGCCCATGGGTTCAAAATTTTTACCCCAGTGGGCTCAAAATCGGCCACGTTGCGCGTTACTACCGTCATGCCGTAAACCAGGGCCGTCGCGGCAATCAGCCCATCACGTACGGGGCGCGGATCTGGCACATGCAAGCGCGCGCTGCACTGCGCCACCGCAGCATCCACGCTCAGAATCCGCCCCGAAAAGGCGGGCAACACATGCCCACTCAGCCACGCCCGCAGAACAACACCCTGCGATGGATCGCGACGCTCGGACAGCAGCACACCAATTTCCAACTCCTGAACCGTGATCACCGACAGGTACAAATCGGCAGTATCGACGTTGTCGGCCCAAAAGGCGACCCCCGCATCCGCCTTGCCTGAGCGAACCTTGCGCAACTCGGACACCACATTCGTGTCGAGCAAATACATCATGAAAAATCTGCCGCCTGCGCCACATCAGGCGACTGCGGCGCGTCAAACGGTACATCTGCAACGCCGGGCATGGCTAACAAATCGGCGATTTTGGCGGGACCACACGTGATCTTTTTGTAGGCGTCAAAGGTCAGCAAGACGTGGGCTGGCTCGCCCCGATCTGTGATGAACACGGGCCCTGCCATGGCAGCCTTCTTGGCTTTGCTGACATCCTGATTAAACTGGCGTGCTGAAAGTGTGCAAATGGTCATCTTGACCTCCTGCTGTAGATGATTCAATGTAGCAACGTTACCACAAATTGACAGTTTATTGCACTGATTACCTACGCGAACCCTACTGTGGTGTCGGATGTTTGACGGCATTCTTGACCAGCTTGTTGGCCACCGCGCCGGGAATATCGATGGCGCACTGATCGGCCAGTTGCAATAGGTAAAGCAACACGTCAGCCACCTCGTCGGCAATGCGCTCTTTGGTGGCGGGATCCAGCGGCGCGGCTTGCGACTCCTCGGCGCTCATCCACTGGAATATTTCAGTCAATTCGGCAGCTTCCACCAGCAGTGCCGTGCTGAGATTCTTGGGTGTGTGAAAGGCTTGCCAGTGGCGTGCCGCAGCAAAGTCACGCAGGGTTTGTTGCAGTGCGGGGAGGTCCATGTTATTTATTCCTGACGATTGAAGATGAAGCAAGGCTGCGACAATATCGGCCCTATGCATCCTGTTTATACCCTCACCCTGTCCTGCCCCGACCGCCTGGGCCTGGTCCACGCCGTGTCCGGCTTTTTGCTGGCGCGCAGCGGCAACATCGAAGAAGCCGCGCAATACAACGACAACGACACCGGCCTGTTTTTCATGCGCGTGCAGTTTGCCTGTGGCGAGCACAGCTTTGACGAACTCAAGGCGCAACTGGCCGACTTTGCCGAACCCTTTCAGATGCAGTGGCAATTGCACGCACTGGCGCAAAAAATGCGCACCGTGATCATGGTCAGCAAGGAAGGCCATTGTTTGAACGACCTGCTGTTTCGCTGGAAAAGCGGCCTTTTGCCCGTGGACATTTGCGCCATCATCAGCAACCACCGCGAGTTTTACCAACTGGCTGCCAGCTACAACGTGCCATTTCACCACCTGCCGGTGACCGCCGCCACCAAGGCCCAGGTGGAAGCCAAACAGATCGAGATCATCGAGAGCGAAGGCGCCGAACTGGTGGTGCTGGCGCGATACATGCAAATTTTGTCAGACGACCTGTGCCGCAAGCTCAGTGGCCGTGCCATCAACATCCACCATTCGTTTTTGCCCAGCTTCAAGGGCGCCAAGCCCTACTACCAGGCGCATGACCGGGGCGTCAAACTGATCGGCGCCACCGCCCACTACGTGACGGCCGAGCTGGACGAAGGCCCGATCATCGAGCAGGATGTGGCGCGTGTGGACCACAGCAAAACGGTAGAAGATTTAACCGCCTTGGGCCGCGACACCGAAAGCCAGGTGCTGGCCCGCGCCGTCAAATGGCACAGCGAGCACCGGGTGCTGATCAACGGACACAAGACCGTTATTTTCAAGTAACGCCAGCACTTGCGGTCGCACCTCAAAACTGACTGGCTGCTGCGGGCGCCAAAGAGAATGGCGCGTCGTAAGTCAATAAGTGACGTAGGGCCCTGGAAGTTCAGCTGAAGACCCTTATGCACAGTTCCCGGTTATGAACAGTTTGCGTTGGCGCTTTGCTTGGAAGCCGCGTGGATATTGAGTCTTGCCGGATTTCACGAAGTTCTTTCTCACCATAATTCCGTTGCTTTGGGCACCACAGACTCTTCGAGTCATGCGTTTCGTCAGCAGTGCAAACATGTCACGTTTTCGTGCCAATAGTCATCTCTCTCCCAATGGGGCAGGAGTCAACCAGTAGTTTTGGACCTCGCAAAACCACATTCACCAATAGCTCGCCGTTCGAAGTCTTGGCCAGAAGCCAGTCGATGGAATTATGTAGAGAACAAAAAAGTAAACGATAGCAATTTACCAATGACAGACGGATAGTTTCGAACGGCAGCTGCCCATAACTGGGAACTGTGCATCGCTGCTTATGTACATCTCTACATAAGTGCCCAAAGCGGGTGCTGAGATTCACAAACTGGTCACTCTATAGCTGACGTTGGAACTCGTATCTGTACGCGGGCATCTGCTCTGGGAGAACTGCGACGCGCACAGCAATGATGGGATGCACATCGAGCCGGACTGGGCAACTGACTGGGGCGGGGCAGAGCAACCGGCTCCCGACTTTTAGGTCGGTCAGCGCATCAGTTGGTGACGAGGAATATCCAGCGATTCGGACTCGCTGCGAGTTAGCCTTATGCCCGACGCACCCGGCGTAGCGCTAATCACTCTGCCGAAGGTGCATTTTAGTAGAGGCTCGCCCGGAAATCGACCTGTGGAGGGAATCTTGAAGTTTTCTACGTGGGTTGACGGCTGACCAAAGGTTCCATACTGGCTTGGGGTGGTTGAAATTCCTTATATGGATGCCTCCCGGATAGCAAGCAGAATTTGCGTTATTTTGTGAAGAAGTCGGTTGCGTCCTTATATTCGGCCTTGTTTGTGGGTTGGTCAGGCTCCCCCGACTTTGCACTGGCCCCGATGCATATTCGCTGACGTGCTCCTTTTCTA
>MESQ01000048.1 GCA_001771065.1 Burkholderiales bacterium RIFOXYD12_FULL_59_19 | reverse complement strand
ACTTCCTGATGTCTTCAAATTCAGAGGCTTACGCCCGTGACTTCAACGCCATGGGCCTTAAGTAAGTGCCATTCCGGTTAACTCTGCCTACGAAGGTGTTGGCTGGAGATCATCCGGAACCGCCAAAGCCGGGGTTGCTTCGTCAGCAAATTCATCGAGCACAGTGAAAACGCCATCAAGGTAGTCGCGATACGAAGCAATGTAATTCGGCGTAAAGACACATCGCTGGGTGTTCTGACAGTCAAGACCACGGATGTGCTCGCGATGTTGTCGCCAGTAGTTCCCCATCTCCTTGGGATCCAGACCTCCATGAAGTCCAGCCTTGGTTGCGATGTAGCCATCCTCATCTCTGCCCGAATAGAAGGGGCTGCTCAGTTGCGACAGGCAGTGGTCGAGGAACAGACAAACGTTGTTCTCATGGAAATCCGGGTTGAAGCAAGTGCCGAACACGTAGTCGTTCATCAATCTTGCTATGCCGCCGCCGTCCTCAACCCCGTCCTCGTCATAGTGCCCGCAGCCCACACCTGAACCATTTGGAGGCATCGAATTGCTGAGTTGGTAGATCACGAAGGACTTCACAACAGTGCGCGCCGAAGCGACGCGCCGGGCAATCGCAGTGTCATTGTGCTGGGACTGAGGGTCCCGTGATGCCTGTTCTCCCAGCTGAGCGAAGGCTATGCCGAGGAACGCGTCAACTGGAGCGTCATTCACTTCCGCAAAAAAGTTTCGCTGCGAATCAATGTAGGTTCGTTTGAACAGGGCGAAAACATCTTGAGACAGCTTCCTCATTCCCATCAATGCGAGCTGGCTGACCAACCCGGACGTTGCAGCCGTCATATCCTGATGGACGATGAGGGCTGTTTGTAGGTTGTGCAGCTGCCCCTGGCGATCTGCAGAGCACTGCAACCTGAACAACATAAGATCATTCCAGCCCAGGGCGCCACGATCCGGGCTCGCAAGCCGGTCTAGCAGGCCCTTCCCTCGATAGGCTTGCTCTCCGAACATCCGCCATGCGATCTCTACGACGGTCTCGGCGCTGTTCGGAAGTCGCCGCCCCGATGTACGTCCCCAGCCGGCTTGATCCAACAGTCGCAGCAGCGAATAGATCGACCTCTGCCGCAGTCCGCGATCGTCGTTCTCGAATACTGAGTAGCGGGGCAGATACTCGATGAGCGTATCTATGGCCTCCTGAGCAACGACGCTCGTGAAGTCATGAGACTGATTGACCAGCATCCTCCAGAACTGATCGTGCGCGTGCTCCCCTCGCTCCAACTCAAATTCCTGCGATGTGAGCACTGAAGCGATGGATGCACCCTTCCGAACTCGTTCTACGGCGTCCTGATACAGGACAAACGTTTCCTGCGGTTCCGGCATCGCGAAGCGCACGATGAGCTTGAGGTATGCCTCCAAGTTCCTGGAATCTCCACTGTTGAAACACGCTCGGGACCGAAGAACCGACTCCTCAACACTGCTTCCGTCGCCAATTTTCAAGGTTCCAGCGTCAAACAACTGCTCAAGCAGGAACAACGCGGATCCTTTCAGTTCGCCCTTGAGCTGGGCAAACATTTCGGCGTTCTTGAACTCTCGTTCGCCGTATTTGCGTCTTAGTGAGAAGGTGCCACTACGCCCCTCAGTCTCTTCGGCATAAATGCGCCTGAACAACCCGGGATAGTTCAGGTGCAGCAGCATGAGGTTGATAAGGTCTCGCTTGTTGAAATCTGTTCGGCCTAAGTTGGTCTTTTCAATCTGCATGAGAAGGATCGCGTTGATGAAGCGCTTTACCTTGCGGAGGTCACCAACAAGAGGCAAGTACTTCGCGGCCAAGTCGCCTTCCAGGATGTCTGCCAGCTCGTTGAGAACGGCGCCCAGCTTGACCATCGTGTCAGAGGGCACGGAGCCCATTTGGCTCTCAGCACGTTCCCAATCGCGCCGCAAGAAGTCGCGAAGGCTGGAGCTGTCGACAAACAGGCTTAGCTTGATCGTCACAAACTTTTCCAGGAACTCACGCGCTCTTGACCCCTCTTCCATGCTGCCCGCAAGAACCTCGGTGTCATAGCAGAGGACATAGGTGGCCTGAGAGAGCTTAAACGTGCGCCTCGTTGCGAACAAGACATTATTCGTTGTCTTCGCGTCCAAGCGATCCAGGTCGTCGATGACGATGATTACGCGACGGCCGATGCGGCGAAGGACCTCATCAATGTCATCGAGAAGTTCATCGACCGTCTCTTGCGAGGGCTCCAGTGAAAGCTTGAAGCCCAGGAACGAAACGTCGGCCTTTCCCTTAATCAATCGAGAGTACCGGGACGCCGCCGGTCTGAACTCTGGGGCGAAGACCTTGCTTTGAATGGCGGCGGTCAGGTCGCGAATCAGGCGGTCCGCAAGGTCGGGCTCCGAGGCGTAACGGAGTGGCTCGAATCGACAGACGATGACCTTGTCACCGGCACTTTTCCAATAGCGCTCAGCAAGGTTGATGAAGCTGGTCTTGCCTACCCCCCATGGACCATCGACACCAAAGACCAGCCCTGGATGGGCATCGCTTGCGAGCACTGTCTCTGCGAACGACCTTACCGGCCCCCCGCTCGCCAGCAAATCGTCCTTCTCGTCGCCGATTTCCTCGTCCGCGATGAAGTACAGCTGCGAAGGCGCCTTCTTCGGCCTTGGCCAGTACTGTTGAAAGAGGGGCGACAACAGCACAGTGCAGAGAAGGAGAAAGACGACTGGCGCCCAGTGAGTATCCGCGGATCTCAGTGCTGCATGGAATTTCGAGAGCCACTGCAAGGCCAATGCGTTGGACCAAACTCCGACGCCTATCGCGATTAGCAAGTCAAGCCGAAAACTGCGGCCCATTCGCGCAGCGGCCACGGCTGCGCCTCGTTTGAACGCATAAGTCAGGCAGAGCGCCAGTCCGGTGAAAACTCCAACGACCTTCGCCCAGAGAGAAATGTCATTTAGCTCCTGAGCGAACCCACCACCAAGGTAAAAGGTAACTCGGCAGATCTCTGCCCCAACAAAGCCAACTACAAACAACTTGGCAAAGACCAGCAGCTCGGGCATCTTCATCGCAGGCTTCGAAACGTTCATTGATCATCCTCCTGATACAGCGCGGCGAGTCCGCGCTCCTGTCGACATTGCAGCCGACGATATCACTTTAGGTGTGCAAAAGGGCAAGGCTAAGTTCTCACTACTCGCCAGCACCAGTCAATGGTTGGTATCTAAATTCGTACTCCAAACGTTGGTCTTGTCTGATTCTGTCGTTAGGACGAGCGAACCAAAAGGCAGTTTGTGGCCCGTTGAAGTCTGCCACGAACGGCTTTTGAAGAGCAATGAATGGTCAACCGGTAAGTTGACTGTCGTGACCGACGGCTATGGGTCTTGACCCGTCCGTCAGGGCGAAAATGTCCAAAATCCGGGCCAAGGGCTCTTCAAGACCCAAAAGCGACATTCGACTATTCGAACTGCCTGCTTCATACCCGACATTCAGTTCAATAGCCCTTTGGTCGGTTGGATGTTGAAGATGTCGTCTACGGCGTCACCGCAACCCGGCGCTTCTTCACGGCAACCACCGGCGCCGGGGATTCCTTGCGGGCCTCAGACCAGGGCGGTGTCTCTGTTAAGAACTCCAGATTCGATTCCTTGGGCGTATTGGCAACAGCCTTTGCGATTTCCTTGATTTTCAGAGGCGCCAGGTGGTCGCCAACCACCTGTACATACTCACCTTGAGCCGCCATGGCCAGCACGCCAACCTGCCCCCACCAAGCTCACCAGCGCCATGAGCGCTACGCCGGTGGCGCCGGCAACCAGCCTCTGATAAGGCGACCATCCGATCGTCTATCTATTTCCACCAGGAATCTATCAGGCTATTCCTTCACATGGGTGTTGAACCATCTGCAGCGCACACCGATGAAACCACGACGCGATTGCGACCTTCCTCCTTGGCCTGGTACATCGCCGCATCCACAGCACTGATCAAACTGTCCATCGTTTTTCCATTCTCCGGGAAGACCGCCACGCCGAAGGAAGCAGTCACCTGTATAACGGCTGCTCCCAGCGTTATCCGTTGCGCAGCAATTTCCGTGCGCAACTGCTCCGCGCGTTGATACGCAACAGCAGGTGACATGTCCGGAAGAAACATCACAAACTCCTCGCCGCCAAAGCGACAAACGATATCGCTGCCGCGCGCATGTTTTTTCAACAGCTCGGCAAACACCCGCAATACTTCGTCGCCAGCCAAATGGCCATGTGTGTCGTTGACGAGCTTGAAATGATCGAGGTCGCACATCACGATTCCGACCGGCTGGTTGTTGCGCGCCGCGCGGGCCAGTTCGCGTGCTATCGTTTCGTCGAGGTAGCGGCGATTGAAGAGACCCGTCAGCGGGTCGCGCGCAGCCTGTTCGCGGAGTTGTTCCTGTAATTTCTGTACTTCTGCCTCGGCGAGCTTGCGCTCGGTGATATCGCGCACGATGCTCAGCAAGTAGGGTTTGTCGAGTTCGAGCAGTTTCGTACTGACTTCTACCGGGAAGATGGTGTCGTCCTTACGCCGTTGCATAGTTTCGAATTGCGCCTCCCCATTTTTCTGGATCAGTGCTCCGATTTCTCTCATCTGGTCTGCAGTAAATCCCGCGTCGATGTCCGTTATCTTCATGGACAGCATTTCTTCACGGCTGTAACCCAATTTGCGGCATTGGGTTTCGTTTACATCCAGTAAACGCATGGTGACAGGGTCGAGCACTTCGATGGCATCGATGGAATTGTCGAGCAGGGCTCGAAACATCTGGAGTTTGATTTCGTCCTGCTTGTGCTCTGTGACATCAACGATCACGCCATCGATATAAAGTGGCGTGTCGTCCGTGCCGTAAACAGGCATGCCGCGTTCTTCCAGCCAGCGTATGCCACCGTCCTTGTGCTTCAGCCGGTACTCCACCATAAAGGCGCGTTTCTCTGCAATCGCGCGCCTGACTTCTGCCTCCACACCGGGGCGGTCCTCGTCCAGGATCAGCGGCTCGATCGAGCATACCGTGCCGGTTGGCAGTTCATCCACTGCGTAGCCTGTCATTTGAACGGACATTTCGTTATAGAACTGCATCCGCCCACCTTCGCGGACGAACACCCGGTAGACCATGCCGGGCAGGTTCTGTGCCAGCGTACGGTAGGCGAGTTCGCTTTCACGCAGCTCGGTCTCCATTTGCTTGCGTTCGGTAATATCGGTACCAACACCGACCAGATACTTGCTCTTCTCGGTGTCCGCACTCGTAGCACTGAACACATAGTCCCGGACGCCCATCTTTGTGATGATGCGCGCTTCGATGGTTGCCGCACCCTCCTCAAAAGCTTCCTGGATCTTTTGCGCGACCGCCGGACGATCCGCTTCGTGAATGGCGTCCAGAGGATTTCTTGCTGCCAACAGTGCGTCGGAGAAGCCGAGTATGTCTCTCACCTTGTCGTTCCAGCGTATATACCGTCCCGCTGAGTCAAGCACAAAGAATATGTCCGGCTGGCTTGCGATCAATGTGTTTGAGAAATTCCTTTCGTCAATGACTGTCTGTTCGGTCTGTTTGCGCTCGGTAATGTCGCGATCTATGCCGCGGTAACCGCAGAATTTTCCATCAATGTCTGTGACTGGAGTGCCACTGGTTTCAAGCACGACTGGATGGCCATCTTTATGGATGTAGGTGTTTTCCAGGTTTATGATGGCTTGTTGCGACGCGACAAGCGGAGAAAACAGACTCGCAACCCGTTCGGCCTCCTCGGGCGTCATCAGATCGAAAGGTGTTTTTCCGATCAGCTCTTCGGGCTGGTATCCGATGATGGCGAACACTCTTGGGCTCACATAGGTATAGGCCGCGTTTTCGTCGACTTCCCAAACCCAGTCGAGGGTGGTTTCGATCAGGTTGCGGTAACGGCTCTCGCTGTCATGCAATGCCTGCTCCGCTTGCTTGCGCCCGGTGATATCCAGCACCGTTCCCAGCATGCTGATGGCCTGTCCGTCTTTCCCACGGATCACCTCGGCCTGCTCATGCACATGGCGTAGTGTGCCATCCGGCTGCAGGATGCGGTGCTCTATGCTGTATCTGTGCTGCCGCGCCAACGCCTCGCGCACGTTGTCGTCCACCAACTGACGGTCTTCCGGATGCACCGCGTTCAGGAAAGTCTCGTATGTCGCGTCGAACTGCTGTGGCGCGAGGCCGAAGATGCGGTAGATTTCATCTGACCAGCTTAGCGTGTCATTCGTGATATCCCATTCCCAGTTGCCGAGATGGGCGATGCGCTGTGCTTCCGTCAAGCTGGCAGTCCGTTGGGCCACCTCCTGTTCCAGGTGTCCGCGGTGCTGATCCAGTTGTTCCTGGGTTGCCAGTAGTTGCTGTACCTTTTCTTCCAATGACTGGTTCAATGTCCGGATTTTTTCTTCTGCCTGCTTGCGTTCGGTGATGTCCCGGAACACACCGACAAGACATGCGACGCCGTTAATCGTCGTTGGACCGGAGTTGAGGTCTGCATAGAAGACGCTGCCATCCTTTCTCTGAATCGGCAGACTCATCGCGATGCCAGAACCGACCCTGGCAATTCGCTCGAATTCGCGGGCGATATAGGGAAGATCTTTCCTGGGATGCATGTCCTCCATACTCATCGTGAGCAACTCTTCACGGCTGTATCCGAGCATGCGGCACATGGCGTCATTGACCATGCGATGCTGTCGGGTTTGGGCCTCCGCCACGATGACTCCATCCTGCACGGAGTCGAAGACACCCCTGAGCAGGGCTTCGGATTCTGCCAAGGTCTGCCTGGCCTGCTGGGCCTCGGCCACCCTGGCCTGCAGTTCTTCGCCGAGTATATTGATACCGGCCACGACGCCATCCAGGGTGCTGTCGTCATCGGCAAGGGTTCCCCGCGCCGTCAGCTCGCCTGCGGAAAATTTGAAGATGACATCGAGTATCTGCGTAAGCCTCTGGTCTTCACTGTGCTTGCGCTTGGTGTTCATTCGATATACCCATTCAGCCATTCCAGCGCTTCGGCTTCCGAAGAAAATATCCGGGTCGGAAGTTTTGGCTTGCTGATGCTGAGATAGAAGTTGCCCAATACCCGGCTGAGCGGCGTATCGACGATCATGGCGAACGCAAGACTCACCCTGGTGACCTCATCGCTCGCAAAAAATTGTCGGGCGTCCTTGGAGATAGACTTCATCTTTCTTGCCTCTAACAGGCGCATCAGGGCAACTGCAGCAGCGATGCACGCGAGAGGAACCACTAGGGCAGTAATGAACGTGATGAAGCTCATTTGAAAATGCTCGATGTTAACGGTTTCACCACTGGCGTTGTGGCTGGTCGCCTCCGCATTGCCCGTTAGGAAAGTCGTGCAAAAACACCGTATCCTGAAACGAAAAGTCATCAATCACCGATTGCCAAACCCAACTCTCGCGAGAATTCAGGTTTTCCCTCGACATTAGTCCAAGGGATTGCGTTTAGGTCACCCGGCTGTATGACAGCTTCATTTGGCTTATGAATAGCGTCTATGCATCATTTTTAACAACTTCCGTCAGTTGAGTCTGTGTGGTAGCGCACAAAAAAATCCAGCGCATTAGGCTGGCTTTAAGTCGCCGTGGCGCTTGCCACGCTCTGGAGTTGAAGCGCGGTGCCTGATGCCCGCCAGCAATGTAGCATTGCGTTAGCTCGTTTGGGTTGCTCTTGGTGACATAGTCATCAGTATTCCCAAAACTCGTGCCCCAGTACGCCGCTATTTGGCGTCGCGCGGTAAGCGCGCGAGTTCGGCATGAACCCTTCCGTCAGCGCCGTGAACCGCTCGGTGTGGTTGCGCTCCAGCAAGTGCAGCATTGGTGCAGTTGTCTTCATCGACCGCGAAGGAACGCAGGACGTCTTCCTGCGGTTGGCAGATACCGCTATGTACCAAGCCAAGAACGCCGACAGCAATCTGATTCGGCTTTCTGAGCCAAAGTGCCAGTCATAATTTTCCGGCGGTTCGACCTAGAAACAGCGCGATGCCGAGGCAATCTCCGAGGAGACATGGATGACCGGTACGTCAAGTTGTGTACTGAGTTGCCATAAAGCGGCCTGTCGCCAACGCCCGGTTACGCTGCTCAGGAGCCGACCAAGGACGTATTCCACTTTTCAAACTTGAGTGACCGGTATTGAGACTTCGGTCCGCCCAAGGACTGCAAACGGGCAACTGGCCCCAACGAAGGCTCCTGGTCGTCAAGAGTCATCTACCAGCGTGACCTGTATGGCCGGTTACGATGCACTGCAGGTTGACGTCTTTCTCCGAAGCTGACGCCCAATTTGTCGGTCAGCTTCGGACGAAACTGGCTGACTCCAGAAAGACGTTGTGATTGAGTGCCGATTTTTCAACGCGCAACAGCTCTTGCCCAGCGCCTGGTCATCTCGGGCGTGTTGAAGCAAGTCGTGAATTCGCCGGCGCTGTACACCGCATGATCGAGCAATTGAATGTCGGCCTCGTGTTGCCGTGCCACATGCTGCTCTTCAAAAAAGATGACTTTCTGGCATCGTTTATCCAACATCAGTTATGCAATCTGTGCATCCCCTCCCAATGGGTCGCTCTGGTAACAAGTGACCCAGGCTTGTTGTGCGGGCCAGCCTTTTGACCAGGCTAACGCGTTGCGTTGGCTACCCGTGGTGCCCGTGGTGCCCGTGGCGACGCGTCCCGCGAAACGCGACAGCAAGTCAAAGTGCTCAGCCGCAAATTCCATCATTTCAGACTTGCGCGTATCGTGAGCGATCAAGGTAACCACCTGGGATTCCAGCGCCTGGAACTGCTGCAAAGGGGGACCGCGGCAAGCGCGAGGACGACTGAATCGTCCGGAATTCCGTCTTGAGATTTTTCCTGCCCCGGTATCGTTACCCATGCCAATAAACGCTAAACGCCCGATAGGAGCTTGGAGGCCATCATCTTCTTCCGGTCAATCATGCGCCCGTCGACAATGAACGTTCCGTCACCCATAGCGTGAACCGTGCGCTTCTCCTTGCGTGTGGTATCTAGGTATGCGGCAACCGCCTCCAACACAACAATGTTGTGCTTTTTGACAATGTCGATGACCTTGCACTCCATGTTGGCAAGGCACTCCTTGATCAAGGGCGGCCTGACGAGCTTGGCCTGCACTGGTGTGAGCTTGAACTTGGCAAACTTGTCTATGTCTGCCCCAGAGCACGTCCCTATGCCAACCACCTTATCCAGCAGGTCGACGGTGGGAATTGCAATAACGCACTCCCGATTCTTTCGCAACGCCGCGAAGGAGTGATTCCATTCACCCGTGGTGATAGCAAATACCGGCGTGAAATCCATCACCATGGTCCAAGAGATCGTCATGATGTTGTCTTTCGTCCCATCGTGGGTTGTCACGAGGACCACAGGCCCCGATTCCATCAGAGTAAAGGCCTTGCTCAGTTCCAACTCATCCATGAGAGCACCTCCGGTAGTCAAGTCATGCCTGTTAAAGGGATGTCGATATTCTGGCAGACACGATGCAACACTGGTGGTCGATTCTGGGGCTACGGGCAGAATCGAGAAGCAAATTTGACAGGCGTTCTCAATGACCGCTGCCGCTGCATCACCGTCGAAGTGAATCGGTACTCTCCAAGGCCATGCCCGCCAGCCACTCCATCGACCAAGCATGTGATGTATTTTGAGACCGGCCAGGGCAGTGCCGTGACTGCGCACCACGGCTACGACCAGCAAAGCCTGGAGGCGCACGCCTACGCGGTGGCGCACCACTTCAAGCCGTTGCTGGTCAACACCGTGGTCGGCTTCATCGGCTCCGAGTACCTGTTCAACGGCAAACAAATCACCCGTGCCGGGCTGGAAGACATCATGCTCAACGACCAAAGCACCTCGTTCCATGACGCGCTGGTGTTGCGCCAGCTGCTGGGTTTGCGTGCCGCCCCCGAATTCGAGGTGTGGCAACACGCCATGGGCATCACCAACCATGCCCGCTCTGGTCACACCCACGCCTTGGGATACGCTGAAAAACTTCACCGACGCCCGCATCGCCTTGGGGCGCGCCGGCGTCAGCCTGCCGACGCTGCGGCAGCACAGCCAGGCCACAGACCGCACCCTGTACCTGTACCTGCAACGCCCGGACCTGGGGCGACGGCTCGACACGGCCTCTCTGCAGGCTTTGGCCCAGTGGCAAAACCAGCAAGGCGATACGCCCGGCTTTGATTTGGCCTTTGTTCTGGTGGACGGCTTGTCAGCACTGGCGATCCACCAAAACGCCGTGGCCCTGGTGTCGCTGATGCTGCGGCGCCTGCAGACCGACACACGGCAGCCCTGGACGGTGGTGCCCTTGACCGTGGTAGCACAGAGCCGTGTCGCCATCGGCGACGAAGTGGGTGCGGCCTTGCGGGCCAACACGGTGGTGGTGCTATCCGGCACGGTGGCTGCAGGGTGCCACCGCGGCGGACGGCAAGCGCTGAGGCGCTTGTCAGAGCGAACGCTTATTTGGCGGCGCGGATTTTCTTCAGTTCGGCCTGGGTTTCGTTCCACAGCTCCATGCCAATGTCAGCACCGATGCCGGCATACACCTTGGTCAGCTTGTCACGCATGCGGTCTGACTCGGCTGGTGACATTTCATTGATCTCCATGCCCTTGGCTTTGAGGTCGGCCATGGCTTTGGCGGCTTCGGCACGGGTGTCTTTGCGCTCAAAATCGCGGCTGGTCTTGGCAGCATCACTCAACACCTTTTGCTCGTCCTTGGACAGCTGATCCCAGTATTTCTTGCTGACTGTCACGATCCATGGGCTGTAGACGTGGTTGGTCACCGTCATGTACTTTTGGACTTCGTAGAACTTGCTCGACAAAATGGTGTTGAACGGGTTCTCTTGCCCATCCACCGTCTTGGTTTCCAGCGCACTGAAGAGTTCAGAAAAGGCCAGCGGAATGGCGTTGGCACCCAGCGTCTGGAAGGTGCTCAGAAACACGTTGTTCTGCATCACCCGCAGCTTGATGCCTTGCATGTCTTCCATTTTGGTGATCGCGCGTTTGCTGTTGGTCAGGTTACGGAAGCCGTTTTCCCAGTAGGCCAGACCGACCAGGCCCTTCTCCTGCAGCTTGTTGCGCACCTTGTCGCCAATCGGGCCGTCCAGCAGAATGTCGGCTTCCTTGACGTTGCTGATCAGGAACGGCGTGTCCCACAGCGCCATTTCCTTGGTAATGCCGACCAGCGTGGCAGTCGACCCAACCATCATTTCCTGGGCGCCGCCAATCAGGGCCTGCTGCATCTGGTTGTCCGGCCCAAGGGCGGCGGCGCCAATGGCGCGCACTTTCATTTTGCCGCCCGACAGCTTGGCCACCTCGTCGGCAAACACCTTGGCCGCGCGGCCCTGGTTGCTTTGCTCGTTGAGGCCGTAGCCAAAGCGGATCAGGCGCGGCTTGATGTCTTGCGCCGCGGCGGCAAACGAGGCGCTGAGCACGGCCACGCTGGCTGCGGCAATAAGGGTTCTGCGAAGGAATGACATGGTAGGAATCTCCTGTGGTTGAAGTAAAACGCGTGAAAAACGGGGTTGAAGGGAAACGTCAGCGCATCCACGCTACTGGCGCGGTGACGATCTGCGGGAACGCGATGAACAAGGCAAGAATCAATATGTAAGTGATCAGGAACGGGCTGATACCGCGGATCACGCTGTGCAGCGGCATGCGCCCAACACTGGCCACCACGTTGAGCACCGTGCCCACCGGCGGTGTGATCAGGCCGATGGAGCCATTGAGCACAAACATCAGACCAAAGTACACCGGGTCAATGCCAGCCTTGACGGCAATAGGCAGCATCACCGGCGAGAAGATCAGGATGGTGGGCGTCAGGTCAAGCGAGGTGCCGACCATGATCAGCACCAGCATCATCACCACCATCAGCAGGCGCGGGCTGTCCACCAGCGGCCCGAGCCAACCGGTCAGCACGTTGGGCAAGTCGGCCAGCGTCACCATATAGCTGGCCACCTGGGCACCAGCGCACAAAAACATGACGATGGCGGTGGTGCGCGAGGCCCGCACCAGCACCTCGTGCACCTGCACCAGTTTCATTTCGCGGTGGATGAACAGCGACACCACCAGCGCGTAAAACGCAGCCACCACGGCCGCTTCGGTCGGGGTGAACAGACCCGACTTCATGCCGCCAATGATGATGATGGGCATCAGCAGCGCCCAGAAGGCACTCAGGGTGGCTTTCAGGCGCGCCTTCATCGGCAGCGCCTCGCCCTTGGGCAGGTCCATGCCACGCAGCACCAGTTTCCAGGCAATGATCAGACCGGCACCCATGATGATGCCGGGCACGATGCCCGACAGGAACAGCAAGGAGATCGAGGTGTTGGTGGTCACACCGTAGATGATGAACGGCATGCTCGGCGGAATGATCGGGGCGATGATGCCGCCGGCGCCAATCAGGCCCGCCGAGGTATGCAGCGGGTAACCCTGCTGGCGCATCATCGGCAGCAAAATGGTGGCCAGCGCGGCGGTGTCGGCCAGCGCCGAGCCGCTCATGCTGGCCATCAGCACCGCTGCACCAATGGCGACAAAGCCCAAGCCACCACGAATATGCCCAACCCAGGCCTGCGCCATGGTGATGATGCGCTGGCTGATGCCGCCCGCGTTCATCAACTCACCGGCCAGAATAAAAAACGGCACCGCCAGCAGCGGAAAGCTGTCCACCCCCGCCACCAGGTTTTGCGCCAGCAACTGGGTGTCCCAAAAATCCAGCACAAAGGACATGGCGGCGCCGGTCAGCACCAGCGCCAGCCCCATGTTCATGCCCACACCCAGCAGCGACAACATGCCGCCAACAAAAACAACAAAAGCCAGACCTTCGCTTGACATGGTGCGTTACTCCGGCTGCACGCCAAACCCCAGATGCAGGGGGGTGCGTTTGATCAGTTCAACAAATGCCATGATGCCAATGGCCGTGGCGCATAAAAAAGCCGGCAAGGGCAGCAGCGCCGTGGGGTAGCGCAACACCACCGAATAGCTGTCCAGCCCGACGATCACCTGTTGCCAGGCACCCCAGGCAAGCATGCTGCAGGCAGTGACCACCAGCACACGGATCAGCAGCGTCACCGCCAGCATGGCACGCGGCTTTTTGCGCAGCAAACCCACCAGGCTGGTGAATGCCATGTGCTCGCCGGCCGGGTAAGCGGCGGTGGCGCCAATAAACACCATCCAGACAAACAGCAGGCGCGACAGTTCTTCGCTGGCGGCCACACCGCTGCCAAAGCCGTAACGCAACACCACATTGACAAACACCGACAAGGCCATCACGCCCAGGCAAATGGCCATCAGGTGGCTACTCAAACGCCGAAAAAGCCCATCCGGGGGCGTGTGATGTGACTCGGTACTCATGCCAACTCCTTATGCGTCATCCAGGCCGCAACCTCAGCCTGTAGTTGATCCAAAGGCGCCGTCGCAGCCAGCGTCAGCACACCGGGCTCGCCCGTGGGCGCCTGCAGCGTGGCAAATTGACTGTCCACCAAGTTGCTGGAGAAAAAATGCGCTTCACCACGCGACCCAACACGCGCCTGCGCCTGCTCTCGGTTGATTTCCAGAAAGACAAAACGCAGCCCGGGTAAAGCCGCACGCAAGCGTTCGCGGTAGGCTTTTTTCAGCGCCGAACAGGTCAGCACCATGCCGCCGGGGTGCTGACGCAGCTGATCACACAGGCGGTCGAGCCAGCCAGCGCGGTCGTCATCGGTCAGGGCCACGCCCTGGCTCATCTTCTGGCGACTCTCGGGGCTGTGAAAGTCATCCCCTTCCACCAGCGGCAACTGCATGGCTTGCGCCACCGCACGGCCCAGGCTGGATTTGCCGCAACCGGCCACACCCATGATCACAACAGAAACATTCATAGTCATTTGGATAGCGCTATCCCATCGTGCTAAATAAAAAGTCAACTCAAATTTTGGCTTTCGCAGGTACCACCGATCACCGGTGGTACCTTGGCACAACAAAACTTGACTCTGACTGTCGGATAGCGCTATCCTAGCACTGTATGATCCGTTCTGCAACTCCGTAATTACCCGATGTCTTCACATCTTCGGCCCCCACGATCCCGCGCCACTGGCCGCATCACGCTGGCCGATGTGGCGCGGCTGGCACAAGTGAGCCCCATCACCGTGTCGCGTGCGTTGCGTGGTGAACGGGCGGTCGATGTCGAGTTGGTGGCGCGTGTGCAGGCGGCGGCCAAAGAGCTGGGCTACGTGCCCGACCCGGCGGCGCGCGCGCTGGCATCGCGCCACAGCGCGCAGGTGGTCACGCTGATTCCGATGCTGTCGAATGCGCTGTTCGTTGATGTGCTGGAAGCCGTGCAGCGCACCCTGCGCCCAGCGGGTTACCAGATGCTGATGGGCGTGACGCACTACGACGCCAACGAAGAAGAGTTGTTGCTGCGCGAACTGTTGCAACACCGGCCGGCGGGCCTGCTGGTAACAGGTTTTGAGCGCAACGAGGCCACCCGCCAGATGATCACCAAGAGCGGTGTGCCTTGTGTGCACCTGATGGAAATCTCTGACACCGCGGGCGTTTACAGCGTGGGCTTCTCGCAAACCGAAGCGGGTGCCGAGATCACACAGCATCTGTTACAACGGGGCCGCCAGCGCATCGCCTTTGTGGGGGCCCAGCTCGACCCCCGCACGCTGCAGCGTCTGGCAGGCTGGCGGCAGGCGCTCAAACAGGCCGGGCGCTTTGACCCAAGACTGGAATGGCTCAACCCGGCGCCCTCGTCCATGGCCCTGGGCGCCGGGTTGCTGGCGCAGATCCGGCAGGCACAGCCCGATGTGGACGCCATCTTTTTTTGCAACGACGATCTGGCACAAGGCGCCCTGCTGGCGGCACTGCGCCTGGGCATTGCCGTGCCCGGGCAACTGGCCATTGCCGGTTTCAACGATCTGCCCGGCAGTGACCAGATGCTGCCGCCGTTGACCACCATGCGCACGCCGCGCTCGGAAATTGGCAGCGCCGCGGCGAGCATGCTGGTGTCATTGATCAACGGCGAGGCAGTAACCCCGTCCTGCATCAATCTGGGCCATCAGTTGATCGTGCGTGCGAGTACCTGAACCTCTCAGGCTGGGGTGGTGCCGAAGCGGCCGCCTTGAGCGCGATGGTGCTGGCGCTGACGCTGATGCGCAAGTCCAAGTGGGCGCATTCAGACGCTCAGCCCTGAAGGCCGGCGTCTTACCCGCCATGCAGTTGGCAGCGCGCATCACGGTTCGAGGCTGATCGCGCTGGTGAGTACCACCATTTCTTGCGCAATAAGCCATTCTTCCTGGGTCGAGATCACCAGTATTTTTACGGGTGAAGCGGGGCTTTGAATGAAGCCACCAGTCGCCTTGCCATGCGTGTGATTGGCATCGGGATCCAGAAAGAGAAGGAAGCACTGCAGATGGCCCACAATCCGCGCTCGCATGGCGGGAGAGTTTTCACCGATACCACCGGTAAAAACAAGCGCATCCAAGTGAGGAAGTGCCACCATCATCTTGCCCACACTCTGGGCCGCCTTGTAGGCAAAGATATGGATCGCCAGAGTGCTGGGAGCGTGTCCTTCCTTTTCTTTCTCCAGCAGAGTTCTCAAGTCATTGGAAACGCCAGAGACCCCCAACAGGCCGCTTTTCTTGTTCAATAAATCAGAAATCTCCTGCACCGTCATCTGACATTTCTCTGCCAAATAAATGCACACCCCTGGATCAATATCTCCCACGCGGGTGCCCATGACCAAGCCTTCCAATGGTGTAAAACCCATGCTGGTATCGACACTCTTCCCATCGAGAATGGCACAGCTGGAACAACCGTTGCCCAGATGCAAACTCACGATGCCATGAGCATTAAAACGGTTTTCCTGCAATATTTGTCTGGATTTTCTTGCAATAAAACTGTGTGAGGTGCCGTGAAATCCATACCGTCGAATTTGATGTTCGTCATAATATTTTTCAGGCAATGCATAACGGTAAGCATGCTCGGGAATAGTGGCGTGAAATGCGGTATCAAAAACAATACATTGCGGCAGATGCGGAAAAACCTTCTGTGTCAGTTCAATACCTTCAAAATTGGCAGGGTTGTGCAATGGCGCCAGATCCAGACACTTTTTAAGTGTTGCCAGAACTGCTGGTGTGACCAGAACGCTTTGCCTGAATGTCTCACCGCCATGTACAAACCGATGCCCTACTCCCCCAAGGGTCGCCGTGATGCCGAGTTTGTCAAACTTGTCCACCAGCCATTCCATGGCCTGTCGATGCTGACAGGGCGGGATCTCAAAATGCTCTCTCTGCGCCCCACTGTTCCATGAAATGCGTAGCGGTGTATGGGTACCGATTCTTTCAATCAGGCCACTCCACAAAGGTATATCCGCTTCATCAAGATTGAATACCGCAAATTTTAATGATGAGCTTCCACAGTTAATGACCAATATATTCATGCCATGCCTTACGCGTGAATGCTCTGTAATTGCAGAAATCAATACGTCACAGCCACATTCACTTCAAGAGCAAACGGGGTCGCGGCGTCAGTCATGCGTTGATTGACCGCATGCCAGACACGCAAAACACCTGCTTGCATGCCTGCGCCCGTTAGAGCTGCGCACGCACGCAATAGGACCGGCAAGGTTGCCGGCATCCTGTTTGTCAGCGAGGTGCTTAATACCGATACGGCGGGCCGGCTTTTTCCATGGCCGCGTTGTAGTTCTTCAGAATCTGCACAACTTTGGCCTTCAATGGGCTTTCTTTGGCAACCTCGTCCCAAAACTTGCGCCCCGCAACTTCGACTGTTTTCCACTCGGCGTCGGGAATGGTGGTGAGTTTCATTTTTTTGCCCTCAACCCGAAGCTTGGCTTCACCCCCCCAGTACCAATGCTGGCGGTAGTAATGCGAACTGTCAAAGGCCAGGCGCAACAGCTGCTGCAAATGCGGTGGCACTTTGTTCCAGCTGGCCATGTTGGCGTAGAACGATCCGATCCATGCACCGGAGATGTTGTTGGTCAGAAAGTTGCCAGTCACATTCGCCCAACCGACGGTGTAGTCTTCTGTGATGCCCGACCAGGCCACGCCATCGAGCTCCCCCGTCTGCATGGCGACCTCGACATCTTCGTACGGCAGTGTCACTGGAACCACACCAAACTGCTTGAGGAATCGACCGGCGGTGGGAAAGGTAAATATCTTCTTGCCTTTGAGATCCTTGAGACTGAGGATGGGCTTCTTGGTGGCAAAGTTGCATGGATCCCATGAGCCCGCTGAAATATGCTTGACACCCACTTTGGCATATTCCGCCTCCCATATCTCGGCCAGTCCCCACTGGTTGAACAGCACCGGCACATCCAGGCTGTAGCGACAGGCAAAGGGGAAGTAGCCACCAAAAACAGTCACTTCGGTAGGGGAAGCCATGCTGTCGTCGTCAGACTGCACGCAGTCTATGGTGCCGCGCTGCATCGCCCGAAACAGCTCGCCGGTAGGAACCAACTGATCGGCATAAGACAACTCGATGACCATTTGCCCATTGGCCGCCTTGTTGAAGGCATCCACCGCCGGCTTGATGACATGCTGACCCAAGGCGGCACCGGCATAGGTTTGCATGCGCCATCGAATCGGTGCTTGTGCATGCACGGCGGGCGCCGCCAATGAAACCGCAGCAGCGCCTGCCAGGCCTGCATTCTTGACAAAGTTGCGTCTTGAACTCATTTAACTCTCCTGTCAACAGTTGGGCATCGTGCCCGGATTTACGCCGCGCCTTGCCCGGATGGCATGGCGCTAACGATCTGTGCCATCAAGGGTTGCCATACACCTGACCGGGCAACCAAAGGGCGATTTGTGGAAAGGCCATCACCAGCATCAAAGCCAACACCATGACACCGACAAAGGGCCAGATTGATGCATAGATGTCACGTATCGTGATCTCGGGCGGCGCCATGGCGCGCATCAAAAAGAGGTTGTAGCCAAAGGGCGGCGTCATGTAGGCAATTTGGCAGGTGATCGTGTAGAGAATGCCGTACCAGATCAGGTCAAATCCGAGGGAACCCACCAGCGGCACATACAGCGGCGCAACAATCACCAGCATCGCGGTATCGTCAAGGAAGGTGCCAAGAATCAGATAGGAGAGTTGCATCAGGATCAGGATTTCCCACGGACTCAAACCCAGCTTTCCGATGAACAAGCCCTCAATGGCTTTCACCGCACCCAGACCGTCAAACACGGCACCAAAGCACAGCGCCGCCAGAATGATCCACATGAACATGCATGAGATGCCCAGCGTTTGGCGCACCGAGGTTTCAAACACGGCCCAGGTCATGCGACGTCTGGCAACCGCTGCACCCAGCGCGGCCAGGGCACCAATGGCCGAACTCTCCACCAGGCTGGTCCAACCCTTCACAAATGGCACCATCATGGTGATAAATATGAAGATGGGCAACAGGCCCGCGCCCAGCAGACGCAGTTTCTCGGCCATGGGGACGTTGCGATCCTCGGGCGGCAATGCCGGGCCCAAACTGGGGTTGAGCTTGCAGCGGATCACAATGTAAATCACGAACATCCCGGCCATCATGAGGCCCGGAAACACCCCCGCGAGCCATAACTGACCCACCGGCTGGCGCGCGATCATCGCGTAGAGCACCAGCACCACCGAAGGAGGAACCAGAATGCCAAGCGATGAGCCGGCCTGAATGACCCCCGACACCATGCGCTTGTCATAGCCGCGGCGCAACAGCTCGGGCAGTGCGATGGTCGCACCGATCGCCATGCCTGCCACAGACAAGCCGTTCATGGCAGAAATCAGCACCATCAGCCCGATCGTACCGACAGCCAGCCCGCCATTGAGCCCGCCGAACCAGACGTGAAACATCTTGTAAAGGTCATCGGCGATCTTGCTTTCAGACAGCACGTAACCCATAAAAATAAACATGGGCAAGGTCAGCAGCGGATACCACTTCATCAGCTTGATGGCCGATGAAAACGCGATATCCACCCCGCCCACGCCCCACAACAGCATGGAGGCCGCCGCACCAACAAAACCAATCGCGGCAAAAACCCGTTGCCCGGTGAAAAGCAACAGCATCAACGACGAAAACATCAACAGGGCGATCATCTCGTAAGACATTAGATTTCCTTATCTTGAATGCGAGCGATGTCTTTGAAAAATTCCGCCGAGGCCTGCAGAATCATCAGCACGATGGCAAAGCACATCACGATCTTGATGGGCCACATGTACGGTCGCCAGGCGGAGGAGTTGGTTTCACCATATTCGAGCGCATAGCTGGTGCTTCCAATGCCGCCATAGAGCATCACACCAAGGTAAAAGAGCAAAAACAAGGCCGTGAAAGCATCGGCCCAGGCCCGCGTGTGGGGTGACCAGTCGCCATAAAACAGGTCCATGCGGACATCACTGCCCATCTGCATCGAATACGGGCCGCCTAAAAAGAAATACGCCGTCATCACAAATTGCGCCATCTCCAAGGTCCACTGGGCGGGATGAAAGAAGACTTTGGACGCCGAGGAATACAGCAAGATGCCCATCAGCACAAACAGCATGTACATGGCGACACGACCGATACGGTAATTCAACACATCGACAAAGCGCACATAGGTTCGAATAAACCCGTGCATTTTTTTCTGGTCTGTAATAGTCATGATGATTTTCAGTTTGGAAATTTTAAAAAACTCATATGTTTTCTGGCATCTGTCGCGAAATGGAACTTGTTGATGAATGCCCTAAAGCAATTGGTCAATCAGTTGTTTACTTGGGCGAGGTATCACCACCCTGGACACCAGGAAACCTTTATCGCTAGCAATTTTTGAACCCGCCTCAGTGGCGGCATTCACATCGGCCACCTCGCCGGTCAACACCACATAGCTTTTGCCGCCAATGCCAAAGGCCAGGTGCATGCGAATCGGCTCGACTGATGCCGCCTTGACTGCCGCGTCAGTGGCCTCGATGGTCGCCGCCACCGAATAGGTTTCAATGACACTGATGGCCCGCACGTTCTCAATGTTGGTGCCACCACTGATGGCCGGCAACACCGAAGGGTGGATGTTGGGAATCACAAAGCTGTCCACCACCACATCCGGGCACAGGTCGGTACCCGCACCGACCGATTGATTGACAGCGGCAACATCGCCGCCAATCATGACGATGTACTTGCCCGGGCAGATGCTTTTGGCAAACAGGATCTCGACATTGGCCGTTTTGGCCATGGCATCGGCAGCGGCAATGCCTTGGGCGATGCTGGTGAATTCAACCAGTCCGATGGCGTGGTGACTCATGGGTTTCTTTCAGGCAATAAGGGTGATGGACTGCGCAGATACCTCGGCAACACGACCACTGATGCTGGCGTGAAGGCGTGCGCCCAGGGCATCCGGTGGAATGTCGGCCAGCAATTGGCCACGTTGCACCTGGTCACCCACCCGCACCAAGGGCACGGCAGCTGCACCCACGTGCTGGCGCAGGTTCAGCTCGACCTTGGCCGGGCTGCAGCTTGACTCGTCCAAGGGTGCTTTTTTGTTGTAGGCCGCGATACCCAGCCGGGTCACCAGCCTGGAGGTCGGTACCAGGCGATGCTCCGCCATGGGGTCTGCTGCACGCAAATCGCCCACATAACGTGCCCCCTCGGCACGAAATTGGGCCTTGAGCGCCACATTGATGCGCATCGGCGAAATATCGACCGGGCAAGCCCATTGCTCACAAATCGCGCACTCGGAACAGGTCAGCGCCGACAGCAGCACCGACGGCATGCCAATGTCACGGTAATTGGCAGAACGAACAATCAGCGCGGGATGCAACTCATGACCGATCAGATGGCGCGGGCACAACTCGGTGCACAGGTTGCATTGTTCGCAAACGGTGCGCGCAATCGCCATCACATCCTGCATCGGTTTGCGGTGACGGCGAATCACCACATGGTCTTGCGGCAAGACGATGATGCCGCCGGTGGTTTTGGTGACGGGCTGATCGATGGAGTCCAGCAACCGGCCCATCATCGGGCCGCCATTGATAAAAAAAGGCTTGTCAACGGTGATGTCCCCGGCCCTGGCAATCACGTCGCGCAAAGGTGTGCCAATGGGCACCGTCACCGTGATCGGGGCAGACACCGCGCCAGAGATGGTCAGCGTGCGGTCAACCACTGGCGCATCGTTGTCCACGGCCCGCGCCAGGTTGATCAGTGTCAGCACGTTGTTAACCGCCACACCGACATCCTTGGGCAGCGCAGCAGGTGGCACGCGTCGGCCTGTCGCCAGCCAGATGGTGATCACCTCGTCACCCGCCGGATAAATGTCTTTGAGGATGTGAATGCGCATGTTGGATGCCAGCAGCGGCTGCACGGCGGCGATGGCTTCCACGTACTTGGCCTTGAAGGCAATGATGCCTTCGCGGGCACCCACCGCCTGCATGGCCAACTGCAAGCCACGCACCAATTGCTGCGCATACTTGACCGCCAATTGCTGGTCAACCTTGAGCAGCGGCTCGCACTCCGCACCGTTCACCAGGTAAATCTCGGCCGGGCTCATGAGCTTGACATGGGTTGGAAAACCAGCCCCGCCAGCGCCGACCACACCCGCCTCGCGGGCCTTGTGCGCAATCTCGTTCACGGTTTTTTCCTCTTGCCCGATGGGCTCAAAAACAGGGCCAGGTCAGACTCCGGGCGACCAATCACTTTCTCACTGACCAAGGCCTCATGGCGTTCGGCCACCCTGCGCCCGGCATCGACAGCAGCACGGCAGGAACCGATGTCGCCTTCGAGCACCAGTGTGATCAACCCCGGGTTGGTGGTGATCTGCTTGATCAAACGCACACTGGCCGCCTTGAGCATCGCGTCTGCGGCCTCGATGCCACAGACCAAGCCCCTCACTTCCAGAAAACCGTAGGCCTGATTCATGTCAATACACCAGCGGCTCGGCCGCAATGTCTGCGACGGTGCGGGCAAACGCGTCACACGCGGCACGGCAGGCAGCTTGCGAGCCTTGCAGATAAGCGCCGGAATAATTGGTTGGTGAGGGTGGGCGCACATAGCCCGCCAATCGCACCTCGGCGGCCTTGAGGGCGGCATCCAGTCCCACCGCAGCTTCCAGCGGCGGTGCCACCAGGTAAGCCAGAGAATCGCCTTCCTTGACCCCCGCCACCTCGGCCAGATACGAGCCACAGCGCGACACCACATGCGACAAAAATGCCACCGTGTGCGCGTCATTGGCCCACTGAAACGCCGCACCGTCACGCACATGGGCCAGCGCCGCATCCAGACCTGAACGCACCTCAGCCGGCGACGGCCCGGCCAGCATCAAAATCACTTCACCGGCGGTACTTGACGGGCCGTGTTTAGCGCCAGCATAAAACGAGCTGCCGTATACCACGCGCACATTGGCCTGTTTGGTGGCCTCATCGGCGGCAATGTAGGCCACATCATCGGAGTCGGCTGTGAACACACCTAAGCTGAACACACTGTCGTCAAGCTGGAGTTCTTTTTTGAAATCGGCCTGCAGCGACGAGATCAACCGCGCAGCACAAACCGATGCCGGGATTTTTTCGAAGGTTGACATGCTTAGCCTCCGGCCATTTTTTTGCTCAAGGCAATGCCACTGGCCTGCTCCTTGAGCATGCGTGCGGCCAGCTCGGCAATCACGGCGGCAGCTTCCACCGGCGGCGTTCCGCCCCGATGGATGTTGGAAATGCAGGTGCGTTCGGCCTCCACGGTCTGGCTGGTGGGCTGGTAGACCATGTAGCACGACAGGCTTTCGGACTGGCCCAAACCCGGACGCTCGCCAATCAGCAGGATCACCACCTTGGCCTGCAAAAGTTCGCCAATCTGGTCCTCCACCTTGACGCGGCCAAAACGTACAAACAGCGGGGTGCCGGCCTTGAGCTGCAAAGACGCCAGCCCGCGGATCAGGGGTGGCACGATGTCGTCAAAATTGGCCGTGGTGGCTTCGGTGGACAAGCCATCCGAGATCAACAGCTGCACATCGGGGGCCTTGATGCACTGGGATTTGATGATCTCCAGCCCCTTGGCGCTGAGCACCCGGCCCAAGTCAGGCCGGGTCAGGTACTGGCCTTTCTCGGTAATTTCCGTCTGCACTTCCAGCAAACCGGCACGCTGCACCCACTCAGCCGGAATTTCACTCAACACGGTTTCCTTGGAGCGTGAGTGATCGGCCAGGAAGCGCAACAACGACTGGGTGCGTGGGCGTGGGCCGCTGCGTCCGGCGCAGACACGGGCGCGGGTGCTGCGCCGCAGCTCGGTCAGCACATCCGGACTCTTGGGTTCAGCGACCCCTACCCAGAGACGGGCCTCCTCACTCCCCAGATCAGGCAACTCACCCAGCACAGGTGTTTCTGCGGTGTTGGGCGTTGCTGGTGTTTGCGCCAGCTCGCGCATGACAGCGCGAACAATCTCGGCAATTTGTGCGTCGTCCATGGTCGCTCCGATCAGAAAAACAGGGAAGGATCACCGGCTGCGCGACTCAGCCTGCCGTTTGACATCAGGCCCCGTTGCTCCAGCCAGTGCTCAAACTCCGGGGCCGGGCGCAAACCCAGTGTTTGCCGCACCGTGGCAATGTCGTGGAACGAGCAGGTCTGGTAATTGAGCATGATGTCGTCGCCCATTGGCATCGCAATGACAAAGTTGCAGCCCGCCGTGGCCATCAGCATCAGCAGGCTTTCATTCGAGTTCTGGTCGGCATCCGCGTGGTTGGTGTAGCAGCAGTCACACCCCATCGAGATACCCGAAAGCTTGCCCATGAAATGGTCTTCGAGGCCCGCACGCAAAATCTCGCGGCTGTTGTAAAGGTATTCGGGACCAATAAAACCCACCACGGTGTTGACGATGAAAGGCGAGTAGTGCCGCGCCAGTCCATAGTTTCTGGCTTCCATCGTGACCTGATCAGCCCCATGGTGCGCGTTGGCCGACAGCGCCGAGCCCTGCCCGGTCTCAAAGTACAGACAGTTCCCCCCCGCAACCCGGGAATAATGCCGCCCCACTTCGGCGGCCTCATCGAGCATTTCCAGGGAAATGCCAAATTCTTTCAAGCCTTTCTCACTGCCGCAAATGCTCTGAAACAGCAAACCAATCGGTGCCCCCTTGCGCACCGCTTCCATCTGGGTGCTGATGTGCGCCAGCACGCAGCCCTGGGTTGGAATCTGGTATTTTTCGATCACTTCATAGATCTGATTGAGGATGCGCGTCACCGATTCGACGTTGTCCGTCACCGGATTCACCCCAATCAGCGCATCGCCAGAACCATACGACAGGCCCTCAAAAATCTGGGCCGAAATGCTGCGGATGTCGTCGCGCGTGTCGTTGGGCTGCAAGCGGCAACTGAAGCGCCCGGGCAAGCCAATGGTGGTGTTGGCCTTGGTCACCACGGGCAACAATTTGGCCCCGTAGATCAAATCGCCGTTGGAACAAATCTTGGCCACTGCCGCCACCATCTCCGAGGTCAAGCCCTTGCGCAGCACCTCCAGTTCTTCCAGCGTGGCTGTGTCACCCAGCAAGTACTCGCGCAATTGACCCACGCTCCAGTTCTGAATGCGCCGGTAAACCGCCTCGTTGAGGTTATCCTGGATCAGTCGCGTGACGCAGTCTTCTTCATAGGGCACCACCGGGTTGTTGCGCAGGTCGGACAGCAGTAGCTCAGAGAGCACCTGCTTGGCGGCTACCCGCTCGCGTGCGTCCTGCGCGGCAATGCCTGCCAGCCGGTCGCCGGAGCGCGCCTCGTTGGCTTTGGCCAACACGTCCTTGACACTTTTGAAGGAGTAGCCGTGTCCAAACAATCGGGTTGAAAGCATCATTGTGGTGGTTGTCCTTCAATGAGGGAAGGCGAGAGACTTCACGGTGACCGGAATCGTGCCGCCATTGAAGTAGCTCTTGCCAATATCAAGATAGTCACCAGCACGGGTAAACACCTCGTCGATGATCAGCAACTCGCGGCCCGGCACCAAGCGAAACAGTTCCATGCCCAGCGCCTTGCCAATATCCTGCGAGGTCACGGCCACCAGCGGGTGCGTGCTGCCGGGCTGCGTCCGCGAAAAGCTTTGCAGTTCCAGCGCGGCTTGCCAGACGGTCTGGCAAGTTGCCGGAATGTCATCGGGCAGGGCCAGTGCATAAACATCGCCCATGGCATCAAGGTCGTGCCCCTTGACCGCGTCCTGCCAGGCCACAGACAGTGCACCAGGGCGAAACTCGCGCCAGCGCATCCGCGAATGCAGCACCGGCACATTGCGCAGCGGCGCGCCCTGGTACTTGTTCCAGACCGTGCTGCCCGACAGTGTCAAGGTATGCGCACCTGCCCCAATCACGGTGGCGCGCAATGTTTGTGCAGGTTCACGCACCGGAAAACCAGACTCCGCCAGTTGTCGCCCCAGCGCCTGCGCCAGCAGCGGGCCAATGTCGCCAAAGCGGTAGGGCGACTCGGCAGATGGGCGCACCATGCACTCACCCACCCCGCCAGAAATAAAGACCGCGTCAAACCGGTAAGCCTCCCGCAGGGGCTCGGTCATCAAGAGCTGCTGCGCCAGTTTGGAGGGCCGCGCCTGCATGACTTCAATGATGAGTGCGGCCATGCGTTCGGCCACCTTTTGCAGATCCTGGGTTGACAGCTGGGACGCGGCGCGATCCTCACCCAGCAAATCGCGCACGATGATGGCTGCTGGCGCATGCACCGTGCTGACGCGCCCACCCGCGTCGGTTTGCAACAAATGCCCGCCGACGTTCAGACAAGCGGTGTCGAGCACCCTGCCGCCCTCAAACACCGCATAGTTCGAGGTACCTCCGCCGACATCAATATTGAGGACGCGGGCGGCATTTTTTTCGGAGTACGCCCCCGCACCCGAGCCGCGCCCGGCAATCACCGACTCCAGATGCGGGCCAGCCGTGGCCACCACAAAATCCCCCAAACCGGCAGCCAGCGACATGACCGTTTCACGCGCGTTGCGGGCCTTGGAGGTCTCACCGGTGATGATGACGGCACCCGATTCCACGTCCTGCACCGTCAAACCGGCCAATTCATATTGCTTGCGAATGAAGATATCGAGCGCCCGAACATCCACATTGCCATCAGCATCAAACGGGGTAAAAATGACAGGGCTGACATACAGGATGTCGCGCCGGGAAAACTCATAGTGCGGCACGCTGGTGGGCCCGGCCGTGTTGACAATTTCCAGTTCGGAAAAAATCACCTGCGACGTGGTCGTGCCCAAGTCGATGCCAACGCTGCGCATGCAACGCGTGTTCAAGATGCCACCCTTTGCGGCTGCGACACCTTGACCTGCACCAGGGATCGCTGATCGGACGGCTGCTGCTGTTCGGTCAAAATCCGGACGACCGGCTTGAGGTCCAGCGACGAAGGGCGCAGCACGCGCTTGAACGTGATGCCGCCTTCGGAACAATCCCCGCAGCTGCCGTGACACGCATTACAAGCCATGGCTTTCAGACAATCCTGAAGTTGTCGACCAGCACACAGCGGCGCAGCCGCACAAAGGTGCGCGCCGAGGTCACGCCCTCACCGGTGGGGGTGGTAATGGTCATGCTGGTCCAGCCCTCGCCACCGAAACCAAGCCCTGCCAGGCACGGCCCGTTTTTGACAAAAATGCTGGTGTTGATCTCATTGGCCATGTGATCCAGGTTGTCCAGATTGCGCGAGTGCATGGCGGCAGTGTGTTTGCAGCCACCTTCGAGCTTGACCGCCATGGCAATCGCATCGTCCACATTGGCGACACGGATGATCGGCAGAATCGGCATCATCAACTCGGTCACCGCAAACGGGTGATCGGCGGCGGTCTCGACAAACAGCAGCCGGGTGTCTGGCGGCACACTCAGGCCAATGGCCGCAGCAATTTTGGCCGCATCACGCCCGACCCATTCGCGTTTCACCGTGCCCTTGTTGTCCAGGCCAATCTTGCCCAACACGAGATCGACCAGCCGTTTGGCCTGGTCTGATGACAACTCCACCGCCTTGTGTTTGGCCATCTCTTGTTTGAGCCGGTCTGCCACTGAATCGACAACAATGACCTCTTTCTCGTCCGCGCAGATGATGTTGTTGTCAAACGAGGCACCCCAGACAATGTCGCGCCCGGCTTTTTCGATATTGGCGGTTTCATCCACCACCACCGGCGGGTTGCCTGCGCCAGCCGCAATCAGTCGTTTGTCCGTATGCTTGCGCGCCTCTTCCACCACAGCCTCGCCGCCCGTCACAGTCAGCAAGTTGATGCCCGGGTAGCTGAACAGTTGCTGCGCGGTGGCGATGTTCGGGTTGAGCACCGTGGTGATGATGTTTTGTGGCCCACCGGCGGCCACCACCGCTTCATTGATCAAGGTGACGGCCCGTTGCGACACCGCTTTGGCGGCCGGGTGCGGTGCAAACACCACGGTGTTGCCCGCCGCGATCATGCTGATGGCGTTGTTGATCACCGTGGCTGCCGGATTGGTCGACGGGGTCACCGAGGCAATCACACCCCAGGCGGCGTTTTCCATCAGCGTCAAACCATGGTCGCCCGAGAGTACGGTCGGCACCAGGCATTCCACACCGGGTGTGTGGCGAGCTTGGGCCACGTTTTTGGCAAATTTGTCAGCCACCCGGCCCATGCCGGTCTCGGCCACCGCCAGTTCGGCCAGTTCCTGCGCGTGCTTCTCACCGGCCTGGCGAATCGCCGCAACCGCCAGGCTGCGCATGGCGACACTGCGCATTTGCCGGTAGGCCTTGTCAGCCTCGGCCACCGCATCATCGAGGCTGGCAAAAACACCCATCGGTAAAGGCGCAGCGCTAGCGCTCACCCGCACCAAGGGGGGCGGGGTGCTTTGGGTGCGATCCATCGACTGCACCACGGCCCGGACGATGCGCTCAATGTCTGCGTTGCCCATATTCACGGCGTGCTCCTCCACTTATTTTCGATACGTCACATGGTCATGGGTGACCACCTGATCCACGATGCCGATGACACTGAGGTCAATCGGCAACTCGCCGCCATTGGCTTTGCGCGCCGAGCTGCCGGTGACCACCAGCACCCATTCACCGTTGCCCGCGCCCACGCTGTCGGCGGCCACGTGGCGCACGCCCGAGGGCTGGCCCTTGGCATCGATGAAGTCAACCAGAAGCAGGCGGTCTTTCCCCAGTCCGTCACACCGGACAGTGGAAACCACCTGCCCCACCACAACTGCGAGTTGCATAGCGGGCTCCAGTCAGGGGGTTAGTCCATCGGCTTGCCATCACCCTTGATCGGGAAGATGGCTTCCAGGTCACCGTGCGGGCGCGGGATCACATGCACCGACACCAGTTCGCCTACGCGCTGGGCGGCAGCCGCACCGGCATCGGTGGCGGCCTTGCAGGCAGCCACATCGCCGCGCACCATGGCGGTGACCAGGCCGCCACCAATTTGCTGGAAACCGACCAGCTTGACACGCGCCGCCTTGACCATGGCATCGCTTGCCTCGATCAATGCAACCATGCCCTTTGTTTCAATCATGCCAAGTGCTTCCATTTGCTTTCTCCTTAAGTGGTGAGGTGGGTAAAACGAAAAATCAGACGGACAGGAGCCGCTCTTGGCGGCCTGTCTCACTGGCCTTCACGGCAGTGGCGGGGGACAGGTGAGGCTTCGGACTCTCCAGCTTGGGGGACATCTTCATGGCCAGCAAACTCACCTGCAATATGTCAGTCGCGCTACAGCCACGCGACAGGTCGTGCATCGGCAGCCGCAGACCCTGGATCATCGGACCCAGGGCGGTATAGCCGCCAAGTCGCTCGGCAATCTTGTAGGCAATGTTGCCTTCTGACAGCGATGGGAAGATGAACACATTGGCCTTGCCCGCAACCGGACTGTCGGGGGCCTTGCGGGCGGCAACGGCAGGCACAAAGGCTGCATCAAATTGCAGCTCACCGTCAATCAACAAGTCGGGGCGGCGGTTTTTTGCCAGCGCCGTGGCCTGCGCCACCAGTTCGGCCGACGCATGGTGGGTACTTCCCAGGGTGGAGAACGACAGCATCGCCACGCGCGGCTGTTCTCCGGTGACGTTAGAAAAAGTACCTGCCGTGCTGATGGCAATGTCGGCCAATTGCGCGACCGTCGGTTTGGGCACCACACCGCAATCGGCAAAGCCAAACACATGGGAGCGGTCTGGCGGCAGCATGAAAAACATGGACGACAGGGTTTTGTTGCCTTCAGACAACCCGATCACCCGCAGCGCGGCGCGCAACACCGACGCGGTGGACGACAGATTGCCAGCAATGCAGTAGTCGGTGTCGCCGCTGACGAGCATCATTGCGGCGTACCACAACGGATCAGTCAACTTGCTGCGAGCGCTCTCATCACTCATCTCGGGGCGGCGCTCACGCAAGCTGGCAGCGTACAAGTCCATTTTGGGTGAGTTCACCGGATCAATCACCCGCAACCCGGCAAAGCCGATGCCATTCACCACACAATGGTCGCGCAGCGCCATCGGGTTAGCCAGCAAGGTGGGCCGGGCCCAGCCACAGCGGTTCAAGCTGCAGGCGGCCTCAATCACGCGCTGATCCAGGGCATCCGGAAACACCACCCTGGCCGGATGCGCCCTGGCCCAGTCTTCACAGGATGTGATCAGGCTCACCGTGTCACACCGGATAGCTCAGATAGAAATAACGCACGGAAGTCGGCGTGCCGATCTTGCCCTGCGCCCCCTTGGGCACCCACATCACATCCCCCGGCTTGGCGCTGATGAGGGTCTGGCCCACATGAAACTGCAACTCACCTTCAAGCACCAGGTTGATTTCGTCACTGGTTCGGGTAAAGGGAAATACATTTTTTGACCAGCCCATGAATCCTGAGGCACAAGGGGTGGCGGTGGTGGTGTCCAGGGTGGCCAGATCCAGCTGGCTCATGTTGACGCTGCTCGGGCTGGTTTGTGGACTGGGGCACAGGGAGGTGATCTTGCGGATGTGCACCTCATCCTGCGCAGTACCTGGCTGGGCACGCTCCTGTTCGATGCGGCGCAGCACCTCGTTCATCACCGCCTCATCTGCGGGCGCATGCGTCTGTGCCTCGATGACCCGGCGCACCGTATTCAGATCCGCCGAATCCATCGTGGGCGTTGGGCTGGCTGGTGGTGCAACCTGGTCAAGCGTCAGCTCAACCCCAAGCTCCTTGGCCAGGCTGCGTGCCTCCGCCGTCACAATGGCATTCTGGCTGTGCAGGTGAATGACCTTCACGCCGGTTTTGGCAGCAGCCCGCACATCGGCGGCAACAATCAATTGCTTTTTGCTCATGGTTCCTCCGTAACGCCCTGCTCAAGGCGCAGCAGGTGGCGACGTATACGTTCAATGGACACGGGGTCACTGCTGGACACCGGAAAAATCTGCCCCGAAACACCCGCCTCACGCAGCAACTGCGCAACGCGCGGCAGGTCGGCACCCGGCACATCCATTTTGCTGACGATGGCATCGATGGTCTTGCCGGCATACACGTCGAGCAAGCCATAGGGCAGGCGGCAGTCAAACACGTCGGCCGGATGCACATACACCAGGCGCTCAACGTCTGCCGCCATGGTGATCAGGGCGTGGTACATGCGCGGGTGGCTAAAGTACTCACCCGGGGTGTCGATGCCGCTGTCGCCTTCAAATTCCATGACCTGTGTTTTGCGCGCCACTTCGTCTTTGTCAAACAGGCAATTGAACAGCGTGGTTTTGCCCGCGCCAATTTGGCCGATCAGCATGAAGCGCCCCACTTTGACAGCCTGGTTCATGTGCGGGATATCTCGCAGGTTGAGTAGCTCATTTGCCGGCGCAGGGTGTTGATCACCTGTTGCAAGGCCTCGTCCACCGAGGCCACCGAGCCACAAATAACCAGCGCACCGCTGAAACGGTCCAGAAAACCAATCTCGACATTCGCCGCCTTGGTGGCGATATCGCCGGCAATCATGGCGGTTTCGCCAGGCGTCAGCGTCATGATGCCAATGGCCTCGGCACCCGGAACACCAATTTTTTTACACAACTCGGGGCTCGGGTTGGCAATGGAATGGGCCAGCGTGACCTGTTTGCCAGGAACAAACTCCTGGATGATCCTTTCCTTGGTCACAACTTCCTTGACGTCCATCTTGCTCGATTCGGGTTGACTGCGGGCTGGCGCGCAAACACGCGTCAGTACCAAAAGCGCATTTTGAGAAGACTTGACGAGCAAGCGTTAGCAAAAATCGGCGTGATTTGGCCGTTGCAACACTCAAGGACTGCGCTTGCGCAAGGTTTCCGAGGGCAGTTCGCCAAATAACCAGCGGTAGTCGGCAGCAAACTGGCTCAAATGCCAGAAGCCGTAGCGCTCGGCGACATCACTCACGCTGGCCAGACTTGAGTCAGCGCGGCGCAGCTCACGGCGAGCCTCGTTGAGCTTCAGGGCTTTCAGGTAGGTTTTGGGTGACAGACCAACGTACTTGCGAAAGCAATCCTGCAGCGCCCGCGGGCTGGAGCCGAGCTGCTCGCACAGTTCATGCACCGTCACACAACGGTCGGTGTGCGCCTGAAGATAGTCTCTGGCGCGGCGCAGCGTACGCCGCGCATGCTGCGCGGACACGTTTTCGCGGGGCCCGTTTTTTCCGTGCGTCAGGAGCTGCACCAGGCCAGCGACGGCCTCATTCAGAAAATATTGCTGTCCCTGCAACGTAAGCCCCGCCACCTGCGCCGGCTGCTCCAAAAGTAGTTGGCACAACCAACGGCGAAAGGCCTCCAGACAGTCGTCTGGGACTTGCAAAACACGTTGGGTCAACAGCGCCTCTGGCAACTCACTGTGTTCGAGGGCCGCGTATTGGCGCAGCCACTCGGTTTGAATCACGATACCCAAAAAACCAAAATCATCGGGCGTGGTCAGTTGAAAGTCGCCGTGACCCGTGTGCAGCGCCAGCATGTCGGACGCGACCCGCGTACCATCAACACGCACTATTTGCCGGCGTTGCACCGGAATGCCAAACCAGGTAGCCCCAGGCCAGGTTTTGCAAGTCTGCACCAGCGCGTGGCTGGAAGACTCGATGAACAACTGCACCTGGCCCAACATCAGCTCGGTCAGCCCGCCATAAAACTGCCCCGGCGAGGTTTGGTCATAGACCTGATCCCAGCCGGAAATACTTTGCGCCAACTGGTCCACACCCGCCGATTGCGTTGCCCGCCACTGAGGCGCAGGCTGAGTCAACGAGGATGGCTTGGTAGTCAAGAGAAAAAACTCTGTTTGAAGTAGATAGGCGTCAAACTGCTCATGCAATTTCCGGGCCGGGACTGGGGCCATTGCTATTTTTTTCGGGCAACAAGTGCATGTCAATAGAGGTAATCCTGTACAGCGGGGCAAATTTTGCCAAGTCTGCCGGCACACCCCGCGCGGCGCCGATGCCCAAACGCGGTAAAGTGCATCCATGCCTAGCTTTGACCTGACCCAGACCCAGCAAGACGCGCTGCTAGCCACCGCGCGCCAGGCCCAACGCCAGGCCTATGCGCCTTATTCCAACTACCCCGTCGGTGCTGCCGTGCTTGACGCGCAGGGCCACATCCATGCGGGCTGTAACGTGGAAAACGCCGCCTACCCCGAGGGCCTGTGCGCCGAAGCGGCTGCCTTGAGCGCGATGGTGCTGGCCGGCGGCCGACAGGCCCGCGCCGTGCTGGTGGTGGGCAGCGGCGGCAACGGCAGCTGGATCACGCCCTGCGGCGGCTGCCGCCAAAAACTGCGCGAATTTGGCGCGCCCGATTTAATCATCCAGAGCGCCAACGAGCTGACGCTGGGCCCGCGCCACACCCTGGCGCAATTGCTGCCCGAGAGCTTTGGGCCGGGCCACATCAAGGGCAACTAAAGCATTTCCGATCACACCCCATGAACGCCATCGACACCATCCGCCAGCGTGCCCCGGACCTACAACCCCGCATTGCGGTGGTGCTGGGCTCGGGCTGGGGCACCTTGACCGACCACCTCACCAACGCCACCCAGATCCCGTACCCCGAGCTGGCCGGTTTTCCGCAAGCCGGTGTGGCCGGCCACAGTGGCAGCCTGTGGCTTGGCCACCTGGGCGCACAGCCCGTGGCCGTGCTGAGCGGGCGCCAGCATGGTTATGAAACGGGTGTGATCGACAGCATGGCGGTGCCGCTGCGCGTGTTGCAAGACCTGGGTTGCCACACCCTGGTGCAGACCAACGCGGCCGGCAGTTTGAACCCTGACATGCCGCCACAAAGCCTGATGCTGCTGAGCGACCACATCAACCTGCCGCAGCGCTCGCCGCTGGTAGGCCGCAGCGGGTCTGAGCGTTTTGTCAACATGGTCGACGCCTACGACCCGACGCTGCGCGCCCATGCCCGGCGCGTGGCGCAAACGCACGGCGTCACGTTGTTTGAAGGCGTGTACGCCTGGGCATTTGGCCCGCAGTTTGAAACCCCGGCCGAGATCCGCATGTTGCGGCTGCTGGGTGCCGATGCCGTGGGCATGAGCACCGTGCCCGAAACCATTCTGGCAAGGCACCTGGGGCTGCGCGTGCTGGCGCTGTCCTTCATCACCAACCTGGGTGCGGGCATGTCGACCGAGCACCTGAGCCACGCCCACACCCTGCAGCAAGCCCAGTTGGGCAGCGTTGCCGCCAGCCGCTTGCTGGCTGACATCGTTACCAAGATGGACCTTCCCTCATGACCCCCCCTTTGCCAACCCAATGGCCAAACAACCCGCAGGCCAGCGCCCGTCTGGCTTTGGCCTGCCTCGACCTCACCAGCTTGAATGACTCCGACACCGAGGCCGACATTGCGACTTTGTGCCAGCGCGCGCAAAGCCCGTTTGGCCCGGTGGCTGCGGTCTGCGTCTGGCCGCGCCTGGCGGCTTTCGCCCGGGCGCAATTGCCAGCGTCCGTGGCCGTGGTAGCGGTCGCTAATTTCCCGCACGGCCATGCCGACATCAACGCCGCCGTGCTTGATGCCGAACAGATCGTGCTAGCCGGCGCGCAGGAAGTCGATGTGGTGCTGCCCTACCGCAGCCTGATGGCCGGTGACGAACGCGCCGTAAGCCAACTGCTGAACGCCGTGCGCCGAGCCTGCCCCGGCTTGCTGCTCAAAGTGATTCTGGAAACCGGCGAACTCCAAACACCTGCGCTGATTCAACGCGCCTGCCAGTTGAGCCTGGACAGCGGCGCCGATTTTTTAAAAACCAGCACCGGCAAAATCCCGGTCAATGCCACGCTGGAAGCCGCGCGCATCATGCTCGGGGCCATTGCCGCCAGCCCCGCCGCACAAACACGCGTGGGCTTCAAGGCCGCCGGCGGCATTCGCACCGTGGCCGAGGCTGCCGCCTACCTGGCCCTGGCGCAAGAACTGCTGGGTGCACCCGCGCTGACACCACAGCGCTTTCGCATCGGCGCCAGCAGCCTGTTGAACGACATCGAGGCGGTGTTGTCCGGCGCGGCTGAGCCCGGCACCGCACCACCCGGCGCGTATTAAAACCTCACCATGCTGGCACAAGAAATCATCCGCATCAAACGCGACGGCCAGACACTGGCGCGTAGCCACATCGACGCTTTTGTGCGTGGCCTGGTGGATGGCTCCTGGAGCGAAGGCCAAGCCGCCGCACTGGCCATGGCCATGTTCCTCAAGGGCATGAGCCGCTTGGAGACAGTTGACCTGACCCAGGCCATGACCCATTCCGGCCTGGTGATGGACTGGCGCGCCGCCCACCTGCACGGCCCGGTGCTCGACAAACATTCCACCGGCGGGGTCGGTGACAAGGTGAGCCTGATGCTGGCTCCCATCGTGGCGGCGTGTGGCGGCGTGGTGCCGATGATCTCGGGCCGTGGCTTGGGCCACACCGGTGGCACGCTCGACAAGCTAACCAGCATTCCCGGCTACCAGTGCGCGCCGGATCTGTCCACGCTGCACAGTGCGCTGAAAAGTGCGGGCTGCGCCATCATTGGTCAGACGGCGGAGCTGGCGCCGGCCGACCGCAGGCTGTACGCCATTCGCGATGTGACCGCCACGGTCGAATCGGTGCCTTTGATCACCGCCAGCATCCTGTCGAAAAAGCTCGCCGCCGGCCTGCAGGGGCTGGTGATGGATGTGAAAGTGGGCAACGGCGCCTTTGCCGATTCGCTGGCCATGGCCACCACCCTGGCCGAGTCGCTGGTGCAAGTGGCCAACGGTGCCGGGCTGCCCACACGCGCCTGGCTCACCGACATGAACCAGGTGCTGGGCCGCAGCTGTGGCAATGCGCTGGAAGTGCTGGAGGCGCTCGACTTTTTGACCGGCAAGTGGCGCGAGTCGCGTTTGCTGGAGGTCACCCGCGCCCTGTCCGCCGAACTGCTGCTCATGGGCAGGCTGGCGGATAACAACGCGCAGGCGCTGCAACAGGTTGATGACGCCCTGCACAGTGGCCGCGCGCTGGAACATTTCGCACGTATGGTCACCGCGCTGGGCGGCCCGGCAGACTTTTGCGAGCGCCCCGGCCATTACCTGCCACCGGCACCGGTTCAACTGCCGGTGCTGGCGCCGCGCAGTGGTTTTGTTGCTGGCATGGCCACACGCGACATCGGCCTGGCCGTGGTGGAACTCGGTGGTGGCCGGCGCCGGGCCAGCGACACCATCGACGCGCGGGTGGGCTTGAACCAGTTTGTCCAGCTGGGCCAGGCGGTACAGGCGGGCGAGGTGCTGGCGGTGGTGCACGCCGCCGACACCAGCGCCGCCGAGTGCGCCCGACAGACGTTGTTGGCCATGCTGCACATCAGCGACCAGGCCCCACCACCAACCCCGGTGCTGGTAAAACGGATCGGCCCGACGTTGTAGGCTTTGGGCGGGCTTCAGTCCGCCCGACAACATCCTACAACGCCCCACCATCAAGGTCCAGCTGCTCACCGTCAATGTACAGCCAGCGCCCGTCTTCACGCACAAACCGGCTGATCTCATGCATGCGCCCGCCGCGCCCGCTTTCGCGGTAACGCGCCACAAACTCCACCACGCCCGCGTCACCCGTGGCCTGCGTCTGGCGCACTTCCAGGCCAAGCCATTTGAGCGGCGGCAGTTCCAGCTCGCCGGGGGACGTGGACGGGTGCCAGGTGGCCAGCAGGTAGTCGATCAAGCCCAGCCCGTAGGCGCTGTAACGCGAGCGCATCAGCGCCTCGGGCGTGGGAGCGCGCACGCCTTGCGCCAAACCCGCGTGCCACAGGCCGCAACAGTCGCCATAGGGCAAGCCGCTGTCGCAGGGGCAGGCGGCATGGGAGGACGGGGCGTTCTTTTTCATGCAGGCAATGGTAACGGGGCAGGCAAAGTAAAGCGCCAGGCAGGCTTGCCGGGTCGTAAACTTAGGTGCAATCATGACCACTGCCTTGACTTCATCCCATTGCCGGCTTCCCACCACAGGCGCCTGATATGACGCGCCTGGACTGGAAAAACATCCGCTTGCTGCCCGGCTGGGCGCCGGGCTTGACCACCTTGCTGCACTACCAAAAAGCCTGGTTGCTGCCCGACCTGATGGCGGGCCTGGCGCTCACCGCCATTCTGGTGCCGGTGGGCATGGGTTATGCCGAGGCATCGGGCTTGCCCGCCATCCATGGCTTGTATGCCACCATCATTCCCCTGATCGTGTATGCCATTTTTGGCCCCAGCCGCATCCTGGTGCTGGGCCCCGATTCGACCCTGACGGCCGTGATTGCGGCACTGATCCTGCCGCTGGCCGCGGGCAGTGTGGAGCGCGCTGTGGTGCTGGCGGGCATGCTGGCCATGTTGTCCGGAATGTGCTCCATGCTGATCGGGCTGGCCCGCCTGGGCATGTTGGCTGACCTGCTGTCCAAACCGATTCGTATTGGCTTTTTGAACGCCATCGCCCTGACCGTGCTGGTGGGCCAATTGCCCAAAATACTGGGCATTGGGTCCAAGGCGCGCGACCTGCCGGACCAGGTGCACCATCTGCTGCAAAGTGTGGCCAACGGGCAGGGCAACTGGGTGGCATTGGCTGTCGGCAGCATCAGCCTGACTCTGATTTTGTTACTGGCGAAACTTCGGCCGCGCTGGCCGGGCCTGTTGCTGGTGGTGCTGCTGGCCACGGGCGTGTCGGCCTGGTTTGACCTAGCCAATACCGCCCATTTGACCGTCTTGGGGCGTCTGCCGCAGGGTCTGCCAGACTGGCAGTTTCCGGCGGTGTCGTGGTACGAGGTGCGGCAATTGCTGCCGGGTGCCGTCATTATTTCGCTGCTGTCGTTCACTGACACCAGTGTGTTGTCGCGCGCGCTGGCGCAGCGGGGCGGCTACCGGGTCAGCCAGAGCCAGGAGATGGTGGCGGTGGGCCTGGCCAACATCAGCACCGGCTTGTTTCAGGGGTTTGCCATCAGCAGCAGCGCCTCACGCACGCCGGTGGCCGAAGCCGCCGGGGCCAAAACACAAGTAACCGGGCTGGTAGGGGCGCTGGCCATTGCGCTGCTGCTGGTCTGGGGCACCGAATGGCTGCAAAGCCTGCCCAGCGCCTTGTTGGGCGCCGTGGTCATTGCGGCCTGCCTGTCGTTTGCCGATGTGGCGGGCATGCGCGAGATGTTCCGACAACGCAAGATGGAATTTGCCCTGTCGCTGACCAGCTTTGTCGGCGTGGCGCTGATTGGCGTCATGGAAGGCATTGTCATCACCCTGGCGCTGGCCATGCTGGTGCTGCTGTGGAACGCCTGGCACCCTTACTTTGCCGTGCTGGCGCGGGTGGACGGCACCAAGGGGTACCACGACATCACCCGGCACCCCGAGGGGCGGCGTGTGCCCGGCCTGGTGCTGTTTCGCTGGGATGCACAACTCTTTTTTGCCAACGGCGAGATTTTTCAGGAACAGGTGCATCACGCCATTGCCAGCGCACCCACCCCCACATTGCGCCTGGTGGTGGTGGCCGATGCCATCACCGACATCGACATCACGGCTGCCGACATGCTGGTCAACCTGCACCATGACTTGACGCAGCAGGGCATCGAGCTGTGGTTTGCCGGACTCAAGGGTCAGGTCAAGGACAGCTTGAAGGATTACGGCACCCTGGACCTGATTGGCCACGACATTTTTGCCCCCACCGTGGGCAATGCGGTCAATCTGTACCGCACCACCCACTCAGTGGATTGGAAGGACTGGGATGAAGTTTAGGGTGGCGCGCCTGCCGGGTGGCCAGCGTGCGGCCGGCCTTGGCGGGTGACGCAGTCCGCCGCGGCAACAAGCCGTGCAGCGCCTTGGGGTTGGCGCGCGCACCGCTGGCGACGTAGTCTGCCAGCAGGGCTTGGCGCACCCCATCTGGCGACTGGCTGGCGCTGAGGTAATCAAACAAGGCGTCGACCAGCGCCTCGGGCGTCAGCCGGTAGGTGCTGCCCTGGCGCAGCCACAACCAGTCAGAGAACGCCATGAAACACCAGAACGGCGACGCCCCGGCGTGGCCATCCACCGCTGGCGGGTGCAACAACAGCGCCAGCGTTTTTGCAAAACGGCCCGAGTTGGCCAGCAGCTCCCAGTAACGCGCCAGGCGGCCAAAGCGCTGCAGCGTGGCGACGTCAACCACACCGATGTGCTGCACGGTGTAAGGCGGCTCGGGCGCGTAAACCATGCCATGCGCCGCGCTGTGGCGGGCAATCGGCGCGCCGCGCAAGCGTTTAAGAATGCCAAGCTGGATCTCATGCGGGCCAATCGCCAGCAGCCGGTCAAAGCCATCGGCAAAACTTTGCAGCGTTTCACCCGGCAGGCCAAAGATCAGGTCAACGTGCAGGTGCGCGTGGGTGTGGGCCAGCAGCCAGCGCAGGTTGGCCTCGGTGGCGTCGTTGTCCTGCCGCCTTGAGATGGTTTGCTGCACCACCAGGTTGAAGCTTTGCACGCCCACCTCCAACTGCAGCACACCTGGCGGGAACTGCGCCAGCATGGCGCGCAGACGGTCGGGCAGGTGGTCCGGGATCACCTCAAAGTGCAAAAACAGGGGTTCGCCCCCACGCACTGTCGGCAAGCGCTCCAGAAAAAATTGCAGAATCCGCACCGAGTGCGCAATCTTCAAATTGAACGTGCGGTCGACAAACTTGAAGGTGCGCGCGCCGCGCTGGTACAGGGCATCCAGCGCCGCCAGCACCCGGTCCAACTCAAAGCCCCAGGCTGTCTTGTCGAGCGCACTCAGGCAAAACTCGCACTTGAACGGGCAACCGCGCGAAGCCTCCACGTACAGCAGCCGGTGCGCCAGGTCGGCAGCGCTGTATTCGCCGTAGGGCAGCTCCAGCTCGGCCAGCGGCGGCTGCTCGCCGGGGATGATTTTCATGAGCGGCTGCGGGCCGTCCAGCAGCGCACGGCAAAGCTTGGCAAAACTCACATCGCCCCAGCCGGTGATCACATGGTCGGCCAGGCGCGTGATGGCTTGTTGTTCGGTCTCATGGCTCACCTCCGGCCCGCCCAGCACCACCCTGAGGTCGGGCCGTGCCGCCTTGAGCAGACGCAGTACCTCGGTGGTTTGTGTCACGTTCCAGATGTACACACCGAAGCCCACGACCTGCAGCCCGGCGGATCGTTGGGGCAACGGCGCCGGCCCCAGCGTGGCCAGCAAATCCGCCACCACCTCCTGTGCCGGCCGGGAAATCGTGTACTCGCGCAGCTCGGTACACGCGCGCAGGCCCGCACCGCCATGCCGGTCCAAGTTGGCCAACAAGTAACGCAAGCCCAGCGAGGCGTGGATGTAACGCGCGTTGAGCGTGGTCAGGACGATGCGGGGACAAGTCATGGGAATCTTGGGTTCGGGCATCACGCTACTGCCCCCACAAAGTAGACAGTGGCGCAGCCCACAGTCCATCGCCCAGCGGCAGGGTTTCTGTGCCGTCGTAGAGCAAGACACCGAGTTTGAACTGTTTGCCAGCCACGCTGGCCAGCTTTTTGAGGCCACGCAGATCACTTTCCTTCACTGTGGCCGACGCCTTGATCTCCACGCCGATCAATTGCCCGGCGGGGTTCTCGATCACGACGTCGACCTCAAACTTGTCCAGATCGCGGTAATACAGCAGCTGATAGTTACCTTCAGCGGTGGTGGCATGTTTAAGCAACTCGCTGTAAACAAAGGTTTCCAGCACATGCCCAAACCGGCTGCGATCCTGTTGTACCTCGGTAGCGCCCTGATCGAGCAACGTTGACAGCAAACCGGAGTCGATGAACTGTAGCTTGGGCGTTTTAACCATGCGACTCAGTCTGTTCCTGGCCCAAACGTCAACCCGTTTGAGCAGATACATCTGTTCAAACACCCCGACATAGCGCGCTGCGGTCTTGCTGTCCAGCCCCACCTGACCACCCAGCTGGGTGTAGTTGCACATCTGACCAGACACTTGGGCCAGGCCGCGCAGAAAGCGTGGCAACTGGTCAAGCTTGTCAATGCTTGCCACATCCAGCACGTCTCGCTGGATCAATGCATCAATGTATTGACGCGCCCATGCCGTGCGCCTGCGCGTGGTGGCACGGGACAGTGCTTCAGGGTAGCCCCCGCATAACACGGCCTCAACCAAGTCTTCTCCCGTCATCTGCTCAGAAGACTTAAGAAGCTTGCCGGCAAAGGCGTGGTCGATCCAGTTCGACGCATTGCCTCGCAATTCACTTTGCGACAGTGGCAACAATGTGAGCGTTTCCATGCGACCGGCCAACGAATCGGCTACGGTGGGCAGGGCCAGCAAGTTGGCCGACCCAGTCAATAAAAAACGGCCTGGCCGTCGGTCTTCATCCACGCTCTTCTTGATGGCCAGAAGCAATTGCGGCGCGCGTTGAATTTCATCGATCACCGCACGATCCAGACTTCGGATCATTCCGGTCGGGTCTTCGCGGGCGGACAGCAGCGTCAACTCGTCGTCCAATGTGAGGTATCGCAGCCCCTGCCCAGCCACCTGCCTCACCAGTGTGGTCTTGCCTGCCTGACGCGGCCCCGCGATCAGCACAACAGGCGTGTCAGCCCGTGCTTCTTCAATGCGCGCCTGGATCAGGCGATGGTATAGAGGTGCTGAATTCATGCCGCCAATCCTACCGTGAAATCCGGAATCTGTGTTCGTAAATTATGGATTCAACGGTCTTAAATTATGGAATCAAGGAGAAAAGGCATGCAGGTACAGGTTGCGCGAGAATGCGCAGCTAAACCATTCACCTCACCCAACACCCATGAAAATCGAAAAAGACACCGTCGTGACCCTGCGCTACAAAGTGGCAGACGCCCAGGGCAAACTCCTCGAAGAAGCCAAGAAGCCCATGGCCTACCTGCATGGCGGCTACGGCAATACCCTGGTCAAAATCGAGGCCGCGCTGGACGGCCAGACAGTGGGCTACCAGACCAGCCTGCTGCTGCAACCCGAAGACGCCTTCGGCCTGCGCGACGAAGGCCTGGCGCAAACCATGCCGCGCCGCGACTTTCCGCCGGGCGTCAAAGTGGGCGGGCAATTGCAAGGCCGCACCGCCGATGGGCGCGACCAGGTGTTCAACGTGGTCAAGATCAAGGGCGACACCGTGCTGCTCGACGGCAACCACCCGTGGGCCGGCAAGGTGCTGCGCTTCAGCCTGAAAGTGACCGACGTGCGCGCGGCATCGCCCGAAGAACTGGCCCACGGCCATGTGCATGGGGCGCATGGGCATCAGCACTAAGCCCAGCCAAATTTGAATTCAGCAGGGCTTTGCGCTGCGCACCACGATCCGCACCTGGGCCTCATCATCACTCAGCTGCAAGTCTTTGAACTGAGCCAGCCGGGCATATCTGTTTGGCTACGGACCTGCCATAGCCGCAGCCATTGCCCCCCCCCCGAAGGAGGGGTACACAAAGCAGAAAAAGCCTCAAATAATGTATGGTCATTTTTTACAGGAGACTTTATGCGTTCGTTGATTCGTGTTTGTTTGGCATCAGGGGTATTGCTTGCCTTGGTCGCTTGTGGTGGCGGTACAAGCTCTACAACCATCAGTGGTGCTGCCGTTAAAGGCCCGGTTGACGGTGCCACAGTGACCATCAAAAACGCCAGCACCGGGGCCGTGTTGGGTACCACCACCACCAAAGCCAATGGCACTTACAGCCTGGACGTTAGCTACTCTGGCGATGTGGTGGTGGAAGTCTCTGGCGGCAATTACATTGACGAAACCACACAACTCTCAACGCCATTGGCAACACCACTCAAAACTGTGCTGGCCGCCAATGGTGGAACTGTCACCGGGGTGGTGACGCCACTGACCACACTGGCCTATGGTGCGGCATTTCCTGCCGGCACAGTGGGTTCGGCCATCACGGCTGCGGCTTTTAAGACAAAAGCGACGGCTGTTGCCACGCAATTTAACCTCACTGCCGCCGACCTGGACAAAATTCCAGACGTTGCTTTGGGTACCAACGATGCCTATGGCAAGGTGTTAACGAGTATCTCGAAATACATGGACACGAATAATGCCACCCTCGACAGCATTTTCAACACGACCGATTGGACTGGTTTTAACGGTTTGATCAACGCCGCGTACAACGCGCTTTACCCCAATAGCGGCGTGACCTTTAACGTCACTGGATTTGATGCTGCCACAGGTCAGGCCACGGGCGTTATGAACATTCCGAACACGGGGTATGGCGGCGGCACCGGTACTTGCCAGGTGCGTGAACAAGGAACGATGAATATTCCGGCCATCGGTGCGGCGCCCGCATCAACGGTGCCGTTAGACGAGACCATTTGCTTTACCGGACTAAATGCGACTGCAACTTGTGATGCAGCTGGCGCAGCGATCTTGACCGAACAGAACCACACCAGCTCGCTGGCTGGCGTGACGTGGACCACGAGCTACACCTTATCGCCAACATGCACAGGTGCAGCCGGGACCGTCAATATCAACTTGCTCTAAATTTTGAGGTTGATCGAACTGATTGGGCTAGGCAAATGCTTGTTAAGCCCAACAGTTGACGCGGTAAGTTGAAAGCCCAGCGCGTCGCGACATGCGACGTGGCTGGTTGATACGACCTGTTTTCTTTGATGCAGGTCGTTTTTTTTGCCGCTCAATACCATTCCATGGATTTCATTTTGCGACAAATTGACTCTATGGCCCACTTCAGCCGCGTCACAGTGCCCAACTTGGTCAGCTCGCGGTAGGTACCGTCGAGTTTGCGCAAGAGTAGCATATACAGTACCATCAACAGCACTGTTAATAGCATTCCGGAGGCCTTAATGACCCACATCAGCGCCAACGATCTCAAGACCAAAGGCATTTCTGCCATTGAGTTTGCGCTCAGCACAGCACCCGAGGCCATTGTTTCGGTGCGGGGTAAAGACAGGTTTGTGGTGATGGACATTTCGCATTACCACTACCTGCGCGAATGTGAGCTGGATGCCGCGCTGGCCGAAACCCGCGCTGACTTGGCCGCCGGCCGCACGGTGCAAGAGACGCCCGCGGCACACCTGGCGCGGCTGGACGCGCTGTGAGCGCACCGCCAATACCGTTTGCCCTGCTTTTTACCGAGCAATACAACCGCCGGGCCGCCAAGTTTTTGAAGCAACACCCGGAGTTGCGCGGCACCTACCTCAAGACCCTCCAGTTGCTGGAGGCGAACCCCGCGCACCCCTCACTGCGCATGCATGCCTTGCGCGGCAAGTTCGACGGCCTGCATTCGGTGTCCATCAACCTGATGTACCGCATCACGCTGGCGCTGCTGATTCAAAACCAGCAAATCATTCCGGTGAATGTAGGCGACCATGAAGCGGTTTATTGACTTTGGCGCGAAGAACTTCCGCCCTGCCACAACAGCCCACCGACCCCACACAATCGCCTATCATCCGTCCATTACTTCTCAGGGACGGGAGCATCATGGACATGTGCAAAAAGGGCGGGCGATTTCAAACCCGGCGGCGACAGCATCCAGATCATGACCACTGAATCGCGCCACTTTATTTGTCGCAATAGTCCTTGCGCGCCACTTTAAGTGGCGCGATACTGTCGACCTTCCACCAAAAACCCGAGCACATGCCGCGAGTCACCCCTCAATCCGAGCTTGACCAACTGGTTGCGCTGATTGCTGCACAGCCCGACGGCCTGGGGATTGAGGCTATCCAATCGCAGAGCAAAAGCTTGACGCGCCGCACCTTGCAGCGCCGGTTGGCCTTGTTGGTCGCGGAAGGTCGAATTCGGATGTTGGGCGAGGCGCGGGCGGTGCGCTATGTGCGAGTCACGCAAGTGTTAATTTCCGCCCCGTCGCCGCTGGGCTCTGTGCAAGTTTTGGCCGAGGTTTACGTGCCAACGTCGCCGCAAGGTGAAGAGATCAAAGCCTACGTGCGCCAACCCCGTGCGATGCGCCCGCCAGTGGGCTACAGATTAACGTTTCTGGAGCAGTACCACCCCAATCACACGGCCTATTTGCCGCAAGGCTTGCGGGATCAGTTGCACGCCATGGGCACAGCGCGCGCGCAGCATTCACGCGCTGGCACCTTTGCGCGTGACATCCTCAACCGCTTGCTGATTGACCTGTCATGGGCATCTTCGCAGCTGGAGGGCAACACCTACAGCCGACTCGACACCGAGCGGCTCATCGAGTTTGGCCAGGCCGCCGAAGGCAAGAACGCGCTGGAAACCCAGATGATCCTGAACCACAAGCAGGCCATTGAATACCTGGTGCTCGACCCCGCCCACGCCCAAGTGACGCCCGATTGCATCGTCGCGCTGCATGCCTTTTTGTCGGATGGCTTGATGGCCAACCCCACAGCAGTGGGCCGCCTGCGCTGCCGGGCGGTAGAGATCGGCGGCAGCGTGTATTTGCCGGTGGCCTTGCCGCAGCGGCTGGAGGAACTGTTTGGCATCGTCATCCAGATGGCGGCGGAAATTGACGACCCCTTCGAGCAGGCTTTCTTTCTGATGGTGCATTTGCCCTACCTGCAGCCGTTTGAGGATGTGAACAAGCGCGTGTCCAGGCTGGTGGCCAACATACCGCTCATTCGCCACAACCTGTGCCCGCTGTCTTTCATCGACGTGCCGCAACAGGCTTACGTGGACGCCATGATCGGCGTGTACGAACTCAATCGCATTGAGTTGCTGCGTGACGTTTTCGTCTGGGCCTACGAACGCTCATGCCAGCAATACGTGGCAGTCAAGCAGAACCTGGTGCCGCCGGATATTTTTCGTTTGCGATATCGCCAGACCTTGAGCGACGTGGTGGCGGCCATCGTTCAAAACGACGAGGCCGCCACCAATGCCACCGTGAATGCCAGGCTGCCGTCCACGGTTGCCGCGCCCGACAAGGCCCATTTCACCCAACTGGTGTTGCAAGAGTTTGCCGCCTTGCACCCTGGGAACGCGGTGCGGTTTGGTATCAGGCCTTTGGTGTTTGCTGCCTGGAAGGAAAAGCATCGTGTGGCGGGTTGATGTACGTTGCCACGTTTCCCCTCATGGCTGCGCGACAACTTTGCGACATGATGTACGCACAAAAACAAGCTCACTCAGGGGTGATTCAGGGATGGCTACTCTCATTTCTTTCATCAGTGTCTGCGTCGCACGCCAAACCATGGCGTGCTGCCGCTTGAAAACCACGCACAGCGTGGGGTACATGACTGGGCCGGGTGAGGATGCAAAGGATGCGGCCCGGGTGTTTTACGCGGCGGCGGCGCGGGCCACGCAGAGGTTGGCGATTTGGGTTGGGGGGTTTGGGATTAAATTGGGGTTATGAAATGTTCAAATGTATGAAACTCATCCCATTATGAGACAGTAACTATACTGCTGACCAGATAATGTCTGGCTATTATTGTAATTAGTTTTAATAAATATGAAAAAAAGACAATTTACAGCAATTGATTTATTTTGCGGGGCAGGCGGCCTAACTCTTGGGTTAAAAAGCGCTGGATTCAAAATACTTGCTGGAGTTGAAATTAACTCCATAGCCGCCGAAACATATCACGCAAATCATCCAACAGTTAAGTTGTATACGCGTGATATTAGAGATTTAACAGCCAAAGAAATTCTTTCAAATCTTAAGTTGAAACCTGGTGATTTGGATTTGCTTGCAGGTTGCCCTCCATGTCAAGGATTTTCAACCCAGCGAACTAGAAATAAAGTAGCCTCAATCAAAGATGATCGCAATGATTTAGTTTTTGAATTCTTGAGAATCGTAGAAATTACTCTACCAAAAACAATCATGCTAGAAAATGTCCCAGGTCTAGCTAAAGACTGGCGAATATCTACTTTACGTGAAAAGCTAAGTGCGCTTGGATACGTAGTTGACGAACAGTTCACCCAAGTTAAAGACGCGGCAAACTTTGGAGTTCCTCAGCGCCGGAAAAGATTGCTAGTTAAAGCATCACGTTTCGGAAAAATTGCCGATCCACAACCCGTTCAATCAAAAAATACTGTTAGATCCGCTATTTCACAACTCCCTCTTCCTGGCACGAGCGGGGATTATTTGCACGATATTGTCGAAAGACGAAGTGAGAAAGTTAAAAAAATAATATCTCTTGTTCCAAAAAATGGAGGCTCTAGGTCAGATATCCCAAGAGAGTATTGGTTGGAATGTCATAAAAGAAACGAGGGCAGTTATCGTGACGTTTACGGGCGAATGTCTTGGGATGATGTTTCACCAACAATTACTGGCGGATGTCATAACCCATCGAAGGGTCGATTTATTCATCCAGATCAAGACCGTGCAATTACATTGAGAGAAGCAGCAATTCTTCAAACTTTTCCAAAAGACTACATCTTTTCTTTATCAAAAGGAAAAGATGCCGTGGCTTTAATGATTGGAAATGCACTTCCTCCCGAGTTTATCAAGCAGCATGCGACTGAGTATTTAAATCATCTTCAGGAGGTTACCCGTGAGTTTATCGCTCAAATTTGATCCAAAAACTATCGAGCACCTAGGGGTTAAAATGTACTCGACGCTGCCGCCTGCTCTAGCCGAATTAATATCTAACTCCTACGATGCAGACGCTAGCGAGGTGACCATCGAATTTCTCGAACAGAACGGCACTCCTAAAGCGATCACCATAGAAGATAACGGCACGGGCATGTCATTGAAGGATATTCAAGAAAAATTTCTCGTTATCGGTAGGAATAGACGGATGGATGAGGGTGATAACCCATCTAGCAGGTATGGAAGGCTCCCCACCGGAAAAAAAGGATTAGGCAAGTTAGCGCTATTTGGTCTTGCAAAGGAGATCAGTGTTGACACTACCAAAGAGGGGCTTCGAAATAGATTTCATTTGAATTGGAATGATCTTTTGGCCTCGTCAGACACTTACAACCCAAAAATTGATATTACGGACAGAGAAGTAAGTCAAAAATCCAAAACTATAATTCAGCTTTCAGACCTAAAGAGGCGTAGTCCATTTGATCTGGAAGCCATAGCTGATAGCCTTTCTCGTATATTTATTGTTGATTCCAATTTCATAATAAAACTTAAAAATGGAAAAGGACATGAAATAACTATCTCAGATGATCGACGCTATTCAAATATAACACCGGAATTTATTTGGAACGAAGATGATTTGGTAACTGCGGACAACGCATACTATGGAAAGGTAAAACTATTTCTTGCAACAGGAAAAACACCAATTCCACCTAGCTCCGGTTTACGCGGAATTGCTTTATTTTCGCGTGGCAAGCTAGTTAACGCTCCTGAATACTTTTCGGAGAGCACATCAAGTCATTTTTATCAATATCTAACAGGGTGGATAAAAGCTGATTTTATTGATTTATTGGATGAGGATGTTATCTCTACAAATAGACAAGCATTAAATTGGGATCAACCTGAGATGAGTAATTTCAGGGCCTTTCTTTCAGAAATCATCGCGAACGTTGGACAGGACTGGAGAAAACGTCGTGCAAATAAAAAGGATGACGATATTAAAAAAGTCACAGGTATTGATAAGAAGCATTGGTTTAGTACATTGCCAGATGATGTCAGAACTTCCGTTGAAGCAATTGTAAAAAAAATGGGGGATAGTGAGGAGGTGTCTGAGACATTTGCGCCTGTCGTTCAAGCACTTTATGCGATCATACCTGAATACCCCTTACTTCATTGGCGTCACCTCCACAAGTCCATTAAAGATGGCGTGCTCGAATACTATAAGAATGGGCAATATGGACACGCTGCCGATCAAGGTGCAAAGCTCTATGCGAATCAAATCAAGAAACTATCCGCTCAAGATGTCGATGGATCTGCGCTGGCCAACGTGTTCAGCTATGACTATGAGACAAAGACAAAGACGGTTACGAGAAAGCCTATTATTCCTGTCAATGATCTCAGCACAGATTCGCTAAGGAATATTCAACAAGGCCAGAGTCATTTGACTCGGGGACTAATGGAGGGTTTTCGAAACCCAATAAATCACGCTCCTATGTCTGCAGTTGTACCGAACTTAATTTCAGAACTTGATTGTTTGAACGTTTTGAGCCTTGTTTCTTACTTGGCCGCAAAGCTTGACTACTCTGAAGAACTGGACAAAACTTGAAAAACAAAGGGGGCCAGGCTCGAATTTTTCTGAATTGCGCGGCAACACACTGCAGGCTGGATTTGAGCTGAAAGTCATCGTTTTTACTTCCAATTCTGTAGCTGCTTACGAAAATTTCATAAGCGCTAGAGGTCAATTTTGCTACATGAGCCAACAAGAAATAGACATAGTGATCGACATGAAATGGAACCCTGAATGCCAAGCTTGAACTGGATCGGCAAAGATGCCGTTGTCAAACACCACAAGGACGTGCCGTTCAGGCTGCTGGAGTCTGTGCCTGAGTTGTCCTGCGGTGACGCCGGCAATGGCAACCTGATTGTGCAGGGCGACAACCTGCATGCGCTGAAAAGCCTGCTGCCGCGCTATGCCGGTCAGGTGAAATGCATCTATATTGACCCGCCATACAACACCGGCAACGAAGGCTGGGCCTACAACGACAACGTCAACAGCCCCGAGATTCGCAAGTGGCTGGGCGAAGTGGTGGGCAAGGAAGGCGAAACGCTGGACCGCCATGACCGCTGGTTGTGCATGATGTACCCGCGCCTGGTTCTGTTGCGACAGTTTTTGCGGGAGGATGGGGCAATCTTTGTGTCGATTGATGACAACGAGGTGGCGACGCTGCGGCTGTTGATGGATGAGATTTTTGGTGCCGGGAATTTTGTAGCCACAGTGATTTGGCAAAAAAAGCAATCGCCTCAAAGTGATGCGATCAATTTGTCGGATATGCACGATTATGTAATTTCTTATGCCAAACAAGCAAAGCAGAGTCGCCAAGATCCTCGCGGTTGGAGCCGAAACCTATTGCCACGCGGCGATGTGCAAGACGCTCGTTTTGAGAACCTGGACAACGATCCGCGAGGGTCTTGGACTTCTACAGATTACACGTGTAACAAGACTGCCGCCGAACGACCGAATCTTTACTATGCAATCACCAATCCAAATAGCGGTGAGGAAATTTGGCCCTCTCGCACTCGTGTATGGGCATACGAAGTGGACGCCCACAAGAAAAATATGGCTGAAGGCCGCGTATGGTGGGGCAACAATGGAAGAACAAGGCCGCGCGTAAAAAAATATCTGGCGGAAGTTGCTGATGGAATTGTTCCATCCACATGGTGGACAAGAGAGTTTGCTGGCGACAACCAAGAGTCAAGACGGGAGTTGAGAGGCATATTCGGGTCCGACGAGTCCGCACCTGATTTTTCGACACCCAAGCCATCAAGCCTCATCCAACGCATCCTCCAAATCGCCACTGACAAAGACAGCCTCATCCTTGACAGCTTCGCCGGGTCCGGCACCAGCGGCCACGCCGTGCTCAAACAGAATGCCGAAGACGGTGGCACGCGCAAATTCATTCTGGTCGAAATGGACGGCGACATTGCCAAAAACGTCACCGCCGAGCGCGTCAAGCGCGTGAGCCAGGGTTACACCAATGCCAAGGGTGATGCTGTGCCAGGCCTATCGCCAGCGGGTGGTGGCTTTCAGTTCTGCACGCTGTCAAAAGAGCCGCTTTTCACCCCGCAAGGCCAGATCCGGGACGACGTGACATTTGCGCAACTCGCCGAGTTTGTCTGGTTCGCCGAGACCGGCACGGGGTATGTCGGCGCGGCCGGTTCGAGTCCCTTCCTGGGCACCCATGAGGGCCGCGCTATTTACCTGGTCTACAACGGCATTTTGAAAGACAAGTCGGTGGGTGGCGGCAATGTGTTGACCGGGCCTGTGTTTGACATCCTGCCGCCCTTTGCCGGCCCCAAAACCATCTACGCCGCAGCCTGCCGCCTGGGTGCGCCGCGCCTGCAGCGTGAGCAAATTGTCTTCAAACAAACGCCTTACGCGCTGGCGGTGTAAATTGCGCTGCCTTGTGAGAGATTTGTTCCATGTTGAAAACAGCAGGTGAAGACTGATGCGAAGTGAATACCGCAGGCAAGATTTTTCCTCTTTGGAGCGCGGCAAGTTTTACCCAGCCTCTAAAGCCACAAGGGCGGCAAGTGACGCTGGCTCCAATCAAAATTTGAAGGCAGTTGAAGTGAATGTAAAAACCTTGATTGCATTGGCACTGCAACTTGACCCAGCTGATCGTGCCGATTTGGCGGCAGTCTTGCAAGCAAGTCTGCCACCGACCGATCCTGAAATCGAACGCCTTTGGCAAGAAGAGGCAATCCGGCGCCTGGACGCGCATCAGCGTGGGGAGAGTGTTGGTATTCCCGCCGAAGAGGTCTTTGGCAAAGGCAAAGCGACAAACCAATGACCCAATTCACCCCCAAAAAATACCAGCAAGACCCTGCCAACCGAGGCGGCGTGCTTGACAGTGTGGAGGCTTATTTCAAGGCTATCCACACCTTCGGCCGGGCTTCACTTGCCTTCACTGCCATCACCGAAGACCTGTGGGGTCAGGGCCTGCGCTACACGCCACTGGCCGGTTTTGCGCCGGACACGCCCTACTTTTGCCTGCGTGTGCCCACCGGCGGCGGCAAAACCTGGCTGGCTGCCAAAAGCCTGAGCCTGGTGAACACCCATTTGCTGCGCGTGCCGCACAGCGTGGTGCTGTGGCTGGTGCCCAGCAAGCCGATTCGCGAGCAAACGCTGCGCGGCCTGAAGGACCGAAACCACCCGCTCAACGCTGCACTGCGCGAGGCAGGCCCGGTGACAGTGCTGGATTTGGCGGAGGCTAGAGGCTTGACGCGGGCCACGCTGGACACCTCCACGGTGGTGATTGTGGCCACCCGGCAGGCGTTTCAGGTGGAAGACGAAGAGAGCCGCAAGGTGTATGAGTCCAGCGGTGCGTTGATGCACCATTTTGAAAATTTGACTCCCGAGCAGCGCCAGGGGCTGCTCAAGGACGGCGACACCATGCCGTTTTCCCTGGCCAATGTGTTGCGCCTGCGGCGCCCGTTTGTGGTGGTGGACGAGGCGCATAACAACCGCACCGAGCTGGCTTTTGACATGCTGGCCCGCTTTAATCCCAGCGGCATCATGGAGCTCACCGCCACGCCCGATATGGCGCGCACCCCCAGCAATGTGCTGCACAGCGTGAGCGCATCGCAGCTCAAGGCGGAGCAAATGATCAAGCTGCCGGTGGTGTTGGAGACCGAACCCAATTGGCAACAATGTTTGAGCGATGCCATTGCCCGGCGCAACGGCTTGCAAAAACTGGCCGACGATGAGCAGCGCCTGGGCGCCCCCTACTTGCGGCCGATTGTGTTGATCCAGTCCGAGCCGCGCCGCGAAGGCCTGGACAAGCTGGACTTTGAGCGCGTGCGTCAGGAGCTGCTGACCAACCACAGCATTCCTGCCGACGAAATCATTGTGGCGACCAGCGACGAAAAAGGTCTGGAGGCGGTGGATGCCAAGTACAAACTGGGCATCAGCGACCCGGCTTGCCCGGTCAAGTTTGTCATCACCCAAAAAGCGCTGGCTGAAGGCTGGGACTGCCCGTTTGCCTATGTGTTGGTCAGCATGGCCTCGCTGCAATCGGCCACGTCGGTCGAACAGTTGCTGGGGCGCGTGTTGCGCCAGCCGGGTGCCGTGCATCGCGCTGCCAAGGAGCTCAATCAGTCCTATGCGCTGGTGGTGTCTCGCAGCTTTTTTGAGACCGCCTCCGCGCTGCGCGACCGGCTGGTGGAGGGCTCGGGTTTTGACCGCAAAGACGTGGCTGAGTTTGTGACCGCTGCGCGGCAAGAGCAGCAGATTTTTGACCCCGAAGCCATGGGTAGCCGGGTGGAGCTGCGCCCGGTGGTGGTCACCCTGCATGAAACGCCCGACCTGAAGGCTTTACCGAAGGATTTGCGCGGCGCCATCAATGACAAAGTGGACTTTGATCGCAAGACCAGTACGCTGACGATTCATGCGCCGCTGACCCTGGATGAGACCGATGCCTTGAAGCAGCTTGTGGCTACGCCACTGGCCAAAGCGGCGATTGACGCCGCCGCACTTGAGAGCCGAACCACGGCCATTGAGTTCTTCAAAACCCCGGCGGAGGAAGGCAAGACCCTGCTGGTGCCCCAACTTGCCCTGCGTGTGCAGGGTGAACTGCAGTTGTTTGATGACCCCGAGGTGCTGGACTACCCCTGGGAGTTGTCGCTGTTCGACGCGAAACCCACGCCCGACAATTTGTCCAGGCTCGGTGCGGCCCTGACGGTGAGCGAGGGCGGTGTGATTGATATCGATGAAGCCAGCGGCAAACTGGTTCAGGAGTTCATGCCCAATTTGCAGCGCGATCTGGGCTTGGCCTATGTGCCGGAACACTGGGACAACATCAAGCTGGCGGCGTGGCTATGCACCAATCTGCCAGAGCCCTCACTCACCCATGCGAGCAAATTGGCGTTTGTGTCAGGCTGGCTGTCTGACCTGCTGGCGCAACCCGGTTTCAATCTGGGCCGAGCCAACCTGCAAAAGTTCTTGCTGCGCAATTTGCTGGAAGCCCGCATTAGGGAGCTGCGCAGTCTGGCAGTCAAACAGGCCTATCAGGAAAGCCTTTTTGGTGCGGCTGCCGCTGAGCGGGTCAGCGTATCGACCGCTTTCGTCTACGACTTCCGCCCGGAAGTCTATGCACCTGGCCGGGACGATGAGGGACAGTTTGGGCAACACCGGTTCCGCAATCATTTCTACAGCCGCATCGGCGCCTTTGACAGCAAAGAGGAATTTGAATGCGCTGTGTGGCTGGACACCCAGGCCCAAAAGGGCCGGTTGCAATATTGGGTGCGTAATCTGGCACGGCGTGAGGGAGCTTCATTCTTCTTCCAGAAAGCCACCGGGCGCTTTTACCCTGACTTTGTTTGCAAGCTGAATGACGACACTTTTTTGATTGTGGAGTACAAGGGCGCAAACGGTTGGACGGATGCGCAAGACGACCGCGATATTGGTGGCCTCTGGGCCAAACTCTCAAACGGCACTTGCAAATTTGTGATGATCACTGACAAGCAATGGGGCAATGTGGATGTATTGCTGCCCGCTTTGACGGCTTAACGACCCGCACACCGAAAATCAAATCCTGAGCATTGGTGCCTAACCCCATGCACCCCACCCTTTTCACCTTCGGCTACGAAGGCCTGACCATTGAGGCCTTCGTAGCCCGCCTGCAAGCCGCGCAGGTGAAAACCGTTGTGGATGTCCGTGAACTGCCCCTGTCGCGCAAGAAGGGGTTTTCAAAAACGGCGTTCTGCGCCGCCTTGTCAGCCCATGGCATTGCCTATCTGCACGCCCCCGCCCTGAGTTGCCCCAAGCCCATCCGCAGCCAATACAAGGCGGATGGCAACTGGCAAACCTACACGCGGGATTTTTTGAAGTACATCCAGACGCAAGACGCGTCCTTGCGTGAACTGGTCAAGATTGCGCAGGCCACCCCAGCCTGTCTGGTGTGTTTTGAGTCGGACTATTCCACCTGCCACCGCACCTATGTGGCCCGTGCGGCGCGCCAGTTGGGTGGGCCAACGGTGATGCACCTGACCGCTAAAACAGCCATGCCTGATCTGGGTTTTCAGCAGGCGGCTTAGGCGGGTAGATCAGGCTGATCAGCAGCCACCGCTCGATACGCCTGTTGCGGATCACTCGGCTCATTCGGATTGGTCATCGTCAGCCGCCCATCTCGCATCAGCGGGCGCAGGTAGTTGTTGCGCAGGTAGCGTGAATGCCGTTGCAGCAAAATCGCCAGCTCTTCCGCGCGCCAGTCTCGCAAGCGGCAGACTTCCACAACGGCGTCACACACTTCACCGGGCGGATGGCGTTGCCCGATGGCCCCAATTTTTGCTGCAAGTGCACCCGGCAGCTCATTCAACAGGGCCTTGCGCTGCGCATCTTGCGCGTCGGCAAGCATGGCAGATACGCCTTCAGGGGTGGTAGATAGAGCGCCGGCCTTGGTAGATAAGCCGTCAAGCTTGGTAGATAGGCCTTCAGACTCACTAGATAAGGCCTCGGGGTTACTGCATAAGCCGCTATCCAGTAACCTCTCGGTCGGTACATAGTAAGTCGCTGAGCCACGGCCTTTTTGGGCCAACAGCCCGGCATCGCGCAGGCGACGCAGGGACTGGCTGGCGGTCAGGGTGTCCACCTTGGTCAGCTCGCGGTAGGTGCCGTTGTTGATGGCGCCTGCCTCGCGCACCACGATCAAGGCTTTAGCCTCGTCCTCGCTCAGGTGCAGGTCTTTGAACTGGGCCAGCCAGGCAATGTCTTCTGCGCCCAAGAAGTGGTGGAAGAAGTAGCGCGCCACAAGCTGGTCATTGCCCCGGTCAGCCTGCTCTGCTTGCTTCTGAACTACGATGTAATTACACTTCGCGCATGAGCAGACTTCGTTTCGAGTGGGATGAACACAAGGCCATAGCCAATGACAAAAAGCATGGCGTGAGCTTTGAGGATGCCAAATCAGTCTTCCTGGATGAACGCGCCAAGCTGATTGCATCATCTCTGCCCGCAAGGCCAGTGCCCATGAGGCGAAGTCTTACCCTTAAAGGTTTTATATGCGCAAAGAATACGATTTTTCCGCTGCCCGCAAGAACCCCTACGCAGCCCAGCTCAAAAAACAAATCACCATCCGGCTTGATGAGGAGTCGGTCAACTATTTCAAAACCATTTCTGAAGAGGTTGGCATGCCGTATCAGAGCCTGATCAACCTGTACCTGCGCGATTGCGCTGCGACACAGCGCAAGTTGGATTTGAGCTGGAAGTAGCTATAGCTCGCTATCCCTGCCACAACAGCGACACCGGCCCCGCGTGCAGTTTCTCGTCAAACGGTGTGATCTGGTCGTGGTCGTGCAGCACCAGGCCTTGCACAAATTTGTCCCCTACAGCGGCTTGCAGCTGGCGCAGGCCGCGCAGGTCTTGTGGACGCACCGTGGCTGAGGCCTTGACCTCAATACCGACAACGCGTCCGCGCCGATCTTCCAGCACCAGATCCACCTCGTCCTGATCCTTGGTGCGAAAGTGTGAGACGCGCAGGCGCTTGTCCGACCAGGTGATGAGCTTGAGCACTTCAGACACCACAAAGTTTTCCAGCAACGGACCGTAGCGGGTGCGGTCTTTCTGAAGCTCGCTGGCCGTAGCATCACGCAGCGCGGCAAGCAGGCCGCTGTCCAGAAAATGCAGCTTGGGGGTTTTGGTCAGGCGGCTGACGGCGTTGTGGGACCAGGGCGGCACCAGTCTTAGCAGAAATAGCCGCTCCAAAATGCCGACGTATTTCTGTGCCGTTGGCACGGTCAGGCCCAGCGCTGCGCCATAACTGCTGTGGTTGACCAGTTGCCCGGCATGCGCCGCCAGCACATCGAGCAAACGCGGCAAACGGTCAAGCTGGTCGATGTTGGCAATGTCACGGACATCGCGGTCAAGAATAAGAGCCACGTAGTCTTGCAACCAGGCCTGGCGTCGGCTGGCACTGGTGCGGCGCAGGGCCTCGGGGTAGCCGCCATTGAGCACGCGCGCCATCAGCGCATCGCCCACCACGGGGTTGACCACGGCGGGCAAACCCCCGCCATCAAACAGCCGATCGACCAGGTCGCCCGGCGTGCCAGCCAGTTCGGCCTGGGCAAAGGGCAGCAGGGTGACAACCTCCAGCCTGCCCGCCAACGAGTCGGCCACCAGCGGCATGGCCATGAGGTTGGTGGAGCCGGTCAACAGGAAACGACCCGGCGTCTGGTCTTTGTCGACACTTTCCTTGAGGGCCAAAAGCAACTCGGGGGCACGCTGGACTTCGTCAATAACGGCCTGCTTCAAACCGCGCACGAACCCTGTGGGGTCTGAGCGCGCAGCTGCCAGCGTGGCGGAGTCATCCAGTGTGAGGTAGGGGCGCTCGGGGCCGGCGAAGAGCCGCGCCAGTGTGGTTTTGCCGGCTTGACGCGGGCCAACAACCAGCACCACGCGCGTGTCTTGCAAGGCCGTGGCGATTTTGGCCTGCACATGACGGCTGATGGCGGTGGTGCCTGGGGGTGGAATGTCAGTGCGCATGCTTTGGGTTCGTTGGGTGATGAATTCCGACCGATTAGAACTCAAAGTTCTGACTGATTTAAAGTAGAACACTGTCTAATTTAAATTATCGTGCCATTATCGTATGCAATATTTCTCTTTTTTGATAGCTTCATACACAGACTCTAATTTGGCTAGCGGCCAGTTTTTCACACATAACTTCGCCACATTCAAACCAAGCGCCACGCCATCAGACGAAGGCTATTTTTTTATCTGGCTGAGCTGTATCCTTATGAATGCACCTCACATTTTGAGCCGTATTACTTAAAATACACCTCATGCCCACCCCAAACCCGCCCACACAGCGCATCGCCCACATGCCCCTGATCCCCGGATTACTGGGTAGATCGCAGTTCTGACTCTTGACCCCGTTTCGCCCGCTACACCACCAACCGTGAATGCCCAATCCCGCCGCCCTTCTCGACCCTGATCTGCGCGGGGATGCGCTCTTTCATCGCTTCCACGTGGCTGATGACACCGATCATCTTGCCGCTGGCGTTGAGCGAGTCCAGCGCGGTCAGCGCAACTTCCAGCGTGTCACCATCGAGTGAGCCAAAGCCTTCGTCGAGGAAGAGCGAATCGATGGACGTTTTGTTGCTCACCAAATCCGACAGCGCCAAAGCCAGCGCCAGACTGACCAGAAAACCTTCGCCACCCGACAGGGTGCGGGTGTCGCGTGTGGTGTCGCCCTGCCACGCGTCCACAATGTCCAGCTCCAGCTCGCCCGTTGCCTTACGGCACAGCAGGTAACGGCCATGCAGGCGCGCCAGGTGCCGGTTGGCCAGGTGCAGCAAATGGTCCAGCGTGAGGCCCTGGGCAAACTTGCGAAACTTGTCGCCTTTGGCCGAGCCGATCAGGCCGTCCAGCCGCTGCCAAATGTCGACATCCGTGCTTTGTAGGCCAATCTGATCAAACAGTGCCTGTTGGCTTGTCCGAAGCGCGTCGTCCTTGGCAAGCAAGGCTCGCTGCGCGCCGATTTGCTCACTCAAGCTGCTGCGCTGCGCCTCTAGCGCCACCAGTTGCGCCGCAATTTCTTCCGGTGGCAGCGTCGTGAGCGCTTGTTCTTGCAATTGCGTTTGTTTGTCACGGGCGGCCTGCAACAGGGCGGTGGCCCGTTGTTGCGCCGCTTGCAGCTTTTCTTTCAGCGCGGTCAGGCGCTGGCGTTCTGCCTCTGGCAACAGGGCGGCCTCAAACGCAGACACGTCGCTGAAAGGGCTGGTCTGCAGGGCGCTGTTCCAGGCGACCTCGGCATCGCGCAAGGTGATGCGCTGCTGCGCCAGGGCGGTGGCCACTTGCGTCTGTTGCCCGTTCAGGGACGCAATGCTTTGGGTCAGGCGGGTGATGACATCAATGCAAGCAGTGAGCGCTGCCGGTAACGCATCGGCAGCAACTTGCTGGTACGCGGGCAGTGCCATCGTTTGATCACCGGTGCCGGCCTGTAGCTCCGTCCACCGTTGAATCCACAGCTTTGCCTGGGCTTGTGCTGCGTCGTTTTGGGCTTGCTGGCGGGTGAAGATTTGGGCCAGGCTTTGAAGTTGGTGTTGGGTTTGTTGCCAGTGTTGCCATTCGCCATCCCGCTCTTGCAGCCACGGCTTGGGCTCAGTTGGCAAGGTGTAGCCCGCCTCACTCAGGGTGGACTGCAGGCTTGCCTCCAGGGCGCTGAGGTCTTTCTGGAAAGATTGGCCGTCTTGCACCAGCGCCGTCTGGCGCAGTTGCGCGTCGTGGGCCGCTTGCGCCAACAACGCGCTCTGGTTGTGTGCCGCCTGCAGTTTCTGGGTGCTTTGGTTGGCTGCGGTTTGGGCGCGCTGAAGGGTTTGTTCACCCGCCTCTACCGACTGCAAGTCACTGGCGAATTTGGCAAGTGCCTGTGCAGCGGCCTGCCGGCCAGCGGCCAAGACATCGGCGCTTTGCCAATCGTCGCTGGTCAGCGGCGGTGTCGCGTTGACCAGGGGCTTGGCTGCGGCCCACCCGGTTTGCCACTGGGTGATTTGCTGGGTGATTTTGTCCTGGGCCTTGAACCGCTCGGTTTGCTTGGCTAGGCTGGCAGCCAGGTTGGCGGATGCGGTCTGGCCTTGGGTCACCAAGTCATCCAACGCAGCTTGCTTTTGCTGCAAGGCTGCCGCGGTGGCGGACACGTCCAGCGCCTGGTAGGCCTCAATCCCCGGGTGCTCCACAGCGCCGCACAGCGGGCAGGCCTCGCCCGGCTGCAGTGCCAGACGGTGTGCGTCCATGCTTTGGATGCGGCGTTCCTGGTCGAGCAGTTTTTGCTTGTCTGCCACTTGCTCTTTGAAGGCCTTGTGCTGCTCGCGCAGCGCCTCTACGGTGGCCTGCATTTCAGCGATGGCGTGCTCGCCTTGCCGCACATCTGTCGCCAGCGCGGTCTGCTGGGTGGCGAGGTCGCGGCGGTGCTTGGCATCGGTTTCGATTTGCTGCCAGCGGTTGACATGGCCCTGCTGGGCTTGCCATTGCTCCCGCAATGTCGCTGGTGTTTGCCCCGCCAGGCGCTGGTCTTGCTCGGCCTGTGCCGATTGATGCGCAGACACTGATGCGCTATGTGCCAGCACAGCCGCATCCACCAAGTTGCGCTGGGCTGTGATCTTACGGCTCCGTTCAACTTGATCGTCTTGCAGGCCCTGTAAGGCCAATTGCTGGGCGACAAGGCTTTGTTGCAGTTTCTGGCGCTGTTCAAACTGCTGCCGCCAACTGCCAAGGCGCTCGCCCAATGCGGCGTGTTGCGGGTGCTCGGCGCAGAAGTCGGCGTGCTGCTTGCGCTCTTTTTCTGTCAGCGTGATCTGATCCTGAATGTTTTCCGCAATTTGGCTGGCCAGGGTTTGGGCCAGGTGGTGCTGTTGGTAGTGCGCGGTGGTCTCGTGCTGGCGGTCTTGCTGCAGCTTTTCCAGCCCACTTTCGCTGTCTTTGCACGCGGCCTGCGCTTGTTGCCAGCTGTGGTGCAGGGCTTTAAGCGCCTGCGCAGGCTCGCTGTCGGCAAGGCGTTGCAGTTCGGGCACAGCTATGTCAATCGCTTTTGTCGCATCAAGGCAAGCGACCTCCGTGGTCTGCACCTCTTGCTCGCTTTGCGCCAGATTCTGCTGCCACTGGCGTTGCGCCAAGGTGGTTTGGTGCGCCGTTTGCACGCCCGCAAGCTCGGTCCCCCAGCGGTCTATGTCGCCTTGCATGGCTTCGCGCGCCTCAACGGTCAAAAGTTCCACGCCTTCGGAACGGGCTTTGAGTTGGTCAAGTTGCTGTTTGGCCTCACGCGCCTGCTCAAACACTTTTTTGGAGATCTCACCGTAGATCTCGGTACCGGTCAGTTCCTCCAGCAGCTCGGCCCGGTCGTTGGCGCTGGCGTTCAGAAAAGCGGCAAAGCCGCCTTGGGCCAACAGCATGGACTTGGTGAAGCGGGGAAAATCCAGACCGGTGATGTCAGCAATGCGCTTGAGTTTGTCGTTGCTCTGGCTGCTCAAAATCGTGCCGTCATCTTTGGCCAGTTCCACCTTGGGGGCCTGCAGCGCGCCGTCGACCTTGTCGCGGGCACGACGCTGGCTCCAGAAGGCGCGGTACACGGCCCCCTTGACTTCAAATTCCACCTCGGCAAGGCAGTCCACGGTGTGGCGCGTCATGATGTCGTTGTTGGATGTCGAGATGCTTTTCAGGCGCGGTGTCTCGTGGTAGAGCGCCAGGCAGATGGCGTCGAGCAGCGTGGATTTGCCCGCGCCAGTTGGGCCGGTGATGGCAAACAGGCAGTTGTCGGTAAACGGGGGTTTTCTGAAGTCGATGAACCACTCGCCTTTGAGTGAGTTGAGGTTCTTCAGGCGCAGGCTGAGGATTTTCATGCTGCGTCCTCAGACAGGCTGGTGACCACGCCGCAGTAGCGCTGGCTCAGGGCCAACTGCAGTTCTGGTGTCAGTTCTTCTTGCGCCAAGCGGCGCGCAAAGACATCGTCGGGGCTGAGTTCATCCAGGGTTTCGCTCAGCTCGCCGACCAGGCTGGCAGCTACTGTGGCGCGCAGGCGGCGCACCCGCAACACATCCACGGGCAGGCCTTGCGTCATGGCTTCGATGCGGGCGGGCAGGTCGGACAAGTAGTCGTCCTCAGTCACAGTGACTTCAAGCCATACCGATTGTTCAGCAGAGCCTTCCATACCGGCGGCACTGATCGCAGCGGCCAGTTCCAGCAGGTTGCCGCTGACGGAGATCAGTGGCTGAAAACGTGGCACCAGCAGGGGCGTAATGGCTGTGAGCCCCTCCGCGCCCAGGTCCACCAGCAGCATTTCTTTTTGCTGCCGCGCTTCGTCAAACCCCAGAGGGATGGGCGAGCCGCAGTAGCGAATGTGCGCCAGACCGCCCACCTTTTGCGGCTTGTGGATGTGCCCCAGCGCGATGTAGTCCACCGGCGGAAACGCCGCCGTGGGATAGGCATCAAGTGAGCCCACATAGATCTCGCGCACCGACTCATTGCTGCTGGCCCCCACCGTGGTGAGGTGCCCGGTGGCAATCAGCGGGACGACGCGACCAAGCTCTTGGGTCAGAGCCACCTGGCGTGCGCGGCCTGCCTCATAGACCGCGTGGTAATAGTCATGAATGGCGGCTTGCATGGACTGCTGCTTTTCCTCAGCGCTTTGCCCCGCCTGGCTTTGCAACACATCACGTGGGCGAATGAAAGGCACTGCGCAGACGATACAGCCTGCCTCATTCTTGCCACCCCGCAAAGGCAGCAAGACGACCTGGCCGGCAGCATCGTCAACCGCAGCGACCACAGTAGTGCTCAGGCAAGCCAGCATGGCGCGACTCTCACCCAGCGTGGCGACCGAATCATGGTTACCCCCGAGCAGCAGCAAGGCAACGCCCGCGCCATGCAACCGAACGACCAGCTGGCTGTACAACTCACGCGCATAACTGGGCGGCGCGCCGGTGTCGAAGACGTCGCCCGCGATAAGCACTGCATCCACCGCGTGGGCCTCGACTTGGATCAGCAGCCAGTCAATCAACTGCTGATGTTCCGCTTGACGAGTTTTGCCCATGAAATGCTGACCCAAATGCCAGTCAGAGGTATGGAGGATGCGCATGGTTGGGTGGTCTTGGTAAGGGGTTGTCAGGAGACAGCCATTTTGGGGCTGAAATCAACCGCAATAGCCATGGCGTGATTTGCTCTTATTTTGATATAAGCTTTCGGTGCTGATTTCCACGCGCACCGGCAACAAGTGAATTTGTTTTACTGGGGTGTGTGCTGCTGAATTAGGGGATGCAAAATGCTCTTTAATCGCTGAAGTTCTCGATCACGCGGTTGACTGTTTTATCGTTTACCCCAGCAAGCTGTTATGACAAAGTCCATCACCACCGCCGACTTGCGGCGCTACGCCGTGGCACGCACCCTGTTCGCGCCAACCACCCTGGCCAAGGCGATCACCCGGCTGGGCTTTGTGCAGGCCGACCCGATCCGGGCGCCGGCCCGGGCGCAAGACCTCACACTGCGCCACCGCGTCAAAGGCTACTGCGCGGGCGACCTGGAGCGGCGCTACGCGGCGCTGGACATTGAGGAAGACTTCTTCGTCAACTACGGCTTCTTGCCGCGCGCCACGCAGGCACTCATGCACCCACGCACGCCCAAGACGGCACTCACCGCGGCCCGGCGCAAACAGATGGACGCGGTGCTGGCCTTTGTGCAGGCGCACGACGTGGTGCACCCGCGCGCGGTGGACGCGCACTTTGCCCACGGCAAATCGCGCAACTGGTTTGGTGGCTCCAGCAATGCCAGTACGCAGTTGCTCGATGACATGCATTACCGCGGCCTGCTGCGTATCGCCGGGCGCGTCAGTGGCGTGCGGACTTATGCCGTGCGGGCGGCACCGGACGAAGCACCCGATCCGCAGCAAGCGATGGACGCGCTGGTGGATGTCATCGTGCACAAATACGCGCCGCTGCCCGAGCGATCTTTAGGCGAGTTGATCAGCCACCTGCGCGGCGGCACACCCCAATGGGCGCACTTGCGCGGCGGCGCTTTGGCGCGTGCCAAAGTGCGCCTGGCCCATGGCGTGGTGGACGGCCAGACCTACTACTGGAGCGCCACGGAAAACCCCGCCTCACGCCGTCACGCGCCTGATGAGACGGTGCGCCTGCTGGCCCCGTTTGATCCGCTGGTGTGGGATCGCCGTCGCTTCGAGCATCTGTGGGCCTGGGCTTATCGGTTTGAGGCCTACACACCCGCAGCCAAACGCGTGCGCGGCTATTACGCGCTGCCGCTTTTGTGGCGTGACCAGGTGATGGGGTGGGGCAATGTGTCGGTGACCGGTGGGCAGATGCACGCCAACCTGGGTTTTGTTGCGGGCAAACCGCCGCGCGACGCAGCCTTTGGCCCCGAGCTGGAGGCCGAGCTGGCCCGCCTGCGCGCTTTTTTGAGCCTCGCTCCAGCATGCGATGATGCCCATGCACCAAGCTTCGAAATTGCCCGATGCACGCCGATAGCCGCGTAAGCGGCTGGCGAAGTGGCGGCACGCGACGTTGGGTGCTGCCCGTGCGTTGAGGAATAGTTGATATGGCACCAGCCACAACAGAATTTACGATTGAAGATTGAGCGCCAAATTGAAACTCAAAATCCGACCAATTTAAAGTGACAGCTTGTCCAAGCTTAAATTGATCGCCCTACCCAGCCATCCATTACCATCCCCCGGTCCCATTTCGCCCGCTACCGGGCTCTTACGGAGAATTTATGTTCAGTCATGTGATGCTTGGTGTGAATGACCTTGAGGTCTCGAAGAAGTTTTACGACGCGCTGCTCGGCACGCTGGGTATTGGCCCGGGGGTGGCCAACAAGAGCCGCTATTTTTACCGCAGCCGCACCGGCCTGTTTGGCATCACCACGCCCATCAACGGTGAGCCCGCGACACACGGCAATGGCAGCACCATCGGGTTCGCCACGCAGTCACCAGAGCAAACAGACGCCTTTCACGCGGCTGGCGTGGCCAATGGCGGCACCACCTGTGAAGACCCACCAGGCTGGCGTGAAGGCGCGAGCGGCGCGCTTTACCTGGCGTACCTGCGCGACCCCGACGGCAACAAGATTTGCGCGCTGCACCGCCCTGCAAAATAGGCCAGACCACGCCATCCCGGAACCCATGCCCCACGCCGTTTCCCGTCTGCGCACCGCGCGCCTGGCGCGCGCTGTCAAGCCTTTTCGCGCCCGCGGCGGCCCAAGTGAGCGTTGCCCCGGTTGCCGGGTCATGCACAGCCACTGCCTGTGCGCCTTGCGCCCCAACGTGCCCACGCGCGCCGGCATGTGCCTGCTGATGGCCGACATCGAGCCGCTCAAACCCAGCAACACCGGCTGGCTGATTGCCGATGTGGTGGCCGACACCTTTGCTTTTGGCTGGGCCCGCACCGAAGTTGACCCGGCCTTGCTGGCGCTGCTGGCCGACCCGCAATGGCAGCCCTATGTGGTGTTTCCGGGGGAGTTTGTGGCGCCCGAGCGACTGGTCACCACGCTATTGCCCGACGCGGCCACCCATGGGCAACCGGCCAGGCGCCCGCTGTTTGTGCTGCTGGACGCCACCTGGAGTGAGGCGGGCAAGATGTTTCGCAAAAGCCCCTACCTGAACCACTTGCCGGTGCTCAGCCTGCACCCCGAGCAGATCTCCAACTACCGCCTGCGCCGCTCCAGCCGCGTCGACCACTTTTGCACCTCCGAGGTGGGCGCCCTGTGCCTGGCCTTGGCCGGTGAGCCCCACGCGGCCGAGGTGTTGGACGCCTACCTGGACGTGTTTACCCACCACTACCTGCAGGCCAAAAACCAGCAGCCGCTGGACCTGGTGGATGCGGCGCACCAGCGTTTGCGGGGCTTGGGTTTGCCGAAGTAACACGCAGGGCGACAATCAGCACCCAACACAAAGAGCAAGCCCATGACCCAAGACCAGAATCCACCGATCGAATCGAACAACCCAACACTTTGCGATGCCTGCGCCGGCATCCAGCGCGACTGGCGCCGCGCCCCCGGGCACGCCGAGCTGATGCAAGGGGTCAACCGCAAGGAACCGCGCCGCCAGGGTCTGGTCACGATCACCCGCTACGTGTGTGAGCACTGCGGCACGGTGTGGGACTATGAAAACAACAAGTTCAGCCAAAACGTGGGTTGGTCGGTGGTGGGGCAATAGACCCGACACCACGGGTTGTTCGCCTTAATCGCAAGACGCAGCCAACTCGTTTCAGTTCAAACACGCCATCTGGTAAGGCTTGGAACGGCACGACATGGCTCAAAGGACAACACGGGCGTTCGCGCATACCTGGTTGCGCCCCCGAACCTTGGCCTGGTAAAGCGCAACGTCAGTTTGCTTGAGCAAGGACTCCAGGCTATCCCCCGGGGCGAACTCACAGACACCAAAGCTGGCCGTCACCCGGTGCGGGTAGCGCTCGATCTGCAGCGCATCGCTGTCAAGCAGTTGCCGCAATCGCTCGGCCTGCTCGAACGCATCGGCCTGGGCGGTATTGGGTAGCAATATCAAGAATTCCTCGCCACCCCAGCGCGATACGATGTCCTGCTCGCGAGCCGACCTCTCAAATGCTCTCGACAGCGCGACCAGCACGTCGTCGCCAATGTCGTGCCCGAACTGATCGTTGATATTCTTGAAATGGTCAATGTCCACCAGTACCAACGAAAAGGTGCCGCCAGTTCGTTCAAAACGTGCCATTTCATTCTGTAAGAAACGGTGCATGGCGCGTCGGTTGATGAGTTTGGTCAGGAAATCGGTGCGTGCGGTCTCTTCGAGCAGCTGTGCGATCTTCTCGCGCTGATTTATCTCCGCTTTTAATTGCTGATTGGCCAGACTCAGTTGGGTCGTACGTTGCTCAACGCGTTGCTCAAGGTCGATCTGCGACTGTTGCAATCGGGTCAACATGTCGCCAAAGGTCACTGCCAGCTGATCGAGCTCGTCGCCCTTTTGACCCGATACCATGTCGGCCGAGGTATCGACCTCCAGACAACGCCGATGCAAGGCATGGATCCGTTTGACCAAGCTGCGCGAAAGGAAATGACTGAAGAGGAAGGCCAGCAGCAGCGAAAAGACCAACGACAGGGCTCCGGTGGTCCGCAGGGCGTTGAGCTTGTTAGCCACTTCGTCGGCACGCATGTCAATGCCTATGACGTAGCGGCCCCCGCCTCCGCTGAGGGGGGCGAAGCCCGACATGAAGGTACCCCATTTGTCGGTGAACAGCTCACGATCACTGCCGGGCTTGCTGAAGCCTTCAAGCAAGGCAGGCACCGGAACCGCGTAGACTTCTCCGGGTTCGCCCGGGCTATCAGGATCGGAATCCAGTACAAAGCGAATAGCCTCCCCGTCCCGCCGCATGACGTAGATAAAAGCAATATCCGGATTCGACGCGACCAACTCGCGCAAATGGGCAACACCCTTTTTATAGCTATCAAGAGCCTTGTCAGCGGGTGAAACGATCTGATCGAGCTGGCTTGGATCAACCGTCGTGCTGAGCAAGGCGGCACTGTATTTCAGGCGCGCCTGCAGGCTTCCCAGCAAATTGTCGATGGCATTTTGATAGAAGTAACTGCCAATACTTCCAGAAACCAGAACAATGGCCAAAAAGTGGCTCAGGAACAATTTTTTTCCGGTAGAGAAATTCATCCGTCTAACCAATCAAAAATCAGGGCGGGAAATCAGGCGCGCCACAATTGTGCCCAGTTAAGTTACTTGGACTATAAAGGAAGCGGGTTTGTGGCCGCGCACGGGCACACACCGGCGGTATCGGCTTGCGCTGTATCAGTGGCATAAGCCCTACAGTGATGTGTTTCAGACCCGCACGCGGCGAAACGTCAGGTTCAACCGCCTGCGCCCCAGCTGCACGTGTTCGCCGTCCGCCAGCGGCTGCACCCCGTGGTAGGCCAGGCGCGACGGGCCACCCCACACCACCACGTCGCCATGCACCAGCCGCCAGCGTTGCGGGCGGTCTTTGCGGCTAGGCGTGCCAAACAGGAACACGGCGGGCAAGCCCAACGACAGCGAGACGATCGGGGCCGACAGGTCTTGCTCGTCCTTGTCCTGGTGCAGCGACAGCTTGGCACCGGGCACATATTGGTTGATCAGGCAGGCTTCGGGCTCAAAGTGGGCGTAACCTGCCTGCGCAGCGGCACGCTGGGCCAACGCCAGCAAGCAGTCCGGCATGGCAGGCCAGGACTGGCCAGAAAACGGGTCGCGTGCGGCGTAGCGGTAACCCTGCGGGTCTGACACCCAGCCCAGCGAACCACAGCTTGTCATGGCCACCGACATGGTGTACCCCCCCGGCGTTTGCATGTGGCGCAGCGGGGCTTGGGTCACCACGGTCTCCACCGCCCGCAGCAGGTCGGCATCGTCACCACGGCCAAAGCCACGCAGCAGCACGGCCCCCGGTGCGATGGGCGTGTAGGCGTCATCGGGTACTGGCGGCAAGTCATCAAACAAATCCATCACGCCTCAATTACTTTATTTTTAATAGCTGCTTTCGCACTTTTAACAACGGCTACAAGCCATTGTTATCGCGAATTCATAACCATCACCGGTATCAACGCCCCTTTGCGAAACTCATCCGGCGTGGCATCGGTCAGGCGTTTGAACATGCGGATGAAGGCTGACGCGCCGCCATAGCCCAGATCCAGCGCGCTGGTTTCCACGGTTTGGCCGCGCTCCAGCAACGCCATGGCTTTGACCACGCGCAAGGCAGAACTGGCCAGTGGGATCTCAAGCTTGGGACGAAGGATGCGCATGATTTGTCGGTTATGGTGTACGGCTTGCCTGATTTTCACTATCGCCATGAAATCCGTCACGGAAATAATGGTGTCTTCTTTCCAATTCTGAACGCCCTGACCATGCACCTCCCCAAAGCCCTTGATGCCAAAGCTGTGACCTTGATGCTGGTGCTGTGCGCCATTTGGGGGTTGCAGCAAGTGGTCTTAAAAGCCACGGCAAACGACATTGCGCCTATCATGCAGATTGCGCTGCGCTCAGGTGGGGCGGCCTTGCTGGTGGCGCTGGTGATGGCCTGGCGCAAAGAACGCATGAACTGGCGTGATGGCAGTTGGCGCCCGGGCCTGGTGGTCGGCCTGTTGTTCGCGCTGGAATTTTTGCTGGTGGCCGAGGGCCTGCGTCACACCACCGCATCACACATGGTGGTGTTTTTGTACACCGCACCGATCTTTGCTGCGCTGGGCCTGCACTGGCGGCTGCCTGCCGAGCGACTGGGCGTGCTGCAGTGGCTGGGCATTGCACTGGCGTTTGGTGGCATTGCGCTGGCTTTTCTGGGGCGCAGCGGCACGGCCAGTGTGATGCCGGGCGATGTGTTGTGGGGTGACTTTCTTGGGCTGCTGGCCGGTGTGGCCTGGGCCGCGACCACCGTCGTGGTGCGCAGCTCTGTCCTGTCAAAAGCGCCCGCCACGCAAACCCTGCTGTACCAGTTGATCGGCGCTTTTGTGTTGCTGCTGGCCGGTGCCATGGCTACCGGTCAAGCGCGTTTTAACCCCACCCCACAGGTCTGGGCCAGCCTGGCCTTTCACACGCTGGTGGTGTCGTTTGCCAGCTTTCTGGTGTGGTTCTGGTTGTTGCGCAGCTACCTGGCTTCGCGGCTGGGGGTGTTTTCGTTCCTCACACCCTTGTTTGGCATGGTGTTTGGGGCCTGGCTGCTGAAGGAACCGCTGGAAATGCGCTTTTTGCTGGGCTCGGTGCCAGTGCTCGTTGGCATTGTGCTGGTCAGCGCGGGGGGCTGGGTGCGGCAGTGGTGGAGCCGTCCGGCCAGCGTCGCAGGCCATCCTCCTGCACCTTGAACGCCAGTCGGACGGTTTCACGCATGGCATCATCGTTCCACGGCTTGGTCAGGACCTTGTAGATCGCACCGTCATTGATGGCCTCGGTGACTGAATTGAGATCGGTAGAACCCGACAACACCAAGCGCACCGTGTGCGGATGCAGTTGCCTGGCCCGCAAGAGAAATTCAGTGCCACTCATCTCCGGCATACGCTGGTCGGAGATGATCACCTGAACCGGGTTGGTCGCCAGCAGGTCAAGCCCTTCACGGGCACTGGTGGTGGACAGTATCCGGTAGCCGTCGCGCCGCAACAGGCGCTTGAGTGAGGACAACACGTTGGGCTCATCATCCACCAGCAGCAGCGTGCGCACGGCATCCCCTTCACCTGGCGGCGGCAGCACCAGGCGGCGCTGCTCGCGCAGCAGGGCTTGGTACTGCGCTGCACCCAAGGGGCGGCTGAAGTAGTAGCCCTGAATCTCGTCGCAAGCGTGTCGCCGCAGGAAGTTCAATTCGGCCAATGTTTCCACCCCCTCGGCGATCACGTTCATGCCCAGGTTATGCGCCATGACGATGATGGTGCTGGTGATGGCGGCCCGTTGCGGATCAATCGCTATTTCGTGCACAAAACTGCGGTCGATCTTCAGTGTCTTGACGGCAAAACGTTGCAGATAACTGAGTGATGAATGCCCGGTACCGAAGTCATCGATTGAAATTCGCACCCCCAGGCATGCGAGTTCCTCCAGCAGTTCAATGGCGCGCTCCACATCCTGCATCGCCATGCTCTCAGTGACCTCCAGGTCAAGCAAGGCCGGTGGCAGGCCAGTGTTGGCCAGCACACGTTTGACCAATGGCAACAAATCAGGGTCGCTGAATTGCCGCGGCGAAAGATTGACCGCGATGCGTCCAGCCGCCAATCCGGCATCAAGCCAGGCGCGGTGCTGACGACAGGCTTCAACCAGCACCCATTCGCCTAAGCGCACGATCAGCCCGGTTTCTTCGGCCAACGCAATAAAATCCAGGGGCGGCACCATGCCACGTTCAGGGTGTTGCCAGCGCACCAGTGCCTCAGCGGCAATGATGGAGCCAGTCACAAGATCAACCTGCGGCTGGTAATGCAGCAGAAACTCGCCTTTGTCGAGCGCCTGGCGCAACTGGCTCTCCATGGTCAGTTGCTCATGCACGCGCTTGTTGATTTCGGCAGTGAAAAACTGGATTGAGCTGCGCCCCTGCTCCTTGGCACGGTACATGGCCGCCTCAGCCTGCCGCAGCAGGCCTTGCGCATCACCCGCGTCACGCGGGTAAAGGCTGATGCCAATACTGGCCGACACGGTCAGGCGGTGCGCTTCAAACTCAAAGGGCATGACCAGACCAGACTGCAAACGCCCGCAGCTGAGCTGTGCGGCACGGGTGGCATCATCAGCGGGCATGATCAACACAAATTCATCACCCCCGAGCCGTGCCAGGGTATCCCCATCACGCACGCCTGCCTGCAAGCGGGCGACCACTTGTTTCAACAAGATATCTCCCACGGTATGGCCCAGGCCGTCGTTGATCACCTTGAAACGATCCAGGTCAATCACCGCCACGGCCACCTCATCACCGTCGCGTGCGGCCCGAACCAGTGCCTGGTCAAGGCGGTCGGCCAGCAGGTTGCGGTTGGGCAGCCCGGTAAGCTGGTCATGGTTGGACTGGTACTCCAACGCCGCCTCGTAGTTTTTACTCTCGGTGATATCGGTCAACACCGACACAAAGTGCGTCACCGAGCCATGGTTGCGGCGAACCGGAGAGACTGACAACTCACACCAGAACAGACTGCCGTCCTTGCGGTAATTGCGCAGCACGGCATGGCCTTCACGGCCCTCACGCAGGGCCAAACGGATGGCTTCGAGTTCGGGCTGTTCCAGGTCTGTCCCCAGCAGGAAGCGCCCATTGCGACCTACCGCTTCGGAAGCCCCATAACCCGTGATGCGCTCAAAAGCCGGGTTGACGTAAGTGAACGGGTGGTCAGCCTCCAGCACCGATGAAATCATGATGCCGTTGCTGGAGGCCTCTATCGCCTGTTCGCGCAAGTTCGAGATATCTTCATGACGACGCGTCGCAATCCCGTAGGCCAGGTCATCGGCCAGTTCCTGCAACAGGGTCAACTCCTCCTTGCCGAGTGTTTCCTGATTATCCGCATGCAACACCAGGACACCAAAGCATACTTGCCCCGACACCAAAGGCAGCGCCGCCCCCGCCTCGCAACAGCAACGACGAACGGCTTCGCTGGCACGGACGTAATAGGCATCGTCAGCAAAGCACGTGCAAATGATGGGCCGCTCCTGGGTCATCGCCGCCCCCACAAAGCCCGGCCAGGAGGCATTGGTACCACGATCATGCGTTAATAGCGCCGCATCGACACGGGCGCCGGGAGTCATCACGACCGGACGCAACACTGTCTCATTACCGGGCTCGGGCATACCGACCCAAACCAGGCAATAGCCGCCGACTTCAACCAGAATGCGACCGACCTCGGCCAGCAGTTCCGTCTCGTCACCGGTACGCACCAGCGCCTTGTTGCCCGCACTGAGGACGCGCAAGGTGCGGTTCAGGCGCTCCAGCGCCGCTTGTGCCAGCCGCCGCTCGGTGATATCTTCTTTGACGGCGATGAAGTGCGCAATTTCGCCCTGCTTATCACGCATCGGCGCAATCACCTCGGACTCCCAGAACAACTCGCCGTTTTTCTTGCGGTTGCACAATTCGCCACGCCACTCACGCCCGGCCAGCAGGGTTTGCCACATCGTTGTGTAGACCTCCTCGGCGGTCAGCCCAGACTGGATCAACCGTGAGGTTTGGCCAAACGCCTCGGCGGCGGTGTAGCCCGTGATTTCGGTGAATTTTGGGTTGACATATTCGATTTTCCCCTCGCGATCCGTGATCATGACTGTGGCCGGGCTTTGTTCCACGGCCTGATGCAAATTAACCAGGCGATGGTTGGCCGCAGCGAGTTCTCGCGTGCGTAGCGCCACCTCACGCCGCAACAGTTGGGGTTGGCGCAACAACACATAGGCCAAAAAAGCCAGCAGGACACTTGCCAGCAGTGCCAACAAAATCTCAACCAGCAGTGAGGGATAGGAATGCCAGCCGGTCACGGGTACCACACCCAAATCCCACTGGCTGTTTGACACCTGAATGCTGTGTATCACAGGGTCTTTGAGTGCGTCGGGGGTTGACTGAGCCAAAACTGTCTCAGGGGCGTTGGCATCGAGATGAACCAGGCGGTAGTGGTAACCGACCTCGGCCATCTGCTGCAGGTTGCAGATACGCATCAGCTCATCCATCTTGGCAACCGCTGTCACAAAACCCCAGAAACGCGCTGACTCACCGGCACCAAGGTACACCGCCAAGCGTCCAATCAAACCCCTGCTGCCGTTATTCAACATCACCGGGCCTTCGATCATGAGCGTCCGGCTGCGCATCGCCTTGAGTGCCTCTGGGCGGTGTCTGGTATCTTTCAGATGGTCGATGCCGATGGCACGTTCGTTGCCGGCAAGCGGAACAATCTCAGTCACAACCCCGCCAGGCGCCAGCGCCAACGCACTGACTCCTGAGTAGAGTGGCAACATCTGGGTCGTCAGGGTTTCAAAGTTGTGGATACGACCCTCCCCTTGGCGCACCATCGCCGCCAGCGCATAGGTGGCCGACATCGTGCGGTCAATCTGCAACTGCAGCGCGTGGGCGTGATCCGCTGCCCGATCCAGTGCAATGGCCCGCCGCTGCAGCACCCGGGTACTCTCGGTCTTGGCAATCAACCCAACACCCAAAGCCATAGCAACCACAAACACGCCTACTGAAGCCCAGCGCACACGTGAGTCGGTCACCCATTGGGCCACGTCAGGTTCTCTGGCACCACGCCCGGCCAACCAGTAAACCAGCCCGCCGTTGAGCAGGATAAAAGCCAGTCCCTTGAGTGACTGCCAGTTGGTGAGTGGGCTCGGATCATCCACCAGCGCAGCGAGCCCCTGATCAGACAGGTAGATCCAGGCGGCAGCCAGAACCAGATACAAAATAGTCGTGCGAAGACGGAAAGAGGGCATCGTCAGTAACTCCCTGTGAATGGATTCTTTGGGTCATGGAGCTCCAAGCCATTTCATTCTATGCCTCATGGCATAAACCATCTTGACAAGCGAGGCAAGCCTCATTCCACCAAATCGGAAGCCGCCACACCGGCCCGATCAGATGCGTTGACCAACTCAAACATCCCCAGCGCCCGGGCCTGGCCGTTGAGCAACACATCGACCTGGTGTAACCCCGGGTAATGGGTACGTGTGCTCATCTGCACCAGCGACAATTTTTTGCTCAGTGACACGGTTTGACCGGGGGCAAGTTCCAGCGTTTTGAGCTTGAACACCTTGGCACGGGCTTGACCGCTGGCTTTGACGTAATGCACCGCCAAGTCCACCAGCACCGTTTGGGCGCAAGACAAGGGGTTACGCAGCCCAAAGACCAGGGTCACCGTGCCACCCATGGAGACACGCGCCGGGCTGATCTGAACCTGTTCCACCAGCACCTGGGCATTCTGACCAAAGCCCAACACCGCAAGTGCCGCGCTTTCACCGCGTTTGACGGCCGAGCGCAGAGCGTGGCCCACGATCCAGGCGCGTTCGGCAGGGGCATCCTGCAGCCAGGTTTGGACGGTGCGTGTCAGCAGCTCGGGGTGATCTTTGCCAATGTCGTTCAGGTTGTTGGCCACCGAGCGGCGCACATACAGCTCGGGGTCGTCCTTGAGCCGCTCCAGCAAGGCCAGCACCGGGCTTGGATCAAGCTGAAACTGGCGCAAACGGGGAGCCCAGGGCAGTCGTGGGCGGGTGCCTTCTGACACCAGCCGCCGCACGTGGGCGCTGGGGTCAGCTGTCCACACCCTGAGCTGAGCCAACGTGGCTTCAGGGTGATGCAGAAGAAAAGGGCGAATGCTGAACTCGGCTGTAAAGCGCTGGGTCAGCGCGTGCTGGGCACACATGGACAACTCAAAATGCGCCAACCCATACTCGGCCACAAACTGGGTGTGTGGCAGAAACAAAAATGACGCCAGACTCAGGTCGGGGTCACGGCCATGGGGTTGATCCAGCGAGTCCAGCAGAATCGCCACCGCACGACCGTAATCGTCTGGCAAGTAGGCGCGCAAGGCCCGGGCGATTTTTTTGCCACGCGACATCAGCTCAAGCGCGTCATACCCATGCAGCGCCTCACGCACAAACCCCGCGCTGTTGAAAGACGGGTGCACCGCTGAAATCATGGCGGCTATTACACGCGGCACATCAGCGCCATATTGGTTTTTCAGGGGTTCTGCCATACGTTTTTGTTCAATTCTGATTTGATAGCGGTCTGCACCCAATCCACAAGCCTTCCAGGCTATAGACCACCAGCGCCGCCCAGACCAGACCAAAGCCGCCAAAACGTGCGGATTCAAACGCCTCACCGTACAACCACACCCCCACCAGCATTTGCAGACTGGGCGAAATGTATTGCAGGATACCCAGTGTGGCCATGGGAATACGGCGTGCGCCCGCCGCAAACAGCAACAACGGCACAGCGGTTATTGGCCCGGCCAGCAGCAGCCAACCCAGGGTGGCCACGTCGCCCTGCACCAGCGCACCTTGCCCATGCCTGGTCCACCACACCAGCAAGCCCGCGGCGAACGGAGCCAGCAGCAGGGTCTCCAGCGTCAGCCCCTCCAGTGCGCCCAGCGTGGCCAGCTTGCGCAGCAGGCCATAAAAGCCAAACGTGAAGGCCAGTACCAAAGCCACCCAAGGCAAGCGCCCGGCCTGCACCGCCAGCCACAACACCCCCGTGGCCGCCACCGCCACGGCCAGCCACTGACCGGGGCGCGGACGCTCTTTCAGAAAGATAAAACCAAACGCCACATTCACCAGCGGCAAGATGAAATAGCCCAGGCTGGCATCCACCACGTGGGCGTTGTGCACCGCCCACACATACACCGACCAATTCACAGACAGCAGCAAGGCCGACACCGCAAACGCTGCCAGCACCCGCGGCTGGCTGGCCACATTACGCAGCCAGGCCCAGCGCCTGAGCACGGTCAGCACACACAGCAAAAACACCAGCGCCCACACCATACGGTGCATCACCACCTCAAACGGATTAACTGCCCCGAGCTGTTTGAAAAAGATCGGCAACAAACCCCAGGCCGTATAGGCCAGCGCGGCATAAAACACACCTGCATTCATGTTTTTAAAAGGCTCATGAGATTGGGTTTTGTGGGCTGAGACAAGGTGCAGAGTCTAGAGCCAAGGCCTTGACTGGCGTCGTGGTATGGCCGGGGCACGACAATCGAGCCAACACCCAAGGCGCGAACCCTCCATGAAACCACCTCCCAGACTGCAATCCCTCATTGAAGAAGGCCTGATCGACAGCGTGGTGCGCCAGCTCATGAGCGGCAAGGAGGCCATGGTCTTTGTGGTGCGCTGTGGTGATGACACCCGCTGCGCCAAGATCTACAAGGAAGCCACCCACCGCAGCTTTCGCCAAGCGGTGGACTACACCGAAAACCGCAAGGTCAAAAACTCGCGCTCGGCGCGTGCCATGGCCAAGGGCAGCAAATTTGGACGGCAAGAGCAAGAAGCCGCCTGGCAAAGCGCCGAAGTCGATGCACTCTACCGCCTGGCCGCAGCGGGGGTGCGGGTGCCACAACCGTACAATTTTTGCGACGGCGTGCTGCTGATGGAGCTGGTGACCGATGCCCACGGCGACGCCGCCCCGCGCTTGAACGATGTGGCGTTCACCCCGGAACAGGCCCGCGCCCACCATACCACGCTCATCAAGGAGGTGGTGCGCATGCTGTGCGCGGGCGTGGTGCACGGGGATTTGTCGGAGTTCAACATCCTGCTGGCGCACACGCCGGGGGTGGACGGCACTGAAGGGCTGGACGGCCCCGTCATCATTGACCTGCCGCAGGCGGTCGATGCCGCTGGCAACAACCATGCGCAGCGCATGCTGCTGCGCGATGTGGCCAACCTGCGCGACTTCTTTGGCCAGTTTGCGCCCGAGCTGCTGGCCACCCAGTACGGCCCCGAGATCTGGAGCCTGTACCAGGCCGGACTGCTCAGCAATGCGTCGGTGCTGACCGGCCGCTTCGAGCGTGCGCAGGCCAGCGTCGACATGCAGGCGGTGTTGCGTGAAATTGACGATGCCCGGGCCGATGATGCGGCGCGCAGGCTGCGCATGGCCGCTGCGGCGGGTTGAGGCAGTCGGAGGATGAGCGTTACGGTGCTGAATGAATCGAAGTAGATATCATTGCTGCCCATGAGCTTGTTCACATCTTTGCGATATCTTGTTGCTCTACATCAACACAAACATTTCGGACGCGCTGCAGAGGCATGCCATATCACGCAGCCAGCTTTATCCAACGCGATTCGGGCCCTGGAGGAGGAGTTTGGAACCGCCATCGTCAAACGGGGCCGCTCTTTTCAAAGCTTTACTCCCGAGGGTGAACGCATATTTTCAACCGCGCAACGGATGCTTCATGAACAGGAGCTCTTGCAGCAGGATCTCAAGAGCGCGGCAGGTCGGCCGGTTGGTACGTTGAAGCTGGGCGCGGTGCCTTCGGTGATGCCCATTGCCGCGCGGTTCTCGGGTGTATTGCATGCGCATCACCCAGGCCTTTCTCTTGTTCTGCTGTCGATGAGTTCTCCCGATATCGAGGCCGGTCTGGAGAGCCTTTCCGTGGATATGGCACTCGGATACACCGACCGTCTCAAGACGCGTGCCGCCAAAATCAAGACGATTGATCAGTACACCGAACGGTATTTCTTACTGCGGCGCGCGGGAAAGTCTGCAGGAAAAGGCTTGCGTATCCTGAAACGCTCCATGTCATGGCAAGCTGCGTCACGTTTGCCACTGTGTCTGTTGACGCCAGAAATGCACAATCGCACGATTGTTGACGCTGCCTTTAAGCAAGCCGGTTTAACGATCAAGCCTGTCATCGAGACAAATTCAATTTTGACGCTCGGCTTGACCGTATTGGTGGGCGAAATTAGCAGTATTTTGCCAGGCGCACTTATTGGTGTCCTCCGTGGCTATTCAGAGCTGGAGGCGGTCCCGCTGAGCGCCCCGGAGGTGTTAACGCCAATAGGGTTCATGTATTCTTTTAATGATCGACCTTCACATGCACTTCGTGCCGCACTCAACATGGCGTCTGATTCAATGTGGCGACAGCATGTGGTGTCTTATGCTGGCTTGCTTAAATCAGAGGTGCCTGGCGGCGGTATAGCGTCCCGACGTCAACACTTTGTTTGAATGCATGGAATACCCTTACCAATCATTCAATTCCTTTATTGGGCAATGTGCAGAAAAAATTTGACGCACAGTTGATTCCTGCTTGACACTGCCCCGAGCCCGCAACAAGCGGGTAAAAATATACGGAGACAGCATGTCAGCAGGCAGGTCATTTAACGAGAAAAAAACCATAGCACTTGCCACCGTGGATGAGATGCGCGAGCGCATTCGCCGCAAAAGCAAGCTCAAAGGGCGCCAGGCTGACAAGACTTCGCTGCATGAAGTGCGTGCTCTGATGGACGGTGCACCGCATCGACGCGATCTGCTGATCGAGTACTTGCACAAACTCAATGATGCGTTTCTCTGCCTGCATGACCGGCATCTGGTGGCTCTGGCCAAAGAAATGAATATTCCCATGGCCGAGGTCTATGAGGCGGCCACCTTCTATCACCACTTCAATGTGGTGATAGACGACGCGCAGGTGCCAGGCTTGACGATCCGGGTGTGTGATGGCCTGAGCTGTGAGTTGGCTGGTTCGAAAAAGCTGTTGGCATGCTTGCCTGACTTGCTGGGCTCTGCCGATGTGCGGGTAATACCTGTGTCCTGCCTGGGGCGCTGCGAGCAGGCGCCGGTGGCAGTAGTACACCAGTGCCCGGTGCCGCTGGCCACCGCGAACACGGTTGTTTCAATGGCCAGGTCGGCTGCAGTCAAACACCCGGATGCACTAGGGACCACTCATTTTGTACCTTCCCTGCACGCGCAAGAGAGCATTTCTCCGCTTCCGCAAGCAATTCAAGTCTCGCCAGACTTCGCTGGCTATGACACCTACCGTGCACATGGCGGCTATTCCCTGGCCGCTGCTTTGGCGAACGGTGAAGTGGCTGCTGATCGCCTCATCAAGACAATGGAAGACTCCGGCCTGCGGGGCCTGGGTGGCGCGGGTTTTCCGGCCGGACGCAAATGGCGCATCGTGCGCGAGCAGCCCGCACCCCGGCTCATGGCCGTGAACATCGATGAAGGCGAACCTGGCACGTTCAAAGACCGCACCTATCTGGAGCGCGATCCACACCGGTTTCTGGAAGGCTTGTTGATTGCCGCACAGGTGGTGGGCATTGACGCCTGTTATGTGTACTTGCGAGACGAATACCACGGTTGCCGCGCCATTCTAGAGACCGAGTTGGCCAAATTGCAGGCCAACCCGCCTTATCCGTGCCATATCGCCTTGCCTACCATTGAACTGCGGCGGGGCGCCGGAGCTTACATCTGTGGCGAAGAGTCCGCCATGATCGAGAGCATTGAAGGCAAACGGGGTGAGCCGCGTATGCGCCCGCCTTACATTGCGCAGGTGGGTTTGTTTGGTCGCCCCACGCTGGAACATAATTTTGAAACCCTGTACTGGGTGCGTGACATTGTGGAGAAGGGTGCAGACTGGTTCAGCGGCTTTGGCCGTCATGGCCGCCAAGGGCTGCGCAGCTTCAGTGTCAGCGGCCGGGTCAAGCACCCCGGTGTCAAGCTGGCACCGGCGGGCATTACCTTGCAAGAATTGATTGACGAGTATTGCGACGGCATGCTGGACGGTCACACGCTGTATGCCTACTTGCCGGGTGGCGCGTCAGGTGGCATCTTGCCAGCCAGCCTGAACAACATTCCACTGGACTTTGACACCCTGCAACCGTATGGTTGCTTCATTGGCTCAGCGGCGATCATCGTGCTCAGTCAACATGACCGGGCGCGCGATGCAGCGCTGAACATGATGCGATTTTTCTCGCATGAAAGTTGTGGCCAGTGCACGCCGTGTCGCGTGGGCACCGCGAAGGCGGTCAAGTTGATGGAGGCGGCTGTGTGGGACAACACCACGCTGGAAGACCTGAACATCGTGATGACAGATGCGTCCATTTGCGGCCTGGGTCAAGCTGCGCCGAACCCGGTGCGCAGCATCCAGAGGTACTTTCCCCAGGAGATCGTCTAGATGAACGCGCCTGCCAAATTGACCGACGTCACGCCGAGAACCGTTGAGTTCAAGCTCGACAACCAAACCATTCATGCGTTCGAGGGTGAAACCATCCTCAAGGCGGCCAAGCGCCATGGCATCGATATTCCCCACCTTTGCGACAAGGATGGCTACCGAGCCGACGGCAATTGCCGCGCCTGTGTCGTCGAAATCAAGGGCGAGCGCACATTGGCCCCCAGTTGCTGTCGCAGTGCCGTCGCGGGCATGCAAGTGCAGGCAAGGAGCGAACGCGCGATCAAGAGCCAGAAGATGGTGCTTGAGATGCTGCTGTCCGACATGCCGGATGTCGGCTACAAATGGAATGAACAGGACGAGTCGCAGCAGCACGGCGAACTAAGCGACTGGGCTGCACGCATGAACGTCTCTGTGCGCCCTGCGCTCAAGACCTTGCGTCGCGAGCAACCCAAGGCCGATCTGTCACACCCGGCCATGGCCGTCAATCTCGATGCCTGCATCCAGTGCAAGCGCTGCGTTCGCGCCTGCCGGGAAGAGCAGGTGAACGACGTCATTGGCTACGCCCTGCGCGGCGCGCACAGCAAGATCGTATTTGACTTGAACGACGCCATGGGTGACAGCACCTGTGTGGCCTGCGGTGAATGTGTGCAGGCCTGCCCCACGGGCGCGTTGATGCCAAAAACGCAAACCGGTTCGCAGCTGGTGGACAAAAAGGTGGACTCGGTCTGCCCCTTCTGTGGTGTGGGCTGCCTGCTCACTTACAAGGTCAAAGACAACAAAATTGTGGGTGTGGACGGACGCGACGGTCCCGCCAACCACAACCGGTTATGCGTGAAAGGGCGCTTCGGTTTTGACTACGCGCACAGTCGGCAGCGTTTGACCGTACCGCTGATTCGTAAAACTGGCGTGCCCAAAGACCCTGCCGCGCTGCAGGATCTCAATCGCGACTCGGCAGATTGGTCTTCCGTGTTTCGGGAGGCAAGCTGGGAAGAAGCATTGGCACTGACCTCGGGCACGCTCAAAGGCCTGCGCGATACGCATGGCAAGAAGTCGCTGGCTGGCTTTGGTTCGGCCAAGGGAAGCAACGAAGAAGCCTATTTATTCCAGAAACTGGTGCGCACCGGCTTCGGCTCCAACAACGTGGACCATTGCACCCGCCTGTGCCATGCCTCCAGCGTCGCAGCGCTGTTGGAGGGTGTGGGGTCCGGGGCAGTGAGCAACCAGGTCAACGACGTGGCGCACTCGGACCTGATTTTCATCATCGGCTCCAACCCTACGTCGAATCATCCGGTGGCGGCCACCTGGATGAAAAATGCGGCCCAAAGAGGCGCCAGGATCGTGCTCGCCGACCCGCGCGTGACTGACATCAGCAAACACGCCTGGCGCACGCTGCAATTCAAGGCCGACACCGATGTGGCCACGCTCAATGCGTTGATCCACACCGTCATTGAAGAGGGCTTGGCCGATGAGGAGTTCATCCGCACTCGCGCCAGTAACTTCGAGGCCCTGAGAGAAAACGTCAAGGATTACAGCCCCGAGACCATGTCGCCGATCTGCGGCATTCCGGCGCCGACCCTGCGTGAAGTGGCGCGCGCGTTTGCCAAGGCTAAAGGCGCCATGATTCTGTGGGGCATGGGCGTGAGCCAGCACGTCCATGGCACCGACAACGCCCGCTGCCTGATAGCACTGGCGGCAGTCACAGGCCAGATCGGAAAACCCGGCTCCGGCCTGCATCCGCTGCGCGGGCAAAACAACGTGCAGGGCGCCAGTGACGCCGGTTTGATTCCCATGATGTTCCCCAACTACCAGCACGTCACCAACAAAGCCGCACATGGCTGGTTCGAGAAATTTTGGGACACGAAGCTCGACGACCAGCCCGGCTACACCGTCGTGGAAATCATGCACAAGGCCTTGGCGCCGGACACCGATCCGCACAAGGTGCGCGGCATGTACATCATGGGCGAGAACCCGGCCATGAGCGACCCCGACTTGAACCATGCACGCCACGCGCTGGCAAGTCTGGCGCACCTGGTGGTGCAAGACATTTTCATGACCGAAACTGCATGGCTTGCCGATGTGGTGTTGCCCGCGACGGCCTGGCCAGAGAAAACCGGCACGGTCAGCAACACCGACCGCATGGTGCAACTTGGCAAACAGGCCATCGAACCTCCAGGCCAGGCCATGCCTGATCTGTGGATCATCCAGCAAATTGCCAAGCGCATGGGCCTGTCATGGCGCTATTTGGGCGAGCACAATGGGGTGGCTGCCGTCTATGAAGAAATGCGTCAAGCCATGCATGCCACCATCGCGGGCATCACGTGGGAGCGGTTACAGCGTGAATCCAGCGTCACCTACCCCTGCTTGAGCGCGGATGATCCGGGCGCACCGACGGTCTTTTTGGACCGCTTTGATACGACCGATGGCCGGGTGCATCTGGTGCCGGCCGACATCATTCCCGCCAACGAGCGGCCGGATGCGAAATATCCTTTCGTGCTCATCACCGGGCGACAGCTTGAGCACTGGCACACCGGCAGCATGACGCGCCGCGCCGCCGTGCTGGATGCCATTGAACCCATCGCCACCGCGTCCTTATGTGGTGACGATCTGACGGCCTTGGGACTATCGCCAGGGGACGTGATCACGGTGCAATCGCGCCGCGGCGAGGTGGTCATTCACGTCCGCCGGGATGATGGGACACCCTCAGGCTGCGTCTTTGTTCCCTTTGCGTATCACGAGGCGGCAGCCAACCTGATGACCAATGCCGCGCTTGACCCGTTCGGAAAAATTCCCGAGTTCAAGTATTGTGCCGTCGCCATTCACCGCAATGGTGTCGCCGCAGTGGCATCTGGCTACGTGAAAGATTGATTGTCGCCGTCCAACGGTCGTTATCGATTTTTAGCAACAGGAACGCGTCAGGTCCAGAGCTGTTGCATCGTCCGCACGTAGTCCTGCTTTACCTGTTGGCCAGCCTGGCGCGCCTGGTTTACCCCGGTATTCGCTACAGCTTTGGTGGAAAATTTCAGCTGTGACCCGCATCCTGAGTAGCGGCAGCTTTACTCGCTACCATTGAGGGCCTGAAACAACTTGGATTTTTGTGTTCCACGCGACCGCCCCGATGCATGATGGTCATGAACCTGCGCCCTAGATTCCTTTTACTCACCGCCCTGTTTTTCCTGGTGGTGGCTGCCCCTTCATGGTTGGCGGTGCGTGCCATGGCCGACAGCATCTTCGCGCAGTGGGCCATGCGTTATGCAGAAAAACAGGTGCTCTATGACAAGAGTCGCACCTTGCTGCCCATCCTGCGCGAAGTGGCGCTGGCCAGGCAGTTGGCCAACTCGGATGTGCTGCGCCGTTGGGCACGCGCGCCTGACGATACGGCGTCCACCCAGTTGGCCTTTGCCGAACTGGAAAGCTACCGTCAGAACTTTCAGGACAAGAGCTATTTTGTCGCGCTGCTGAACAACGGCAAGTATTTTCATAACAACGCCAGCAACGAATTTGCCGGCAAGGAATTTCGCTATGTGCTAGACGCCAAAGCGGCCAAGGATGCCTGGTTTTTTGACCTGATCCGGCAACAGCGCAGCCTGCACATCAATGTCAACCCGGACCTGAACCTGGGTATCACCAAGCTTTGGATCGACATTCTGATTCGGGATGGCGATAACATCCTGGGCATGGTTGGCACCGGGCTGGACCTGACTTCTTTTATCAAAAATGTCGTCGAAGAGCACGTGCCGGGCGTCACCAGCCTGTTCGTTGACCATGCTGGCGCCATTCAGCTCCACCGCGATCAAAAACTCATCGACTTTGGCTCGGTCAGCAAAAGCCCGGCGCAACAAAACACCATCCATCTGCTGTTCGAGCGCAAGCAGGACCAGGCCGCTGTGTTGAACGCCATGCACTCGCTTGAAGCACGGGACAAGACGGTGGCCACGGTGTTTGTGACACTGGACGGCAAACGGCACCTGGCCGGCGTCACCTACCTGCCCGAAATCGACTGGTACGAAATCACCCTGCTGGATCTCGATGTGCTGCTGCCATTCAGCGAATTTACAGGTTTGATGGCGGTGTACGCGCTGACCCTGATCAGTTTGCTTGTGTTGTTCAATTTGGTCCTGCGTCACTACGTGGTGACACCGCTTGAGAAATTGGACCAGGCCATGTCGCTGGTAGAAAGCGGTCAGGACAGCGTGCCAGCATTGGACAAACTGGGTACGGGTGAAATCAATCACCTGATGCAGCGCTTCGTCACCATGGCGCATGCCGTGTCGCAAGCCCGTCGGGACCTTGAGACCAAAGTGCAGGAGCGCACGGCCGCTTTGGAGAAGCTCACCCGGATTGACCCCATGACGGAGTTGCTGAACCGGCGCGGCATGTTGGCGCGGCTGGAGGCCGAACTGCAGCGTTCGCGCCGTGAATTCGGCCAACTGGGCATTCTTTGGCTGGACGTGGACAGGTTCAAGGACGTCAACGACCAGTTTGGTCACGCTGCGGGTGACCAGGCCATTAAAACCATAGCGCAACTGATCTCGCAGACGGTACGCACCTATGATGCCGTATCAAGATGGGGCGGTGACGAATTCCTGGTGCTGCTACCGCGGGTCAGTCAGAGTACGCTCGACATGCTGGGAGAACGCTTGCGGGCAGAGGTCGAAAAATGCACTGCCGTTACCAGCGAATCCGGTGAAGTGATTCGACTCAGCGTGAGTGTGGGCGGGCACCTGCAGCAAGCCGACGACACCATAGACACCATGCTTCAGCGTGGTGATCAAGCCCTGTTTGCGGCCAAGACCCAACAGCGCAATCACTACCAGTCCTCTGTCGGCATCAATACCTGACCCCTTAAAAATCAAACTCCTTGCCATCAGTTTTAACCTGCACCTACGATGTCATTTCAACAAATTTACCAAAGCAAACGCGTCACCGCTGAAGATGCCCTGGATCTGTTACGCAACGGCGACTTCATCGTGGTACCGACTGGCGTTGGTGAACCACCCGCGCTGCTGGCCGCACTCTCGGAGCAGCGCCGCCGCTTTCGGAACATCAAGGTGGCGCAGATTCTGGCGCTACGCAAATTCGGCTATTTCGACCCCGAAACCGCTGAGCACGTGCGCCACATGGCATTTTTCTTTGGCGGTGCGTCGCGCGCCGGCGGGCAAAGCGGTGCCATCGACTTCATTCCCTGCAGCTTTTCGGACATCCCGGTCATGATCCAACGCGGTCAAATTCCGGCTGACGTTGTTTTTTCAATGGCCTCACCCATGGACGAAAAGGGCTTTTGCTCGCTCAGCCTGGGGCCGGACTACACCATGGCAGCGGTCGCCAAGGCGCGTGCTGTTCTGCTGGAAGTCAACCCCAACGTGCCGTTTACCCATGGCAATTGCCATGTCCATATTTCACAGGTAAGTGCCCTGGTGGAAAGCAATGACCCGGTGATGGAAGTCGGCCTGCCAAAAATCGGCTCGGTGCAGGAAGCCATTGGCAAGTATGTGGCCGACATGATCGACGACGGTTCCACACTGCAAATTGGCTACGGCGGCATTCCCGACGCGGTGGTCATGCAGCTCAGCGACAAACACGACCTGGGCATCCACACCGAGATGATCGGCGACGGCATTTTGACGCTGATCGAGAGCGGCGCCATCACCAACCGCAAAAAAACCTACCTGCCCAACAAAATGGTGGCCACGTTTGCGTTGGGTTCGAAAAAGCTGTACCAGTTCATGGAGCGCAATCCGATGATCGAAATGCACCCGGCAGATTTCACCAACGACCCCTACCTGGCCGCACAAAACGACAAACTGGTGTCGATCAATGCCACCTTGCAAATTGATTTGCTGGGCCAATGCGGTTCGGAAAGCTTGGGGCCCTTACCCTACTCTGGCACCGGGGGCCAGGTGGACTTTGTGCGTGCCGCCAACCGCTCACGCGGCGGCAAGTCATTCATCGTGCTGCCGTCGACCGCCAGGGACGACAGCCTGACGCGCATTGTGCCCATGCTGACGCCGGGCACCCACGTCACCACCAGCAAAAATGACATCAACTACGTGGTCACTGAATTCGGCGTAGCGCAGTTGCGCGGCAAATCAGCCAAACAACGCGCCCAGGAAATGATCGCCATTGCGCACCCTGATTTCCGCGCCGAGCTCACGGAAGGCGCCCGCCGCCTGCAACTCCTTTGAACTGACGGGGAGACGGCGATTCAGTCCTGCTGCGACTGCGCCATGGCCTGCGCCTGGATAGCGGTGAGTGCGATGGTGAACACAATGTCATCAACCAGTGCACCACGCGACAAGTCATTCACCGGTTTGCGCAAGCCCTGCAGTATCGGCCCGACCGACACCACGTTGGCTGAACGCTGCACCGCCTTGTAGGTGGTATTTCCGGTGTTGAGGTCGGGAAACACAAACACCGTGGCCTGACCGGCCACGGCACTGCCCGGCGCTTTTTGCGCGGCGACATCACGCACCGTGGCCGCGTCGTACTGCATCGGACCATCAAGCACCAGCTCGGGCCAGCGCGCCTTTGCCAGCGCTGTGGCGGCGCGCACTTTCTCGACGTCGTCACCGGAGCCCGAGACGCCCGTGCTGTAGCTGATCATGGCGACCTTGGGGTCAATGCCGAAGGCCCGGGCACTGTCCGCGCTCTGCTTGGCAATTTCGGCCAGCTCCGGGGCGGTCGGATCAGGGTTCACCGCGCAATCGGCGTAGACCAGCACCTGCTCGGGCATGAGCATGAAAAAACAGGACGACACGATGGACGATCCGGGTGCCGTCCGGATCAATTGCAGCGCCGGGCGCACCGTGCTGGCCGTAGTGTGCACCGCGCCGCTGACCAAACCGTCGACTTCGTCGACCGCCAGCATCATGGTGCCGAGCACCACGCTGTCTTCCAGTGCAAGCAGGGCCTGCCCCGGCGTCAATCCTTTGCTCTTGCGCAACGCCACCATCGGCGTAACGTAGCGTTCGGCAATCTCGTGGGGTTCCAGAATTTCAAGCCCTGGCGGCAACGCGATCCCCAGTGCGTCGGCGACCGACTCGATGGCCTTGCGCTTGCCCAGCAAGACACAGCGCGCGATACCCTTCTCGGTGCAGATCACCGCGGCGCGAAGGGTGCGCGGCTCGTCGCCTTCCGGTAACACGATGCGCTTATTGGCTGCGCGCGCCTTTTGCATCAGTTGGTAACGAAAGGCCGGCGGCGACATACGGGTCGACGCGGCCAGTTCCAGCCCGGCACAGATCGCCTCGCCATCAAGCCGCTCGGCCACGCTATCGATCACGGTGTCCATTCGGCTCAAATCGTCCTGCGGCACCGCCCGCGGCAGGCGGCTGATGCTGGCGGCGGTCTCAAAACTGTCGCCATGGGTGCGCAGCACCGGCAAGCCACCATGGAAAGAGCGCGAACCAAAACGCTCAAGCCGCGGGCTGATGAAGCTGTCATGGGTCAGCACCAAACCCGCCAGCTCAATGCCGTTGCTGGCCGCCAACGCGGTGGCCAACATGACGTCATCGCGGTCGCCGGCACTCACCACCAGAGCACCAGGCTTCAGGCGGGGAATCACTTCGGCCACCGAGCGGCCGCACAGCACGGTTTCGAGCACACGCCGGCTTGCGATTTCGCCTTCAATCATCACCTCGGCGCCCAGATGACGCGCCACGTCAATGGTGCGCGGCGCAGACAACAGCGGATTGTTGTGAACCACACCCCAGACCGGCACACCGCCCAATTGGCTGGCGGCAGCGGCTTCATCGAAACCGGCGGCTGCGCGGTTAAAGATGACACCCACCACTTGGCGTCCGGTGTTGCGGACCTGGGCAATCAGGTAATTGGTCTGGGCAATACCCTCGGCATCCGCGCCGCTGGCCACCAGCACCACGTCGGCCTGCAGGCTGCGGGCAATGTCAGCGGACAGGCGCGGAAGGAAAGCCCGGCTCGGATCGGCATGAATACCTTCGACCACCAGCACGTCGGCCCCTTCGGTGCAGGACATGGCCAGGCTGACAATCTCTTCCAGCAGCTCATCGGTCTTGCCGCTGGTGACGTGTTGCGTCACCCAGCTCATGGGCAAGGGGTCGGGGGTGTTATCGATCTGGCAAATACTTCGCGCAAACAGCACCGAAGGTTCGGTGTCGGGCGTGCGTTTGGTCACCGGTTTAACGAACGCAACCTTCAGTCCACGCCGTTGCAGCGCCCGCAAAAGCGCCAGTGAAACCGATGTGAGGCCGACATTGGGTTCTGTCGCCGCTACAAAATACGTCCGCATGAAAAACTCCGAGAAAGAAATGCTGCACCGCATCATAATCGGAATAAGGGTTAACCCTAGGACAACAAAGCCTGCGTCTCGGCATTGCGGGGTGCCGGAGATGTCGCATTCACAGTGGATGCAGTGGCTTTGCTTGAACTATCAGTAAATTACAGGCGTTTGGTGCGGCTGGCGGGGATCGAACCCACTTCTGGGTAAATCGTCCGCAAACCCGCACCAATGCTCACTTTCACAGATTCCAGTTGTTGAAAAAAGTGGGTTGGAGTGGATGACATTGTGCCTCCATTTTGTTGGAAAGCTAGCTGTCCCGTTTCGATATCCATACAGAATTGACACGACAATGCAATCGCATTACCATTCGGAATCTTCTTCTCTGAATTGGAGACCACATGCCCGCCACCCTCGAAGTTGAGTCCACACTGACCGACCGATACCAGACCACGGTGCCAGAAATGGTGCGCCGCAGTCTTCGCCTAGGCAAGCGCGACAGGGTTCACTACTCCATTCGCCCTAACGGTGAGGTGGTGCTGAGTCGCGCTGAAGTCTCTGAGACTGATGACCCTGTGCTCGGTCAGTTTTTGGGTTTTTTGTCCCGCGACATCGCCAGCCATCCTGAGCGACTACAAGCCTTGGACGCCAGCTTCATGCAACGCCTGCAATCGCTGACGACAGGCATCGAAGTTGACCTTGACGCACCGCTGTCGGCAGACGATGAATGAGTGCGCCGAATCCCGCACCTTTGGTCATTCGTGGTTGGACAGTTTTTGCCCATCCATTGTTCATTGCACAAATTGAAGCTCTTGCTCAACAGGTAAGTTCACTCAAGCAAAAAGACCCCGTTGGGTATGTGAAGAAAAACGCCAGCAAGCGACTGGCAGCGATCACCAAGCTGGCCTTCGATGTCATCCCGCAAGACCCTGCACGGGCAGAATATCGGCAAGGAAACACACTCGGGGACGAACACAAGCACTGGTTCCGTGCGAAGTTTTTTTCAGCAGTACCGACTGTTTTTTCGCTACCACACTCCCAGCAAGGTGATCGTGTTCGCTTGGGTAAATGATGAAGATAACAAACGAGCCTACGAGAGCAGCGAAGATGCGTACCGCGTATTTCGCAAAATGCTGGAATCTGGCCACCCTCCTGATGATTGGTCACAGCTTATAGATGAGGCGCAAGGCGTTGCTGTCAAAACAAAAAATTTGATCGAGGCCCTGAAAACCATCGCGTCAGGCGAACAAGATCGCCTAGCGAGCAAAGGAATATCTGCTGATTCACGGGCGCGGTTGCAGGCTGTCCGCCACGGCCGCAAATAAGGCCTTTCGTCATTCTTCCCAGATCGCCTTCCGCCCCAGCGGCATCCTCCAGCATCATCTCTTTTAGCTTACCTGTCGCCCACACCGACTCAACTCCAACGCTGTCCACTCCTTCGCAAATGGTCTGTGCTGGCACCGAATTACTCAGTTGATCCTATACGGGTTGCGTTTTTAAAAAATCAACTAACCGCCGTACGATATTGCGTTCGACTCTTCTGCAAGCAGGAATGACACAAGAAGACCACGCGGTGACCCAGTGTCAATCGGATTGAATATGGACACGTCGCCAAACACAAGAAAATTGTCCTTTGCGCGCGAGACCCCGACGTCCAGCATACTGGGACTGCGATCCATGAACCTACCGTCCGCGTCCTGTGAGTAGGTTGGGGGAAAAATCACTAAAAGACGCTCCGCTCTTGGGTTTCAAAAAGTGGTGCGGCTGGCGGGGATCGAACCCACGACCCTTGGCTTCGGAGGCCAATACTCTATCCACTGAGCTACAGCCGCACTTTGCTGGAAATCTGCAAGGGGGCTATTCTCGCACATGAACAAATTGACCAGGCTCCAACACCGGGGCACGCCTGGGCATTGAGATTACCGGAGAACTGGCGGCCACTATCGCCAAAATCAACGCACGGCCACGCAAGGCGATCAGCGCCTACTTGATCCAAGATGAAAATGGCCACCCCTTCAAAGTGAAGGAACTCAACCCGTTTCGGTTTCGCGTCCTTACTTTCCTCAATTTCAAACGCAATAGCGTCGTCGTGAAGGTCCTTTGCCAAACTCTTTTCATAGGGCTCGACGTAAAAAAAACCTTCATGATCCCACTTGCAACGATGTGCCGGGCACTGCAACACCCCCGATACCACAACCTATTGGCCCTGCCAGAGCAATGACTAATCAAATGGGAGATCCCCCGGCTTTGCCGGGGTGGCAGTAGGAGTTTGACATTTACGTAGGTGTCCATCGCAGAAACTACCAATCGTGAGCCGCCAAGCAAACGAAAGGAGAAACTGGATGGACAAGACAGATAGCCTAAATCACACGAAGTGGGAGTGCAAGTACCACGTTGTGTTTATACCCAAGGGCAGGAGAAAGCTGCTGTACGCGGAGTTACGTAAGCATCTCGGCGAGGTGTTTCGGACCCTGGCGCAGCACAAGGAGAGTCGGATTGAAGAGGGGCACTTGATGATTGATCACGTTCAACAAGGCCCGCGAATGGGGCTTCACGGCGACTCAGAACCCATGCCAAGGGGTTAAGGGCTTCAAGGAAACCGGGCGCTCCAGGTACATCACAGATGCGGAGTTCGACCAGGTGAAGGCTCACGCCCATTTCACCGTCATTGATGCGATGGACCTGGCACTACTTACGGGCCAACGCCCTGCCGACGTGCTGAAACTAAAGCGAACCGACATTCGGGATGGTGCACTGTGGATCATTCAGAACAAAACCGGGGCACGCCTGGGCATTGAGATCACTGGTGAACTGTCGGCCATCATCGCCAAAATCAACGCACGGCCACGCAAGGCGATCAGCGCCTATTTGATCCAGGACGAAAACGGCCAGCCTTTGACCCAAGGCGCCCTACGCTCACGCTTCGACAAGGCCCGCACGCTGGCGAAAGTGGATTTTCAATTTCGGGACATTCGGGCCAAGGCTGCGACAGATACCGGCGACCTGGCTCATTCCCAAACCCTGCTGGGACACAAAAACCGGGATATGACCGAGCACTATGTCAAGGCTCGGATGGGGGAGCGAGTGAAGCCGCTGCGATGACAGATTGCTTACCAAGAGGTAAGCAAATGCTTATCTTTCATGCCAATTGAAGACAAAATTAAATGTAATTGGGTGCGCATAACCACACTTTTCTGCATCTTTCGGCACGTATTCCTGCAAAAACGTTTAGCAAATGCTAAACTTCTTCCACCCAGTTACCACGAACCGAACCGTCACCGTATGGTGTGCCTGGTTGGTTCCGCCAATCTAGGTCGTGGTAACGCCTCTTTTTTTCGCTCACTTAAATTCCCAGCAATTGTGGATTTTCTTGTTGAGCATGTCGCGCCAACGGCTCGCCTTCGATCTCTCTTCGCTTGTCCTGTAAGACCGTGCAATGGCTCCGACCACCATGTCAGCAAGCTGTATCAGGTCGTCTTTTTGTGAGTCGGAAAACTTCACTGAACTTACAGAACCAATAGGCAAGCTTCGCTTCAAATATCTCTGCAATTGATTTTTGAATTCGCGATCACCACTTCCATCAATTTTCACTCGTGCATTACTCAGCTTTGCACCGCAATCGAGCAGCAGCTTGACAAAGTAGTTGTAAAATTTTTCATCGTTCCGGCGTAGGTTTTCACTGCGGATCAGCGTCTTGTCAATGACCAACGCCCACACCTCAAACGTGTGACTTTGCATGACTTCAAAAAAACTATCCTTTACCCGAGAATCAGATTTATTGAACTTGAACTCACCAGAGTGAGGGAGCCGCAAGCGCAGGTCTTTTATTGCCTGGCTACAAGCCTCTGCCTGCTTGAAGTCACGGAACACCACCATTGCGGCAACAAAATGCCGAGTGGAGCCTTTATCGAGCTTGAACCCAGGGTCACCACTTTCATCAATTAATACGAGCATGCACGTATTCTAGAAGCCACCTTGTGACATCATCAGTGCGCGAGTTCGAAGTCTTCGATATCGCGCCGGAGCCAGAGAACAAATCAAAGAATTGTAGAAAATCGGCTTGAAATGTAGAAACGCCCCAGAACCCGAAAAGGGCGCTGGGGCGCATGGATACTGGTGGCCCGGGGCGGAATCGAACCACCGACACAAGGATTTTCAATCCTCTGCTCTACCGACTGAGCTACCAGGCCTAAGCGGCGTATTCTAGCAGCGCAAAGGGCTATTTTGAGCCGCCAGCTTGATTTTTCAACCGCGTTTGCGGGTCAAGTCAACACCCAGTTGCTTGAGCTTGCGGTACAGGTGGGTGCGCTCCAGCCCGGTCTTTTCGGCAACACGGGTCATGGAGCCGTTTTCTTTGGCCAGATGAAACTCAAAGTAAGCTTTTTCGTATTCGTCACGGCCTTCGCGCAACGGCTTGTCGAGCATGAAGTTTTGCATCGCTTGCAAGCCAGGCTGGGGCGCCAGATCAGCTACGCTCACGGGCATGTCCGCCAGCGCAATGGTGCTGGCCTTCATCGCCACGGACGGGGTCGACTGCGTGAGTTTGCGCAGGGCACCACGGGTCAAACCCTGCTCCACGGCCTTGAGCAGCTTTTGCAGGGTGATAGGCTTTTCCAGAAAGGCCAAAGCACCAATACGCGTGGCTTCGACCGCAGTGTCAATGGTGGCGTGGCCGCTCATCATGATCACCGGCATGGTCAGGGCCCCCGAGGTGGACCATTCCTTGAGCAAGGTTACGCCGTCGGTGTCTGGCATCCAGATGTCGAGCAAGACCAGGTCGGGTGCTTCTCGCAGGCGGGCAGCACGCGCCTGCGCGGCATTTTCTGCCAGCTCCACGGTATGACCTTCGTCGTTGAGAATCTCGCACAACAGGTCGCGAATACCGAGTTCGTCGTCCACTACCAATATGTTAGCCATGTACTTATGATTCCCTTAAAAATCGCATCAGCCTTGTCACGTCAACTTGTCTGAAGCCCTGACGCAGGGGCAATAGCGAATGATACCGACACTTGGGCACCCACGATTTGGTCGTGGTGCACCCGGTTGGAAATGGCCACCCGGCTGGCATGTTCGTCGGCTATTTTTTTGACCACGGCCAAGCCCAGCCCTGTGCCTTTGTCCTTGGTGGTCACATAAGGCTCAAAGGCCCGTTTCAGGATGTGATCAGGAAACCCGGTGCCGCAGTCTTGCACCAGCAGGCGCACCCGGCGCGCGTTGGCTTGCCACTGGGTCTTGACCAGCACGGCGTGCGCGGCATCGGCATGCCCAGCGCTCAGGGTGGCGTCTTGCGCGTTCTGCAACAGGTTGTGCAGCACCTGGCGCAATTGCTGAGTGTCGCCCAGAATGTACGGGCAATCGGGGTCCAGCTCGGTCTTGACGGGAACCTGCCCCAAGTCGTCGGCATACAAGTGCAGTACATCGATGACCAGCTCGTTGAGATTGAGCGGCTTGAGTTCGGCCGCAGGCAGGCGCGCGTAGTCGCGGAACTCATTGACCAGTCGCTTCATGGCGTCGACCTGGTCGACGATGGTTTTGACCGATTTGGTCAGCATGGCCTGCTCGGTAGCACCCAGTTTGCCTGTGAGTTTCATCTCCAGCCGCTCGGCAGAAAGCTGGATCGGTGTCAGTGGGTTTTTGATCTCATGGGCCAGCCGTCGCGCCACTTCACCCCAGGCCTGCGACCTTTGGGCCGACACAATTTCTGAAATGTCGTCAAACACCAGCAAGCGCTGCTCGCCGGGCAGCTCAGCTCCCCGCGTCACCAGAGTGATCACATCATGGGCCGGACGTCCGCTCTGGGCCCGACCGATGCCGCCAAGCTCAAAGGACTGCTGCCAATGGTCCAGCGTGCGTTCCCCATGGGGGCTGAAAAAGCTGTCAAATTGCTCCTGCACCTGCTGGCCGAAAGTCTGTAGTCCTTCGATCTGGGCCAGCGCCTGGCCTTGGTGTGCGGCCAGCGGCACCCGCAAAATACGGGTGGCACCGGGGTTGGCGGCGCAGATCAGACCGTTGGCATCGAGCACCATGACACCCGCGGTGAGGTTGTCCAAAATGGTCTGCAGATTGGCGTGCGCCGCACTCACCTGCGCCATGCTGGTCTGCACCGATTGGCGCGCATCCGCCAACTGCTGGGTCATCTGGGCAAACGAACGGGTCAAACCGTCGAGCTCGTCACTGCCACTCAAATAGGATTTGGGCGTGAGGTCGCCAGCGGCCACTTCTCGCACCCCGTCGGCCAGCAACAGCAAGGGCCGGGCCAGCTGGTTGCCCAGCACCACCGCCAGCAAGACCGCCCCAAACACCGCCATGAACAAGCTCAAGGTGAGGGTGCCGATGTACATGCGGCGCAAGCCGTCGCGGGCCAGCGCACGCTCCTGGTATTCGCGGTTGGCCTGCATCACGGCCAGGGCATTGGCCACCAGCGTGTCAGGCAGCGCCTTGACCGCCAACAGGTAGCGCGGCTCGTTGAAAAGCCCCAATTGATCGCTGGTAATGAGCGCCAAGGCCTTGACCCGGGCCGCCGCGCCGGGCTCGGCATCATCGAGCCCCTCGATCCAGGTGATGACGCGCTGGTCGCGGGCGGCCCTGAATTGCTGCGCACTGGGCAGCTCGGGGTTAAGCTGGTAGCGTGATTGGCCCGCCGCAGCAATGAGCCGCCCGGCGCCCCCCCAGAGCATCAAATCGTCGGCCCCTACGGCCACGCGCGCACGCTCCAGCGGCAGGGCGGCGCTGAAATCGGGCGTATCTGACAGTTGCGCCGCGCCCGCGCGTGCCTTGGCAGACAGGTCGTTTGAGAGGGCCTCCAGCGTGGTACGGCCCAGATTCAGGCCAGCGTTCAGTGCCCCCTCGACCTTGACATCAAACCAACTTTCTATTGAGCGCGTAACAAACTGGTAAGACACCACGTAAATCAGCATGCCGGGGGCAAAGCCCGCCAGCGCGAAAACAGCCGCCAGTTTGACCAACAGACGGCTGCCAAATTTTTTCTGCACCACGCGCCGCACCAGGCGCACCGCGATCCAGGCAATGACGCCCAGCAGCAACAGCGCCACCACCACATTGACGGCAAACAGGCGGGCATAGTTTTGCTCGTAGAGTTCACGATTGGTCGTGGCCTGGGTCAGCAAAAACAACAACACCAGGCCAATCGCCACCATAGCGACCAGGCCCAGACCCAGCAGCCAGCGTACCGAGCGGGAGTGGGCGGCAGGCGGTGTGGCCAAGGCTTGCTTCATTTGCCCTGCTCGCCTTCCAGTACTTGCTCGCTGGCCAGCGCCACCGACCAGTCGGACTGGCCCAGGGTGCCTATTTGCAGGGGCCGGGGCAGTTGCGCCAGGTCAAGCCTGAAACGAAACTCAATCAGGTAGCGGCCATTGGGCGCCAACTCGGAAGCGTCGGCAATTTTCCAGCGACTGATACGGCGCACAGTGTTGAGTGCCTCACCCCAGGTGTCAAAATTCTGGTTCAAGGCCAAGCCCAGCGCAGCTTCCACCACCTCGCCCGAACTAATGTTGAGCCGCCAGCGGTTGGTCAAGGGCTGGTAGGCCAGCCGGAACTGGCGCTTGGCGGTGACAACTTTCTGGTTGATCCAGTACCAGCGTTCACGCAACACGTCGGCTTCGGCCACAAAAAATATCGGAATGCCTTTGTGCAGGGCGTCCACCACGGCTGGCGACAAATCAAACTGGAGCTGGGTAGAAAGCCAAAGCGCATCGTCGGCACGCTCCAACCGAAGCAGCGGCCGCTCCATGCCGACGGGCGTCTGCGCCAGCGCCACGCTTAAGCCCAGCACAGCCGTGGCCAGCCAACCCAGCAACAGGTTAGGCAGCAGACTTTTGCAGCAACGCGTAATAAAAACCATCATGCTCATGACTTGGATTGTCAACCAGACCCGGCCATTGCACCGGCAGGCCCGGCAACAAATGCCCGGGTGAGGGCAATAGGGTGGCGTTGTTGTTGCTGTCAAGAAACGCCTGGATCTGGCCCTGGCCTTCGGCCTGAAAAACCGAACAGGTACAGTACAACAAGCGACCCCCGGGCTTCAGCAGGGGCCACAACACCGCCAACAGCCGGGCCTGCTGACGCGCCAGCTGTGCCGCATCGGTGGGGCGGCGCAACCAACGGATGTCGGGGTGACGGCGCACCACCCCCGAGCCGGAGCAGGGAGCGTCAAGCAAGATGGCATCAAAGGGCTGGCCCTGCCACCAGCTCGGTACATCAGCGGCGTCGGCTGCCAGCACCCGGGCAGCAAGGCCAAGGCGCTGCAGGTTGTCGTGGATGCGCTGGCAACGCTGGGCGTCGATGTCGAGCGCGGTCACCGTCACGTCGGCATATTCCAGCAGATGGGCCGTTTTGCCGCCGGGGGCCGCGCAGGCATCCAGCACCTGCAGCGGCGCCTGGCCGGTCAGGCCCGACAACAGCAACGGGGCCGCCCATTGCGCCGCGCTGTCCTGCACCGACACCAGACCGTCGGTAAAACCCGGAATCTGCTGCACCGCAGTGGCCGCCTGCAGCACCACGCCCACCAGACCCAGCGGCTTGGCCGCCAGACCGGCCGCTTCTAGCAAACGCAGGTAATCAGCCACGCTGATGCGCCGGGTGTTCACGCGCAACACCATGGGCGCCTGGGCATTGTTGGCGGCCAGAATCGTTTGCCACTGTGTCGGCCACTCCGTCTGCACTTGGGCCAGCCACCAGGCGGGATGGTTCCAGCGCGCGACTGGGTCATGCGCCACCTGCGCCATCAGGGCCGACTGCTCGCGTAAAAAACGCCGCAAACAGGCATTGACAAAGCCCGCCTGGTTTTTTAGTTTAGGGCTTTTCTTGGCGGCTTCCACGGTCTGGTTGACCAGGGTAAAAGCGTCGTAGACGGCATCACCCGGTTGCGACAGCAGCGCGAGCGCGTTGCACAGCAAAGCGTCGATTTGCGGTGAGGGTTTGCGCGGCGCCAGCAGCAGACGCAGCGCCTGGGCCTGGCCCAAATTGCGCCACACCGCAAAGCTCAGCGCCTGCACCCCTGGGCGCAGCGCCGCATCGACCGCACTGATGGCAGCGGTGCCGGACGCGCCTGAGCGCATGGCCTGCAACACATGGGCGCTGGCCTGCAGTTGTCGCCACAGCGGAATCTGGGGGGGGGGGGTCATGATTTAACTCAAAAAAACGCCTCAGGCCCTTATTCAAGGGGCATGAGGCGCTCTTGAATCAAACATCAATTACTTGACGTCGACACCTTCGTCCTGGTCCTGGTCCTGCTCACTGGCCAACGCCAGTTCAGCGGCTTCGGTTTCGGCAATGGCGCGACGCTCGGCATCGTCCATGTTTTCACGCACCTTGCGGGCTTCGTGATACGCCATGCCGGTACCGGCCGGGATCAGCCGACCCACAATGACGTTTTCCTTCAGGCCGCGCAGGCCGTCGCGTTTGCCCATGATGGCGGCTTCGGTCAGCACACGAGTGGTTTCCTGGAAGGAAGCCGCGCTGATGAAGCTGTCAGTGGACAGCGATGCCTTGGTAATACCCAGCAGCAGGTTGGTAAAAGTGGCCGGAATCTTGCCCTCGGCGCGCAGGGCGTCGTTGGTATTGAGCATTTCGGAGCGTTCCACCTGTTCACCATTGATGTAGTTGGAGTCCCCCGCGGCCTCGACCACCACACGGCGCAGCATCTGACGCACGATCACTTCAATGTGCTTGTCGTTGATCTTCACGCCCTGCAAACGGTACACGTCCTGCACTTCGTCAACGATGTAGCGCGCCAGTTCCTCGGCACCCAGCAGGCGCAAAATGTCTTGCGGGTCGGCCGGGCCGTCCACCACCACTTCGCCCTTGTTGACGATCTGGCCTTCGTGCACCAGCATGTTCTTTTCCTTGGGCACCAGCTCTTCCCAGACCTTGCCTTCGAGGTCGGTGATTTGCAGACGAATCTTGCCTTTGGTTTCCTTACCGAAAGAAATGGTACCGGTCATCTCGGCCAGCACACCCTTGTCTTTGGGAGAGCGGGCTTCGAACAACTCGGCCACACGCGGCAAACCGCCGGTAATGTCGCGGGTTTTTTGACCCTCGACCGGGATCCGGGCCAGCACCTCGCCAGGGCCCACGTCCTGACCGTCACGCACTTGCACCAGGGCGCCAATCGGGAAACCGATCGTCACCGCATGGTCGGTGCCAGGGATCTTGACCTCGTTGCCAGTGGCATCGATCAGCTTGACCTGCGGGCGCACCACCTTGGCCGAGCCACGGCGTTTCGGGTCAATCACCACCAAGGTTGACAAGCCGGTGACTTCGTCCACCTGCTTGGCCACGGTCAGGCCTTCTTCGACGTTCTCAAAGCGGGCCTGGCCGGCGTATTCGGTGATGATGGGGCGCGTCAGCGGATCCCAATTGGCCAAAATGGTGCCAGCCTTGATGGTCTGGTCGATCTTGATGGTGAGGATGGCGCCGTAAGGCACTTTATGACGTTCGCGTTCACGGCCATGTTCGTCATGGATGACGATCTCACCGGAGCGGGAAATCACCACCAGTTCGCCCTTGCCATTGGTCACATAACGCATCGTGGTGTTAAACCCGATGTTGCCGTTGGACTTGGCTTCGACGCTGGAGGCAATGGCCGCACGCGACGCCGCACCACCGATGTGGAAGGTCCGCATGGTCAGCTGGGTGCCGGGCTCGCCAATCGACTGGGCGGCAATCACACCCACGGCCTCACCACCGTTGACCAAACCACCACGGCCCAGGTCGCGACCGTAGCAACGGGCGCAAATGCCGAAGCGGGTTTCGCAGGTGAGCGCGGTGCGCACCTTGACTTCGTCGACACCGGCCAGTTCCAGCCCGTCGATCATGTCTTCATCCAGCATGGTGCCGGCCGGGGCCAGCACCGATTGGTTCTCGGGGTGCAGGATGTCGTCAGCAGCGGTACGACCCAGAATGCGGTCACGCAGTGATTCGATGGTTTCGCCGCCTTCCACAATGGCGCGCATCAGGTAGCCGGCGTGGGTGCCGCAGTCTTGTTCGGTCACCACCAGGTCTTGGGTCACGTCGACCAGACGACGGGTCAGGTAACCCGAGTTGGCGGTTTTCAAAGCCGTGTCGGCCAGACCCTTACGCGCGCCGTGGGTGGAAATAAAGTATTCCAGCACGTTCAGCCCTTCGCGGAAGTTGGCGGTAATGGGCGTCTCGATGATGGAGCCGTCAGGCTTGGCCATCAAGCCGCGCATACCCGCCACCTGGCGGATCTGGGCGGCAGAACCGCGGGCGCCGGAGTCGGCCATCATGTAGATGGAGTTAAACGACTCTTGCGGCACCAGGTTGCCATGGCGGTCAATGACGGTTTCTTTGGAGAGCTGAGCCATCATCACCTTGGACACTTCGTCACCGGCTTTGCCCCAGATGTCGACCACCTTGTTGTAGCGCTCACCGGCAGTGACCAGACCCGAGGTGTATTGCTGGGCAATTTCTTTCACCTCGTTTTCGGCGCGCTCGATGATGCCTGGCTTTTCGGTGGGCACCAACATGTCTTCGATCGAGATCGAGATACCAGCACGGGTGGCCAGACGGAAGCCGTATTGCAGCAGCTTGTCGGCAAACACCACGGTTTCCTTCAGGCCGCACTTGCGGAACGAGGCATTGATGAGGCGGGAAATTTCCTTTTTCTTCAAGGCCTTGTTGATGAAGGCAAACGGCAAGCCCTTGGGCAAGATTTCCGACAACAGGGCACGGCCGACCGAGGTCTCGACCAGGGTGGTGCTGGGCGTAAGTTCGCCGGTTTCCTTGTCCTTGGTGTACTCGGTCAGGCGCACGCTGATGCGCGAGCTCATTTCGACCTCACCCGCGTCAAAGGCGCGCTGCACTTCACCGGTATCGGCAAACACCAGGCCTTCGCCTTTGCTATTGATGCGGTCGCGGGTGGTGTAGTACAAGCCCAGCACCACGTCTTGCGACGGCACGATGGAGGGCTCGCCGTTGGACGGGAATAGCACGTTGTTGGAGGCCAGCATCAGGGTGCGGCATTCCATTTGGGCTTCAACGGACAAGGGCACGTGAACCGCCATCTGGTCACCGTCAAAGTCGGCGTTGAACGCCGCGCAAACCAGCGGGTGCAGTTGAATGGCCTTGCCCTCGATCAGGATCGGCTCAAAGGCCTGGATACCCAAACGGTGCAGCGTAGGCGCACGGTTGAGCATGACCGGGTGCTCCTTGATGACCTCTTCCAGAATGTCCCAGACCACCGGCGTGCCGGTTTCAACTTCTTTCTTGGCCGCCTTGATGGTGGTGGCAATACCCATGGCTTCCAGGCGCGCAAAAATGAAGGGCTTGAAGAGTTCAAGCGCCATCAGCTTGGGCAGACCGCACTGGTGCAGCTTGAGTGTGGGGCCCACCACAATGACCGAACGGCCAGAGTAGTCGACGCGCTTGCCCAGCAAGTTCTGACGGAAACGACCGCCCTTGCCCTTGATCATGTCGGCCAGCGACTTGAGCGCACGCTTGTTGGCGCCAGTCATGGCCTTGCCGCGGCGGCCGTTGTCGAGCAATGAGTCAACGGCTTCCTGCAACATGCGCTTTTCATTGCGGGCAATAATTTCCGGTGCCTTAAGTTCAAGCAGGCGGCGCAGACGGCTGTTGCGGTTGATGACGCGGCGGTACAAGTCGTTCAGGTCAGAGGTGGCAAAACGGCCACCGTCCAGCGGCACCAGGGGGCGCAGGTCAGGCGGCAACACCGGCAGCACGTCCAACACCATCCACTCGGGCTTGATGCCGGATTTCTTGAACGCTTCAAGCAGCTTGAGGCGCTTGGTGTTTTTCTTGATCTTGAGCTCGGAGCCGCTTGGGTCGTTGCGCAGTTTCTCGATGGAGCTGTCGATGTCGAGGTTTTGCAGCAAATCCTTGACGCCTTCGGCACCCATCTTGGCCTGAAACTCGTCGCCGTATTCCTTGAACTTGGCATCAAAGTCGTCTTCCGACATGATGCTGTATTTCTTCAGCGGGGTCATGCCGGGGTCGGTCACGACGTAGGCTTCAAAGTACAGCACGCGTTCGATGTCGCGCAGCGTCATGTCCAGCACCAGGCCCAAACGGCTGGGCAAGGACTTCAGGAACCAGATGTGGGCGCAGGGCGCAGCCAGATCGATGTGACCCATGCGTTCACGACGCACCTTGGTCTGGGTGACTTCAACGCCGCATTTCTCACAAATGACACCGCGGTGCTTGAGACGCTTGTACTTGCCGCACAGGCATTCGTAGTCCTTGATAGGGCCAAAGATCTTGGCGCAAAAAAGACCATCACGCTCGGGCTTGAAGGTACGGTAATTGATGGTTTCCGGCTTTTTGACTTCGCCAAAAGACCAGGAACGGATTTTCTCGGGCGAAGCCATGCCAATTTTGATGGCATCAAAATGCTCATCGGGCGTGAATTGCTTGAACAGGTCGAGTAATGATTTCATAATAAATCCTTGTCTTTTGTGCGATTAGCCACGTTCCAGTTCAATGTCCAGACCCAGGGAACGAATTTCCTTGACCAGCACGTTGAACGACTCCGGCATGCCGGCTTCAATCGAGTGCTCACCCTTGACAATGCTCTCATAGACCTTGGTACGGCCCTGCACGTCGTCAGACTTGACGGTGAGCATTTCCTGCAAGGTGTAGGCGGCACCGTAGGCTTCGAGTGCCCACACTTCCATTTCACCAAAGCGCTGACCACCAAACTGGGCCTTGCCGCCCAGCGGTTGCTGCGTGACCAGGCTGTACGGGCCGGTGGAGCGGGCATGCATCTTGTCGTCCACCAGGTGGTGAAGTTTCAGGTAGTGCATATAGCCCACCGTGACCGGGCGCTCAAAGCGGTCACCGGTGCGGCCGTCGTACAGGTAAGCCTGGGTGCGCGTTGGCGTCAGGCCCTTGGCAGCGGCCAGCTCATCAGGGTAAGCCAGTTTGAGCATGGCGCGAATTTCGTCTTCGGTGGCACCGTCAAACACTGGCGTGGCAAACGGCATGCCGCTGGTCAGGTTCTCGGCCATGGCAAGCAACTGGCTGTCGTCGAGCTGCGCCAGGTCTTCCTTGCGTCCCGTGCTGTTGTAGATCTCACCCAGGAATTCACGCAGTTCGGCGACGCGGCTTTCATGTTGCAGCATGTCGCCGATGCGCTGGCCAATGCCCTTGCCTGCCCAGCCCAGGTGGACTTCGAGCACCTGACCCACGTTCATCCGTGACGGCACGCCCAGCGGATTCAGCACGATGTCGCAAGGGGTACCGTCGGCCATGTGCGGCATATCTTCCACCGGCACAATCTTGGAAACAACACCCTTGTTACCGTGGCGACCGGCCATCTTGTCACCAGGTTGCAGATGGCGTTTGACGGCCACATAAACCTTGACCATCTTCAGCACGCCTGCGGGCAGCTCGTCGCCCTGCGTGAGCTTTTTGCGCTTTTCTTCAAAAGCCAAATCGAACCGGTGGCGGGTTTGTTCCAGCGAGTTTTTGATGCTTTCCAGCTGCGCCGACACGTCGTCGTCTGCCGGGCGGATGTCAAACCAGTGGAACTTTTCGACCGCAGCCAGGTAGGCTGCGTCAATCTTGGTGCCTTTGGCCAGCTTTTGCGGGCCGCCGTTGGCGGCTTTGCCCACCAGCAGTTTCTCGATACGGGCAAAGGCATCGGCTTCAACAATGCGCAGCTGGTCATTCAGGTCCAGGCGGAAACGCTTGAGCTCGTCGTCGATGATCTGCTGGGCGCGACGGTCACGGGTGATGCCTTCGCGGGTGAACACCTGCACGTCAATGACCGTGCCTTGTGAACCCTGGTCAACGCGCAACGAGGTGTCTTTGACGTCGCTGGCCTTTTCACCAAAGATGGCGCGAAGCAGTTTTTCTTCGGGTGTCAGTGTGGTCTCACCCTTGGGTGTGACCTTGCCGACCAGCGTATCGCCAGGTTGCACTTCTGCACCCACGTAGATGATGCCCGACTCGTCCAGACGGTTGAGTTGCTGTTCGCTCAGGTTGGGAATGTCGCGCGTGATTTCTTCGGCGCCCAGCTTGGTGTCGCGTGCCATCACGACCAGCTCTTCAATGTGGATCGAGGTGTAGCGGTCTTCGGCCACAACACGCTCGCTGATCAGGATCGAGTCTTCGAAGTTGTAGCCGTTCCAGGTCATGAAACCGATCAGCATGTTCTGACCCAGCGCCAGTTCACCGAGGTCGGTGGAGGCGCCGTCGGCAATCACGTCGCCCTTGGCCAGATGGTCGCCCTTTTTGACGATCGGACGCTGGTGAATGTTGGTGTTCTGGTTGGAACGCTGGTATTTGATGAGGTTGTAGATGTCCACGCCCACTTCACCGGCCTGCGCTTCGGCGTCGTTGACGCGAATCACGACACGGGTGGCATCCACATAGTCGACCACACCGCCACGGGTGGCAACCACCACGGTGCCCGAGTCAATCGCGGCAACACGCTCGATGCCGGTACCAACCATCGGTTTTTCGGGCCGCAAGATTGGCACAGCCTGACGCGACATATTGGCGCCCATCAAGGCGCGGTTGGCATCGTCGTGCTCCAGGAACGGAACCAGCGAGGCCGCCACCGAGACGATCTGCGCCGGCGACACGTCCATGTACTGCACCCGGTCGGCGGACACCATGATGGTTTCGCCAGCTTCACGGGCCGAGATCAACTCACCGGTGAGGCGACCTTCCTTGTCAAGCACGGCATTGGCCTGGGCAATCACGTACTTGCCTTCTTCGATGGCCGACAGGTAGTCGATGTCCATCGTCACCTTGGCGTCGACCACACGGCGGTACGGCGTTTCAATGAAACCATAGTCGTTGAGGCGGGCGTACAGAGCCAGCGAGTTGATCAGGCCGATGTTCGGGCCTTCGGGCGTTTCAATCGGGCAAACACGACCGTAATGGGTCACGTGCACGTCACGCACTTCAAAACCGGCACGTTCACGCGTCAAGCCACCTGGGCCAAGCGCCGAAACGCGACGCTTGTGCGTGATCTCGGACAACGGATTGGTCTGGTCCATGAACTGCGACAACTGCGAAGCGCCGAAAAATTCTTTCAACGCAGCCGAAATCGGCTTGCTGTTGATCAGGTCGTGCGGCATCAGGGGCTCTTGCTCGGCTTGACCCAGGCGCTCTTTGACAGCCTTTTCAATCCGGGCCAGACCCATGCGGTACTGGTTTTCGGCCAGTTCACCGACGCAACGCACACGACGGTTGCCAAGGTGGTCGATGTCGTCAACCTGGCCATGGCCGTTGCGCAGATCGACCAACACCTTGACCACGGCCAGGATGTCTTCGTTGGTCAGCACCATCGGGCCAGTGGATTCGGGGCGGCCCATCTTGGCGTTGAACTTCATCCGGCCAACGCGCGACAGATCGTAGGTGTCAGGGTTGTAAAACAGGCGCTGGAACAAGGCTTGCACGGCGTCTTCGGTCGGTGGCTCGCCTGGGCGCATCATGCGGTAGATGGCCACACGGGCGGCAAACTCGTCAGCCGTTTCGTCGGTGCGCAAGGTTTGGGAAATGTAGGCGCCCTGGTCAAGCTCATTGGTATAAATGCAGGCCAGGTCTTGCACACCGCTGGTGCGCAATTTCTTCAGCAGCACTTCGGTCAGCTCTTCGTTGGCCTTGGCCAGAATCTCACCGGTATCGGCGTCGACCACGTTACGGGCCACGACACGCCCGACCAAGAAGTCTTCTGGCACCGAAATATGGGTGGTTTCAGACTGCTCCAGTTCACGTGTGTGGCGCACCGTGACGCGTTTTTCCTTGGCCACAATGACCTTGCCGCTCTTATCGGTGATGTCAAAGCGGGCCACTTCACCGCGCAGACGCTCGGCCACAAATTCCATCTGAGCCCCGCTGTCCATCAGGCGGAAGTTGTCATTCACAAAGAAATTGGCCAAGATCGACTCGTTGTTCAGGCCGATGGCCTTGAGCAAAATCGTGACCGGCATCTTGCGGCGACGGTCAACCCGGAAATACAGGATGTCCTTGGGGTCGAACTCGAAGTCGAGCCAGGAACCGCGGTAGGGGATGATCCGTGCCGAAAACAACAGCTTGCCCGAGCTGTGGGTCTTGCCCTTATCGTGTTCGAAAAACACGCCGGGTGAGCGGTGCAACTGCGACACGATGACACGCTCGGTGCCATTGATCACAAACGAGCCTTTTTCGGTCATCAGGGGCACTTCGCCCATGTAAACCTCTTGTTCCTTGACTTCCTTGACCACCTTGTTTTGCGAGGTGGAGGACTCTCGGTCATAAATGATCAGTTGCACACGGGCACGCACGGCCGACGAATAGGTCAGACCACGGGTCTGACATTCACGCACATCAAACGCAGGTTTGGCCAGGTTGTAGTCGAGGTACTTCATCTCGACAAAACCATTGTGGGAGACGATCGGGAACGCCGCATTGAAGGCGGCCTGCAGGCCTTCGTCGGTACGTTTTTTCTGCGGTACTTCGGCCTGCAAAAAGGCGGTGTAGGCATCTTTTTGCATTTGCAGCAAGTAAGGGATCTCGAGCACGCTGTCGCGGCTGCCAAAATTTTTACGTATCCGTTTGCGTTCGGTGTATGAATAAGCCATGAAATCTCCGGGCAAATGAGGACTGGGGTGGTCCTGAACGACGTTAACGCTTGGTGATTGGCCACTACCAATCAATGGCGGACGGTTGCACCTTGCATGCAACCCGAACCAAGGCATCTTCTGCTGTCGGGGTTAGAAGACACTGGAAAACTCCCCAAAAGGTCGCTTTCCAGTGTGTTCTGCAAAAACACCAAAGGCTGGAGGCCTGTCACGGCACTCCAGCCCTCAGGAAAACTCAATTACTTGAGTTCAGCCTTGGCACCAGCGTCAACCAGCTTCTTGAGAGCGGCTTCAGCATCAGCCTTGGACACGCCTTCCTTGACGTTCTTGGGTGCGCCGTCGACCATGTCCTTGGCTTCCTTGAGGCCCAGACCGGTGATTTCGCGCACAGCCTTGATGACCGACACCTTTTGGGCGCCAGCTTCAAGCAGAACGACGTTGAATTCGGTCTTTTCTTCGGCCACAGCAGCGGCAGCGCCGCCGCCAGCAGCGGGTGCAGACATGGCTGCAGCGCTCACGCCAAATTTCTCTTCGATGGCTTTCACCAGGTCGTTGAGTTCCATGACCGTCATGCTGTCGAGCGCGGTCAAAAATGCGTCTTTATCGAATGCCATTTTGTTTCCTAACAATTGATTAATTTCTGTGCATTGCAGGCGTTATGCTGCAACGGCCTCTGCGGGGGCTTCTGCGCCGCCGCCTTTTTGCTCTGCCAAAGCCGCCATCACACGCGCAATGCGTGAAATAGGAGACTGCATCAAGCCCAGCAATTGCGCCAGCAACACTTCCTTGGAAGGAATGCTTGCCAATTGCTTCACGCCCTCGACGTCCAAAGCCTTGCCACCGTATGCACCACCGCGAATCACCAACTTGGCGTTGGTTTTCGCGAAGTCAGCCACCACTTTTGCGGCAGCCACTGCATCTTCGGAAAAGCTGTAGATCAGCGGACCGGTCATCTGGTCGGACACAACTTCAAAGCTGCTGCCTGCGACAGCGCGGCGGGCCAGCGTGTTTTTCAACACACTTAACTCCACACCACTGCTGCGCGCGGTCGAGCGCAATTTGGTCATGTCAGCGACCGTGATGCCACGGTATTCCGCTATCACGAGCGTTTGAGCTTTAGCGGCGAGGCCAGTCACTTCACTGATGACCGCTTCTTTCTCACTGCGATTTAAACTCAAGGTCAACTCCTTAAAAAAGTACCCATTTGTGCTGTTAGCAACGTCACATCAGGGCACACCATATTGCAGCGACCAACTGTTTAGGAACTTTTATATTCTTGGGCAGCGGGATCGCCATCTGCGTTGGCTGTTTAGGATTAAGTGCGTTCACCCAACGGGCTTGGCACACCAACGGTCTTGGATGGCCTGCGGCAGCCAAGAAGCCGCCGCAGCCCACCACGTCAGGCTATCCTTTCAGACAGCCCAATTTCTCACCTTAGGCGGTAATCGATTGCAGATCAACTCGCACGCCCACACCCATGGTGCTGGACACGGCGGCCTTGCGCAAATACAAACCTTTGCTGGTGGCAGGCTTGGCTTTCACCAGCGCATCGACCAAAGCAGCCAGGTTGCCTTGCAACTTGTCACTGTCAAAGGAACGACGGCCAATGGTGGAATGCACAATACCAGCCTTGTCAACACGGAACTGCACCTGACCGGCCTTGGCGTTCTTGACCGCAGTCGCCACGTCAGGCGTCACAGTGCCAACCTTGGGGTTAGGCATCAGGCCACGTGGGCCGAGGATCTGACCCAGGGTACCAACAACACGCATGGCATCCGGGGCGGCAATCACCACATCAAAGGGCATATCGCCAGCCTTGATCATGGCAGCCAGGTCGTCCATACCGACGATGTCAGCACCAGCAGCCTTGGCTTCTTCGGCCTTGACGCCCTGGGCGAACACGGCAACGCGTTTGGTCTTGCCGGTGCCGTTAGGCAACACAACAGCGCCACGCACCACCTGGTCAGATTTCTTGGCATCAATGCCAAGCTGCACCGCCACGTCGATGGACTCATCAAACTTGGCGTTGGCAAATTCTTTCACCAGACCCAGTGCGTCGCCAATGAGGTACAGCTTGCCGCTGTCCACTTTGCCTTGCTGGGCTTTTTGTTTTTTAGTCAAGCGCGCCATTTAAACACCCTCCACAGTGATGCCCATCGAACGGGCTGAGCCGGCGATGGTACGGACGGCTGCATCCATGTCAGCAGCGGTCAGGTCCTTGATCTTGGTCTTGGCGATTTCTTCGAGCTGGGCACGCGTGATCTTGCCGACCTTGGTCTTGAGCGGATTGGCCGAACCCTTGTCGATCTTGACCGCTTTCTTGATCAGGATCGATGACGGGGGCGACTTGATGACAAAAGTGAAGCTCTTGTCAGCAAAGGCGGTAATCACCACAGGCAGTGGCAGACCGGGCTCGATACCCTGAGTCTGCGCATTAAATGCCTTGCAGAACTCCATGATGTTCAAACCACGTTGACCCAATGCGGGACCAATGGGAGGGGATGGGTTGGCTTTACCAGCTGGCACTTGCAGCTTGACAAAACCGACGATTTTTTTCGCCATGTTTAACTCCTAACGGGTACTAACGCCTTCTGCTGCAAGCCGCAGCGTCGGGCTCCCCGGCATTAACGACTCACTTCTTCAACATTCGCACCGAGTCGGAAAGTGCGAACTGCTTCTAATCAGTTGGGGTCAGAGCACGTTGCTACGCAAGTGATCTGACCCACAAATTCTCAGGCTTTTTCCACCTGGGAAAACTCTAGCTCAACCGGTGTTGCGCGACCAAAAATGGTGACGGCCACACGGACCTTGCTTTTCTCGTAGTTGACCTCTTCCACCGAACCATTGAAGTCGGCAAAAGGGCCTTCCTTGACACGCACGTATTCGCCCACCACAAATTCGACTTTGTGACGCGGCTTTTCGGTGCCCTCTTGCATCTGGCTCACGATTTTCTGAACTTCAGCTTCAGAGATCGGAGACGGGCGGGTTTTGCCGCCGCCGACAAAACCAGTCACCTTGTTGGTGTGCTTGATCAGGTGCCAGGTGTCATCGTTCATGACCATCTCGACCAGCACATAGCCCGGAAAGAATTTGCGCTCGGTGGTTTTCCGCTGACCGTTCTTGATTTCGACCACTTCTTCCATGGGGACCAAAATGCGGCCAAACATGCCCTGCATGCCGGCACGGTTGATGCGCTCAAGGATGTTGCGCTCAACTGTTTTCTCCATGCCCGAATAAGCATGCACCACATACCAGCGCAAGTCAGGATTCACCGGCGCAACTGGAGCGGCAGTTTGGCTATCATCCGTACCTTCGAGGGGGGCTGTCACAGCGTCAGTCATTATTTTCTCCACCCCAAAATAAGGTCATAAAAAAGCCATTCGAGCGTTTTGTCGGTCAGCCACAGGAAAAGCGCCATGATCAAGACAAAACCAAACACATAGGCGGTCATCTGGATCGCCTCTTTGCGGGCTGGCCAAACCACTTTTTTAACTTCGCGAACGGCATCCTGGCCAAAAGCCACAAGCGCCTTGCCTGACTCCGAGACCAGAAAAACCACCGCTGCCAAAGCCAACAACGCCAGTAAACCCAGCCATTGAAACAACGGACCCTGCTTGCTCAGCGCGTAGTAGGCAACCAGGGATGCAATCACCAAAACAATCGCAACGCCCAACTTGGCTTTGTCGGCAGTGGTATTGACGGTTTGAACTTGAGGGGTAGCCATGGAATGTCGATATTGCCTATTTAAACCAGCACTGAAATAGAGTGAGCTTGAGACGCATAAGCCCGCCAGGTTAGTAGCGGGCTTTGTGGACACCTGACGACGTCATCAGGTGGCAGGGGCAGTAGGAATCGAACCTACAACCTTCGGTTTTGGAGACCGACGCTCTGCCAATTGAGCTATGCCCCTTTGTTATCCGGGTCTTCCAGATCCGATAAATTACGCAATCACCTTGGCCACCACACCGGCGCCAACGGTACGACCGCCTTCACGGATGGCGAAGCGCAGGCCTTCTTCCATGGCGATCGGGGCAATCAGCTTGACCGTGATCGACACGTTGTCGCCGGGCATCACCATTTCCTTGCCTTCTGGCAACTCGATGGCACCGGTCACGTCCGTGGTACGGAAGTAGAACTGGGGACGGTAGTTGTTAAAGAACGGGGTGTGACGGCCGCCTTCGTCTTTCGACAAAACGTAGATCTCACCGGTGAAATGGGTGTGTGGCTTGATCGAGCCCGGCTTGCACAGGACTTGACCGCGTTGCACATCTTCGCGCTTGGTACCGCGCAGCAAGATGCCGACGTTGTCGCCAGCCTGACCTTGGTCGAGCAGTTTGCGGAACATTTCAACACCGGTGCAGGTGGTTTTGACGGTGTCATGGATACCGACAATTTCGATTTCTTCACCAACTTTGATAATACCGCGCTCAATACGACCGGTCACCACGGTGCCGCGACCAGAGATCGAAAACACGTCTTCGACGGGCATCAGGAAGGCGCCGTCCACGGCACGCTCTGGCAGGGGAATGTAGCTGTCCAGCGCGTCAGCCAGTTTCATGATGGCTTGTTCGCCCAGCGGGCCTTTGTCGCCTTCCATGGCGAGTTTGGCTGAACCGTGGATGATCGGGGTGGTGTCGCCCGGGAAGTCATACTTGTCCAGCAGTTCGCGCACTTCCATCTCGACGAGTTCGAGCAGTTCAGCATCATCAACCATATCGCATTTGTTCAGGAACACGATGATGTAAGGCACACCCACCTGGCGCGCCAACAGGATGTGTTCACGGGTCTGGGGCATGGGGCCGTCAGCGGCGGAGCACACCAGAATGGCGCCGTCCATCTGGGCAGCACCGGTGATCATGTTTTTCACATAGTCAGCGTGGCCAGGGCAGTCAACGTGGGCGTAGTGGCGGTTGGCCGTTTCGTATTCCACGTGGGCGGTGTTGATGGTGATGCCGCGTGCTTTTTCTTCGGGCGCTGCGTCGATTTGGTCGTAGGCCTTGGCCGTACCACCAAATTTGGACGCCAACACTGAAGTGATGGCCGCTGTCAGTGTGGTTTTGCCATGGTCAACGTGACCGATGGTGCCCACGTTGACGTGGGGCTTGGTTCGTGTGAATTTTTCTTTTCCCATTTTCAGACTCCGAAAATTTAAAGACGGTCAAATAAAAAGGCAACAAGCCCACAACAACCATTTTGATGCCAAACACCAAAATGGTGCCCATTCCGGGAATCGGACCCGGGACCTCTCCCTTACCAAGGGAGTGCTCTGCCACTGAGCCAAATGGGCAATGTACTTACGCTGTGCACACTGGAGCGGGAGACGGGAATCGAACCCGCGTCATTAGCTTGGAAGGCTAGGGTTCTACCATTGAACTACTCCCGCCTTGAAGCTGAACCCGTCAACCTGTCAGCGCCTTCGCTTCAGTGTCACATTCAATTTCTACCACTGGTGGAGAGGGCTGGATTCGAACCAGCGTACTCGTAAGAGGGCAGATTTACAGTCTGCTGCCATTAACCACTCGGCCACCTCTCCACGGTGAACCCCGGATTATGCCATTAAGTTCGGCTTTTGTAACGTCGGTCTTTGTTTTTTTAGTCAAGCCACATCAAAGCCCAGGTCGCAACAGACCTTTGCCCGAGAAAAATGACCACAGCCGATGAACGGATGGGGTGGCCGCAAGGCAGACAGGGGAGAGGGGTGATTGGCACACAGAATCACGTGGCGCCTGGCATCAATCAGTGTTTGCTTGCTTTGGGCATGCGCACCCCAGAGCATAAAGACGACCGGCACCAGCCCAGCCGAAACCTGCTCGATGATGGCATCGGTCAACTGCTCCCAGCCTTTGCCAGCATGGCTGGCAGGGCGCCCCTCTTCAACCGTCAAACAGGTGTTGAGCAGCAACACACCTTGGCGCGCCCAGCGCACCAGACTGCCGCCCGGGGCGGGAAATGGCGGCAGCGGTTGACCCAGGTCACGCTGTAATTCCTTGAAAATATTGCGCAAGGACGGCGGCAAGGCCACGCCGGGCGCGACCGAAAAAGCCAGGCCCTCGGCCTGAGCGCGCCCATGATAGGGGTCTTGCCCCAAAATCACCACACGCACGGTCTCAGGCGGAGTTAATTCCAGCGCACGCAGTGGCTGGGGCGGAAAAATGACCGCGCCAGCCGTCAGCCGTTGCTGCAAAAATGCCAACAGCTTGAGGCCCGCTGGCGAGCCAAAAAAACGATCCACCAAAGCTCTCCAGCCGGGCGCGACCGACCAGTCGCCGGGGTCGGCGCTTTGCAACTGGCTCGGAGGGGTAGCGAACAGGTCTGGTGTCAACGCGTCACCCTTGCATATCAGCCAAACAGCGCCGCCAAGGCTTCGCCCGGCTCGTCGGCGCGCATAAAGGCCTCACCTACCAAGAAGGTATTGACGCCGGCGGCGCCCATGCGCAACACATCGTCACGGCTGTGAATGCCGCTTTCGCACACCAGCAGGCGATCTGACGGAATGTCACGCATCAGGCTCAGGGTGGTGTCGAGCGAAACCTCAAAGGTTTTGAGGTTCCGGTTGTTAACGCCGATCAGCGGGGTTTTGAGCCTGAGCGCGCGCACCAGCTCTGGCGCGTCGTGCACTTCTACCAGCACCGCCATGTCGAGGCTGTGGGCAACTTGCTCAAAGTCCGTCATTTGTACGTCGTCGAGGCAAGAGGCGATCAGCAAAATGGCGTCTGCCCCACAAGCCCGCGACTCGTAAATTTGGTAGGCGTCGACCATAAAATCCTTGCGCAGCACCGGCAATTGGCACGACGCCCGCGCCTGCTTGAGGTAATCGATGCAGCCCTGAAAAAACTGCACGTCAGTCAGTACCGACAGGCAGGCTGCGCCATATTCAGCATAACTCTGGGCAATATCGGCGGGAATGAAGTCGGCCCGCAGCACCCCTTTGGACGGGCTAGCTTTCTTGATCTCGGCAATCACTGCGGGCTGGCCAGCGGCAATTTTGGCGCGCAGGGCGCCAACAAAATCGCGCGTCAGGACCCGGCTTTCGGCATCAAAGCGCATGGCTGCGAGTGACTTGCGTTGGATGGCAGCGGCAACTTCTTCGCGCTTTACCGCCACAATTTTATTCAGGATATCAGTCATGTTGGCTTGGCTCCTGCGAGCCATTTTTGAGGACGTTGACAAACACGCGGTGCAACACCAGCCCCGCGACGATAAACAGCACCGAGACGCCTATGACAATCCAGGCCCCATCGGTATGCAACAAGGCCATGTCAGGCCACGCTCAAGGCATGGGCAGTCGTGACCAGAGCCTCCAGCTTGGCCTTGGCGGCACCAGACTCAATGGCGGCACGCGCCTTGTCAATACCGTCCCTGATGGAGCTGACTACATTGGCGGCATAAAGGGCTACGCCGGCGTTGAGCACCACGATGTCCTTGGCCGGACCCGCCACATTGTCCAGCACGCCCAGCAGCATGGTGCGCGACTGCTCGGGCGTTTCGACCTTGAAGGCGCGGGTGCTGGCCATGGCCATGCCAAAGTCTTCCGGGTGGATTTCATACTCGGTGACCTTGCCGTCCTTGAGTTCCCCCACCATCGTGGTCGCGCCCAGGCTGACCTCGTCGAGGCCGTCCTTGCCATAAACCACCATCGCGTGTTCGGTCCCCAGGCGCTCCAGCGCGCGCACCTGAATGCCGACCAGGTCGGGGTGAAACACACCCATCAAAATATTCGGCGCGCCGGCCGGATTGGTCAAAGGCCCGAGCAGATTGAATAAGGTCTTGACGCCCATTTCCCGCCGTACCGGTGCCACGTTTTTCATGGCCGGGTGGTGGTTGGGGGCAAACATGAAACCGACACCCACCTGATCAATACACTGGGCAATGGCTTCCGGTTTCAGGTTGATGTTGACCCCGAGTGACTCCATCACGTCGGCACTGCCACTCTTGCTGCTGACACTGCGCCCGCCATGCTTGCTGACCTTGGCGCCTGCGGCCGCGGCCACAAACATGGCACAGGTCGAAATGTTGAAGGTGTGCGCACCATCACCACCGGTGCCGACAATGTCGACCAGGTGGGTGGTATTGGCCACGTGGACCTTGGTGGAAAACTCGCGCATCACCTGCGCCGCCGCCGTGATCTCGCCAATGGTTTCTTTTTTGACACGCAAGCCGGTGATGAACGCCGCCAGCATCACCGGCGACCATTCGCCCGCCATGATCTGGCGCATGATGTGCAGCATTTCGTCGTGGAAAATCTCGCGGTGCTCAATGGTGCGCAACAGCGCTTCTTGCGGGGTAATGGTGAGGGTATGGGGCATGGTGATCTCTGAAAAATGAATGGCTGGCCAGAACGCCCGGAAATCAGTACACGGCAGAGCCGGCTGCCTGCGCGGGTGCCGCCGTGCCAGCTTGCGTCTTGAAAAACTGGTGAATGCAGGCCAGCGCATGGTCGATGCCCGCCTCATCCACGTCCAGATGGGTGACAAAACGCAGGCCGATCAGGCCGGTGGCCAGCACGCCATGCTGCGCCAGGTACGCCAGCAAAGCCGGGCCATGGCCCCCGGTGACATCGACAAACACGATGTTGGTCTGCGCCGAGCGCACCGTCAAGGCGTCTATGCCTGCCAGGCCTTGGGCCAGACGCTGCGCCAGCGCATGGTCTTGCGCCAGACGCTCGATGTGGTGGTCCAGGGCATGCGTCGCAGCGGCGGCCAGCACGCCCGACTGGCGCATGCCGCCACCCAGCATCTTGCGCCAGCGCAGCGCGCGGGCGATCAAGGCGCGCGAACCACACAAGGCGGAACCGACTGGCGCGCCCAGGCCCTTGCTGAAGCATACCGAAACGCTGTCGAAATAGCTGGCGATGTGGCGCGCCGCGGCATAGGCATCAGCGCCCGCATCGGGCGTGGCGACTGCGGCATTAAAAAGGCGTGCGCCGTCCAGGTGCGTGGCCAGGCCGCGTTCACGGGCCAGGCCGGTCGCTTGCGCGAGGTAGGCGAGTCTCATCGGGTGGCCGTTCCAGGTGTTCTCCAAACACAGCAGGCGGCTGCGGGCAAAGTGGGGGTCGTCAGGCTTGATCGCTGCAGCAATGTCGGTCAGCTGCATTTCGCCCGTGGCGCCTTGCGTCAGGGGCTGCGGCTGGATGCTGCCCAGCACGGCGGCACCACCGCCCTCAAAACGGTAGGTGTGGGCGAGTTGACCGACGATGTATTCATCGCCGCGTTCGCAATGGGTCATCAGTGCGCACAGGTTGCTCTGCGTGCCCGTGGGCATGAACAGTGCGGCTTCCTTGCCAGTGATGTCGGCAATATGCGCCTGCAGTGCGTTAACGCTGGGGTCGTCGCCAAAAACGTCGTCGCCCAGCGGCGCGGCCAACATGGCCTCACGCATGGCCAGTGTCGGTTGGGTAACGGTATCGCTGCGAAGGTCAACTGTTTTGTACATGGTCTGTCTCTTTTCTTTGAAGGTGCGGTGCGTATGGCCACCTCACGGTCGCCATTCAGTCTTCTTGACGGGGTTTCAGGAAATTCGCCAGCATGGCGTGGCCATGCTCGGTGAGGATGCTCTCGGGGTGAAACTGCACGCCTTCGATGTCGAGGCCAGTGTGTTTGATGCCCATAATTTCGCCGTCGTCGGTCCAAGCGGTCACCTTCAGACAGGCCGGACAGCTGGCGCGCTCGATCGACAGCGAATGGTAGCGGTTGACGGTAAATTGCGCGGGCAGACCGGCAAACACACCCTCTTGTGTGGTGGTGATGACGCTGGTCTTGCCGTGCATCAGCTGCTGGGCCCGAATGATCTTGCCGCCAAAGGCCGCGCCTATGGCCTGATGCCCCAGGCAGACGCCCAAAATCGGCAATTTGCCGACAAAGTGCCGAATGGCAGCCACCGAAATGCCCGCTTCAGCCGGGGAGCAGGGACCGGGGGAAATGACCAGCCGGTCGAGCGCACCAGCCGCCAGACGCGCGTCGATGTCGGCCAGAGTGATTTCGTCATTACGTGCCACGCTCACGTCGGCACCCAGCTCACCCAGGTACTGGACAATGTTATAGGTAAAGCTGTCGTAGTTGTCGATCATTAAAAGTTTCATGGGTCTTCTCCGCAAAGTCATTCAAAGCGCGGGGTGATCAAGCGATGGCTCGTAAACCATGTATTGATCGCGTCCGGCAGCCTTGGCTGCATACATTGCCACGTCGGCATGGTGTGACAGCGTGGCCTCATCCAGGCCATGTTCGGGGTACAAGGCGACCCCTGTGCTGCTTGATATCTGTACGCTCTGGCCAACGGGTAAATGGAAGGGCACACGCAGCGCGGCATGTATTTTTTGCGCCACCTGCATCGCATCCTGCGCCTGGCTGATGCTGGCCAGCAGCACCACAAATTCGTCGCCGCCGACACGTGCCACGGTGTCTGATTCGCGCACACAGGTGCGCAGCCGGTGTGCCACCGCCTGCAACAGCTGGTCACCCGCCGCGTGACCATGGCGGTCATTGACCGGCTTGAATTTGTCAAGGTCAACAAAGATCAGGGCCAAATGGCCTTGCTCGCGCTTGACTTTTATCACCGCCTGATGCAACCGGTCCGACAGCAAACGCCGGTTGGGCAGATTGGTAAGCGGGTCAAAAAAAGCCAGGCGTTTGACCTCGTCCTCCGCAGTTTTGCGCAGTGTGATGTCGGTGTGTGTGGCCACATAATGGGTCACCATACCCTCGTCGTCGCGCACCGCCGTAATACACAACCAGCAGGGAAACTCCAAGCCATTCTTGCGCACATTCCACACTTCGCCCTGCCAACTGTGGTGTGCCGCCAATTCGGCCCACATCGCGGTATAAAAATCAGGCGGGTGTCGGCCGGATTTGAGCAGGCTTGGGTTGCGGCCCACCACCTCGCTGGCCGCCAGCCCATAGAGCTGCGAGAAGGCCTGGTTGACCCGCAAAATTTCCACCTGGGCATTGGTGATCAGCATGCTCTCATGCGACTCAAACGCTGCGGCCGCGATGCGCAGTTCAGACTCCTGCGCCATGCGCTGGGTCACGTCCTCCGTGGCACCAATCAGGCGCCTTGGCACACCACGGTCATCCGAATACAGCGCAGCCCGGTTGTGCATAAAACGCGACTCACCATCGGGTCGGCGAATCTGAAACGTCATGCCAAAAGGCTGGTTCTGTCGAATGGTGACGCGTGTGGCCTCACGCATGCGCTCCAGCTCTTGAGGGCTTAGCAGTTTGATCCAGTCGTCATTACGCGCACTGGCCGTCTTGGGATCAATGCCAAACAGCTCGAACATGGTGTGGTCCCATTGGTAGCTTTTGGTGATCAGGTCAAACTCCCAAATACCCACACCACTGGCCTCGGTAGCCAGTTTGAGCCGTGTGGCAGCCATTATTTTTTGGGTCTGCTGAGCCTGGTAAACGGATAAGCCAAACAAACTGATGAGCACCAGCAACAGGTAGGCCCCGACCTGCGCCAGCACGTCGGCTTGCCATGCCACAAAAAGGGGCTCGCGCGCCCGGGTCAGCACCACTTCAAGTGGTTTGTCCATCACCAGTGCATCAGGCAGAATGGTGCGCATCACACTCAGACGCTGGTCGGTGCTGACCACCTTTTCAGCATCCACAGGGCCTGCCACCGGGTGATTGCGCAGGTGCCGCCCCAGCAAGGTGTTGGGTGCCAACAAGGCCTGCTCCATGGTGGTATCGAGCTTGGGTTCGCTGCGAAAAATCATGCCGTCGCCATGCACCAGGATGGCTTGCATGTCGTTGCTGTAACGCGCCGAGTTGAGCAAAATATCCATGTCAATCGGGTCAATGCTGGCCAACACAACACCGGCAAACTGCCCCCGCTCATCGAGCAAGACGCGTGTCAGACTGATCAGGTAATTGTTGAGCACGGATCGGTACGGCGGGCTCACATACAGCAGCTTCGGGTCCAAGGTCTTGAGCGGCACCTGCACATAATCGCGCTGGTAAAAATTGCGCCCCAGCAGTTCGTCGCGGTTGGAAAAGGTCACCGTGCCCTGCGCATCGAGCACCGCAAAGGTGCGCACAGCGGACATGGCGATTTCCATGTTGCGCAAGGTTTGCTGCCCCTCAAGCCAGCCCGCCGGGCTGCGCTGCCAACGCGGCAAGTCACCCTGGATGGACAACAGACTGCGTTGAATGGCGCTGAGCTGGCGCACCAGGTTGGCCTCGATCAACTTGGCCTGCGTGCTCAAGCGTTCCAGCTCGTAGGTCTCAATACGCTTGTGCTCATTGCGCAGGCTGACCGCCATCAACACACCGACCGCTGCCAACGCAAAAGCCAGCATCAGCCAGGCCCGCCATTGCCGCGTCAAACGTTTCACACCAGTCCTTCTTCCACCAGTTCGGCGGCGTGCAGCAGCGCTCGCGCCTTGGCTTCGGTTTCGCGCCACTCCAACTCGGGCACACTGTCGGCCACCACCCCTGCGGCCGCCTGCACGTAAAGCATCTGGTCCTTGATGATGCCGGTGCGAATGGCAATGGCCACGTCCATGTCACCGGCGTAGCTCAGATAGCCGCAGGCGCCGCCGTAAAGGCCGCGCTTGGTGGGCTCCAACTGGTCAATCAGCTCCATGGCGTGCACCTTGGGCGCGCCGGTGAGTGTGCCGGCCGGGAAAGTGGCCTTGAGCACGTCCATGTTGGTCATGCCGGGCAACAAGGTGCCCTCCACGTTGCTGACGATGTGCATCACGTGGCTGTAGCGCTCCACACAAAAGGCGTCGGTCACCTTGACACTGCCAATTTTGGCAATGCGGCCAATGTCGTTGCGCGCCAGGTCAATCAGCATCACATGTTCGGCGCGTTCCTTGGGGTCATTGATGAGCTCCACCTCGGCGGCCTTGTCTGCTTCGGGTGTGGCGCCGCGCGGTCGCGTACCGGCCAGCGGGCGGATGGTGATTTTTTGCACCGGCTGACCGTCCTGCAACACCTGCTCCTGGCGCACCAGGATCTCTGGCGATGCCCCCACCACAGAGAAGTCGGCCCCGTCTGCCGTGGCACCGCTGAAGTTGTAGTAGTACATGTAGGGGCTGGGGTTGAGTGAGCGCAGCGCCCGGTACAGGCTCAGCGGCGACTGGGTGTAGGGCTTCTTGATGCGCTGGCCGACTTGCACCTGCATGAAGTCGCCACCGGCAATCAGCTCTTTGGCGCGTTCCACGGCAGCAATGTAGTCTGCCTTGGCAAAATCGCGCACGGCCGACTGGCCCGCACTGGCGAGCACCTGCGGCGCGTGCACCGGTTGCTCCAGGCGGTCCTTGAGTTGCACCAGACGTTCGGTGGCACGCTGGTAAGCCAGTGGCTGGGCCGGATCGGCATACACCATCAGGTAAAGCTTGCCCGACAGGTTGTCGATCACGGCCAGCTCCTCGCACTGCAGCAGCAAAATGTCGGGGCAACCGAGCTCGTCGGGCGGACACGAATGCTGCAGCTTTTTCTCAATGTAGCGCACGGCATCGTAACCAAAATAGCCGGCCAGGCCACCACAAAAACGCGGCATGCCGGGCTGCAGCGCCACCTTAAAACGCTGTTGGTAGTCGGCAATAAAGTCAAGCGGATTGACTTGCGAGGTTTCCACCACCACACCGTCGGTCACCACCTCGGTACGCACCGCATCACCAAAGCCACTGGTGCGAAGCAGCGTGCGCGCGGGCAAGCCAATGAAGCTGTAGCGGCCAAAACGCTCGCCACCCACCACCGACTCCAGCAAAAAGCTGAACGGCGCGCTGTTGGCCAGTTTGAGGTAGAGAGAAAGCGGTGTTTCAAGATCGGCAAAAGCTTGCGCCACAACCGGAATGCGGTTGAAACCCTGGGCGCTTAAGGCATTGAATTCAAGTTCGGAAATCACGGGAGCATCTTTCTAAAGAGGGGCTGAACTGACAACGCGCTTGCCGACACCCCTACCAATGATGCAACGAGCGGCGGGTCAGGACAAGACTTGGGGCGCAATGCAGGCACGCCAGGGCCAGGCCCCCCGGTCGCTGCAACCTGTGATCTGAAGTTGATGCATGAACATGGAAATAGTGTAGCAAAGATGGGCGGGCTTCAGGCCGCTTGGGGCGCGATTCAAAGTGTTGGGCTGGGGTGGCCGATTCCGAGGCGTGGACAGGCGACTTACACGCACGGCACGGCGACTGGGTCATGCCTCAAGGTCGTTCGACCGCACTCAATTTGAATCGTACCCGGGGGCCTGCCCGGCTTCCGACGTTCGGGATACACCCGTCATCACGGCCAGCACCGCCGCACCGTACGATTCCAGCTTGCGCGCACCCAGGCCGCTGATGTTTTGCAAGTCGGCCAGACATTGCGGGGCACGCTCGGCGATGGCCGCCAGCGTGGCGTCGTGAAAAATCACATAGGCGGGCAGATTGTGTTCTTTGGCCACCTCGGAACGCCAGGACTTGAGGTTGATAAAACGCACCATGGCGTCCTGGCCCAGGTTGGCCGCCACCGGGGCCGGCGCAGTGCGACTGCGGCTGCGTTTGTCGGCGCGCTGGCTGGACGATTGACGCAGGCGCACCGGCACCTCACCGCGAAGCACGGCGCGGGAGCTTTCCGTCAGATGCAAGGTGCTGAAACCGTCACTGGTGTGCACATGCAAGGCCCCAACCGCAATGAGCTGGCGCATCACGGCGCGCAACTGGCTTTCGCTGTACTCAGCGCCCAGGCCGAAAGTGCTAACGCTCTCATGGCCGCGCTGCAGCACTTTTTCAGTGCGTTTGCCGCGCACGATGTCCATGGTGTGGCCAGCCCCAAACGAGACCCCGCTGGTTTGCTGCAGCCGGTACACGGTCGACAGCAGCTTGCGCGCCGCGTCGGTCGCGTCCCAGACCTCGGGCGGCTGCAGGCAGTTGTCGCAGTTGTGGCAGTCCTGGCTTTCCTCGCCAAAGTAGCGCAGCAGGCGCACGCGGCGGCAATCGGTGGCCTCGGCCAGGCCCAGCAGGGCGTCGAGCTTGCCGCGCATGACCTGTTTGAAATCTTCTTCAGCCGGGCTTTCGTCGATCATGCGGCGCTGGTTGACCACATCCTGCAGGCCGTAGCACATCCAGGCGTCAGCGGCCATGCCGTCGCGCCCGGCGCGGCCGGTTTCCTGGTAATAACCTTCAATGTTTTTAGGCATGTCGAGGTGCGCAACAAAACGCACGTCGGGCTTGTCGATGCCCATGCCAAAGGCAATGGTCGCCACCATCACCACGCCTTCGCTGCGCAGAAACTGATTTTGGTTGGCCTGACGCACCTTGAAGTCGAGCCCGGCGTGGTAGGGCAAAGCATGGATACCGGTTAGCGCCAGCATGGCGGCAATTTCCTCCACCCGTTTGCGCGACTGGCAGTACACCACCCCGGCCTCACCCGAGTGCTCGCGCTCGATAAAGCGCAGCAGCTGGGTACTGGCGTCCTTTTTCTCGACAATGGTGTAACGAATATTAGGCCGGTCGAAACTGCTGACAAATTGCGCTGCCGCCTCCAACTGCAGCCGCTCCACAATGTCGGCGCGGGTCAGTGCATCGGCGGTGGCGGTGAGCGCCATGCGCGGCACGCCGGCATAACGCTCGTGCAGCACCGTGAGCGCGCGGTATTCGGGCCGGAAGTCATGACCCCACTGGCTGACACAATGCGCTTCGTCAATCGCAAACAGGCTAAGCTGACCACGCGCATGCAGCGCATCGAGTTGCGCCAAAAAGCGTGGCGTCGTGACCCGTTCCGGCGCCGCATACAGCAGCGTGATCTCACCACGCAGCAGGCGCTGCTCGGTTTGGTAGGCCTCGTCGCTGCTTAGCGTGGAATTCAAAAACGCCGCACTGACACCCGCCTCGTGCAGTGCACCCACTTGGTCGTGCATCAGTGCAATCAGCGGCGAAATCACCACGGTGATGCCCAGTCCGGCCTGCTGCCTGGCAATGGCAGGGATCTGGTAACACAGGCTTTTGCCGCCGCCGGTGGGCATCAGCACCAGCGCGTCACCACCGGCCACCACATGGCTGATGATGGCTTGCTGCGGCCCACGAAAGCTGGCGTAACCAAAAACCTCTTGGAGGATAGACGCGATGGACAAAATGATGGTCGGTGAAATAGGTGGAGCGGACGCCTGCCGGGCAGGCAGGCTAGTGGTAGATTGGGCTCAGGACTGCGTCCACGGCAGACCGTCAAAACGCCAGCCGCATTCGGTCGAGCGGTGACCGTTGTCGTCGGGTTCACCCTCAAAACCATCCAGCACGTTGATCACCTGGGTAAAGCCGGCCTTCTCTAACGCCATGCCGGCATCGACCGAGCGCAAACCACTGCGGCAAATCAGCACCACGGTCTGGTCCCGGCTGTTGGCGACTTGCGCCACCGCACCGACAAACTGCGCTGCATCGACCTTGTAATCAGGAAATTCGTACCAAGCAATGTTGACTACGCCGGGTGGGTAGCCCACGCATTGCGACTCAACGGCCATGCGCACGTCGATAAATAAAGCGCCGGGATTGTTTTGAATCAGGGTCCAGGCTTCCTGGGGGAGCATATGTTTCATACCCCTATTGTCCAAGGTTTTGAGAGCGACCGTCGCCCGTTAGTCCAGTGTCTGGCGATAGCGTTTGAGGGCGATGCCGCCCACGACGAACAAAAACAGCGCCATGGGCCAAAGGTTGGGGAGCACCTCCCAAAAACTGGCGCCTTTGAGCATGATGGCGCGCACCGCCCGTAAAAGATGGGTCAGCGGCAGCATTTCGCCCAGCCCTTGCGCCCAGGGCGGCATGCCGCGAAACGGGAACATGAAGCCCGACAGAAGCATTGAAGGCAAAAAGAAAAAGAATGTCATCTGCATCGCCTGCAACTGGTTGCTGGCCAGGGTCGAGAAGGTAAAGCCCACCCCCAGATTGGCCAGCATGAACAAGCCAATCACGAGCATCAACAGGGTCAGGCTGCCCACAATCGGCACCTCGAACAGCACCACGGCGGCCAGAATGATGACCGCCAATTGCAGGTAACCCATGATGATGTAGGGCGTGATCTTGCCTACCATCACCTCGAACGGCCGCACCGGCGTGGCCAGCAGGTTTTCCATGGTGCCGCGCTCACGCTCACGCGTCATGGCCAGCGAGGTCAACATCACCATGGTCATGGTCAGGATGGTGCCGATCAGGCCGGGCACGATGTTGTAGCGGGTCAGGCCTTCGGGGTTGTAGCGGCGGTGAATGCGCAGCTCGAACGGCGGCTCACGCGGCTGCAGCCCGGCCAGCGCACCCTTGAGGTCGTGCGCCAGCGCCAGCGGCGTGATTTGCCCCAGCGCGGCGATGGCGTTGCTGGCAGCGGAGGGGTCGGTCGCGTCCACCGCCACCAGCACGGCGGGTTTCTCGCCCCGCACCAAGCGCCTGGAGAAATCGGGCGGAATCGCCAGCACGAACTGGACCTCGCCGGTTTCCAGCAGGCGCTCGGCCTGCACCTCGGTGGCCGGCTGGGCCACGATGTGGAAGTAGCCGGTATTCTGGACCGCGGCCACCAGGCTGCGTGCCAGCGACCCGCTGTCATAGGCCACCAGCGCGGTCGGCAGACCCTTGGGGTCGTTGTTGATGGCGTAGCCAAACAGGATCAGCTGCATCACCGGCACGCCAATGGCCATGGCAAAGGTCAGGCGCTCGCGCAGCATCTGCTGGAATTCCTTGATGAGGATGGCCGCCACCCGCGCGAAGGAGAAAGAGGCACTCATGTTGCCGCGCCCCGGTCAGTGTTCGGGGCCTGGTCCATCAAGCTGATGAACACATCTTCCAGATCCGCCTGGGCAGGCGTCAACTGCATCTCAGGCCGCGCCTGGTAAGGGGCGAGAGAGGCCTCCAGCAGCGCCGGGTCAAGGCCGGCCACATGCAGGGTATTGCCAAACGCCGAGACGCTGAGCACGCCGGGCAGCGCCTTGATCGGCGCCACCAGCGTCTCCAGGTGCTCGCCGGCGACGGACCACACGGCCAGGCCCGCACGGTTGATGATGTCGGCCTGCGTGCCGCGCGTCAGCACCTGGCCGTTGGCGATGTACATCAGTTCGTGGCAGCGGGCCGCTTCGTCCATGTAATGCGTCGACACCAGCACGGTGATGCCCCGCGCGGCCAGCCGGTGGATTTCGTCCCAAAAGTCGCGCCGCGCTTTGGGGTCAACCCCGGCGGTGGGCTCGTCGAGCAACAGCAGGCGCGGCTCATGCAGCAGGCAGGCGGCAAGGGCCAGACGCTGTTTCCAACCGCCGGACAGGGCGCCGGCCAGCTGGCGTTGGCGCGCTGTCAAACCCAACCGCTCCAGCGTCAGGTCCACCACCTGCTTGCGCTGCGGCAGCTCGAACAGGCGGGCCACAAAGTCCAGGTTTTCGCGAATCGTCAGGTCTTCGTACAAGCCAAAACGCTGGGTCATGTAACCGACCTGGCGCTTGATCTGCGCCGCCTGGGTGATGATGTCCAGCCCCAGACAGGTGCCGGCGCCGCTGTCGGGGGTCAGCAGCCCGCACAGCATGCGGATGGTGGTGGTTTTGCCACTGCCGTTGGGCCCCAGAAAGCCGCAAATGCGCCCGGTTTCCAGCTGGATCGACAAATTGTCCACCACAGCGCGCCCACCATAGCGCTTGGTCAGGCCGGTGACGTCAACCGCTCGTGTCACGGCGTGGCTCCGGCAACCGGCAGCACCTCCACCGGTTGCCCGGGTTTAAGCCGGGCAGCGTCACTGGCGCTGGGTCGCGCCTCGACCATGAACACCAGTTTGGCCCGTTGCGCGTTGGAATAAATGACCGGTGGCGTGTACTCTGCCCGATTCGAGATGAAGGAAATTCTGGCCGGGATCGGCCCCGCGCAACCGTCGCACACAATGTTGACCGCAGCGCCGACCTGAAGACTGCCCATGGCACTTTCTGGCACAAAAAAACGCACTTTGATATGACCGGGCGGCAACAGAGCCAGCACCGGCTGCCCCGCAGGCACCGACTCGCCCACGCGAAAGAAGGTATCCGTCACCAACCCGTCTACCGGCGCGGTGCGGGATTTTTGCGCCTCGCGCCAAGCCAACTGGCGCACCGATTGCCGCGCGGCTTCGGTGTCGGCAGCCGCGGCGGCACGCTCATCGACGCGGGCTGGCAATTGCGCCACCCGCAACTGCGCCGCCAGCTCGTCCATCCGGGCAGCACTCTGGGCCTGTGCGGTGCGCAGGTCATCGCGCCGCGCCTCGGAGACAAAGCCCTGCTTGACCAACTGCTCCTCGCGTGCCAAAGCGTCTGCGTTGAGCCTGGCTTGGGCGCGAGCTTGGCTGAGCTGGGCCTGAATCACCGCAATTTCGTCGCTGCGCTTGCCCTTGGCCGCATTGGCGAGCTGGGCGTTGGCACGCACCAGCCGGGCATCGGCCTCACTTCGCGCAGCTTGCTCGTTTTCGGCTTCCAGCGCAAACAAGGGCATGCCTTGGGTCGCCTGATCTCCGCTGCGCACATTCAATTGCGTCAGGGTGCCACCCAATTGCGAGGACACATAAACGTAGTCCCCCTCCCCATAACCCGACCAGCCCGGCGTCGGCTTCGGCTGACAACCCGCCAGCAGCAGGGGCGTGAGTAACAAGGCAAGACAGGTGTTGAAACAACGCATTTTGGGATTCTTTCAACTCTCGGCAAGGGCGTGCCGGGCGGGAGAAACACCGCGCGGGCATGCGGACCAGCAATGTTTTCTACAATACCAGCGCTATGAAACCACTTCACTATACCCGCGCCCAAGCCCTGCCCGACCTGCTGGCAAAACGCATCCTGATTCTGGACGGCGCCATGGGCACCATGATCCAGCGCTTCAAGCTCGACGAAACCCAGTACCGGGGTGAGCGTTTCAAGGACTTTCACAAGGATGTGAAAGGCAACAACGAGTTGCTGAGTCTGACGCGCCCGGATGTCATCCGCGACATCCACGAGCGCTACTTGGCCGCTGGCGCCGACTTCATTGAGACCAACACCTTTGGCGCCACCCGCGTGGCGCAAGCCGACTACGACATGGCCGACCTGGCATTCGAAATGAACCTGGTCTCGGCAAAAATAGCGCGCGCCGCCTGCGACAAGTTTTCCACCCCGGACAAGCCGCGTTTTGTGCTGGGCGCCCTCGGGCCCACGCCCAAAACCGCCAGTATCAGCCCCGATGTCAACGACCCCGGCGCCCGCAACGTCACATTCGAGCAATTGCGCGCCGCCTATTACGAACAGGTCCAGGCGCTGGTGCAGGGCGGTGCCGATGCACTGCTGGTGGAAACCATTTTTGACACCCTGAACGCCAAGGCGGCACTGTTTGCCATCGACGAATTTTTTGAGGCCAGCGGCGAGCGCCTGCCCATCATCATCAGCGGCACCGTGACCGATGCGTCCGGGCGCATCCTGAGCGGCCAGACCGTAACCGCCTTCTGGCACAGCGTGCGCCACGCCCAGCCGCTGGCGGTGGGGCTGAACTGCGCGCTGGGTGCGGCCCTGATGCGCCCCTACATCCAGGAGCTGGCCAAGGCCGCACCCGACACCTACATCAGTTGTTACCCCAACGCCGGCCTGCCCAACCCGATGAGCGACACCGGTTTTGACGAAACCCCAGCCGATACCAGCCGCCTGGTGGGCGAATTTGCCGCCGAGGGCCTGGTCAACATCGTCGGTGGCTGCTGCGGCACCACGCCCGAGCACATTGGCGCGATTCACGACAAGGTGGCGCCGCTGACAGGGCGTGCGTTACAGAAAAATGTGTTTTACAAGGAGCCAGCATGATCCCATCTCTGCAACATTCAACATCTTGGCAGGTTTGAACGTCTTCAATTGGTGGAAGACCTTTGAAAACTACACCGGGCTGGATCGTTAGGGCCCACGTCATGTACCGATAAGAAGATGCAATACTCGGCATTTTGTACTACATTATCGGTATGTCAAAAACTACCAAAGCCATCCGACAACTGCCTCCGGCCACCTTGGGCGCACTCCAGAAACTGGGGGCCGACCTGGCGGTGGCCCGCTTACGCCGCAAGGAATCGCTGCGCACCTGGGCAAAGCGCTTGGGGGTCACTCTCTCCACGCTCCAGCGTCTCGAAGCCGGCGACCCGACCGTGAGCCTCGGCATCGTCGCAAGTGCCTTGTGGCTCATCAACCGAGATGGCGAGCTGGGAAACTTGGCGGCACCGGAACATGACCAGGGCGCGCTCGAGCTGAATGTTCGAGAAGCGGTGGCGCTAGGCCTTGCCCGTGCGCAGGCCTCCGCGGATGCCCATATGCGCGCAGCAACTCCCCACAACAGCCAGGACTGAAATGCGCCTGGATGACTTGTACCTTTGGTACCTGGGAGACCCGACGCCTCGCTACGTCGGTGCGTTGAAGCTGGTTGCCGCCGGCAAGGGCGTCTCGCTCCACTACGCCGGGGACTGGCTGGCCCATGGATTTGCACTCAGCGAGGACCTGCCCCTTGTGGACAACGAGTTCTCCCCGCCGGGGCGACTGAGCGCCAACGCGCCCCGCGCAGTCGGTGCCGTGGATGACGCGCGCCCGGACCGTTGGGGTGAAAAAGTCATTCGCTTCGTCGACAAGCCCCAGCGCCTGTCCCTCATGGAGTATTTGTACTACGCTGGTGACGACCGCTTCGGTGCGTTAGGGGTTTCGACCTCGCCCACCACTTACCTCCCCCGAAAAGGCGGCCCCCTGCCACGGTTGGCGCAAGCCCAGGAACTCAGTGAGGTTGTGGCCAAGATTGAAGCCGGCGATGCCTTAACTACTCTCGAAGCCAAAATCATTGAAGGCGGTGGCAGCCCGTTAGGCGGCGCCAAGCCCAAGGCGCTTATCGACATCGAGGGCGAGCAGTGGGTCATCAAGTTCTTCAACAACGAGCACGTGGACGCTCCGCTCATCGAGCACGCGACCATGACGTTGGCGGCCCAGGCCGGCATCTCCGTCGCCCAGACCCGGGTCATTCACCTGGCGGCGGCGAATGCCGTGGCCATTCGGCGATTCGACCGCGTGGACGGCCAGCGGATTCACAGCATTTCGGCGGGTACCGCTATCCGAGCGGCGACTCCGGCTGGTACCGAGCCAGAAATGGGATACCCGCAGCTCGCCCGAATCCTGCGCAGAGTCGGTGTCAGCCAAGGCGACGCGCATCTGGCCGACGCCCAAGAACTGTTCCGCCGAATGGTGTTCAACATCCTGGTCGACAACACCGACGACCACGAGAAGAACCACGCGCTCCTTGTCGTGAACCCCACCGCCAATGGACGGCTGAGGCTGGCGCCAGCGTATGACGTGCTCCCCACCAATTCAGGACAGGGCTATCAAGAGTTCATCTGCGGGGTGTACGGGCAAGAGTCCACGCTGGCCAACGCGATGTCCCAGTGCGATGCGTTTGGGCTTGTGCCGGCCCGGGCCGCCGCACAAGTTGTCCAAGTCATCGGGGTAGTCAACACCTGGCGCGCGCATTTTGAATCCATCGGGGTATCGAAAAGCGACCTGGAAAGCTTGGCAGAGCGCCTCGACGGTGACGAATTGCTGAGCCAAAGACAGACGTTTGACGCCGGCCAGTACCAGGGAGCGCCTCCCAAACGAAGGCCTACAAGTCCATTTCGCAGGACTTGACGCGCGGTCAGCAGGCCCCTCGCCTGGGCCTTTCCGGGCAATGCGGCCACAGGCGGGAATCCGGCGCGCTGGCCCGGGAACTGAGTGCTGAAACAACACCCAAAATTTGACGGTTAGAGTCGTGCTGTTTTCAAGTTTTCGGGCAGTACCCCAACCCATCTCCTGCAGGCGCAGGGTGTGTGAACTCAAACAAGAAAACACAAATTCAAGGTGCATACCAGCGTCGGCTTCTCAGTGATTTTTACAGCTGGTTCGCAGCGTTTCCGGTCTTACAGTTTTGCGATCTGCATGCTCCAAAGCGGCCGTTGCCACCTATGGATCGACGAGCCCGCCCCCAACTAAACCAAAAGTGCCTCGACTCCTTTGGCCTCAACCATTTGCAATAACTTTGCCGAGGTTCCACTGGGGTGCTTGTTGGCAGCGGGCGATTCCCATTTTTGCACTGTCGATACGCTCACATTGAGCATCGTTGCGAAAACCGCTTGGCTTGCTTTCACAATCGTTGTGCGGATTGCCACAACGCGCTCTGGTGTGTATGCAGGGGGCACTTCGCAAAGCGCTCGGATGCGAGCCATGTCTGTTTTAGACATGACGCCGTAGGAGCTCATGTCCGCCGCTGTATCCAGCAGTTCCTGGAGCATGCGCGCTTCTTCACTGGTTCTTTTCGGCATTGCATATCTCCTTTAAGCTTCCGTTGAACTTCATTTCATCAAGTTTTGACATGGGTTGAATTTGCAAATTTGCACCGATAAGTTTGACCGCTTCCACGGCAGAATCAGAGAAGTCGGTGCCCGGTGAGCTCTTTTCTCTGCCGAGCAAAAAGAAAATCGCTGCAGCATGTTGTTTGGCTACCAATGTTCTTGTGCCCCCACTTTTTCCCATGCCTGCAATGGCGACCCGCTTCTTGCAAATACCGCCACCCAGGTCTGCATCAAACAAGCCTTGCTCTATCTCTCTTGCAGCCCTGCACAATATGTCGTCACCAAGTAATTTCTTTGCCCATCTGTCAAAGGTTTTTGTCTTAAAAACGCGTTTTTGATCCGTCATGGAGCGAAACTATAGCACTTTTTACTATAAAAATAGGACTGTCGGTCAAAAGCTGCCATCAAGAGCGACAGCACCCCAACAACAACACCGGAGTCGAATTGGGCAACCGGTAAGCTGCCTGTCGTGACTGGCGGCAATGGGTCTCTAGCGGTAACAGAAGCACGACCTCCAGTGCTCAAATCGTCACCAGTACCGGCACATCTGTCACCACCCAACGCCGACCCGTGAGTAGAGCCAGCCTGTGCTGGTGGATCAGATGATCAAGGGCAAATCAATACACGCGGCCAGGGGAATGCCCTCTGGCGCTTCATGGTCTGCGATGACAAACGCCCGGCTCGGGTGCTGGGCGGCATCGGTCAGCACCTCATGCAGAAAGTTGACGGAGGGCCAGTCCAGCGCGGCAAAGGGTTCGTCGAGCAGGGTAAATGCGGCGCCACTGGCCAAGGCCGTGGCCAGCATCACTTTGCGTTTGGTGCCGGTGGACAGCATGTAGAGGGACTTGCCCAGTTGCTCCTGCACTGAAAAACCCGCCAACAGGTCGGCCAGGTCGGTCGTGCTGAAGTTGGGATACTGCGCCGCTGCCGTGCTTAAAAAATGGCTCACGGGCATGGCGTCATGGGTGTCGGCTCGGGGGTCGACCCTGAAAACCTGCCGGCGATACGCCTCATGCTCCGTCGACAAGGGCAGGCCCTTGAGGGTCAGTTCGCCTTCAGCAGGCGGCACATCGCCTGCCAACAGGGCCAGCATTGTGGTTTTGCCACTGCCATCACCGCCGCGCACCAGGGTGAGCCCGGCCGCAATGACAACCGACCAGCGCTCACACAGCAACCGATCAGGCAGGCAATACGTCACGCCCGACAGTTGCAGGATGGGCGCGGCCTTGGGCCTGTTGGCTTGTGTGACGGCTGCTTGCGGTGCATTGGGGTGCCTGGACGTGTTGTGCATGGCGGCATTTTGGCATTGCCGATGCGCCTGCCGCCCGTTTCTACAATGTTTGGCAGCATCACCGTCAGGCAAACAAAAAGGCACACATCATGAAAAAAGTCAAATGGGGCATTTTGAGCACCGCCAAAATTGGCCGTGAAAAGGTCATTCCGGCGATGCAGCAGGGGCAGTGGAGCCACATCGGGGCCATCGCCTCACGCTCGCTGGCGCAGGCGCAAAAAGTGGCTGATGATATGGGTATCGCCAAGGCCTACGGCTCCTATGACGAACTTTTTTCCGACCCCGACATTGAGGCCATCTACAACCCGCTGCCCAACGACCAGCATGTGGCCATGACGCTGGCCGCTGCCCGCGCTGGCAAACATGTGCTGTGCGAAAAACCCTTTGCCATGAACGCGCGTCAGGCCGAAGCACTGCGCGAAGTGGCGGGCAAGGTGCACATCATGGAGGCTTTCATGGTGCGGTTTCACCCGCAGTGGTTGCGCTCACGCGAGCTGGTGCGCAGCGGCGCCTTGGGTGAACTGCGCACAGTGCAGGCGTTTTTCTCGTACTTCAACCGTCAGCCTGACAACATCCGCAACCTGCCGGCAGTGGGGGGTGGCGCGCTCTATGACATTGGCTGCTACGCCGTGGTGGCGGGTCGCTTTCTGTTTGAATCGGAGCCGCTGCGCGCGGTGGCCCTGTTCGACCGTGACCCCGATTTTCAGACCGACCGCACGGTGACGGCCATGGTGGACTTTGGCGGCGGGCGACGGCTTGACTTCACGGTGTCGACCCAATCGGTACCGTACCAGCGCGTGCAGGCCATCGGCACCAAGCAGCGCCTGGAGCTTGAGATTCCGTTCAACGCGCCGCTGGGTGGGGCCACCCGAATTTTTGTGGACGATGGCAGCGCACCCGGTGGCGCCTCGGCCGTGGCGGAGACCCTGGCACCCTGCAACATGTACACCTTGCAGGGTGATGCCTTCTCTCAAGCGGTGCGCGGAGAAATCGCCCTGCCTTATGGCGTGGAAGATGCCATTTGCAACATGCGCATCCTTGACGCCCTGTTCAAGTCCGGCAACAGCGGGCGCTGGGAAGAGGTCTAAAACACCCAACAAAAAGGGCAGAAGGAGGCGCTCCATCTGCCCTTGCACATCTGCGCCGAGGCACAGATCAGCCTGATTTAAGCATCAGCCTCGCATAGCTTTCAAGACGGCATTAAACGTGGCGCTCGGCCGCATGACGGCCTTGACCTTGGCAGCGTCGGCCAGGTAATAACCACCAATGTCCACCGGTTTGCCCTGCACTGCCTTGAATTCGGCGGTGATTTGCGCCTCGTTGTCGGTCAGCGCTTTGGCCAGCGGCGCGAAATGCGCTTGCAGCTCTTTGTCCTCGGTCTGCGCGGCAAGCTCCTGCGCCCAGTACATGGCCAGGTAAAACTGGCTACCACGGTTGTCAAGCTCGCCGGTGCGGGTGGAAGGCGACTTGCGATTGTCGAGCAATTTTCCGGTGGCATCGTCCAGCGTTTTGGCCAAAATCGTGGCTTTTTTGTTGCCCGTTTTCAGCCCCAAATCTTCCAGCGACACCGCCAGCGCCAGAAATTCTCCCAGCGAATCCCAGCGCAGATGGTTTTCTTCGACCAATTGCTTGACATGCTTGGGCGCAGAGCCACCAGCACCGGTTTCGTACATGCCGCCACCCGCCATCAGCGGCACGATGGACAGCATCTTGGCGCTGGTGCCCAGTTCCATGATGGGGAACAGGTCAGTCAGGTAGTCGCGCAGAATATTGCCGGTGACCGAGATGGTGTCCATGCCGCGGATGACGCGCTCCAGCGTGTAGCGCATGGCGCGCATCTGGGACATGTGCTGGATGTCCAGACCCGTGGTGTCATGGTCTTTCAGGTACAGCTCGACCTTTTTGATCAGTTCGGCTTCATGCGCGCGGTACGGGTCGAGCCAGAAGATGGCCGGCATGCCGGAATTGCGGGCGCGGGTGACGGCCAGCTTGACCCAGTCGCGGATCGGCGCGTCCTTGCACTCGCACATGCGCCAGATGTCGCCGGCTTCAACGTTCTGGGTCAGCAGTACTTCGCCCGTGGCGATGTCAACAATGTTGGCCTCGCCGTCCTCAAGAATTTCGAAGGTTTTGTCGTGTGAACCGTATTCTTCGGCCTGCTGGGCCATCAGGCCGACATTGGGCACGGTGCCCATGGTGACCGGGTCAAAGTTGCCGTTGGTCTTGCAGAAGTTGATCATCTCCTGGTAAATGCGGGCAAAGGTGCTCTCGGGCATCACGGCCTTGGTGTCTTTGGGGCGGCCATCGGCGCCCCACATCTTGCCTCCAATACGGATCATGGCGGGCATGGAGGCATCCACGATCACATCGCTGGGCGAGTGGAAGTTGGTGATGCCCTTGGCCGAATCGACCATGGCCAACTCGGGCCGGTGCTCGTGGCAGGCGTGCAGGTCGCGTTCGATTTCTTCCCGCTTGGACTCCGGCAGGTTGGCGATCTTGTCGTACAGGTTGGACATGCCGTTGTTGACATTGACGCCCAGTTCCTCAAACAGCTTGGCGTGTTTTTCAAACGCTTCCTTGTAGAAAATCCGCACGCAGTGGCCGAACACGATCGGGTGCGACACCTTCATCATGGTGGCCTTGACGTGCAGCGAGAACATCACGCCGGTCTGGCGGCAATCTTCCAACTGTTCTTCATAAAACTCGCACAGCGCCTTTTTGCTCATGAACATGCTGTCGATGATCTCGCCCGCCAGCAGCTTGGTCAGGGGTTTGAGCACCGTGGTCTTGCCGCTTTTGCCAACCAGTTCCATGCGGACATCGCGCGCCTTGTCCAGGGTCAGGGACTTCTCGCCATGGTAGAAGTCGCCCTTGGTCATGTGCGCCACGTGGGTGCGCGACGCCATGCTCCACTTGCCCATGCTGTGCGGGTTTTTGCGGGCATAACGCTTGACGGCCAGCGGGGCACGGCGGTCAGAGTTGCCTTCGCGCAGCACCGGGTTGACCGAGCTGCCCAGGCACTTGGAGTAACGGGTCTTGAGCGCCTTTTCTTCGTCGGTCTTGGGCGCTTCAGGAAAATCAGGAATCTTGAAGCCACGCGCCTGCAGTTCCTTGATGGCGGCGGTGAGCTGCGGCAAGGACGCGCTGATGTTGGGCAGCTTGATGATGTTGGTGTCGGGCAGCAGCGTCAGGCGGCCTAGTTCAGCCAGGGTGTTTGGCACTTTTTGCGCATCGGTCAGGTACTCGGGGAATTCAGCCAGGACACGGGCTGCCACTGAAATGTCACTTTTTTCAATCTCAATGCCCGCCGGCGCGGCGAAAGTACGGATGACCGGAAGAAAAGAACAGGTCGCCAGCAAGGGTGCCTCGTCAGTGAGTGTGTAGATGATTTTTGATTTGGTCATGAGAGTCCTCTAGCTTTTTGATGGGTTGATTTGCCACAATACTATAGAGCGAATCGCTGTCGCGAACCTTGTGGTGGATCTACTTTTTGCAAGATGGCATGTATTTGCGCCCCGGTGCCGCGCCACCCATCCACCGCCATCGCTGGCTCCCAACCCCGACCGTGCCCGTGCTACTCAAGCGCACACCGGCGCACTGTCCGTGGGCAGTTTCAAGGCGAAAGCGTCAATTTTTTGAACAGATTTTGTGCGACCATGGTGATCTCTGGCGTGGCAGGTGCATTACCTGTCGCTGCTTCTGCTTGGAAGGCATTGACGAGTTGATTTGCCAACTCACCCACGTCCTTGATCTGAGTCAGTTTGCCTTGATTGGCCTTGAGCAATAGCTTTTGCACCAAACCAAAACTCGATTTGCCTGCAACCTTGAGCAACGCTCCGCCCCCCGGCACGGTGCCCAGCATAGCCAACGCACGTTCAACGTCATCAACCGTTTCGCCGGTTAAGGCGTCTTTGCCAGTGGTCACGGTGTAGAGCGACAACAGGTTGCCCACGATGGGGCTGGCATCGAGCAAGGTGCGCACTGCTTTGCCCTGAAGCAGCCGCTTGACGGGAATAAGCTGCTCAACGCGGCGAAACAATGTTTCAGCCGTTTTGGTTGAAAAATAGCCACCAATCTCCGCCGCCATACGCACAAGAGGGTCATTGTTGTCTGCAGAGTCTGCTACTCTGACCATGCCAACTTGCATCCCCGGGAACGTTGGCCATTCACCATTGCGCAGCTTGGCCAAAGCCGGGTTCCAGGGCATGGCCGCGACACGTTGGCCAAATTCCTCTGAGAGCTGTAGCTGCTGCATGAACGGTGCCAGACTTTGCGCAAACTCGTTGGCTTGGCGAAAGTCCATCCGCGGGCTGCTGCCAGACTCGCGCGCCACAGCCGCCAGGCGCAACAAGTCACGCTTGGCCGCAGGCAACAGTGCAGTGACTTGTGGCAGCGACAGGGTGGCAAAGTTTTGCGGCACCATGGCCTGGATCTGGGACAGATTCAACTGTTGGACTTGTTGCGTACTTAAAGCCTGAACCTGTTGTTTGGTCAAAGCCGACAACTGACTGGGCTGCAAGGCCTGTAAAGCCGGGGCATCCAAGCTGGCGATCTGTGCTGGGGTGATCTCGCGAATTTGCTCGGTGGACATGCTGGCAAGGCTGTCCGGTGTAACGGTGGCCGGCGGATTTGCAGACGCGTTTGTGCTTGTGCCTGTATCTGTTGAAACCCCAGCGCCTGTCAAGCCCGGCGAGTCAGATGCAGCGGGCTGGTCCGAAATTGTGAGCGGCGCTGAGCCCGCAGCGTCAGAAGGCAACACGCTTTGACCCTGAGTGATGGATGACCCGGCAATTTCCGAATTGCTGATCGAACTGGGTGGAGCCGGTGTTGACACTGAAATTGGCAAAGGTGTAAATGTGGGGGCAACAGTGGCTGAAATCGTTAATGTGCCATTGGTAAACGCCAACGCATAGTTGCTACTGGTCAGCCCGCCGGGCGTAATGGTGTATGTGCCCGGGTTGATGGCACCTTGACTGGTGCCGCTGTAGCTGAGGGCTCCTCCCAGAACGTTGCTGGCCTCCCCATTGACAAAGCCGCTGTAGGCCACCCCATTGCCACCAGAGTAGGCGCCGCCAGTTTGCGCAAATTCCGCGTCATTGGCCGTAACGGTCAAGGGCGCTTTGTTGATGGTCAGCGTGCCATTGGTCAGGGTGCTGAAGTCGTAGTTGGTAGCCGCCAGGGTGCCCGCGCTGGCAGTGATGGTGGCGGCACCAACGTTGGTGCTGGGCGTTGCGGTGGTGCTGGCATCACCTGCGCCGGTGTAGCCCGCTGCGGTGGCGGTAGTTTCACCGTTGACAAAGCCAGTTACCGTGGTGGTCAGGGCCGGGTTGGCGGCGCCGTAGAGTCGGGTCTGGTCGTCAGCGGTCACGGTCAGCGGCGCCTTGTTGATGGTCAGCGTGCCATTGGTGGCGGTGATCAGGTAGTTGCTGTTGGCCAGGGCGGAAGCATCGATGGTGTAGGTGTTGACGTTTTCGCCCGTGGCGCGGGTAAGTACGCCAGTCAGATTGTCGCCAGTGACCAGGTTGCCCGTCGTCACCGCATAGGTCAGTGCCGGATCAGCATCGCCATAGACCTTGCTCTTGGCATCGGCTGTCAGGGTGATCGGGCGCTGTGTGATGGTCAAAACACCGTTTTGCTTGGTGATCAGGTAGTTGCCGTTGGCCAGGGCAGAGGCGTCGATGGTGTAGCTGTTGACGTTTTCGCCCGCCGTACGGGTGAGTGCGCCCGTCAAGGTGTCGGCTCCGACCAGGTTACCCGTCGTGACCGCGTAGGTCAGTGCCGGATCAGCATCGCCATAGACCTTGCTCTTGGCATCGGCTGTCACCGTGATTGGGCGCTGCGTGATGGCAAAGTTGTCGGCAACAAAGTTGATCAAGTAATTGCTGTTGGCCAAAGTACCTTGACCGATGGCGTAGGTGCTGCCCACGTTTTCACCCGCTGCACGGGTCGGCGCACCGGTGAAGGTGTCGCTGCCGACGATGCCGCTATTGATGCCATTGGCCTCGGTTGCGTAGGTCAGGGTTGGGTCGGTGTTG
>MESQ01000047.1 GCA_001771065.1 Burkholderiales bacterium RIFOXYD12_FULL_59_19 | reverse complement strand
GCCTGATTGATTCGCCATTTCTTATCAGTATCAAACTTTCATTGACTATCTCTTGCCAGCTTTCGCTGACGCACTAAGCGCTTGGCTGATGTCATAGTCTGTTAGTTTATGCCAGTCGGGGGGTGTCCTGGCAGATACAATCGCTGATTTGGAGCTTTAAACATGCGCCTGATCGGTAAAGCGCTCACCTTTGACGATGTCTTATTGGTGCCAGCATATTCCCAAGTCCTGCCCAAGGACACCTCCCTCGCCACCCGTTTCACCCGCAATATCGCCCTCAATCTGCCTCTAGTTTCTGCGGCCATGGACACGGTCACAGAATCCCGATTGGCCATTGCCATCGCCCAGGAGGGAGGTATAGGGATTGTGCACAAAAACATGACGGCCCAGCAACAGGCGGCCAAGGTGGCCAAAGTGAAACGCTACGAATCTGGCGTATTGCGTGACCCGGTGGTGATCACGCCCCAACATACCGTGCGCCAGGTGATGGAGTTATCTGCACAATTGGGCGTATCAGGCTTTCCAGTGTGTGACGGTGGTAAGGTGGTCGGTTTGGTGACCGGGCGTGACTTGCGCTTTGAGACCCGACTGGACTTGCCCGTGAGTCACATCATGACGCAGCGTGACAAACTGGTCACCGTGCCGGACGGCACCACCATCACCCAGGCCAAGGTGCTGCTGAACCAGTACAAGATTGAACGCCTGCTGGTGGTCAACGACGCTTTCGAGCTCAAGGGCCTCATCACAGTCAAGGACATCACCAAACAAACCAGCTTTCCAAACGCCGCTCGCGACGCTCAGGGCAAATTGCGCGTGGGTGCCGCGGTGGGCGTAGGCGAGGGCACCGAAGAGCGTGTGGAGTTGCTGGCCCGTGCCGGGGTCGACGCCATTGTGGTCGACACCGCGCATGGCCACAGCAAGGGCGTATTGGACCGGGTGCGCTGGGTCAAGCAGAACTTTCCGAATGTCGAGGTCATTGGCGGCAACATTGCCACAGGGGCTGCTGCGCTGGCCCTGGTGGAAGCCGGAGCCGATGCCGTGAAAGTGGGCATTGGTCCCGGCTCTATTTGCACCACCCGCATCGTCGCTGGTGTCGGCGTACCACAGATCATGGCCATTGACAGTGTGGCCACCGCACTCAAAGGCACCGGTGTTCCTTTGATTGCTGATGGCGGCATCCGGTTCAGCGGTGACATCTCCAAAGCCATTGCCGCGGGCGCCAGCACGGTGATGATGGGCGGCATGTTTGCCGGCACCGAAGAAGCCCCGGGCGAAGTGATTCTGTTCCAGGGCCGCAGCTACAAAAGCTACCGTGGTATGGGCAGCATCGGTGCCATGCAACAGGGCAGTGCAGACCGCTATTTTCAGGAGTCCAGCACCGGCAACCCGAATGCCGACAAACTGGTGCCAGAAGGTATTGAAGGTCGCGTGCCTTATAAGGGTTCAATGGTCGCCATCATTTACCAAATGGCAGGGGGCTTGCGCGCCAGCATGGGGTATTGTGGTTGCGCCACCATTGAAGAGATGCAGGAGAAAGCGGAATTTGTCGAAATCACCACCGCCGGCATCCGTGAAAGCCATGTGCATGACGTGCAGATCACCAAAGAAGCCCCGAATTACCGTGCTGATTAACTATGCATCAAAAAATCCTCATTCTTGACTTTGGTTCACAAGTCACGCAACTGATTGCGCGACGCATCCGCGAGGCCCATGTCTTTTGCGAAGTACATCCCTGTGATGTATCGGACGAATGGATTCGTGCTTATGCCCGCGACGGCAATCTCAAAGGCATTGTCCTGTCGGGTAGCCACGCCAGCGTATATGAAGACAGCACCGACAAGGCGCCTCAGGCCGTGTTTGAGCTGGGTGTCCCGGTGCTGGGTATTTGCTACGGCATGCAAACCATGGCGCACCAGCTGGGCGGCATCGTCACCAGTGGTCACCAACGTGAGTTCGGGCATGCCAATGTGCGCGCGCACGGCCATACCGCCTTGCTCAACGGTATTCAGGACTTCACTACCCCCGAAGGCCATGGTATGTTGCAGGTGTGGATGAGCCACGGCGACAAGGTCACCGAGCTCCCCCCCGGCTTCAAACTGATGGCCAGTACCGACAGCTGCCCCATTGCCGGCATGGCCGATGAAGAACGCCGCTTTTACGCCGTGCAGTTTCACCCGGAAGTCACCCACACCAAGCGCGGTGCGGCCATTCTGGAGCGCTTTGTGCTCGACATCTGCGGCACCCGCGCCGACTGGATCATGGGCGACTACATCAGCGAAGCCGTTGCCGCCATTCGTGCCCAGGTCGGTGATGAAGAAGTCATCCTGGGACTGTCGGGTGGTGTCGATTCATCGGTGGCGGCGGCCTTGATTCACCGCGCCATTGGCGACCAGTTGACGTGCGTCTTTGTTGACCACGGCTTGCTGCGCCTCAATGAAGGCGACATGGTGATGGACATGTTTGTCGGCAAGTTACACGCCAAGGTCATCCGCGTCGATGCGGCCGACCAGTTTTTGGGGCATCTGGCGGGCGTGAGCGAGCCAGAAATCAAGCGCAAGATCATTGGCCGCGAATTTGTTGAAGTGTTCAAAGCCCAGGCGGCTGCACTCACGGCATCGGACACGACCAAGCGTGGTGCAAAGTGGCTGGCACAGGGAACGATTTATCCTGATGTGATCGAATCCGGCGGTGCTAAAAACAAAAAAGCAGTGGTCATCAAGAGCCACCACAACGTCGGTGGTCTGCCCGAACAACTGGGCCTGAAACTGCTGGAACCCTTGCGTGAACTGTTCAAGGACGAGGTGCGCCAACTCGGCGTGGCACTGGGTTTGCCCTACCACATGGTCTATCGCCACCCGTTCCCTGGCCCCGGTCTGGGGGTGCGGATCTTGGGTGAAGTTAAAAAGGAATACGCCGATCTGCTGCGCCGCGCCGACGCCATTTTTATTGAAGAGCTCAACAACTTCATCGACGATGCTACCGGCAAAAGCTGGTACGAATTGACCAGTCAGGCCTTTACCGTGTTTTTGCCGGTCAAAAGCGTTGGTGTCATGGGTGACGGCCGTACTTACGACTACGTGGTCGCGCTGCGTGCTGTGCAAACCAGTGATTTCATGACTGCCGACTGGGCCGAGCTACCCTATGCCTTGTTGAAAAAGGTGTCGAGCCGGATCATCAACGAAGTCCGAGGCATCAACCGTGTGACGTATGACGTGAGCAGCAAACCACCCGCCACCATCGAGTGGGAATAAGCGCCTAGCCAATGACTGACGAGCAAGCCATGCAACTGGCTCTGGCCCAAGCGGCGTTGGCCAGTGCTGCAGGTGAAGTACCGGTCGGTGCGGTGGTGCTCCGGGATGGTGTAGTTATCGCCCATGGCCATAACGCACCCATTGGTCAACACGACCCCAGTGCGCATGCAGAAATGCAGGCTCTGCGCGCTGCTGCGCAGAGCCTGGGCAACTACCGCTTGCCCGAGTGTGAGTTGTTTGTGACCCTGGAGCCCTGCGCCATGTGCGCTGGTGCCATGTTGCATTCTCGGCTCAAACGCGTGGTTTTTGGTGCCTCCGACCCCAAAACAGGTGCGGCCGGATCAGTCATCAATCTGTTTGCACAAAGTCAGCTTAACCACCAGACGCAAGTGCAGGGTGGGGTCCTGATGCAGGAATGCGCCGCTGTGCTGCAAGGCTTCTTCAAACTGCGGCGCACGCAAAAAATCAGCTCCCAGTAGCCATGAAAAAGCACATCTATATTTATTCACCCTCTGGAGCGGTGCGCGACAAAGCTGCTTTCAAACGCGGCGTGGCCCGGCTGCACGCGCTCGGTCATGACGTGGAGCTTGATTCAGCCGTGCTGACCAGTTACCAGCGTTTTTCCGGCGATGATGACACCCGCCTTGCGGCCATCCACCGAGCTGCCTCCAGCAAGGCCGACGTGGCACTGATTTCACGCGGTGGTTATGGCTTGACGCGCATCCTGCCCGGCATTCATTACAAGAAAGTGGCCAAAGCCATTGAGCAGGGCATGCTGTTTGTGGGCATCAGTGATTTCACAGCCTTCCAGAGTGCTGTGCTGGCCAAAACCGGGGCCATCACCTGGGCTGGACCTGCGCTTTGTGAAGGCTTTGGCGTCGGCTGCAAGCCCGGTCTGGCCGCGGGACTGGACAATGCCACCGCCAATGCACCAGACGAGATCATGGAAGCTTGTTTTGATGATGTGATCCGGGGGCAAGGGGAGGGCACCGGATGGCGCCAGTACCGGGAGGCATCTCCCAACGCTGTCGACTCGCGTGCTGCAGGTCATGGCGGCACATTCACCATCCATGATGCCAAGCTGTGGGGTGGCAACTTAACCGTGTTGACCTCGCTCTTGGGAACACCCTACTTCCCGGACATCAAAGGTGGCATCCTGTTTCTCGAAGACGTGGCAGAACATCCGTACCGGATTGAGCGCATGCTCACCCAGCTCTTGTATGCAGGTGTACTCAAGCGTCAGAAAGCCATTGTGCTGGGCCAGTTCACCGAATTCAAACTGGTACCGCACGACCGTGGATTCAAGTTGCTGACCGTGATCGAATGGTTGCGACAGCACATCAAAATACCCGTGTTGACCAATCTGCCTTATGGCCATGTCGCCACCAAAGTGCTGTTGCCGGTGGGAGCCAGTGTTGATTTGGCCATTGAAAGCCGTGATGCCATGCTATTTTGGGGGCATGTTTAGGCTGGGCGTGAAACATTGACCTAAACTACTATTATTTACATAGGATTTTCCAGTAATGGGTGTTCAAACCACTGTTGTTTTTGCCGACCTGTTTGGTAGCACACGGGTGTTTGAATCTCTTGGCAACGCGCAAGCCACAGCAGCAGTAACGCAAGCTACCAATTGGGTCGCTGAAAAAATTACAGCCAACGGCGGCCGCGTGGTCAAATTTTTGGGCGATGGTGTGCTGGCTGTGTTTGATAAAACCCCTGATGCCATTTCGGCTGTGGTTGATATCCAGCGCAGTCACCAGCTCCGGCTGGCCAGTTTATCGCCCCAAATCTACATGCCGTTACGCATTGGTGTGGTACGCGGGGACGTTGTATTGGTCGACGACGACTGTTATGGCGATGCTGTCAACATTGCGTCCCGTCTCAGTGCACTCACTGGTCCGCACCAAATCTGGGTCAATGACAAAGTCATCGAATACAGTACCAAACTTAATGATGTGCATTTCCGTCTTTTGGGACCGATTGCCATCCGGGGCCGCTCCGAGCCCTGCAGCGTGTACCAGGTTGAATGGCAAGAAGACCAAAATTCAGAATATTTCACGATTCAAGCGCCTGTCAATGTGGCATCGCCAGTACCTTTGGGTGATGCCTTGGGTGGACAGATTGAATTGACGCATGACGGCCACCAGCAAACTTTTCATGCTTTTGAATTGCCGATTCAACTTGGGCGTTTTAGAAAAGTTGACTTTGTGGTGAATGACCCGCGTGTCTCACGCACCCATGCCCGCATTGAGTGGCGCAATGGCAGTTTTTTGATCGTTGACGAAAGCTCTTACGGCAGCTGGATTCGTTTTGCTGGCAGCGGGCCGGATTTGATGTTGCGTCGTGATGAATGTGTGTTGCACGGTGTCGGCCAAATTGCGCTGGGAACCTCGTTCAACGACACCACGGCACCCGTCATCTCATTTGTGGTCAATTGATACGCTTTTTTTGATCTTAAATTTAACATAATATACATCGTATCAATTAGAAAAGACGTTTACCAAGACCCCTTGGGCTGCCGGCCCCGTATGAATGCAGCAATGAGGCTTGCCGAATTAGCGCGATTACCCCGGTGGGCAAAATCGATGGCACTCAAGCCCAAATCATTTCTCAGCATGGGGTCAGCACCCGCTTCCAGTAGCAACTTGACGGCAGATGGGGTGCCGTAGTGTGCCGCCATCATCAACGGCGTGGTGTTGTTGGGTGAAGCCGCGTCAATGTAGGCGTTCTCTTCCAGCAGCAGATTCAACACCTCAAGGTGACCATGGGTGGCAGCGTAATGCAGAGGCGCCCATCCAGGCTTGTTGACATCCGCCCCTAGTCGGATCATCAGTTGGCACAGCGCTATCTCGCCTTTGAGTGCCGCCAGCATCAGAGGGCTTTCATCGGTCGCATTACGCACTTCGACCTTGATCTGCGGGTGATTGAGCAAGACATTGACCGCTTGGAAAGCGGACTCCTTCATGGCCAGCATCAGACCCGAAACTCCCGCAGGATCGCTCGTGTTGGGGTCAAAGCCCCGGTTCAGGAGGGCACTGACCTGTGCCGCATCGTCTTGTTTGATGGCAGTGAAAAAATCATCATAAGACCCAGCATGAACCAGGTTAAAACCAATTAAAACAATGAGATAAATTATATTTTTAAAGTAATTTCTAATTTTAAGATACACCCGATTCATGCCAGAACTCCTTTAAAAAGAGCATCAAAATTGCCATTGGTGATGCTGGCGATCTCTTCCAGGGGCAACTGCTTGATTTCAGCTAACTGCCTGGCCACCCAGGGAACATAAGACGGGTTGTTGGTCTTGCCGCGGTACGGCACGGGCGCCAAATAGGGGCTGTCAGTTTCGATCAGGAGCCGGTCAATGGGCACCATTGCCGCCACTTCACGCAAACTCCTGGCACTCTTGAACGTCAAAATACCTGAAAAAGAAATGTAAAAGCCAAGGTCGAGCGCCTGGCGGGCGACACTTTCATCTTCGGTAAAGCAGTGAAACACACCACCGGCATTGCCGGGCGAGCCATTTTCGCCCTCCTCGCGCAAAATGGCCAGAGTGTCCTCAGCGGCCTGACGGGTGTGGATCACGAGGGGCTTTTGCAACTGCCGCGCTGCCCGGATGTGGGTGCGAAAACGCGCACGTTGCCAGGCCATGTCGGCCACACTGCGACCGTTGAGCCGGTAGTAGTCCAGTCCGGTTTCACCGATACCCACCACCCGTGGCAGCTGGCCCAGGGTCAGCAAATCGTCCAATGTGGGTTCCCTGATACCTTCGTTGTCGGGATGAACCCCCACGGTAGCCCAAAAATTATCGTAGTGCAGGGCCAGTTGGTGCACCGCATCAAATTCTTCAAGCGTGGTGCTGATGCACAGCGCCCGCGTCACTTTGGCTGCCACCATGGCTTGCCGGATCGCAGGCAATTCAGACAGCAACTCGGGAAAATTCAAATGGCAATGGGAATCTGTGAACATCATGTTTTTGTATTCAGGGCCAACTGCGCCTGGCTGACCAGGGCCTCCTGCATCAAGCCTGCGTTAAAAGGATGTTCCACGGTGCGCATGGCCTCAGACAAACTCTTGGCCCAGTCGCTCAAGGCTTGCCAGCCCCCGGCTTTGGGTAAATCTGCCGCTTCAAAAAAACGTGGTGCCGCGCCGCAGCGCAGCGCCAACAGGTCGTGGCACAGCTTATGCAGGGCATCCACGGTTTGCGCTGGCGTCCAGTCTTTGAACACACTGACATCACCCGCTTGCACGGCACGCGGCAGGCGCGGCCACAAACCCGCAATCGGGGCAAACTGCAACGCATCCTGCGGTCGTCCGCCGGCAGCGCGCAGCATCACACTGGCCGGATTGGCGGGCACACCCTGCCCTTGCAACCAGTCCAGCGCGCTGGACTGGTCGGGCCAGGTCATGGTGTGACCCAGGCAACGGCTGCGAATGGTGGGCAGCAACTGGTGGGCAGCGTCCGATGCCAGCACAAATTTGACGTCGCCTGCCGGTTCTTCCAGGGTTTTGAGCAGGGCGTTCGCAGTGTAGACATTCATGCGCTCCGCCGGAAACACCAGTACGGCCTTGCCGCGGCCCCGGGCGCTGGTACGCTGGGCAAATTCCACCGCGTCGCGCATCGCCTCGACGCGAATCTCCTTGCTGGCTTTGCGCTTCTTGCCGTCAATCTCGTCCTGCGCCTTTTCGCTCAGCGGCCAGTTCAAGGCCAACATCACGGTCTCGGGCATCAACACACACAGGTCAGCATGGGCGTGTACATCAATGGCATGGCAACTGCCGCAGCTGCCACAGGCACCTTGCGACGTGGCGTGTTCACACAGCCAGGCACGCGCCAGCGCCAGTGCTAGCTCGTACTGGCCCAGGCCGGAAGGCCCGGCCAGCAGCCAGGCGTGACCACGTTGTGCCAGCAACGCTTGTGTTTGCGCTGCAATCCAAGGTGCAACTAGGTTGCCATTGACCAATGGATCACTCATGCCAGCCAACCCCGTTGTTGGACGCTGGTCAGCACGTCCAGCCACACGGCTTCCCGGGTTTGCTCGGCGGCAATGCGGGCAAAACGTGGCTGGGCCGCATCAAAGCGCGCCTGATAGCCAGCACGTACACGCGCAAAAAAGGTGATGGGTTGCGCTTCAAACTTGTCAGGTACCCGTGCACCGGCCAAGCGCTGGGCGGCAATGTCAGGGGCCAAATCAAACCAGATCGTCAGATCCGGTTGCCGCACAACATTGCCCTGCGGCCATTTCACCGTCTGTACCAACTGCTCCAGAAATGTGAGCACTTCCAGATTAAAACCACGGCCGCCTCCCTGGTAGGCGAAGGTGGCATCGGTAAAGCGGTCACACAAAACCACCTCGTCACGCGCCAGCGCCGGCTCAATGACCTGCTGCAAGTGGTCACGCCGGGCAGCGAAGACCAGCAAGGCTTCTGTCATGGCGTCCATGGCGTCGTTCAGTACCAGCGTGCGTAATTTTTCTGCCAGTGGCGTACCGCCAGGTTCGCGGGTCAACGTGACCGCCCTGCCCTGCGCCTGGAAGGCCTGCGCCAGTCCCTCGATGTGGGTTGATTTGCCGGCACCGTCAATGCCTTCAAAACTGATGAATATGCCGCTTGCCATGCTTGATTTATTGCCCACGTTGGTATTTGTTCACCGCACGATTGTGCGCGTCCAGGCTGTCACTGAACTGGCTGCTGCCATCGCCACGCGCCACAAAGTACAGGGCCTGGCTGCTCGCCGGTTGCGCCGCGGCCATCAGCGAGGCTTTGCCGGGCATGGCAATGGGCGTGGGCGGCAAGCCAGTTCGGGTATAGGTATTCCAGGGCGTGTCGGCCAGCAAATCACGCCGCCGCAAATTGCCGTCAAAACGCTCGCCCAAACCGTAAATCACTGTGGGGTCGGTTTGCAGCATCATGCCCAGGCGCAGGCGGTTGTTGAAAACCGAAGCCACCATGGCGCGGTCACTGACCTGGCCGGTTTCCTTTTCAACAATGCTGGCCAAAATCAGCAGGTCTTCAGGCGTTTTAAGGGGCGTATCGGCGGCGCGCAGCTGCCACGCTTGTGTCACATGCTTGTCCATGGCGTGCATGGCGCGCAACAGCAGTTTGAGGTCGCTGCTGCCTTTGGCATAGGTGTAGGTGTCCGGGTAAAAGCGGCCTTCGGGGTGGCGTCCGGACTGGCCCAGTTTTTCCATGATGACCGCGTTGTCAAGGCCCTTTGAATCCGGCTTGAGGTGCTCTTCTTTCAGCAAGGTGGCACGGAGTTGTTTGAAGGTCCAGCCTTCCACCAGCGTCACCGAACGCAGCGCTTCTTCACCGCGTGTCAGCTTGGACAGCAGGCGGTAAGGTGTCAGTCCTGTTTCAAGCTCGTAACTTCCGGCCTTGATCTGACGCGCCTGGCCCGACAGGCGAAACCACCAGTACAGCATCTCAGGCGAGGTTTGTACCCCACTTTCCACGGCTGCCTGCGCCACGCCGCGCGGTGTGGTGCCTGGCTCAACCGACAGGTCAAGCGTCGGCGTTATCAGCGCTAAATCGTGGCTGACCCACCACAAAGCCCAGCCTCCCAAGGCCAGCGCCAACAACAGAAAAAAATTAATGATGACGCGCACAACCCTATTACCTTCTACAAAATGGAGTGCGCATGATAATTCACGCCATGAACACACCACTCCAGGGCGTCGCCCCGCTGACACATACCGGGCTGATCCGTGCGCAAGGCGCCGATGCGGCCAAATTTCTGCATGGCCAATTGACCACCGACTTCTCTTTGCTTGGCTTGTCGGAGGCGCGGCTGGCCGGCTTTTGCAACGCCAAAGGGCGCTTGCAGGCCAGTTTCATTGGCTTCAAGCGCAGTCATACCGATATTTTGTTGCTCTGCAGCCCCGATCTGCTGACCACCACCTTGAAACGCATGGGCATGTTTGTGTTGCGCGCCCAGGTCAAACTGGTGGACGCCAGTGCTGAATTTGTAGTCTACGGTCTGGCCGGTCCAGCAGTGGCGGAAGCGACCCAGGCCATCGCTGATGAGAATGGCCAGGTCTGGCGCAAAGCCGATCTGAACGGTATTTCGATCGTCCACCTTTATCCCGCCGACGGTGTGCCACGCGCGCTGTGGGTGGCACCAGTAGGAACCCCTGCCCCGGCGGGTGCACCCCTGACAGCCGAGCAATGGGCCTGGGGCGAGGTGCGCAGTGGTATTGCCACCGTGACCCATCCGATATTTGAAGCCTTTGTACCGCAAATGCTCAATTACGAGTCGGTCGGCGGGGTCAATTTCAAAAAAGGCTGTTACCCGGGCCAGGAGGTGGTGGCACGCAGCCAGTTCCGCGGCACGCTCAAGCGCCGGGCCTATCTGGCGCATGCCGATGTTGAATTAAAAGCCGGGGAAGAGCTCTTTGCGCCTGATGATGCCAGCCAACCCTGTGGTTTGGTGGTGCAGGCAGCGCTGGCGCCCGAAGGTGGTTTTGATGCCATCGTGTCGATGCAGATCAGCGCGTTTGAGGCCGGTGGTGTACGTGCGCTGGCTGCTGATGGCCCGCTGCTCAAGTTGGAAGCAGCGCCCTATCCACTATTGGCTGACGTCTGATCAATCGGCTGAAGCTTCGAACCAGACTGAATTTCGTCCGGCATCTTTGGCTCGGTACATGGCGGCGTCGGCAGCCGTGAGCACATCCTTCGGATTGGCCTCGGTGCCAACAAACAGCGTCACCCCGATGCTGACGGTACAGCGGTGCTCTATGAATATGTCTGCAGCAGTTTCTTGCACAACGATGAGTCGATAGACCTCGGAGAGCTTGCTTCGGATCTTTTCCGCCACAAGGCAAGCCTGCGCCCTGGACTGGGCTTTGTCGGATGTCAGCTCGGCGAGCAACACCACAAACTCATCGCCACCAAAGCGCGCCACGGTGTCTGTCTCACGCACGCAGTTGGTGATGCGGGTCGCCACTTCGATCAGCAGCAAATCACCGATCACATGGCCATGCGCGTCGTTCAGCGGCTTGAAGTTGTCAAGGTCCAGAAACATCAAGGCGCTATAACACGCAGACCGTTTGCCCGCAGCCAGTGCCTGGCTTAATCGGTCACCCAGCAGGCGCCGGTTGGGGAGTTTGGTCAACGGATCAAAAAATGCCAATTGGTGCACTTGATCTTGCAGGCGTTTGCGCTCGGTGATTTCGCGCGTGATACCGTGGTAGCCCACGATGTCGCCCTGCGTATTGCGCTCAGGTTTGGAAAGTACTTCACCCCAAAGCACACCGCCATCCTTGCAACGATGCGGTACCTCAAAGGTCAAAAAATCAGGCATTGCACCAGATTGCCAGGCTTCCCGTCCCTGTTGGATGATGGTTGTCACAATGGCGACGCCCTCTTGCGTGAACAAGTCGAGTACTGAATGACCCACAACCTCATTCGCATTGAAGCCGCGCAAACGCTCATCGGCAGGGCTGATGTAAGTCACACAAAAGTTGCGGTCAAGTTTCCAAAGCACATCCTGGGTGTCTTCAGTGAGCATGCGGTACATGGCTTCGCTGTCACGAAACGCCTGCGTGCGCTCCGCTACCAATGTCTCGAGCGCCTTGTTTTGCTCGCGCAGGACCTGCATGGGGTATACCTCGCCGTTCCGCACTAAACGGTCGGGAATGGAGTAACTGTTGTGCACAATTTTCCAGTCCGAGCCCTCGAGGCGGAAGATCAGCACCAAGCGTGCAACCTCTTTCGAAAAAACAGGTTCGGGGACGGGGAAGTGGATGTGAAAGAACGCGGAGACCACCACCACATCTTCACTGATGTCCTGCAGTGACAGGTCAAGCATCTCGAAGCGAATCGGACCGGGTATCTGAGAAAAATCCTGGCGCGTTATCTTTTCCCAAACCAACCGGTCTTTCACCAGGAAGTCGCCACCGCCGGTGTAGCCGCTGAAATTTTCACTGAATTGAAGGGTCAGGCGATCATCACGCCCCGCATACAGCTCAATGTAGTTATCAAACAGCGCGCGAATGACGCGCTCGCGATCGGTGCGCGCGGACGACATGGTCATTGGAATGGAAGCCCGTACATTGGACCAACATCTTGCACCAAAAGACCATTTTTAGCTAGCGCCGGGTCAAACTCGAGCGATTTAGACCCGCCGCGCCCAAGGGCCGAGGGTCATTTTTTCCAGCAGGTCCATGTGACGCTCAAAGCGGGCCCAGCCCAACATGGAGCGCTCGATCAGGCCCACTTGCACGGCCCGGGCGTAGTGCTCGCGTGCCATGTCAAAGGGCAGACCCTTGAGCAGCGACAGAGTTCGGTTGAAACTGGTGGCGGTAGCGCTCAGATTTTGAGAATCGTGCATGGCAATTTCTCCCTCAAGGCATCATGGTGCCGTAAACCAAACTGCGGGCGGCCTCGCGCGCATCGCTGTCAATCAGGCGCATGCGGCGCTCAAGGTCAGAGACATCGGAGGCTTCGGATAAAAAAGCTTCCTCAATGTCATGTTGACTTTTGAAAGTGGGGAGAAGAGATTTGATGATCTCTATCAATTTGGACATGGTGAGTCCTTGTAAAGTTAGTGTCAGCAAATTATAAGGGTTTACCCTTAGTCCTGTGTGGGTATGTGGGCTTTGGTTTGTTTTGCACCAAGCGGCTGGGTTCAAGCTGGATCGTCGTCGTGCTGTTCAGGAAAACGCATGTTTCAAGGCCCTTGCCGCGTCCATGTGCGCCTGGCGCGCCTCGGGAATGGCACGGCCCATTTTGATAAATTCATGGGTCACGCCGCGGTAAATGTCAAGGTCAACCACCACCCCGGCGGTGCGCAGCTTGTCGGCGTACTGCAGACCTTCATCGACCAGCGGGTCACATTCGGCCAGGCCCAGCCAGGCCGGGGCCACACCATCCACATCGTCGGCCATCAAAGGGGCAAAGCGCCAGTCCTCACGGTCCTTCTTGTTGGGCATATAGAGGTCAAAAAAATATTCAATGTGCGCGGCTTCGAGCACAAAGCCACGGCCAAACGCTTTGTGCGAAGGCGTGTCCTGGTGCGCACAGCAGCCCGGGTAAATGAGCAGCTGCAGCTTCAGGTCCAGCCCGACATCGCGCGCCTGCAGGGCACAGGCTGCCGCCAGCGTGCCGCCGGCGCTGTCGCCGCCCACCGCGATGCGTGTGGCGTCCAGGCCCTTTTCCGCGCCGTGTTGCGCCACCCAGGTCACGGCGCCCCAGGCGTCTTCAAACGCCACCGGAAAACGGTGCTCAGGGGCCAAGCGGTAAGCCACCGACAGCACCGCGCAGTGCGCCAGGTGACTTAAGTGACGGCACAGCACATCGTGGGTGGCGATGCTGCCAACCGTGAAGCCACCGCCGTGAAAGTACACCAACACCGGCAAGGGTTCGTCACTGGGCGCAACCAGTCGCACCGGCAAATCGAAGCCGTCGCGCACGGGCAGCGTGAAATTTTCAACCCGGTGCAGCTTCACCGGGGCCAGGTCGAGCACACCGGCGTTGGTTTCATAGGCGGCCCGCGCCTGCTGTGGCGTCAGGGCGTGTAATGGCACCTGGCCGGCACGGGCCATGCGTTCAAGCACGCCGTGCATGGCGGGGGTCAGCAAGGCACGTGGATGACGGTGACTCATGATGGGGTTTGATCTTGTTGCGGTGCAGGCGCCGATGCTAACAAGCCGGCGTCAGCCCGGGCACGTATGGCCGACAGGGGCGTGACACTTGGCATGTCAGGATGGTTAACATCAGAGGCTGATGCCAGCCATGTCATAGGCAAATACCCAATTGCAACTGGCACCAACATTGCTTGTTCCTGTGCAATCACACGACGCCCATTTTTAAATCTCAGAGATCCTGCATGTCCATTCACGCTGCACTGAACCACGTTACCCACTACACCTACGATCGGCTGGTGGCCTTGGGCCCGCAAGTGGTGCGCTTGCGCCCTGCCCCGCATTGCCGCAGCAAGATCATTTCTTACTCGCTCAAAATCGAGCCCGAGGGCCACTTCATCAACTGGCAACAGGACCCGTTTGCCAATTACCAGGCGCGTCTGGTTTTTCCGGATAAGACCCAAGAATTCAAAGTCACGGTGGACGTCGTGATGGACATGGCGGTCTACAACCCGTTTGACTTCTTCCTGGAGCCCGAAGCTGAAGAATTTCCGTTCAGCTACCAATCCGATTTAAAACAAGAGCTGGCGCCCTACCTGACCCCCGACCCGGTGACCCCATTGGTACAGGCCTATCTGGACAAAATCGACCGTACCAAGCGCCGCAGCGTGCTCTTTTTAGTTGATTTAAACCAGTCGGTACACCACGCCATCAAGTACACCATCCGCATGGAACCCGGCGTGCAGACGCCCGAGGAAACCTTGACTCTGGCCTCTGGCTCCTGCCGCGACTCGGCCTGGCTGATGGTCCAGCTGCTGCGCCACAGTGGCCTGGCCGCGCGTTTTGTCTCGGGATATCTGATTCAGCTCAAGCCCGACGTGAAAGCACTCGACGGCCCCAGCGGCACCGAAGTCGACTTTACCGACTTACACGCCTGGTGCGAGGTCTATTTGCCCGGCGCCGGCTGGGTTGGGCTGGATGCCACCTCGGGCTTGCTGGCCGGTGAGGGCCACATCCCGCTGGCCTGCACGCCCCAGCCTTCCGGTGCTGCGCCGATCGAAGGCGGTGTTGACGAGTCTGAAGTCACATTTGACCACCACATGGCTGTGACCCGGATTTACGAGTCCCCTCGTGTTACAAAACCCTATACCGAAGACCAATGGACGGCCATCATGGCGCTTGGCGATGCCGTGGACGCCGAACTGGTGGCGGGCGATGTGCGCCTGACCATGGGCGGTGAACCTACTTTTGTGGCCAACAGCGACCGCGATGCACCAGAATGGAACACTGATGCCCTGGGTCCGACAAAACGTAGTTTTGCCACCGAATTGGTGCACAAGCTGCGTGCAGAATATGGCCAGGGCGGTTTTTTGCACTTTGGCCAGGGCAAGTGGTACCCCGGTGAGCAATTGCCGCGCTGGGCGCTCAACATCTATTGGCGCGCTGACCACGAGCCCATCTGGCGCAACCCGGCCCTGTTCACCGACGAGCGCACTCCCACGCACTACACCAGTGCAGACGCGCAAGCCTTCACCACGATGCTGGCCACCAAACTGGGGGTCACGGGCAAACACATTCAAACCGCTTTTGAAGACAGCTGGTACTACCTGTGGCGTGAGCGGCGCCTGCCGGTCAATGTCGACCCGTTCAATTCCAAGCTGGACGACGAGATGGAACGCGCCCGCCTGCGCCGGGTTTTTGAGCAAAAACTTGACACCCCGGTCGGTTATGTGCTGCCGGTCAAGGTGGCGGGTTATGACGCGCAGTTTGGTGCTGCCTGGACCACCGGCCCCTGGTTCTTACGTGATGAGCGTATGTACCTGATGCCCGGCGACTCGCCCATGGGCTTGCGCCTGCCGCTGGACTCGCTGCCCTGGGTCAGCGAGGCAGATTTTCCGTACCTGATCGAACAGGACCCTTCAGTTTTGGTGGGTACTCTGCCCAGTTATGGCACGGTGGCCGCCAAATATGCGCCGGGTACAGCCGGTCTGGCCCTGGGTGCTGCGGCGCGTGCGGCAGCTGCGCGCATCAATTACCTGGCCGGTGCTGGCCCACAAACGGAAGCACCGCGTAAATTTCAGAGCGCTACCGGCAATGGACAGCACACTGACCTCGACCCCGGTAGGGCAGCCTTCAGTCCGCCATGGTCGCCTGAAGTCGACTCTACAAAACAGCCAGGCACTGTGTTCATGAAAGGCGAAGCGCGGCAATCCATACAGCAAGAACCCGCCGACTTTGACCGGGTGCCGGTCGCGCAGGAGTCCGCCCACTGGATCACCCGCACCGCGTTGTGTGTAGAGGTGCGCGACCCGCGTCGCGCCAGTGGCCCCAAGGCCGAGGCCGTCGGTGAAAAATCGGGGGTGCTGTATGTGTTCATGCCACCACTGGAAAAGCTGGAGCATTACCTTGACTTGTTGGCCGCCATTGAAGCCAGCGCCGAAGAACTCGGCATGCAGCTGGTACTGGAAGGCTACCCGCCGCCGCGCGACCCGCGCCTGAAACTGCTGAGCGTCACGCCCGACCCGGGTGTGATCGAGGTCAACATCCACCCGGCGAGCCGCTGGAAAGAGCTCGTTGCCAATACCGAATTCCTTTACAACGCTGCCTTCGAGTCGCGCCTGAGCGCTGAAAAGTTCATGACCGACGGCCGCCACACCGGCACCGGTGGTGGCAACCACTTTGTCATGGGCGGCGCCACGCCGGTCGACAGCCCGTTTCTGCGCAAGCCCGAACTGCTGGCCAGCCTGCTGCTGTACTGGCACAACCACCCCAGTTTGAGCTATTTGTTCAGCGGCATGTTCGTCGGCCCGACCAGCCAGGCGCCGCGTGTCGATGAAGCGCGCAACGACCAGCTTTATGAGCTTGAGATTGCCATTGAGCAGATCTACAAAAACCGTGAATTTTACGGACAAAGTATGCCACCATGGCTGGTTGACCGCACGCTGCGCAACATCCTGATTGACGCCACCGGCAACACCCACCGCAGTGAAATTTCGATCGACAAGATGTACTCACCCGACTCGGCCACCGGTCGGCTGGGCTTGCTGGAATTACGCGCCTTCGAGATGCCGCCGCACCCGCACATGAGCAGTGTGCAGCAGTTGCTGCTGCGCGCGCTGATTGCCCGTTTCTGGAAAGCACCCTACCGCGCACCCGCCACACGCTGGGGCACCGAGCTGCACGACCGTTTTATGCTGCCCAAATTCATCGAAATGGATTTCCATGACGTCATGGCCGAAATGCGTGAGGCGGGCTTTGCGTTTGACGACAGCTGGTTTGCGCCGCACGTCGAATTCCGCTTCCCGCTGATTGGCTCGGTCTGCTCGGCTGGCATTGCGCTCACGCTGCGCAACGCGCTGGAGCCTTGGCATGTGATGGGTGAAGAAGGTGCGCCCGGCGGCACCGCGCGTTATGTGGATTCATCCCTGGAGCGCATTGAGGTGCGTGTGACCGGTCTGAATGAGAGCCGCTATGTGGTCACCTGCAACGGTCGTGCCCTGTCACTGCAGCCCACCGGCGTGGTTGGCGAGTTTGTGGCCGGTGTGCGCTACAAGGCCTGGAACCCGCCCAGCAGCCTGCATCCCAGCATCGGTGTGCATGCGCCACTGACATTTGACATTGTGGACACCTGGATGAAGCGCTCAGTAGGCGGCTGTCAGTACCACGTGGCGCACCCGGGCGGCCTGAGTTACCAGAGCCTGCCCGTCAACGCCAACGAGGCCGAGAGTCGGCGCTTGTCACGCTTTACCGCCATGGGCCACACACCGGGGCTGATGCAGGTGCCACCGGCCACCATCAACGTGCCCGCCAGCCGCGAGTTCCCGTTCACCCTGGATCTGCGGCGCGGCTGATTGCGACACCGAGACACACGCCCCCCCCGGGTTGACATCCGGGCTACGGTGCAGGTCGCCTTATTTGAGCGCAGCCTGCACGTCGCCCACGCGCATGCCCAGCGCGTCGGCAAAAGCTTCCACACTTTGGCCACTGGCTTCAAAAGCTTGTCTCAGCGCTGCGCGACGGGCGCGTTGTTGTTCCACCTCGGACAGCACCTCGTCCAGCAGCACTTGAATAACCTCTGCCGGGGTGCCAATACGCGCCAGATAGTCTTGTCGGGTCAAACCCGACTTTTCGAACGCGGCCAGCAGTTGCGCCCGCAACTTGGGACGCAAATCTTCGCCACTGCGCGCCTGGCGACGTTGAAACAGTTCAACGATGGACAGAAAAATATGTTCCGGGGCCACGTCATCGACCGGCTTGCCCTGCAGGTCATGGCGCTTTTGGCCTGCCGCCACACTCTGCAGGTAGCGAGTCGAGCGGGTGTGCACACCCAAAGCGGCCTTCAGCGACTCGCGCTGGAAATCATCCGGGTGGGCCGCCAGCAGCTCCTGAAAAATACCCAGCTTGAGCGGCAGAAAACGCTCGCCAAACAGCTGTGGATACAGTTCAAACAGTTTTTCCAGCACCGGCTGGACCGAAGCGAAGCGGGTTTTAGACTTGGCTGGCTTGGCCGGGGTGTCAATGGCACCGGACTCCTGTGGGCCTCCTGGTGCGACAGACACAGGCGTGTCCTCAGGCAGGAGGGTGGTGGGTTCGGCTTGTTCTTGAAGGGGTTCGGTCATGGCTTGAATCAAATAGAAGAACCCGTGATTGTCAACCAAAGCGCCGCTTCGCTGGCATACTCACCCAAATGAACAAAGCCATGCCAGCGCAGTCCCCGCACGCCAAGCCAGAGTCACGCAGCGTGGTCGAACTGGCGCAAGCCGCGCAAGCCTCAGCTGGCCACTTTGATGAACTGCGTGCTGTGGTTGCGCGCAGCAACGCGACCCAGGCCCCCAATACGCCTGAAGCGACCGTGAGCGGCATCAAGATGGCCGAGATCTGGCGGCAATTTTTTTTCACGCTTGAGGCCGACTCGGCGGCCGACATGGACCAGCGTGCCGTCAATCTGGCACGCCAGGTGCGTGACAATGGCATCACCTACAACGTCTATGCCGACGAAAACGGACCGCAGCGCCCCTGGTCGCTCGACCTGTTTCCGCTGATTGTTGACCCGTCAAGCTGGCAGCGCATCGAGGCCGGGGTGTTGCAGCGCATGCGCCTGCTGGAGCGTGTCATGGCCGATGTCTACGGGCCGCAAACTCTGTTGCATGACGGTTTGCTGCCGCCGGCCCTGGTCCATGCGCACCCCGGCTACCTGCGCGCCATGCACGGTGTGGAGCCGGTGGGCGGGCGTTATCTGCACATTGCTGCATTTGACCTGGCGCGCGGGCCCGACGGCAACTGGTGGCTGGAGGCGCAGCGCAGCCAAGCCCCATCGGGCCTAGGTTATCTGCTTGAAAACCGGCTCGCCATTTCGGCGCAATTTCCGCAAGCCTTCCAAAGCCTGGCGGTGCAGCGTCTGGCCGGTACTTACCGCGCCCTGATGGACAGCCTCAAGGCCATGAGCCCGGCCGGCCCCGATGCCCATCTGGCGTTGCTGACCCCCGGCCCCTACAACGAAACTTATTTTGAGCACGCTTATCTGGCGCGTTACCTGGGGCTCACCCTGGTCGAAGGCAGTGATCTGCTGGTGCGCGACGAGTGCTTGTTTCTGAAAACGCTCAAGGGCCTGGTGCCGGTCCATGGCCTGCTCAAGCGCGTCGATGACCAGTACCTCGACCCGCTGGAATTACGCGCCGACTCCACACTGGGGGTGCCCGGCCTGTTGCAGGCCATTCGTGCAGGCAACGTGCTGGTGGCCAACGCGCCCGGTTCGGCGTTTCTGGAGTCGCCGGCCTTGCTGGGCTTTTTGCCCGCCTTGTCGCGCCATTTGCTGGGCCAAGAGCTCAGCTTGCCGGCCCTGCCCACCTGGTGGTGTGGCGAGCGCAGCGCCATGGAAGAAGCGCTGCCGCGCCTGGCTGACTGTGCCATCAAACCCACTTACCCAGGCTCTCTCGACCATGGCAGTTTCGAGACGGTCCTTGGGAGCAAGCTCAGCGCCCGTGCACGCGATGAATGGGCCGGGCGCATTGTGCGGCAAGCCGAAGAACACACGGTGCAAGGCTACACCCCGCTGTCGCAAATGCCCACCTGGCAGGCCTCGGGGGCGGGCGACCCCGCTGAGCCGGGTCGGCTGCTGGCGCGCTCAGTCATGTTGCGGGTGTTCGTAGTCTCTGACGGCGCCCAGGGCTGGCGCGTGTTGCCCGGTGGTCTGGCGCGTGTGGCCAGTGCCGGCCAGGAGATCACCTCGATGCAGCGCGGCGGCAGCAGCGCCGACGTCTGGGCGTTGACCCGCGGTGCGGTCGACTACAGCACCCTGCTGGCGCCGCACATGACGCCCGAGTCCCTGATGCAGCGCAAGCGCCTCATCACCAGCCGTGCCGCGGAAAACCTGTTCTGGCTGGGCCGCTACACCGAACGCGCCGAAAACGCCATCCGGCTGGCGCGTCTGACGCTGGAATGCCTGCATGGCGAAGAGCAATCCTCTGCACCGCTGCTAACCTGGCTCAGCCAAATGGCGGTGGCCAACACCCTGGTGCTGCCCGGTGTGCCGTCGGCCCTGCAGGCGCCGCGTGTGTTCGAGCGCAGCCTGATCGACAGTCTGGGCAGCAGTACCGGCGCCACCAGTGTGGGCTACTACCTGCGCGCCCTCAAAATGGTCGGCTCCAGCGTGCGCGAGCGGCTCTCGCAAGAGCACTGGCGCATCATCATCCGTTGCGAAGAAGAACTGTTTGGGCGCTGCGCGGTACAACGCCGGCGTGCCGATTTTTCGGCACTGCAAGCACTCCAGATTCTCAAGGACAGCAGCGACCACATGGCGGCCATTACCGGCGCCCAGACCGACCGCATGACGCGTGATGACGGCTGGCGCCTGCTCAGCATTGGTCGCCACATCGAGCGGCTTGGGTTCTTGTCATCAGCCCTGATGCGCGGCCTCAACACCGGCAGCCTGAAAACGGATGGCGGCTTTGATGCCATGGTGGAGTTGTTTGACAGCGCCCTCACCTTTCACGCCCAGTTTCAGCAAAGCCGGGACATGGCCGCGCTGGTGGACCTGCTGGTCATTGACCGCGACAACCCGCGCTCGATCTCCTGGATCGCCCACACGCTGCGCGGCCGACTGGCCCGGCTGGCGGGCAGTGAGCCCAACCAGCTCTGCGCCCTGTCGCTCAAGGTGCCCAACCCCAGCGCCTGGGGTCTGGCCCAGCTGTGTGACGAAGCACCCGACCTGGTGACCCCGGCGCAAACACAGGGTGACGGGTCTGATGCTGAGGCACAAGCCATGGAATACGCCTTGCTCAAGGACGTTTTATACCAGTGCACCCATGCCAGCTTTGTGGTGTCAGATGAAATCAGCGCCACCTATTTCACCCACAGCGGCCTGGCCAACCAGAGTCTGGGGGCGGGATGAAACTGCAAATCACCCACGAGACGGTGTACGACTACCTGCCGGCTGTCGAGACGGCGCAGCACATGGCTTATTTGACACCGCTGGACAAGGCCAGCCAGACCCTGCTGAGCCACAGCCTGCAGGTGAGCCCTGAGCCCGCGCAAATCAACACCACCCAGGACGTGTTTGGCAACAGCCGCAGCTTCTTTTCGCTGCAGGTCACACACACCCAGTTGCAGGTGCTGGCGCGCAGTCAGGTGGTCACCCAGGCCGTGCATTTGCCCCACAGCGAGCTCAGCTGGGAGTCGGTGCGTGAGCGCTTTCGTTACCAGGCCCATGCCGGTTTTGATGCGGCCAACGAATTCGTTTTTGCGTCCCCGATGGTGCCACGCCACGCAGAATTTTCCGCCTACGCCCGACCCAGCTTCAGCGCAGGCGCCGGACTGCTGGCCGCCGCCATCCACCTGATGCACCGCATTTACCGCGACTTCACCTACGAGAGCCAAAGCACCCAGGTCAACACCCCGGCACTTGAAGCGCTGGCGCAACGCAAGGGCGTGTGCCAGGACTTTGCCCATATTCTGATCGCCTGCTTGCGCAGCATGGGGCTGCCAGCGCGTTATGTCAGCGGCTACTTGCTCACCGAGGCGGCGCCGGGTACCGTTAAACTCAAGGGCAGCGATGCCTCGCACGCCTGGGCCGCCGTCTACGTGCCTGATTTACCCGAAGGCGAGCGCTGGGTCGACCTGGACCCCACCAACGACCGCGCCGGCTGGCCCTCGCCCGGCGAAGACTATGTGACACTCGCCGTTGGCCGGGATTTCTCCGACGTGTCGCCGATCCGTGGCGTCATTCACGGCGGCGCCAGCCACACCCTGCGTGTGGGCGTGACCGTGGAGCCGGTGACCGAACCCGTGCTGGCTGCACGTCCAAGCCAGACGCAGAGCCAAAGCCAGGGCTTTGGTCAAAGCCAAAGCCAAAGCCAAAATTCAAGTTACGACAAACCCTAGCAACACAGGAAAAAAAGCCATGAGCATTTACGCCAAACTCAGCCAACTCGGCATCACCCTGCCCCCGGTGGCCGCTCCTGCAGCGGCCTACGTGCCCTATGTCCAGACCGGCAATCTGGTGTTCCTGAGCGGCCACCTGGCCAAAAAAGACGGCAAGGTCTGGGTTGGCCAACTTGGCAACACCATGACTACCGACGAAGGCAAGGCCGCCGCCCGCGCCGCCGCCATCGACCTGATGGGCACATTACACGCCGCCGCGGGCGACCTGAACCGCGTCAAACGCATCGTCAAGCTGATGTCCCTGGTCAACTCCACCGGCGACTTCACCGAGCAGCACCTGGTCACCAATGGCGCCAGCGAGTTGATTGGCGAGGTTTTTGGCGCCCAGGGCGCCCATGCCCGCAGCGCTTTTGGCGTGGCACAAATCCCGCTCGGTGCGTGTGTGGAAATCGAGATGATTGCCGAGCTGATCTGAGCCAAAGTGCTACCAGACTGACGCCACACGTTTTATGGCTTGTGAGGCGACCGCGCTGAGCTTGGCACGGCTCACCTGGTCGGGTGCAATCTCGGCCAGTGGCACCAGCACAAAGGCCCGCTCACTCATGCGCGGGTGCGGAACCTGCAGTGCCGGGCTGCTGATGCAAGCATGGCCATACAGCAAGATGTCCAGGTCCAGTGTGCGCGGTGCGTTGTGATAGGGCCGCTGGCGTCCGGCCAAGGCTTCAAGCTGCTGCAAGTGCTGCAGCAACTCAGGCGCCGTTAATCGGGTTGACACGGCCATCACCGCGTTCATGAAGTCAGGCCCGCTCGCCTTGATCGGGGCCGTGCGGTACAGGCCCGACGTGGCCATGAGTCGGGTTGCTGGCAAACTTGCCACGCTGTTGATGGCCGCCGTCAGCGTGCCCCGGGCATCACCCAAATTGGCCCCGAGCGCAATGTAGCTCAGTACCTCAGCGCGCTGCATTGGGCGGTGTCACTCCTGGCTATCGGGCGCTGGCGCGTCGCCATCGGCACGTTTCATCTTGCTGCGGCGCCGGCGACGGTGTTTGACATGCCCCTCGGCGGTTTCGGCTGGCTGGGCTGCCGGCTCTGGCGCATGGCCCGGCGCCACAGCGTCACGGCTGGGTTCGGTCTTGAGGGGGACCTTGTGCACCCGCGGTGCACGGACCGACTTGGCACGCTGCTGTTGCTGTTCCAGCTTGACTTCGTCAACCATGTCATTGCGCAAGTTGTCGTCCGCCATGCTGAACGCCTCCCACCAATCCGACAGCACCATGTCGAGCTCGGCGTTTTCAGCACGCAAGCGCATGAAATCAAAGGCGGCCCGAAAGCGTGGCTGCTCCACCAGGCCAAACGGCGCGCTGCCGACCCGTTTTTCAAAGCGTGGTTGCAGCAGCCAGATTTCCCGCATGTCGCCGGCCAGCTTGCCGCGCCCGGAGACGTCACCAATGCGGGCGTTGAACACGTCCTCAATGGCGTCCTGCAAAGCCGGGTGCGAATGCTGCCCGTCCTTGATGCGTGTGGCCCAACCATCACGCACGTCGGCCCACAACACACAGGCCAGCAAGAAGCTCGGCGCCACCGGTTTGCCCTCGCCGACCCGGCGGTCGGTGTCTTGCAGCGCAGCATTCACAAAGGGTGACTCGGCGCGCTCCACCACCACGTCAAGCAGCGGGTAAATGCCTTGCGCCATACCCAAAATCTTGAGTTGCTCAATGGAGGCCCGCGCGTGGCCGGTTTGCAGCAGCTTGAGCATTTCGTCAAACAGGCGGCTTTGCGGTACCTCCAGCAGCAAGGCTCTGGACTTGACCAAGGGGGTTGCCGTTTTGGGCTCCAGCTTGAAACCCAGCCCATTGAGTTTGGCGGCAAAACGGATGGCGCGGATGATGCGCACCGGATCTTCGCGGTAACGCGCCGCCGGGTCGCCAATCATACGGATGACACGATTTTTGGAGTCCTTGATGCCGTGGTGGTAGTCCACCACGATCTGCGTCTCGGGGTCGTAGTACATCGCGTTGATGGTGAAGTCACGGCGCACCGCATCTTCTTCTTGCGGGCCCCAGACGTTGTCGCGCAGCACCCGGCCGGTGCTGTCCACCGCGTGCTTCATGCCCGCCAGCTCGCTCTTGCTGGTTTTTTCGTTGCCAGCCACCTGCTCGGCGGCCACATTGTCCAGATAAGCGCGAAAGGTGGAGACCTCAATCACCTCATGCTCACGACCCCGGCCGTACACCACATGAACTATGCGAAAGCGCCGACCAATGATGAAAGCGCGCCGGAACAAGCCCTTGACCTGCTCCGGCGTGGCGTTGGTGGCCACGTCAAAGTCTTTGGGGGCCAGGCCCAGCATCAGGTCGCGCACGGCACCACCCACAATATAAGCCTCAAAACCCGCCTGTTTGAGGGTTCGCACCACGCTCAAAGCGCGCTCGTCCACCAGCTTCGGGTTGATGCCATGGTCAGTCGGGCCAATCTCTTCGCGCTTGCCAAAGGGGTGTTTGTTAACTGGGGCAGATTTGCCCAACAGCCGGTTGATTAATTTTTTGATCATTGTTGTTGGTGTTTTAAAAAAGTTCAAGTATGCGCCAGCCGCGCGCCAGCGCTATCGCGCGCAGCCGGTCTTCGGGGTTGGTGGCCACCGGGTGGGTCACTTTTTCAAGCAGTGGCAGGTCGTTCATGGAGTCGCTGTAAAACGTGCTCTCCACCTGTTCCCAGCCTAACCCGCGGGCTGCCAGCCACGCCTCGACCCGTTTGACCTTGCCTTCCCGAAACGACGGTGTACCGGCAATCTTGCCGCTGAACCAGCCGTTGCTCGGGTCGCGCGCCAGCTCAATGGCAATCAACTCGGGCACGCCAAACGCGTTGGCAATCGGGCGCGTGACAAACTCGTTGGTGGCGGTCACGATCACCACCGCGTCGCCAGCCGCCTGGTGCTGTTGCACCAACGCCCGGGCCTGCGGTTGAATCGCTTTTTGCACCACCGTCTGCATGAATTTGGCATGCGCAGCTTCTGATTTTAAGGCGCCTTGCATGCGCAGGGCCTCGGTGGCAAAGTGCACATATTCAAAAATATCGAGCGTGCCCGCTTTGTATTGTTCATAAAAAGCGTCGTTGCGCCGGTTGAATTCCACTGGGTCGTGCCAACCCAGGGTGGATGTAAAGCTATTCCATTCGTAGTCGGAATCCATCGGGATCAGGGTGTGATCCAGGTCAAACAGGGCTAGTTTTTGGGTCATGTGTTGTCCATCATGGCTTTGATCAGGGGGATGGTGATGGCGCGGCGGGTTTGCAGAGCGTAACCATCCATCAGCGCGAGCAGTTCCATCAGTGAGCCCAGGTCGCGGGAAAAACGCGTCAGCATGAAGTCCATCACCTCGTCACTCAAGGCAATACCACGCACATCGGCGGCCTGGCGCAGCACGGCGCGGCGCTCGGGCTCGCTTAAGGCCTGCAGCGCAAAGACATGGCCACCGCTCAGGCGGGTACGCAGATCGTCGCGCAGTTTCAGGTCAGCAGGCGGCAGGCTGCCGCTGGCCAACACCGCCATTTGCAGGGTCTGGGCGTGCACAAACCAGTTAAAGGCCAGCTGCTGCTGCGCCGTGCTGAAGGCATGTACGTCATCCATCAGCACGCAGGCCCAGGACTCGTCAAACTCCGGGGCCACCTGGACTGTGGCATCGAGCCAGCCCACGCGGGCACCCTGCTCTTGCAGCGCGGTGCCCATGGCCTGAAGCAAATGGGTTTTGCCACAGACGTTGCCGCCCCACAGGTAGCTGGGCACGGGTGAACGCCGGGTCAAGTCCGCAGGACCCAACCAAAGCTTCAGGTGGGCCAAGGCCGCTTCATTGGCGCCGGCGCAAAAATTTTGAAGGCTGGGACCCGTGGGCAGGCCCAAGTCCAGCACCAGTTGTTGCATCATGCGTTGCCACTGTCCCGATAGAGTGCGCTGTCCAGGTAAGCCAGGCGCATCCGGCGCACGGCGACCAGCATCACCGCACTCAGCGGCAGAGCAATCAAGACACCGACAAAGCCCAGCAAATGGCCAAAAGCCATCAGGGCAAAAATAACCGCCAGCGGATGCAGCCCCACGCGCTCACCCACCAGCCGCGGGGTCAAAAAGAAACTCTCAACCAACTGGCCCAGGCCATACACCACGGCCACCATCACCAGCACACTGACATGTCCGGCCTGCGCCGAAAACTCAAGAAAACCCGCCAGTGTGGCCAGAATCAACCCCAGCCCGAATCCAAGATACGGAATCGCCACCGCCAGGCCGGTAAAGACACCAATCGGCAGCGCCAGGTCCAGGCCGAACAGTGCCAGTCCGGCGCTGTAATACAACGCCAGCACCACCATCACCAGCAATTGGCCGCGCAGGTACTGGCCCAGCACGGCGTCGGCATCAAGGGTAAAACTGTCTACCGCCGGGCGCAGCCGGGGCGGCACCAGCACCCGCAACAGGTCGACAAAGCGGCGCCATTCCATCAACAGGTAGAACAGCACCACCGGGATCAACACCGCATTGCCTATGAGGGACAGCGCCACACTGCCGCCTAATTTGGCCGAGGCCATCAGGCGACCCAGCATGTCTTCAAAGTTGGCACTCAGGTGTTCCATGGCAAACCCCTTGAGTCCGGCCAGATCAAGCGACACGTGCAGGCCAAACTGGGATAAAAAGGGTTGCAGAAAGGCATTAAAACGGTCCAGCAGCGGCGGCACCTGCTCGCGTAGCAGCGGCAACTGCTTGACCAGAATTGGCACCACCAGCAGCAGCAGCGCCAGCAGCAACAGCAGAAAAACAATTTCCACCAGCACGACCGCCAGCAGCCGCGGCAGTCGACCGCGGCCCAGCCGGTCCAGCCAATCCACTACCGGCGTCAGCGCATAGGCCAGAATGGCCGCCACCACAAACGGTGTCAGCACCGGCGCCAGCAGCCAAAGCAGGCTCAAAGTGCCCAGCAGCAATGCCAACCAGGCGGCGGCTCTTTTTTGAGTGGAAGTAAATTGCATTAAAACGGCCAAAGGCCAACCCCTTAAAATCAGGCCAAATTCTATCGGGCTTACGGCTTGCCGCCTGAGCCACTCTTTTGCCTTACCTGCCCATTGTTATGACCCAATCCACCACCCCTCTTTCCTACAAAGCCGCTGGCGTTGACATTGACGCGGGTGACGCGCTGGTGGAACGCATCAAACCGCTCGCCAAAAAAACCATGCGTGAAGGCGTGCTGGCCGGCATTGGCGGCTTTGGCGCGCTGTTTGAAGTACCCAAACGCTACCGGGAACCGGTGCTGGTGAGCGGAACCGACGGCGTCGGCACCAAGCTCAAGCTGGCGTTTGAGTGGAACATGCACGACACCGTGGGCATCGACCTGGTGGCCATGAGCGTCAACGACGTGCTGGTGCAAGGCGCCGAGCCGCTGTTTTTTCTAGACTACTTTGCCTGCGGCAAGCTCGACGTGGACACCGCTGCCGCTGTCGTGGGTGGCATCGCCAAAGGCTGCGAGCTCTCAAACTGCGCGCTGATCGGCGGCGAAACCGCTGAAATGCCCGGCATGTACCCGGCCGGTGAATACGATCTGGCCGGTTTTGCCGTGGGCGCGGTCGAAAAATCCAAAATCCTGACCGGTGCCACGGTCCAGCCCGGTGACGTGGTGCTGGGCCTGGCCTCCAGCGGCGTGCACTCCAATGGCTTCAGCCTGGTGCGCAAATGTATCGAACGCGCTGAGGGCGCTGGCAACGTGCCGCCCAAGCTTGATGGCAAACCCTTCAAGCAGGCGCTGATGGAGCCCACCCGTCTCTACGTCAAAACCGTGCTGGCCGCCCTGGCCGCGCACCCGATCAAGGCCCTGGCCCACATCACCGGTGGCGGCCTGCTGGAAAACATCCCGCGCGTGCTGCCCGAGGGCATGGCCGCCCATCTGGTCAAGGGCAGCTGGCCGCAAACCGAGCTGTTTGCCTGGCTGCAGGCCACGGCCGGCATCGACGACATCGAGATGAACCGCACGTTCAACAACGGCATTGGTATGGTGGTTGTCATCGACGCCACCCATGCTGCCGCCTGCGCCGCAACCCTGCGCGCTGCGGGTGAGACGGTGTACGAAATTGGCGTGATTGCCGAGCGCGGCGACAGCGCCGCCGTGCTGGTGCGCTGACTCGGGGAGGCGCGGCGCGGTTCCCCCCGATTCCGCTGCGCTTCATCCTGGCTACCTACTTGTAGGGCGTTGTAGGGTGTCGTCGGGCGTTGTAGGGCGGACTTCAGTCCGCCAGGTCGACTGAAGTCGACCCTACAAACGACCCCACAAACACCCCTACAATAAAAATCACCATGTCGACTCAGTCCCAGCCCTTGCGCAAAATCCCGGTCGGCATCTGGGCGTTGGGCTTTGTCAGCTTGCTGATGGACGTGTCAAGTGAGTTGATTCACAGCCTGCTGCCGGTGTTCATGGTCACCACCTTGGGTATCAGCGTCTTTGTGGTCGGGCTGATCGAAGGTGCCGCCGAGGCCACGGCGCTCATCGTCAAGGTATTCTCCGGCGCCCTGAGCGATTACTGGGGCAAACGCAAACCACTGGCCGTGCTGGGCTACGGACTGGGCGCTTTCAGCAAGCCGCTGTTTGCGTTGGCCACTTCCAGCGGCTGGATCATCACCGCACGACTGGTGGATCGGGTTGGCAAGGGCATCCGTGGTGCGCCGCGTGACGCGCTGGTGGCCGACATCGCACCGCCCGAGCTGCGTGGTGCTGCCTTTGGCCTGCGCCAGTCGCTTGACACCGTGGGCGCTTTTTTGGGGCCGATGCTGGCCATCGGCTTCATGCTGCTTTGGCAAGACGACTTTCGTGCCGTGTTCTGGGTGGCCACTGTGCCGGCTTTCCTGTGTGTGGCGCTGCTGGTGTGGGGCGTGCAGGAGCCGGATCGGCCGCTCACCCACAAGCGCGTCAACCCGATCAGTCGCGCCAACCTGGCCCGTTTGAAACCGGCCTACTGGTGGGTCGTTGGTGTCGGCGCAGTGTTCACGCTGGCGCGCTTCAGTGAAGCATTCCTCGTGCTGCGTGCGCAGCAAGGCGGGCTGGCGCTGGCCTGGACCCCGGTGGTGCTGATCGGTATGAACATGGTCTATGCGGTCTGCGCCTATCCGTTTGGCAAATTGGCCGACAAAATGCGCCACAGTTGGCTGCTGGGCTGGGGCCTGCTGTTGTTGATCGCCGCCGACCTGCTGCTGGCCACTAGCAACAGGGGTTGGGTGTTTTGGGTCGGCGTGGCGCTGTGGGGCTTGCACATGGCCATGACACAAGGCCTGCTGGCCGCCATGGTGGCCGACACCGCACCCGCTGATTTGCGTGGCACCGCCTACGGCTTTTTCAACCTGCTCAGCGGCGTGGCGATGCTGATCGCCAGTGGCCTGGCAGGCTGGTTATGGCAAGTTTTCGGCGCTTCGTTCACCTTCCTGGCGGGCATTGGCTTTGCCACCTTGGCGCTGGGCTTGTTGGCGCTGCAACCGCGCGGATTGGTACGCTAGTTCAATTCGCAGATGTGGTTTTACGGGCGAGGTTCGATGGCTTCTCATACAGCCGTCCAGCAGCGAATTTGTGCAAAACGCTAGCGATAAAAGTCTGATATGGAATGCCCTCTTCCATGGCCCGCGCCTGAATATCCATCAAATCTGGCGACGAAAGCCGGATGTTGATTCGCTTGTCCTTGATAAAAGTAGCTGTCGCTGCCGCCTTGAATTTAGCAAGGTCGGTTTTCGATGGCAACGTGGACTTGAGCACGCCAGCTTCATAATCAGTCAGAATATCTTTTTCAAACGTATCAAGTTTTTTCATTGGGGCTGCTCCTGTGCAAGTAATCTCGGGTGGCCTTGCGGCTTGGAATCACCGTTTTCAGAAAATAGTAACCTGGTTCTTGTGTGCCTGCAGGGTCAGGCCCGCATTGACCCTGCTCTTTCACTTCAGGAGGCCAGCACCTGACGGGCGATGACGTAGCAGTACAGGGCCACCGGCATGAACTCGATGGCCATACCATCGATCTCGGCACGGCCGGTGTAACTGCGGGTGGTCACCAGCGGGTTGCGGGTTAACGGATGTTTCAGGGCCAGGGTATGCAGGCCGCGCAGCTCGCTTAATGTCTGTGGTGCATGATCAGACCATTTGACTTTGCATCAACGCCCTGCCCGGCGCGCCACCAGGGGTTGTCCAGGTTGAAGCGGCGCTGAACTTCGTGCAAGGTGGCGGGTGCAAGTCCGCCCTACCAAACCCGAAATGGACTTGATTTGCAACAGGTCAACCCAATATCTATGGGCAAGACAAGTTTCTTAGACATAGGGAGTAAATATGCACCTAATCCGCCCGCCAGCTGTCGCCGGGACCTTTT
>MESQ01000046.1:189-9288 GCA_001771065.1 Burkholderiales bacterium RIFOXYD12_FULL_59_19 | reverse complement strand
GCCGAATTGCTGGCCGATGGCAGCCTGTACGCCATTGACAATGCCCGCGCCCTGAAACTGGCCACCCGCAGTGCGCAGATTGACGACGCCCTGATGACCGCGCTGGAGCGTTGGGAAACGCTGGGTTCGTCTACCTGAAATTGCCTTGCTATAACTGTGCCAGTGGAATCCGGCCGGCGGCTTCATCAGCCTTGAGCAGGGTGATCAACTCGGCCAGATCCTGATCCAGGCGTTCCAGGGTTTGCGGGCTCAGCAACTCGAGTGCGGCGGGTAAAACCCCTTCAAGCGGGCCTGGCGCCCTGGCCAGCAGTTCCAGCGCCGGTGGCGTGGTGTACAGGTGCACGTGGCGTTTGTCATTGGCATCTTTGTCCATGCGAATCAACTCTTTCTGCTGCAGGGCACGCACCAGGTTGCTGGCGGTGGACTGATGGACATCCATGCACCGGGCCAACTCACCCATGCCAATGCCGGGTTGCGCGCTGATGACGCTCAGGGCCCAGACCTGCGCGCCGCCCAGGCCCACCTGTTTCTCAATCTGTTTGAAGTGCGTCCGCACCGCGTTGAACACCACCCGAAAGCGGCGCAGCACCTGGTTGGATTGGGGGAATTGGTTGTGCGGTGCGTTTTTGCGCGTCATAAAAAACTCTTGGGGCTAAAGCGTTACCCCGGAATCATAGGGCCGAATGCGTCAGCGCGGCGCAAGTTTTAGCTGCTGTGGTCAATGAGCAATTCTTTTCGCACCCTACGCATCATCAGGGCGTCGAAAGTGTAAAAGCCGTTCTCACACTGTTGCAGTTCGGCCAGGGCAAAGGCGGCTCCTGTGCCAAAGGCGCGGCGTTCGATGGAGTTGTGAATCAGCCGCACGGTCTGGTACGGGAAGCCAAAAATAACCTCATGGTGCCCCACAATGCCGCCCAGTCGCAGCGAGGTGATGCGATCCTCATCAACGCCAATGCTCTGTGCAATTTTGCGTGCCGTGCCTGAGACTTCGGGCTTTTCCCGAAAGTGCTGCTCGACAATTTCGACGTCGGCAAAGGGCGCGATCTTGCGCAACAAGCGCGCCGCCATGATCAGAAAGTTGATACCGACGGTGATGTTGGGCGAGCACAGCACACGTGCGTCTTTTGCCAGTGTCTGGGCATAGTCCAGGTCGGCTTTGCTGTAGGCAGAAATGGCACTGACCAGCATGAGCCCGCGGCGACGCACGTGTTCACCGTAGAGATGCAGGCTCTCGGGGCGTGAAAAGTCCACCAGTGCGTCCACCGGGTGGGTGTCCAGCCACTGGCCCCAGTCATCAGGTGTGGTAAGTGCAGTCATGGGCACGTCAAGGTCTGGTGTGGCTTTTACAGAGGTGCTCACAGAGCGGCGCGCAATCCAGCACAATTGATAGCGTGGGTCGTCCTGCAGCACCTGGGCCACGGCTTGCCCCGCCTTACCGAAACCTACCAAACCTATTTTGATCATGACGCACCTCCTTGCGGTTGACTGTGGTACCTGTCCAACATGGTGGCCCACTTGAGGGCATTATCCTAAATGCGTTTGTCTCAATGTAGTTTGCCCACACAATGCGTCCTGATTTGCCATTTTCCAAACCGGGCCACCGACCTTACGTAGACCATGAATTCTGACGTCAACAGCGATGAAATACTGCATGCGATTCACAAAGAGGTGATTGACTGGCGCGCCTGGACCGGGCGTGTGTTGGTGATGGTCTTTGCCGCTTTGGCCGGGCTGACGGTGGTGGCGTTCACCTGGATGACCGAACTGGCATTTGGCACGTTTGAGCATGTGCAGCAGCTCTATTGGTGGTCGCCGCTGCTGTGGACGCCCTTGTGTACCGCCGCCATTGTCTGGGTCATGCGTCGATATGCCATCGGCAGCGCGGGTTCGGGCATTCCGCAAGTGATGGCTGCGCTGGACGGCAATGTGTCGCCAGCCAACCGCAGTCTGTTTGTGTCGCTCAAGCTCACGGTTGCCAAAATGATACTGGCGACCGGGGGCTTGCTGGCCGGGCTGTCACTTGGGCGTGAAGGGCCGTCGGTACAGATTGCCGCCGGCGTCATGCACCATGCGCGGCGCTGGCTGCCCGACAAGTCACAGGTGTCCGAGCATGGGCTGATGATGGCGGGCGGTGCGGCCGGCATTGCGGCGGCCTTCAATACCCCGCTGGGCGGCGTCATGTTTGCCATCGAAGAACTGTCGCGCAAGCCGGAGCAACGCTCCAGTGGCCTGCTGCTGGCAGCCATTGTGCTGAGCGGCCTGATGGCGGTGTCGATTTACGGCAACGCCACCTATTTTGGGGTCATCAAGGTGGATAACCTGAGCACGGCGCTGTTGCTGCCGGGCCTGGCGGTGGCCGTACTCTGCGGTCTGGCGGGTGGGCTGTTTGCCCGCGTCATGCTGGTGTCTGTTCGGGGCGAATCAGGCGACCGTTTCAGTCGCTGGCGCAAACGCAGCCCGGTGGCTTTTGGCGCCGCCTGCGGCTTGGCCATCGCCGTCATCGGCTTGGTTAGCCACGGCAACACCTTTGGCACCGGTTACGCCCATAGCCGCGCCATGCTGGAAGGCACCGACGACACCTCGCCGCTGTATGTCCTGCTGAAGTTCATGGCGACCTGGATCACGGCCTGGGCTGGTGTGCCTGGCGGTATCTTTGCGCCGGCGCTGTCGATTGGTGGCGCCCTGGGCAACGACGTAGCGCAGTTCACGGGCTATGCCAACGCGCCGACCCTGATCGCGCTGGGTATGGTGGGTTTTCTGGCAGCGGTGACCCAGGCCCCGCTGACTTCGTTCATCATCGTCATGGAAATGGTGGCAGGTCATGGCCTGGTGCTGAGCCTGATGGCCACGGCCGTGGTGGCCAGCGGTGTGTCGCGCCTGCTGTCTGTGCCCTTGTACAGCGCGTTGGCGCAGTTGCAATTGCAGCGCCTGCCCAAAGGTGATCAAGCCTGAAAAAAAAGGAGCCCCGAAGGGCTCCGAACTCGCTTGCTGTTCTGATCGCTAAATTAGAACTGCAACGTGATTGTATTTGATCAAATACATTTGTCGTTAAGGGAATACCCTTGGATGCGTATTGCGGTCCATTGCCTTCTTCGGTCAGGTTGTCCAAGTTGTTGCAGGTCCAGGCATCATTGGTGTGCCACCAGGGTCTGGTTCATCCAGCGGCGCAGGTCGCCCCACATCTTGTGCATTTCGGTAGCGCTGGGGGTGCGCAGGGCGTTGGGCAGTTCGACGGTCACTACCGGCGTGGCATTGTGTATGCCGCCGTAGTTGCCAAGAGAGCCAGGAAATACGCCCACCTGATCCAAATAAAGTCGCCCCAGCTTGCTTGGTGGCAGCACCGGGCCGTCAAAGTCCAGCACGCCATAGGGTGCATGGATGCTGACGATCACATCGGGTTCGAAGGCGGCCATCTGGTCAAATAGAAACTTCGACTCTGGCTCGCTCAAAGGCGCTTTGCCAGGCCAGCGGCGCGGGTCTTTATGCGTAAGTTTCTCCCAGTAGTGCTTGGTTTCAGTCTGCCAGTTGGGTGTGGGGAAATTCCGGTTTAAGTCCACGCCGTGGGCATTCATGCGCCGCGCGGGCCTGCGCAGCAGGCCATCCGGATTCAGCATGGGGATAAATCGCCAGTGGGTATGTTCCGGGTTGGCTTGCGCCAATTGCAGCCAATGCAGCGCCACCGACGCAGACGAAAACTCGTCGCCGTGCATGGCTGCCACCACCAGCACGCGCAGGCGCGGTGCGGGTGGCTGGATCTCGCGCATCAAGATCGGTTTGCCTTGCACGCTGCGCCCGCCACTGTGCTGCAATTGGGCTTGTTCACACAAGGCCAGCGGGACATTGGGCAACTTTTCATAAAAATTAATGCAGACCCTCGATTTATCAGCATTGGCAGCTATGGAAAATAGAGTGAGCAAAACGGCAAAAGAGAATCGGAGCAGCATGAACCAATTTTAGAAGACCCATCGTCAGGCCCAATTTGGCCGCTGGTATGTGGTGTGCTCGCGTTATCGGTTAAATTGCAGGGGATGTTTTTGAAATCCCAAGGCCTGAGCGCCCGCCCCCCCCTTTTTTCCAGCAACGAATTTCGCACCGCCTTGGGGCTGTTTGCCACGGGTGTGACCATTGTCACGGCGCGTGGCCCCGATGGTCACCTGGTGGGTCTGACCGCCAACTCGTTCAACTCGGTGTCGCTCACGCCACCTCTGGTGTTGTGGAGCCTGTCGCAAGCAGCCACCTCGATGGAGGCCTTTCGCAAAGGGTCCCATTACGCCATCAATATCCTGGCGGCTGACCAGCAAGCTTTGGCCCAGCGCTTTGCCACCCGTGGGGTGGACCGTTTTGCCGATGTTGATTTCAGGGAGGGCACTTGTGGCGCACCTTTGCTGGCCGGCGCCGTTGCCACCTTTGAGTGTTTTAACCGCAGCCGTTACACCGAGGGTGACCACGTGATTTTTGTGGGTGAAGTGGAGCACTGCGCGCACCGCGCCGGCATCTCGCCGCTGCTCTATCACGGTGGCCGGTTTTATACCGAGCATCCGCTGTGATCTGTTGGTCTGCTGTGACCTGGCGTAAAGTCATAGGGTCGCCGGGCGTTTAGACTTTGTGTTCAAGATTTCATCTGAGGCACCCCATGACAGACCCCGCTGCGCAACACATTTTGCTCACTTATGCCACGACCGATGGCCACACGCGGCGGATTTGCGAGCGGCTCAAGCAGGTGATGGAGGAGGTGGGACAACGGGTGACGGTGGCCCAGCTGGCTGAGACCGATGTGCTGGACTTACCCAGTTTTGACCGTGTGGTGATTGGTGCTAGCATCCGTTACGGCCACCACCAGCCCATCGTGGCCGAGTTCATTTCCCGCCACCAGGCGCTGCTGGAGAGCCGACCCAGTGCCTTTTTCTCGGTCAACATTGTGGCGCGTAAGCCCAACAAGAACACGCCGACGACCAATCCGTATTGCCGCAAGTTTCTGAAAAGTATTGCCTGGCAGCCGCACCTGGCGGCGGTGTTCGCCGGCAAGCTGGACTACCCCAGCTACGGCTTTGTTGATCGCCAGATGATCCGGCTCATCATGCTCATGACCAAAGGCCCGACCGACCCCAAGGCGGTGGTGGAGTTCACCGACTGGGCCAAGGTGGAGGCCTTTGGCCGCGAGGTGTGCGCGCTTACTGCTTGACGGCTTCGACCTGGATCAGCAGACGCACGTTCTTCGGGAAACCCCAGTCAATACCGTAGTTGACGCCAAACTGGGTGCGGTCGATGGTGGTCTCGAAGTCGCCGCCGCAGACTTCGCGCTTGAGCATCGGGTTGTCGTAGCAGTTGAAGTTGGTGGCCTTGAGCGTGACCGGCTGGGTTTTGCCAAGCAGAGTCAGGTTGCCGGTCACGTCAGCCAGCTTGTCGCCCGTGAAGTTGAATTGGGTCGACACAAAACTGATCTTGGGATGTTTGGCGGCGTCCAGCAAGTCGGCGCTTTGCAGGTGCTCGTTGAAGGCGCCAAAACCGGTGTTGACCGACTTGGTGTCGATGGCGATATCGACCTTGCCGGTCTTGGCGGCGCGGTCAAATTCCACCTTGCCTTCTTTTTTGTCAAAACGACCGCGGTTGGTTGAGGTACCGAAGTGGCCAATCTCAAAGGTCACGTAGGTGTGGGCCGGGTCAATGGCGTAGTTGGCGGCTTGGGCTTGGGAACCCAACGCGAGCAGGCTGACAACAGCGGCAGAGATAAGGGATAAACGCATGGAAAACTCCAGTGAAAAGTTAAGGGAGGGGGTGAGAAAAATCTTTGATCGGTTCGATCAGGGCAGCTTGGGGATCCCGCTCAAGGCCAGCTTGAACTTGACCTGCACGTCGTCGGCCACCATCGAGGTGTCAGCCCAGTCGCCTTCGCCGATCTTGAATGCCAGCCGCTTGATTGGCAGCACACCACTCGCCGTGGTGGTTGCACCGGCTTGTGTCATCGTCAGCGGCACCGTCACGTCGCGGCTTTGCCCCTTGATGGCGAGCTTGCCCGTGACTTCATACTTGCCGCCGCCCAGGGCCTTGAAGCCTGAGGACGTGAACTGGGCTTGCGGGAATTTAGCGGTGTTGAACCAGGTCGCTTTGGGCAATTCCGAATCCATTTCTGGCGCACCCAGCGTGGTGCTGGCGATGTCCACGGTGAAATTCACCTTACTGCTTGTCAGTTTGGTCGCGGCAAAATTGACCTGGGCGTCAAATTTTTTGAAATGCCCTTGTACCGGCACCCCCATTTGCTTGATCTCGAAGGCGATGCTGCTTTGCGCCGGCAGCAGCTTTTGCTGGGCAGCAGCGGGCAGGGCGATGGCGGCCAGCGAAGCCGCAAGCAAGGCAGATGCGAGATGGCGTGTGTTCATGTGAGTAACTCCAAAAATTGGTGAATTAAAGGTCTTCGTAGCCCGGATCCAATCCGGGATGTACTGGGTGTTACCTGCCAGGCAGCATGCGTGACAGCAGTCCGTCACGGTCCACCCACTGGTGCTTGATGGCCGCCGCAATGTGCAGGCCAGCCAAGGCCATCAGCGCCAGCGCCAGCAACTTATGCAGCGGCTTGATCAGCTCGGCCACTTCCTTGTTGACCGGTAGCAAATCAGGCAGCGGAATCTGGCCGAACCAGACGACGGGAAAGCCGGCGGCCGAGCTGTAGGCCCAACCGACCAAGGGCACGGCAAAAAACAGCAGGTACATCAGGTGGTGCGTGGCATGGTAGGCGCGGTGTTGCCAGCCCGGCATGGTCCGCGTCACAGCGACGGGCAGCGCCGGTGGGCGATGTGTCATGCGCCATACCAGGCGCAGCAGCGTGAGCGCCAAAAATGTCACACCGGCCCATTTGTGCCAGTTGTAGAGTTTCAGGCGCTGCGGTGAAAACGGCAGATCGGTCATGTAGATGCCAATACCAAACATGGCCAGGATCACCAGCGCCAGCAGCCAGTGCAACACCATGGCGACCGTGTTGTAGCGCGTCGCTTGCGGAGATCGTTCAGATGAGGACGGGGTCAAAATGCTTCTCCGGAAATGGGGTGATCAGGGTTTTTCCTGATGTGATGGGAAGAAGTTTAGAAGCTGGATGATCCAAATGGATTCAATCTGATTCACGTTGTAATTCGATTAATTTCAACGATGGCGCGGTGCGTTCTTGCATACTTGGTGCCGCCCCACCTTTGAAACACCCTGGAAATTGCCATGAACACGACCCTGCCTCGCGCCCCCGTTTTTTTCATCTCGCACGGTTCCCCCATGTTTGCCCTGGAACCCGGGCAGCCTGGTGCCAATTTGCGTGCCCTGGGGCAACAACTCTCAGGAATCAAGGCCGTGCTGGTGGTGTCGCCTCATTGGCAAACCCGTGCGCTGCAGGTCTTGACCACACCCAAGCCCGAGACTATTCACGACTTTGGTGGCTTCCCGCAATCGCTGTACCAACTGCAGTACCCGGCGCCAGGTCAGCCTGAACTGGCCCGGGAGGCGCTGCGGCTGTTGACCCAAGCGGGCTGGCCGACCGCGATAGATGCCAACCGTGGCCTGGACCACGGCGCCTGGGTGCCGTTGTGGCATCTGTTGCCGCAAGCGACTGTTCCGGTTTTTCAGGTGTCCATGCCACACCAGCTCGACACGGCCGGTGCGCTGGCGCTGGGTCGGGCTTTGGCTCCGCTGCGTGACCAGGGTGTGCTGATCGTCGGCTCTGGCAGCCTGACGCACAACCTGGCTGATCTTCAGCCCCCCGCTGCACCCGCTGTGGCTTACGCGGTTGAGTTCGCCCACTGGATCCGCCAGGCCGTGACCCAAGCTGATGTTGATGCGCTGCTGGACTACCGTTTGCGGGCACCCCATGCCGAACGTGCCCACCCCACGCAAGAGCACTTTTTGCCCTTGCTGGTGGCCCTGGGCGCCCGCCATGAATCGGAGGCAGCGCAGGTTATTGCCGACGACATCACCTACGGCGTGTTGTCAATGGAGTCCTATGTTTGGGGGGTGAATTGATCCTAAAAACCGCAGTTGCCCAAAGTTGATCGCTGGCGTGTCCTGCTGGGCTACATCTGCGAGCGAATTACTCGTTTAACCGTCTTGCCATCTCCGACGCCCGCTCTCGCGGGCGTCGGGTAACTGCGGTTTTTGGGTTGAAGTCTCTTTGTAGAGTTTATTGAGTTTTGTTATTCATAAACGCAATGGGGTTAAAAAACAGGGTGTTATTTGTCGGCGAACAAGTTTTCCCCGTACACCTTCGCCTTGCGAGCCCCTTCCAAGTGGGCTCGCATCAACGTTGCCGCAGCAAGTTGATCATTGGCAACAATCGCATTCAGAATTGCCAGGTGTTCTTGTGACTGGGTTCGTCTGGGCGTTCGCTCCTTTGCTGCTTGGCGATATTCGACGAGCCGTCTAAGCTGGTCAGCCCGACGCACGCCTTGAAGGATGAAGCGGTTGCCGGACCATTTGGCAAGAGTTTCGTGAAACTCTCTGTTGGACTCAAAGAGTTCGATTGCCGTCATGGATCCATAGCCACCGTTGGCGATGAACTGTTGCTGACGACGCAGAGACGCCATTTCGACCGAATCGGCCTTAAACGCCGCACTGAGCAAGCCCGTAGGTTCGATTGCCGTCCGATACACATAACTCTCCTCGTAGGCCTGCGGTGAATCGATCATCGGTTGGAAGCTCCAGCCATGCCCAACCGACTTCTCCAGCCAGCCCTCTTCTTGAATTCGAGACAAAACCTTGCGCAATGCGCTTCGGGATGTCTTATAAAGACGCATCAAATCTGCTTCATTGATGAGATCAGGTAGTTTGTGGGCTAGTCGGTCGTCGGCGATTTGGAGATACAAAGGATCATCTGGTTTTGTCGAAAAATCCTGTACCAGTCCATCCAATGTTCCGGCATCCTTATGCATGAAGAAACCCCGGTTTGAATCATGGTTCAATACCCCCAACTCGGTCAAATGGCGCAATGCAACATTGACTGGGGAGCGTGAAGTGCCAATTTGTTCAGCCAGCAGACTCTCGGCCAAGTGTTCACCTGTCTTCAGGTTCTCACGTCTTGCGTGAGAGACGATTTCACGTGCGACGCGCAATTGCAAAGGAGTCAAT
>MESQ01000046.1:0-124 GCA_001771065.1 Burkholderiales bacterium RIFOXYD12_FULL_59_19 | reverse complement strand
TTGAGTTGCACTTGCTCCATCTCAATGGTGTTCTTCGGTTGTGAGCAACAAGTTGGAAGTTTCAAACAGAAAGGTCACCGGCAAGTGCACTATGGCGAAGGTATCGTACTGATCACGGTAGGCC
>MESQ01000045.1 GCA_001771065.1 Burkholderiales bacterium RIFOXYD12_FULL_59_19 | reverse complement strand
GAAAATCTTGGCCGCTCCAACCATCACCGTTCGTGAATATCAGTCCATCAAATTGGGTGATCACACTCAACAAACCATCCGCCACGGCTGAAAAGCACTACAAGGTGCGCCCATTGGAACTGCTTCGCGTGCACCATGAGCGAATCGAAGCGTGGATTCTTGAACAGGCCGGGATTGTGTTCGATACCAAAGCAGAACCGGGCAAATTGCGGGTGGTGGCGGGTTGACCTAATGAATTGATGCCAATACAATAAATCCAGCAATGAAACTGACTTTTGACCCAGACAAGGACGCGACCAACGTCACCAAGCATGGGCTCTCACTGGCTGATGCGCTGCTGGTGTTTGATGCCCCGAACAAACTCACACTGGTATCAACCCGGCAAGATGAAGCCCGATTGATGGATATTGCAATGGTTGAAGTGGCGGGCGTGGTGCTTGTCCTGGTGTACGTGATGCGCCAGCCTGACGAGGTGAGAGCTATTTCATTGCGCCGTGCATCCAAACAGGAAAGGACGCTGTATGCCAAAAACTATCACTAAGCCCACTGGAACAGACTGGGAGCGCGTCAAGCGTGAAGCCGCCACCAATGCGCCCATTGATGACCAAACCGGGCCGTATGACCCCAACGACACCGCCGCCGTGTCTGCCTACTGGCAACAGGCAACTATCACCCGTGGTCGTGGCAGGCCGCCCGTGAGCGTGAAGCGCCCGACATTGAACATGCGCGTGGATGCTGACGTGCTAGACGCTTTCAAGGCAACCGGGCCGGGCTGGCAAACCCGTATCAATGCCGTGCTGCGTGATGCTGTGACACATGGCGTGATGAAGACGTAGGGCCGCACTATGACCCGCATGTTTAAACCCACCCCACCCCGGCCTGACCTTGCATGATGACGTGTTGCCCGCGCTGGGGCTGGGTGTGACCCAAGCCGCCGAACAGTTGGGCGTGTCCCGCGTTGCCTTGTCCCGCATGTTGAATGGCCGTGCCGCCATTTCCCCAGATATGGCCCTGCGCCTGGAAGCGTGGCTAGGTGCTGACCGTGGGGGTGATGCCCGCGTATGGCTGGCGGAACAGTGCACCTATGATGTGTGGCAAGCACAGCTTCGATTCAAAGCCAAACCGATGCACGTACAACCCGCACCAGCGATGGCAGCCTGAGTATGACCTGGAATATTTGGCTAAAACTGCCGTTAGCCCGAAAGCGCATGTGAGTACCCAGGTGCCAACGCCGCACTATCCACCCCATCAAGCACAGTCAAGTCTACCAGCCGTAACCGGTATTCCGTCGCTTGGAGATTGGCTTTGGGCGAGCAATCTACCTGCCACTGGCGCAACACATGCCCAGCCATGGCCGCTCGGGCGGACACATTCAACACTCCCTCGGTCATTCCAAAGTCCCGTTCCACTGACGCAGGATGCTTGTGCATGGGATGCGGCACCAAATTCAGCTCCACCATCTGCAGCCATTGCGCATCGGCACTCTGGCGCTCATTGGCTTGCACTGTGGTCGATGCACTGCCAGGCTTGAACGCAGTCAGCTTTTCCATGCGTGTCAGCACCAAGTCGCGAAATTCGCCCTTGGTTCGGTCAAAGGCGCGCACATGCCACCGCAAGCCCGAATCCACCAACGCATGCGGAACAATTTCGCGCGCCACCAGCCCAGTCTTCATGGAATGGTAGTTGAGCTTGAGCGGGTAGCCGCCATGGATGGCCCGCGTCATCTTCGCCAATACATCCAAATTGGGTTGATTCAGCCTGGCAGGCACTTCGTGCGGTATGACAGCACTTTCATTGCCTCGCTCCCCATCACCAAAGCCGGATGTCAGCGCCGACAAAACTCTATGCACCTGATGCTGGAACAAGGGCTTGAAAGTTGACAGGTGGCGGTACACCTTGCCTTCATATTCCGCGTTCTGGGGAGCCAAGTCGCGATACAGCATCAAGTCCCTGGTCCCCGCCGCCGTAGCCACGCCAAACCGATCCAGAACACTTTTGCGGGTGACCTCGCCAAAGAACCAGAGCCGAAACTCAATGTACGCCAGGCGTTCGCGCTGAGCGCTGGCCACCTCTGCGATAGCTGGGGCTGTCATGGTGTTCATTTCCTCGGAAAAGTAGAAAAAGTGGGTAAGCGTTTGGGTGCAGGGCGATTATTGATCAAATAAGATCATTTTGATGCTATTATTTAAATAAGATCAATTTGATCTTACAAAGGAGTATGCAAATGACCAGTCAACCATCTGTTCAAGCACCGTTACCCATGGGTGTGGCAATACTCAAACCCCTGCCCCGCCCAGCATCAGGGGAAACCATCGAACTCCTGCAACATCTTCTGAGCGAGGCACTTGCTGGCCGGGTCACGGGGCTGGCGCTGGTGGCATTGCATGCCGATGGGCGGTTTGACCTGCGCATCCGTGGGGATGCCACAACCGAGTCCAACCAGATGGGTGTGGCAGGCATGCTGGCTGGGCTGCAAAAAATGGTGCTGGAGTTGTACTGAAACAGCATCTTCATCACACAAGGAAAAATCATGTTTGAACACCAACCGAACCTGGACCCGTATGGTCTTTACCGGCGGCTTCTCGAAATGCATGCCCAAAGTCTGCGTGACGTACTCGTCCAACGACTCATTCGCAGATGCCAAAAGCAGTCCGTTGGCTTGCTGGAAGGTACGGGGCTCAAAAACCTGTGGGAAGAAATCTGCATCGCCATCCGCACCGACCACCCGATGCGGAATCTTTATGAATCTCACTTAGAAGATCACCTCAACGCTTTGGTCTTGGCGCTGCCAGCGATTGACCAGCAAACCCTGTGGCTGACGACCTATCAGGGCACCGAATACGCCACTTCGCCAGAGTGGATACCCGGCGATGAGAAACCAGCCCCACCATGGCCATCCTTAAAACCCAGCGAATGGCCTTTGGACACACGCAAAATCGCCATCGAAATCATCAACGACGATGTGCTTTACGAATGCGTCAACTACGACAATGCGCGGATTCGCACCTACGAAGGGCGATGAGATAGAAGGCGGACTACTATCGCCGAATCAGCTCACTATCACCGCACTATCACGGTCCAGCCGATTGCATTTCTATCAAATGGCTCAGCCCATTCACTACAAATAGATCAAAAAGGAGGATTTTCATGAGTCTGATTCAACCCCTACCCGCTGGCGCTCTGGACATTGTGGGCGACATCCACGGTGAATATGACGCCCTGGTCAGCCTGCTGGGCCACCTGGGCTACGACGAACATGGGCACCATGCGCAAGGCCGCACCCTGGTGTTTGTGGGCGATTTTTGCGACCGTGGCCCCAACAGCCCCGCCGTGCTGGCGCTGGTGCAGCGTTTGGTGGAATCCGGGCGGGCTGTGGCGATTCTTGGCAACCACGAAATCAACTTGCTGCGTGAAGACGCAAAAGATGGCTCAGGCTGGTTTTTTGATGCCCGCATGGTTCGTGACCACGACAAATACGCTCCATTCCAGCGCCTGATGCCCACGCCCGCGCAAGCATTGTGGCCTTCCTGGCATCGTTGCCCATTGGGCTGGAGCGTGAAGACCTGCGCGTGGTACACGCAGCCTGGCAAGCAGACCAGATCAAAATGGTCAGAGCACTCCCCTTGGGCAGCGTGCGTGAGCGCTACGACCAGTGGGAACAAGCCTCCAAACAATACGCCATAGAAACCCAACTGGAGCAACGCATGGCCACCGAGCTGAAACGCTGGGAGCACGACCTGGAAAACCCGCACATGCAGCCGCCCTTCATGCACGCTATTGCCGAAAACGAATCCAACAAGCAGATGATGAATCCGCTCAAGGTGTTGACCTCTGGCGTGGAGCGCAAAGGCACCGTGCCGTTTTACTCCAGCGGCAAATGGCGCTTTGCGCAGCGTGTGGCCTGGTGGGATGAGTACAACGATGCCACGCCCGTCGTCGTCGGTCACTACTGGCGGCGGGTCAACAAAATCGACCGGGCTACCGTGGGTAAAGGTGATGAAGACTTGTTTGAGACCACCCATCCCTATTCATGGCATGGCAAGCGAGGCAATGTGTTTTGTGTGGATTTTTCTGCGGGTGGGCGCTGGACTGAGCGCAAAGCGGGCACCACTGTGGGGCATGATTTCAAACTTGCGGCATTGCGTTGGCCTGAGAAAACTTTGCAGTTTGACGACGGGCACACCCTGGCTACCACAGATTTCCGCGCCAGATAAGGCAGGTGGAAAATGCGCCGACTCAAACTGTCCGCCATCGTCACCCTGGGGCTGCTGTCGCTTGCCAGCGCCATTGCCGACGACACCCAAGCCTACCTTCACGCCATCAGCAAGTGGGATTCGGCTGCCTGCTACAACGTCATGGATGCCGACCGGCGCACCTTGTGCATCGCCGAAATCAAGGCCACGCCTGCGCTGTGCTACTCGATCATCAACTTCTCCATTCGGGACGAGTGCAGGGCACGCGCCAAGACAAGGAAGTAAGCGATGGGCAAACTCATTACTCGTCTGAGGAATTTTCCAAAAAATGATGCGCGACATCTTCAATTCTCAAGTAGCGGCAGATGCACGAATGCTTGAACCAATCACGACAACAATTTATCAACTTGCCGAGCGCTGGAGCCTGACGCCCCAGCAAATCATTGAAGCAGCGATAGCTGGGCAAATTAGCCTTTACTTCAGGCTTGGCAACTGTGTAATTGCTGACCTGCCAAATCCAACACCTGGCGATTTCCGCAGGCGCTCCTATCAGGGCTATCTACGGGCCGATAAAACCACGCTTGATAGCATCCTGAATGACGGTGAAGCGCGCCATGTGCAGGAGGCATACCTCCCAGACGGGAAGCGGGTTTATGTAGAACTGCCACCGCAGGAGGTTGCACCTGCGGTGGGCGAACATGCCATGCGCATTCAGATGGCAACCCCGTTGACCATCAAAGCCGAAAATCTCCACGCCCTCATGGAAGAGGTGGCGGCGCACGAAAAGACACCGCTAGCGCCAGCGAATCAGGGCAACCGGGAAGTGCCTGCACCTGCGAACAGCGCCAGCAGTGCGCCTGCGGTGCCATTCACAAAAGCCGCGCTGATATCTGCGCACGCTCACGAATGGCCCACCCTCAAGCGTGATATTGCAGACGCTGCACAAAACGGGCTTGCCACTGCCGCAAAGGCTGGCGCACGGGGATGGAGTGAAACTGAGGCACTGAACTGGGCACGGGCAAGGGGCAAGCTGATAAGTGCCGCAAAACCCGCTGATTCAGTTGACCAAGCAATGCGAAACATGAGCAAGCTGCCCAGTAAAAAACATACGTTTCAGGGCTGATTTCCGTAGTTTCTCCGAACCTTCTACGGGTCTTATCCGTAGTTTTTCCGCTGCGCTGATATGCCAACAATTGGGCTCCATACATCGCCATTCGGTGGTGTTTGGAGCAACCAATGCAAGCAACCGAACACAGCGTACGCAACCGCCGCGCTGCAACTGAGTCCCAGCAATTTCCCCCGCTGGAGCTAGTCACCCGACCCACAGTAGACACCGCCACTGCCGCCTACTACCTCAACCGCAAGCAACAGACAATGAGATGTTGGTCCTGCCATGAGGACGGCCCCCTGCGCCCCATCCGCATAAATGGTCGACTTGCGTGGCCAGTAAGTGAGTTGCGTCGGGTACTTGGTGTCGCACCCACCAGCCAGAAGTTGGAGAGTCACCATGCCATTTGACCGCACCCTACTCCCCGACCCGGTTACCTACTTTGAAAGCCAGGGCCTGACGCTCAAAGGCCCACGGTCTGCCAAGTGGAAAACCACCACCTGCAACTTTCATGGCGGCTCGGATTCCATGCGCGTCAACGTCGCCACGGGCGCATGGGTGTGCATGAACTGCGGTGAGAAAGGCGGCGATGTGCTGGCCTATGAGATCAAGGACAGTGGCCGCGAGTTTGTGGACGCTGCCAAAGCCTTGGGCTGCTGGGTGGACGATGGCCGCCCGCAGGTGCAAACCAAGCCCACGCCACTCAGCCCGCGCCTGGCGCTGTCGGTGATGGCGTTTGAGTCCACGCTTGCAGCCGTGGCAGCGGGCAATGTCGCCAATGGCGTGACGCTGACCGATGCCGACCGGGCACGCCTGATGGTGGCGGTCAATCGCATTAACCGACTGGTGGAGGCATTCGCATGAACCCACGAGACTATGAACACATGGCAGCTGGTCTGGACGACGACGCAGGCATTACAGTCGCAATCAATTCAGTAGCTTCTCACGCAATTTCTACGAGGGCTAGCGGCCAAAATGATGCAGAAAGTACGCAATCTAGTACGCAGGCAAATGCACCGTTGATCGAACCTGATCCAGTGCAGGCCATGGCCATGGTGCAGGAAGCACCGGCACACACCGAAGTCACCGACACAACGGACACCCCCGCAGGTGGCGAACAACCACCGAAAGCAATTGACCCGTTCCCCGGCATGGATGAAAGGCCGCGTTATGTGGTGTTGGACGATTGGTCAAAATCAGTAGCAGGCAACCACCGACCCGGTGTTTATTACTGCGGCGTGAAGGTCAACAAACAGGGCGAAATTCAAAGTACCTTTGATCTTTGGTTTTGTTCACCCTTGCATATCGACGCGGTGACGTTTGACGGACAGGGCAACAACTTTGGGCGGCTGTTGCGCTTCAAGCCCACGGTGGGCAAGTGGCGCGAATGGGCCATGCCCATGGAACTATTGGCGGGCGATGGTTCCCAGTTGCGCGGCGAACTGTTGGCCATGGGCGTGGAGCTTGATCCTGACTTGGCGCGAAACCACCTACCCGCCTACCTGCAACGCGAACACCCCAAGCGGCGGATTCATTGCGCCTTGCAAGTGGGCTGGTGTGGTGACTCGTTTGTGTTGCCTGACGTAGTGATCGGGCCAAAGGCGGCGGGGGTGATTTTCCAAAGCGGTGAACGCGGCCACGAGGAACACACGCAAGCCGGGACGCTGGCAGGCTGGCAACAAGGCATTGCGGCAATGGCCGTGGGCAACCCGCTACTGTTGTTGGCGGTATCGGCATCATTCGCCTGGCCGTTACTGCAAAGGTGCCATGCCGAAAGTGGCGGTTTCCACCTTGTCGGTGATTCCAGCACGGGCAAAAGCACCGCAATGGATGCGGCGTGCGCAACATGGGGCGGGCCGGGCTTTAAGCGCAGTTGGCGGGCCACGGGTAACGGCCTGGAGGGGGCAGCGGCCATGTTCAATGATTGCCTATTGGCGCTGGACGAAATCAGCGAATGCGACCCTAAGCAAGTCGGTCAAATTGTCTACATGCTAGGCAACGGACGTGGCAAACAACGGGCAAACCGCAGCGGCAATGCACGAGACGTGGCCAAGTGGCGATGTTTTGTGATGTCCAACGGTGAACGCACGATTGCAACCACGATGGCCGAAGGTGGACACCGGGCCAAGGCAGGGCAATCCATGCGGTTGTTGGACATTCCAGCTGCGCAAACCTTTGGCGCTTGGGACAACCTGCACGGTGCATCGAGCCCGGCGGCATTCTCGGATGCCATCAAACGGGCGGCGATGCAACACCACGGACATGCGGGCCGGGCGTTTCTGGAAAAGCTGACATTCGACACCACCGACTTTAGCGTCAAGTTGGAGGAAGTGAAGGCTGCACCCATGTTTGCCACCGATAGTACAGAGGGACAGGATAAACGGGCAGCGGCACGGTTTGCATTGATCGGCATGGCCGGTGAACTGGCGACCGAATACGGCGTGACAGGCTGGCCACTTGGTGCGGCGGGCGAAGCGGCAGCGCACGCATTCAAGCTGTGGCTATCCATGCGCGGCAAAGGTAATGACGAACGGCGGCAGATATTGCAGCGGTTATCGGGCTTTATCGAGCGGCACGGTGACGGGCGGTTTTCTGATGCGGACACTGCCAACGATGTGCAGATACGCGACCGGGCGGGCTGGTGGCGCGATGGGCAGGCCGGCCGGGAATACCTGTTCACCACGGACGGTATGCGCGAAGCAACCAAGGGGATCGACTTCAAACGGGCGCTTGATGTGTTGCAGGAAGCCAAAGCATTGCCGACACCGGGGGCGAATGGGGAACGGGCGCGGTTTACTCGGATTGCTGGGCGCGGCGTGAAGGTGTACCCAATCGACCCGGACAAACTGGCAGGGGATGAGCATGGCGCTTAGTGTCTGGCTGGCATCGTTGAAAAGTGACGTATCAAGCGTTTCAGCCGTGCAAGCTCCTATCCATGCGGAATTGGGGCGATACGTTACTGAAACGGTAGGCGTATCAGACGTATCCGAACCGGGCGGCATGTTGGCAATTGATACGGCTGATACGGTAGGGAAAATTCAGACGTATCAGCCGCAACCCGCATGGGCATTGGCTTGCACGGGCGATACGGTTGATACGGCAGGAAAAATCAGTGCTGGCGATCAAGTTACCGAGGCGGTAGCTACTCCCGCGCAATCCGAACCAATGCGCATTTTCAGGAAGCGCGGGCCGTGGCTGACGGGACGGGAGTCAATGGACGCACAGGCATACCACGCGCACCACTTCCATTGCCCCACTTGCATTGCGACAGGCCGTGGCACCCAGTACGGCACACGCTGTGCGGTGGGGCTGGCGCTGTGGAACACCTACACCGTGGCAGACGATCTACAAACCAAAGGTGGCGATGATGGGCAAAAACAAACAGCCTGAATTGATACGGGGCAGCGCAAACCACCGGCGCACCGATGGCAATTACATGGGCGTGCTGCTGGACGCGGTAATGCGTCAAGCGCTGCGATGGCAGCGGGAACGGGGGGGACGGGCTGGCGCAATGATTCAAAGGTCCACTGGGCAGCAGGAGCGGCTTGTTTCTTGGCCTGTATTAGACTGGGGATCGCTTGGCCAGCATGTGCGCAAAGTCCACTACCAGGCGGCGACTTGGGGCGGACAGCTTGCGAAATGTCTTGCGCAATTCGACTGCCTCGGGTGTGTGATCCACCGTGCAGGTATCGAGCGGGTCGGTTTCCGCGGGTGGTAGTGGCAACCCTTCGGCCATGGCATAGACAGTCGTTGCCGACGCTCCCAAGGCGGCGGCCAGTGCGTCAAGTCGGCTTGTGGGCAACCGGCGTTCGCCACGTTCTATCCGAGAAACATGACTGGTTGTCATTCCGGCATCAAGTGCCAGTTTTTCCTGAGACCAGCCCTTATTTTCTCTAAGTGAACGAATGACTTGACCAATATGCATGGGCAATTTTTGACTGCCTAATGACTCAATGGCAAAGCACAGGTGTCGAATCGAAAGGTATGATTTGCCTATTTGTCACAATCAGGCTGACACCTTGCATTTTTGACAAGCACAAACGGGGTTTAGGTTCGCGAACGCCTGCCCCACATTGGATCAATCACAGGCAGCACCCGCTTTACCGAGGGCCTGCGGTAATAAGTAAAACAATGGCACGTATCGAAGAAAAAATTGCCGACATTGCTGATCCAGCACTACGCCAAATCATCGGGGAGGAAGTCGCCAAACTCAAGAAGCACACCCGTTTTGGTCTGGTGTTTGAAGAACATCAGCCGGAGGTGGTCCCGATCTATGGTAGGCGCATCAAACGCGGCGAACGGGTTGCCAAGAAAACCGGAAACCTATCCGAAATTTGGCGGGTTGTGTCTGTCAAAGATGGCGTTGCCGTGTGCGAGCAGGAAAAAGGCGGCAAGACTTTGGCGGAAACGCGCGAGTTGTTTCCCACCCAGCAACTGGTCGTCATTCGCAGCATGGGCGAAACTATTTACCCGTCGCTCACGCCTGTCGATTCCGTCACCAACGGCGACCCGGCTGCGCCACACCATGTATTGATCGAGGCGGACAACTACCACGCACTTCAATTGTTGCTGTTTCCTTACGCGGGCAAGGTCGATTGCATCTACATCGATCCGCCCTACAACACTGGCGCGCGGGACTGGAAGTACAACAACGATTACGTTGACAAAAACGACCAATGGCAGCACAGCAAGTGGTTGACCTTCATGGTCAAGCGTTTAAGACTAGCCAAACGTTTGTTGAATCCTTCGACGGGCGTGCTAATCGTCACTATCGACGACTGCGAATTTCATCATCTGCGCTGTCTTCTTACTGACATTTTCCCCGGATACAACGTTTTCAATATTGTTATTGAGCACAACAAGCGTGGGCGGCAGGGTGAGGAGTTTGCAAAAACACATGAATACGCATTGATTGTTTGCCCTGAAGTTCCCGGCGCAATTGGCGAAGAGCCCACCGACACTGTCATAGGTGGAGAAACTCGCAATTTGCGCCGAACTGGGAACAACTCCCTTCGGTCTGATCGTCCTAACCAGTTCTATCCGATATGGGTTAATCCTGAGACGCTTCAAATTGTCCGGACTGGCGAGCCACTCCCGCTCACGGAGCAACGAAGTGATGTACCTGCTGACGGCCTAGTTCCAATATGGCCAATTGACCGACAAGGCGTTGAGCGTAATTGGTATTACGGCCCCGCACGGTTGATGACTGAATACCAATCGGGCAAGTCATTCGTCCGCAAACAGAGTTACGGCATTCACATCTATTACACCTTGAAAGAGAAGATGTCTAAGCGGTACAAAACCGTGTGGAGCAAACCGACTCTGGATGCAAGCACCTACGGCAGCGAGTTGCTCAATAAAATTTTCGGTAGTGGTGCCCAATTCTCTTACCCGAAGTCACTGTATGCAGTACGAGACTGCATTGCGACTGCTTGCCTTCATAGAAAAAATGCCCTTGTCCTCGACTTTTTTGCTGGGAGCGGGACAACACTTAATGCAATTAACTTGCTGAATGCCGCCGATGGCGGGCAGCGTCAGTGCATCCTGGTGACCAACAATGAAGTATCAGAGGAAGAGAACCGTACCCTGACTGTGCAAGGATTCCAACCTGGGCAAGATCAATGGGAGCAGCACGGCATATGTCGTTCGGTCACCTGGCGGCGGTCAAAATTCACCATTCTTGGCAAGCGTGATGACGGCACACCACTGCCGGGCGATTACCTTACTGGCAAGCAGGTAGTGCGCGACAAACCCCGCACCATTCGGCAACTAGGCTTTGCAGAAGGTCGCAATCTGCCACTGGCACAACGCAAACAAGTTGCCGCGCTTCTGCCCGGCGTTACTCAAAGCGGGATTGACAACGGGCCTTGGTTTTTGGACGACGACGTAGCAGTGTCTGTGCTGTGGGATGTGCGCCAGGCACCCGCGTGGCTGGAGGCATTGAGCGAAGCAGATCATGTGAATGACCTGTGCGTGGTGACTACTGAAAGTCGGTCTTTCACTGCCCTCAAAGCGCAGATTGTTGAAACGCTAGGGCCGCAAGAAGTAGCCGAAGACGAAAAGCGCCCGTTGGCCGATGGCTTCGCCGCCAATCTCGAATATTTCCGACTGGATTTTCTTGACCCACAGGAAATTCAAATGGGCCGCCAGTTTGCTGCCGTTCTGCCCATTCTCTGGATGATGGCCGGGGCATGCGGGCCGCGCCCCATGGCACCCGATGCACACGCACCATGGCTGCTACCCGATGGCTGCGCATTCGTGGTGCTGATGCAAGAAACCCGTTTCAAGGAATTTGTGCGCCACGTTGAGAGCCGTTCCGACCTGACCCACGTATTTATCGTCACAAATTCGCAGGACACGGTTTACAAGCTGCGCCACGAATGGCCTGAGTTGCGGGTGGTGCAACTCTACAAAGACTATTTGGAAAATTTCCGCATCAACCTGTCTGAGAAGCCCGCCCAATGAAACTAGAACTCAAAGATTTCCAGGATGTTGCCGTCGAGCACTTATTTAAAAAATTAGATTTGGCCCGCTATGACGTGCAGAAAAACGGCAATCGGCAGGCTGTGATTCTGGCTGCACCGACTGGCTCGGGTAAGACGGTTATTACCGCCGCATTCATTGAAGAAATTCTGACCGGCTCGGATCGTTTTGAAGCCCAACCGAATGCGGTTTTTCTATGGCTATCTGACCAGCCAGTGCTCAATGAGCAATCGCGAAAACGGCTTGCATCGGCATCCACCAAGCTGGGCAATAACGATCTGGTTATTGTGGACACTGACTTTGACCGAGAGATGTTTGACGGCGGCAAGGTGTATTTCATCAATACGCAGAAGTTAGGCAAAGACAAGCTGCTGACTTCGGGCCGGGGCGACAAGCGCGCCTATACGATTTGGGAAACCATCAGTAACACGGCCAAGGCAAAGGCCGACCGCTTCTATCTGATCATTGACGAGGCACACCGTGGCACTAAGGTGTCGCGCACGGATGAAAACACCCGTCAAACGGTAATGCAGAAGTTTGTCCGAGGGTCTGAGGGTGAGATTCCGGCCATTGACTTGATTTTGGGCGTATCGGCTACGCCGCAGCGTTTTCAACAGTTGATCGAAGGCCAGGCAAATCGCACGCCGCACAAGTGCGAAGTGAATCCGCTGGATGTGCGGGCATCGGGCTTGCTGAAAGACCGGATCATGGTTTTTCACCCGACCGAGGCGTTCCCCACCGACACCACCATGCTGCGTGCCGCTGTTCTGCAATGGCGCGCTATGGGCGTGCAGTGGCATGAATACGGGCAGGCGCAGGGCATACCCACAGTTCACCCCGCGCTGATCATCCAGGTGCAAGACGGCAGCAGCGATGGCGTGTCGCGTACCAACTTGGACGAGGTGATTGCCACCATCGAAAAGGAAACCGGGCCGATTGATCCGCCCGAGATTGCGCATTGTTTTGAACACGACGCGCCCCTGTCTGCCCATGGCGTACTAATCCGCAAGATTGACCCATCGCGCATTCAGGAAGAAGCGAATATCAAGTTTGTGCTGTTCAAAATGGCGCTGACCACTGGCTGGGATTGCCCGCGGGCCGAAGTGATGATGTCGTTCCGAACGGCGCAGGACGACACCCTTATTGCCCAGCTTATCGGACGCATGGTTCGCACGCCGCTGGCGCGTCGCGTCGAGGGCAGCGAGATTCTGAATTCTGTGTCGCTGTACCTGCCGCACTATGACAAGGAAGGTTTAACCCGTGTCGTCAACCACTTGAAGCAAGGCGACCCGATGGAGTTACCACCCACTGATGTGGAAGACGGTGCAAAGATGGTGACTTTCAAGCGCGATGTCAGCATGGATGCGGCTTTTGAGGCTCTAACAGGGCTCCCGACCTACCGTGTGGAGCGCGTGCGCAAGGTGTCCAACACACGCCGCCTGATGGCGCTGTCGCGCCTGCTGACCACCATGCACGAGGTGGATATGACCGCGTGGGATGGCTCCAAAAAGCTGGTGATTGACACCCTGGACGCAGAACGTGCGCGACTGAAAAAAGACGATCCCAACTTTGACGCGAAGGTGAAGGGCTCCGGCCAGATCACGCTGAATGCCGTAATTGTTGAGCAGGGCACATGGAAAGAAATTCAAGGCCAGACCATCACTGTGCCTCTCGATGAAAAGAACATTGACGACCTGTTCAACCGCGCCGGGCAGCGCTTGGGTGAAGGGCTGCATCTGGACTACTGGCAGACGCACTATGACCAGGACGAAGCGGACGAGATGCCCAGCCGGTCACGGCTGGAATTGTTTCTGATGCTCCAGGACGAAAAGACGTGGAAGACGCTGGAATCCGTCTGTGGCGCACGCTGCGAGGCTTTGGTGAAGCAACACAAGGCGGCTATCAAGAAGCTGACCACTGCGGAGCAGGAGGAATACAACAAGGTCAACGAAATTGCGAAGGACCCGGAGGCGCTGTCCTTCTTGCCTCCCGCAGAAATGATGCTGTCGGTGGACACAACAGACCCGGAGTTCCGAAGCTACGACGATCACCTGTATGTCGATGCCACCGGGCATTTCGTGGCGAAGCTGAACACTTGGGAACACCCCGTTATCGAAGCAGAAATTGCGCGTGCCGATGTGGTCGGCTGGCTACGCAACGTGCCACGCAAGCCCTGGGCGCTGTCGCTGCCGTATGAAATGGGTGGTGAAGTGTTGCCGATGTACCCGGACTTTCTGGTGGTGCGCACCGATGGTGCTGGGCACGCGATTGACATTCTGGAGCCACACTCTCCCTCGCTGACCGATAGCTACGCAAAAGCAAAGGGCCTGGCGCAATTCGCAGCCAAACACGCGATGGACTTTGGGCGCATTGAGGTGATCCGGCTTGTGGGTAAGGAGATCAAACGACTCGATTTGATGGACGCGACCAACCGCAAGCGGGTTTTGGCCGTGGATAGCAATGCTGCGTTGGATTTGATCTTCGGAATCGCCAACGAGTGAAGCTGACGCCAGCCGTCATTAACTACTAATTTGATAGCTTCTTGCGCACGTTCTACGAGGGATAGAGGCCTATTTGACATATAAAAAGTGCTGCGCAAGGGCTTGATCAGCTACCGCGAAGGCAGCAGGCAGTGACGACCCATGCGTGTCAGTGACCTCCACCAGCGCGGTCATGCCGGGCACGCTGCCTGCTGAATGGCGCTTTGCGCTGGTGGCAGCGCACCCAACATCACCGCTTTCGTATCGCGTGAGTCTGTAGCGTTGGTCAGTGTCCAATGCGGAGTACCGCAATGGCCTGGCACCACGAGGCTGTCGCGTGGCTTCGGCGGGCAGCGCGGTCATGCTGGGCGGCCTGTTTTTTGATTGAACGGCGCTGCGCGCCCTGTCGGGTGAAGGCAACAGGCGTTATGCAAAGTGGCCTTCGCTGGTGTCGGTCGCACAGCCGTCTGCGCTTCCCGGTCGTTGCACGCCCTACGCGCCGCCGTCTGCGCGCCCTTGTGGTTGTAGTGGCGTTGTAGCATCAGTCAGGCGCTGCGCGCTGTGTGCTTGGTCAGTGGCATGCGGCCAGTCATGTCGTGTGAGCCCCCGCCCCCCTTGTGCTGCGCGGCATCAGCCCTGCGCGCTGGTCTGCCCGTCCGCCCCCCATGGGGGCTCCCACAGCCCGCGCGCCTACCGGGTTGGATTTGCTACATGTTTTGTAGCTAGTCACGCACGGAATACGCTGGCTTACTTTAGGTTCTTACGTCTGTGATTCTTACGAAGCTGGCCAAAACAAAAAAGTTTCAAGCGTTGCCGCTGAATTTGGAAAATCGTCTTACATCCACCCTTACATCGGGCACCCAAGAAAAAAGCCTGCTATCTTTTGAATAGCAGACTTTCCTTATTTCATTTGGGGTGGCTGATGGGGCTCGAACCCACGACAACAGGAATCACAATCCTGGACTCTACCAACTGAGCTACAGCCACCGTGGCCGAAATTATAACCGATGAAACCTCAAAGTCGCCTCAGAAATGCCTGGGTTTCAACTCAAAAATGACGCGTCAACGTATTACTTTTTCTCTGGATTGGTGACCAGAATTTCGGCTTTTAATTTCTCTTTGAGCAAGGCGTAAAAGGCTTGCGATTCGGCGTTGGTCCACCATTGTGTGTACTGCTCACGGCTCTGGTTCAAGCTGGCCTGCGCTGCAGCTTCACGAGGTACCACGCGATTGACACGAACCAGGGTATAGCCTTGTGGTCCAAGGTCAACGCCCACCCATGTGGGGAGCTTGGTCGGGTCAGCTCGCAAAGCGGCCAGCAAAACCGGTGGCGACAGGTTAAGCGCCTGATCGCGTGAAACAACCTGGGCCGCAGGCAGGTTGGAAGGTGAGGCGCCCGTTGTCCATAGCGCCAATTTTTCTGCGCCCTCTTTTTTTGCCAGTTCCGAGGCACGGACTGCAATGACCTGACTCCGAACCTGGGCTTGAACCTCAGCCAAAGTCTGCGTTCGCGTCGGCTGATGCGCCACCAAACGGCCCGCCACCAGTTGGTTGGCGGCTACTTCAAGTGCCTCGGTATTGCGCTTACTGCTGATCGTCTCTGCCGCAAACAGTGCACTCAAAAATTTCTCGTTGGCAAGGACGCCGGTCGCACCAGGCAAGGATTGCCGCGAGAGTTTGTCGGCGGTTTTGATGTCAAGTTTGAGTTTGTCAGCCACAGGCTTCAGGCTGTCAGACTGTTCGTACACCGTATTGGTGAACACCTCGGCCGCCTCTGCAAATTTGCGTTGCGCTTGCTGGCTTTTCAGATCGGTCTCAATACTGGCCCGAAGTTCATCAAATGAACGTTGCTTGGGGAGCTTGATGTCGGTGAGCTGGATGATATGAAAACCAAAATCAGACTCAACCACGTTGCTGATGGCCCCTTTTTGCATGGCAAAGGCAGCGTCTTCAAAAGGTTTGACCATGGCCCCGCGTGCAAAAAAATCAAGGTCACCGCCTTTGGCCGCCGAACCCGGATCTTGTGAATTTTTCCGTGCGACTTCAGCAAACACAGACGGGCTGGCGCGCACCGTCTTTAAAAGCGCTTCAGCCGCCAGCTTGGCTTTTTGTCGCTCAGGCTCGGCCGCGTCTTTGGGCGCACTGATCAGGATGTGGCTGGCACGGCGCTCTTCGACGCCGCTCAAACGAAGGGCATTCTGATCGTAATATGCCTTCAGATCTGCCTCGGGAATCTGGATGGTCTTCTTGACGGCTTCGAGGTCCAGCACCACGTATTCAATCTGGGCTTGTTCGGGTGCTTGAAAGAGGGATTGATTTTTTGTGTAAAACGTTTCCAGCTCTGTCTGGGTGGGGTTGACCTGGGCTGTGTAGTCTTTGGCGGTGAAGTTGATCACCTGGACTTCACGCTTTTCAAAAAAAGCATTCAGGGCCACGTCCGCAAGCACCGGTGCAACAAAACCAGAGGCGCTCACACCCGCCTCAACCTGCTGGCGCGCCAGGTCGATACGCACATTGTTCTCAAACCCTTCGGGTGTCAGGCCCTGGCTGGCAGATAACTGGCGATATCGCTCCATGTCGATCTTGCCGTCTGGTTTGCGCAGTGCGGCAATGCTGGGATCTTCCTGTAAAAACCGGGCCAAGCGGGCATCGCTGGTGGAGAACCTGGCCTCCTCTGCCGCCTGCGCCACCACACGATCATGCACCAGACGCTCCAGAGTGGCGTAACGGGCTTCCGGAGAGTCGAGCAATTTGGCGTCGATGTTAGGCATGGAAGCACGCAGGCGATCGGCTTCAGTGCGATGCGCCGCATCCCACTGGGTTTGCGTGATGTCGGTGCGACCCACACGGGCCACCGGCACATCAGACTCATTCATTCGGCTGTAACCATCAATGCCCAACAGCACAAAAGAAGGAATGATGAGCAGGAACATCACCATCATCATGATTCTGGTGTGTTTCCGGAAAATATCGAACATGCGCAAACTCTCCTGTAGGGCAACAAAAAAGGCGAACACAGTGTTCGCCTTTGTGCGGGTGGTGGGTGATGACGGGCTCGAACCGCCGACCTACGCCGTGTAAAGGCGCCGCTCTACCAACTGAGCTAATCACCCCACCGATAACGGATTCAGTTCAAGGCGTCTTTTAATGCCTTGCCCGGACGGAACTTGGGAACCTTGGCAGCCTTGATTTTAATCGATGCGCCGGTGCGAGGATTACGACCGGTTCGCGCAGCACGTTTGCCAACCGCGAAAGTACCAAAACCAACCAAAGCGACAGAGTCGCCATTTTTCAGGGTCAATTTGACAGCTTCAATGGTGGACTCCAAAGCCCGTGCCGCAACCGCTTTGGGAATGTCGGCATCGGTGGCAATGAAATCAATTAATTCAGTCTTATTCACAAAAAACCTCTCTCGGGAGTTGTAATCGAATGTCTCTTTAATATTATGGGGAATGGCATCCAACCGCTTGAACTATGCCAAATCGAGGCGCTGGAGCTGGGCCATATCCAACAGGTCAAAGGCGGATTCTAGACGGGTTTAACCCATCAGCCATCCCGCATATGGCAAATTTTTCAAAGCTGAATTTGCCGGGCAATAGCACGTCCGAGGTCTGAGGTGCTTGCGTTTCCCGCCATATCAGGCGTCAGCGGGGCATCACTTGCGGGTGTCAATACCTGCTCAATGGCCGACAAAACAGCGTTATGTGCAGCCCTGAAACCCAAAAAGTCGAGCATCATGGCACCACTCCAGATTTGACCAATCGGGTTGGCGATGGCTCGCCCCGCAATATCAGGAGCCGAGCCGTGCACCGGCTCAAACAGCGACGGAAAATGGCGCTCGGGGTTGAGGTTGGCGCTGGGTGCAATGGCGATGGTGCCGGTACACGCCGGCCCCAGGTCGCTCAGGATGTCACCAAACAGATTGCTGCCAACCACCACGTCAAAGAAGTCGGGACGTTGCACAAAGTGTGCGGTCAGGATGTCAATGTGGAACTTGTCCACTTGAACCGCCGGATAGGCTTTGGCCATTTCGGCCACCCGCTCGTCCCAATACGGCATGGTGATGGCAATGCCATTGGATTTTGTTGCGCTGGTGAGGTGTTTTTTGGGGCGCGATTGCGCCAGCTCAAAAGCAAATTTCAGCACCCGATCAACACCAACACGCGACATGACGGTTTCCTGCATCACGATCTCGCGCGCCGTGCCGGCATACATGCGCCCGCCGATACTGGAATACTCACCCTCGGTGTTTTCGCGCACGATCACCATGTCGATTTCACCCGGCTGACGCGGCGTGCCGTCGCGCCGCACGACCGGGGCGATGATGCCGGGCATCAGGCGCGCCGGGCGCAGGTTGATGTACTGGTCAAACTCTCTGCGAAACAGCAACAGCGAACCCCATAACGAGACGTGGTCCGGGATTTTCTCGGGCCAGCCAACGGCACCAAAATAAATGGCATCGTGACCTCCGATTTGGTCTTTCCAGTTGTCGGGCAACATTTGCCCGTGTTTTTCAAAATAGTCCCAGCTTGAGAAGTCGAAGTGGTCGAACTTCAGGTTGATGCCAAATTTGTCGGCCACAGCCTCCATCACACGAATACCCTCGGGCATGACTTCCTTGCCAATGCCATCTCCTGCGATCACAGCGATTCTTTTCTTGTTCACGATTCGGCCCTTTCATAGAGTCAAAAAAACTTCTTGTGTTAAAAAATCAGGGCAATTTGGGTTGGTACACCACCAGCGCCACACCCAAAGCCGTGAGCAGCGTTCCCAACACCGTGGTGACCGTGATGGCTTCGGCAAACAGTATCCAGGCAATGAAAGCCGTCACGGGTGGCACCAAGTACATCAGGCTGGTGACAGAAGCAGCGGCGCCTTTCTGGATCAGCAGATACAACAATGAGCTGCCGCCCAGCGTCAGGGCCAGCACCGACCAGGCGATGGCGCCCAGCAGTTCCACATGCCAACGGATGGCCTCAAGCTCAAGCGCCGCCAGCGGCAAGGTGACCAGCAGCGCTGCACCCAACTGCACCGTATTCGCGGTGCGCACATCACACGACGTAACGAAGCGTTTTTGGTACAGGGTGCCAATCGTGATGCTGAACAAGGCCCCCACGACCAGCGACATGTTAAGCCAGTTGGCCTCGCCGCCGGTGCCAAATTTGCGTGACACGACCATCACCAACCCGATAAAACCCAGCACCAGACCCAGCCATTGGCGTGTCAGGATTTTGCTACCCGTGGCCGCCAACCAGAGCGCGGTGAGCACGGGCTGCAAACCGACAATCAGTGCTGACAGGCCGGAACCCATGCCAAGTTTGACGGCAGCCCAGACACCGCCCAGGTAACCCGCGTGCATGAACATGCCCGTGACCGCCAGGTGCAACCATTGGCTGCGATGGCTTGGCCACCTGACCCGCGCCAGCACAATCCAGAGTATGAAACACGCAATGGACAGGGCGTAGCGAATCACCAGGAATTTGAAGGGCGGCGCATGGGGCATGCCGTAACGTGCCACGATGAAACCGGTGCTCCAGATCAGCACAAACACCGCCGGCATGGCCCGGATCAAGGGCCGCTCGATGGCTACCGTCACTTCACACGCGACCTGATCTCAGGCAAGGCCTTTTGCAGGTAATAGACCATCGACCAGACTGTCATCACAGCCGAAATCCAGATCAACCAGACCCCCCAAAGGTGGGTGTTGATGACACCAAACAACATGCCGTCGAACAGCAAAAAGGGGATCGCCACCATTTGCGCGGTGGTTTTGAGCTTGCCGATCATGTGCACCGCCACGCTTTTGGCGGCGCCAATTTGCGCCATCCATTCACGCAGGGCCGAAATGGCAATTTCGCGGCCAATGATGATCAGCGCGACAAAAACATCGGCCCGCCCCAGATGCACCAACACCAGCACACAGGCACAAACCAGAAATTTGTCGGCCACCGGGTCCAGAAAAGCACCAAAAGCAGACACCTGGTTGAGCTTGCGCGCCAGATAACCGTCGAGCCAGTCGGTGGCAGCAAACACCACAAACATGACGGTGGCCACCAGGTTGCGGGTGTCGGGCTCAATGGGTAAATAGAACACACCCACAATCAAGGGAATCGCCACAATGCGAGCCCAGGTCATGAGGGTGGGGATGGTCCAGAACATGCCTCAATTGTGGCATGCGTTACTTCTCAAATTGCTGACGTGTCAATGCAGGGCGCGGTAAATTTCTGCCGCCAGGTCATGTGAAATGCCGTCAACCTGGGCAATGTCGGCCTCGGATGCCAGCGCCACACCGCGCACGCCGCCAAAGCGCTGCAACAGGCGTGCGCGCCGTTTCGGGCCGATGCCGGGAATTTCTTCGAGTTTGCCGCCGTCCATGCGCACCTTGGCGCGCGCGGCACGCATGCCGGTGATGGCAAAGCGGTGCGCCTCGTCGCGGATCTGCGCCACCAGCATCAGCGCGGCGGAGTCCTTGCCCAAGTAAACTTTGTCACGGCCATCGGCAAACACAAGTTCTTCCAGACCAATGCGCCGACCCTCGCCTTTTTCCACACCCACAATCAACGACAGGTCCAGCCCGAGTTGTTCAAACACCTCCCGCGCCATTGACACCTGGCCCTTGCCACCGTCGACCAGCACCAGATCGGGCAAGCGCCCCGTGCCTGCGGGCATGGCTCCGGAGCGCTTGGCCTCGGCCAGGGTTTCTGCCAGCTTGCCGTAGCGGCGCAGCAGCACCTGGCGCATGGCCGCGTAGTCGTCCCCCGGCGTGATGTCGTTGATCTTGAAACGCCGGTACTCGGCGCTTTGCATTTTGTGGTGGTGAAACACCACACATGAGGCCTGGGTCGATTCTCCCGCCGTGTGGGAAATATCAAAACATTCCACCCGCAACTCGTCGAAGTTGTCCAGCACCAGATCCAGCGCCTCCACCAGGGCGCGGGTGCGGGCTTGTTGCGAGCCTTCTTCGGCCAGCAGCCGGGTCAGTTGCAAGCCCGCATTGGTCTGCGCCATTTCCAGCCAGACCCGGCGTTGCTCGCGCGGGTTGTGCACGGCGCTGATCTTGACCCCGGTTTGCTCGGACAGCGCCTGCAGCAGGCCCTTGTCCACCGGCACACTCACCACCAGCGACGGCGGCGCGGGCACGTTGAGGTAGTGCTGGGCAATAAAGGCGTCGAGCACCTGCATTTCCAGGCTGCGCACGGCAGTGCCAAGGTCCGCGGCATCGCCCTCCTCCAGCGCCGCCGAGTCTTCCACGTGCACCGGGAAATAGGGCCGGTCACCCAGATGCCGCCCGCCGCGCACCATGGCCAGGTTGACGCAGGCGCGACCGCCCTGCACTTTGACCGCCAGAATGTCGACGTCACGGTCAGACACGTTGTCGACCGACTGCTGGTGCAGCACATTGGAGAGCGCTGCCACCTGGTTGCGCAGTTCGGCGGCCTGCTCAAATTCAAGCTTGTCAGCGTAAGCCATCATGCGGGCTTCGAGTTCACGCATCACCTCACGCGCGTCGCCGTTCAAAAAGCGTTCTGCATCGGCCAGGTCCTGGGCGTAGGCATCGGGCGATATGTGCCCCACGCACGGCCCCGAGCAACGCTTGATCTGGTACAGCAGGCAGGGCCGGGTGCGGTTGTTGAACACCGGGTCTTCGCAGGTGCGCAGCCGGAATACTTTCTGCATCAGCAAAATCGCTTCCTTGACCGCCCAGGCACTCGGGTAGGGGCCAAAATAATGGTGCTTCTTCTCCACCGCACCGCGGTAATACGCCACCCGAGGAAACTGTTCGCTGCCGCTTTGTCCAAGCGCCGTGATCTTGAGATAGGGGTAACTTTTGTCATCCCGAAACAGGATGTTGTACTTGGGATTGAGCGTCTTGATCAGGTTGTTTTCCAGCAGCAGCGCCTCAGCCTCAGAGCGCACCACAGTGGTTTCCAGCCGGGCAATCTTGCTGACCATGTGGCCAATACGGGTGCCTCCATGGTTTTTTTGAAAATAACTCGACACCCGCTTTTTCAGGTTGATGGCCTTGCCCACATACAACACGCTGCCTTGTGTGTCGAAATAACGATAAACGCCGGGCAGGGCCGGCAGGCTGGCGACATCGCTGAGCAATTGTTCAGGATGGGCAGGCATTGGGGCTGGGTCGGTGACCACAGCGGGCGGAATGTTTAAGACGTTTTCAGACATAGGGGCATATTGTGGACAATCTGACCATGCCACCTGAAACACCCCACCCCGCACTGCGCTGGGATATTTTTTGCCGGGTCATCGACAACTTTGGCGACCTCGGCGTGTGCTGGCGGCTGGCCTGCGATTTGGCCGGGCGCGGTCAGGTGGTGCGCCTGTGGGCCGATGATGTGTCCGCGCTGGCCTGGATGGCGCCGCAAGGTGCGTCTGGAGTGGAGGTGAAAGCATGGGCGGCGCCCATCGACATGACCGGCATCACGCCCGGTGAGGTCATTCTGGAAGCCTTTGGCTGCGAGATCGATGAAGAATTTATTGCTGGCTACGCAAGAAATTTAAGGAATAGAGGCCAAAAATGTGCCTGGATCAATCTGGAATACCTCAGCGCTGAAAACTTTTCTGCGCGTTGCCACGGCCTGCCATCGCCTGTCATGAGCGGGCCCGGGCGCGGCTTGACCAAGCATTTTTTCTACCCGGGCTTTACGGCAGAGACCGGTGGCCTGTTGCGTGAGCCTGAGCTCCTGGCGCGACAAGCCCGGTTTGACCGCAAGGCTTGGCTGGATGACGTGGGGCTGCCGTGGCAGGGCGAACGCCTGGTGTCGCTGTTTTGTTACGAACCCGCCGGCCTGGGCGGTGTGCTACGCAGCCTGGCCAGTAGCGCCCAGGCAAGTTGTCTGCTGGTGACACCTGGGCGCGCCACAGTGGCCGTGCGTGCGGAGATCGCAAAAATGAAGACGCTTGATCGCTTGTGGAACCAGCGTTCGGTGTTGTCGGTTTTTTACCTTCCCCAACTCAGCCAGAATGGTTTTGACCATTTGCTGTGGGCCAGTGACGTGAATTTTGTGCGCGGCGAGGACTCGCTGGTGCGCGCCCTGTGGGCTGGCAAACCGCTGGTGTGGCACATCTACCCGCAACACGATGGTGTCCATGCGCTCAAGCTCCAAGCCTTTCTGGACTGGCTGCAGGCGCCCGCTTCGCTGCGCGCTTTTCACCGTCGCTGGAATGGTCTGGATGCGCCAGGCCCGGCCTTGCCGGACGCGCCGTTTGAACCCGAGCTCTGGCAGGACTGCATGGCGCAAGCGCGAGCAAAACTGCTGGAACAAGAGGACTTGAGCACCCAACTGCTCAGCTTTATTGCAAAAATCCTTTAAAATAGCGCGTTTTGCGGCATGGGCTTGAGTTCACTAAAGTCTTGACCGCCCTCGCCGCCTGACGCGCGGCCTACTTTCATCGTTACGTTTCTTCTCATATGAAAATCGCTCAAGAAATTCGCGCCGGCAATGTCATCATGCACGGTAAAGACCCCATGGTCGTCCTGAAAACCGAATACGCCCGCGGCGGCCGCGGCGCGGCTACCGTGCGCATGAAACTCAAAAGCCTGATTGCCAACTTTGGAACCGAAGTGGTGTTCAGGGCTGACGACAAAATTGACAACGTGATCCTCGACAAGAAGGATTGCACCTATTCCTACTTTGCCGACCCCATGTACATCTGTATGGACGAGGAATACAACCAGTACGAAGTCGAAGCCGAAAACATGGGCGACTCGCTCAGCTACCTTGAAGACGGCATGCCGCTTGAAGTGGTGTTTTACGACGGCAAGGCGATTTCCGTCGAACTGCCGACCAGCGTGGTGCGTGAAATCACCTGGACCGAGCCAGCCGTCAAGGGTGACACCTCGGGCAAGGTGCTCAAGCCCGCCAAGCTGGCCACCGGTTTTGAGATTGGCGTGCCAATTTTTGTGGCGCAAGGCGACAAGGTTGAAATCGACACCCGCACCGGCGAATACCGCAAGCGCGTGTAAGGGATGGCCCCGCTGGGGTTGACCCAATCAAAAGGCTTCTTCGGAAGCCTTTTTTTATTGGTTTTTTAGGTGTAGGCTACGCTCATGAAACATGCCCCTACGCAACCCCCGTTCCCGGCTGACCAGGCGCCCCAGGACCTGCCCGGCTCCAGGCTCGCTTTGCGCCGGGTCGCCATTGACACCTACCGTGAAAACGTGGCCTACCTGCACCGAGACTGCGCGCTTTACCGGGCCGAAGGCTTTCAGGCGCTTTCCAAAATCGAGGTGCGCGCCAATGGTCAACACATTGTGGCCACTTTGAACGTGGTAGACGATGCCACCATCGTCGACTGCAATGAACTGGGGCTGTCTGAAGATGCTTTTTTACAGCTTGCTGTGGCGCAAGGCCATGTGGTGTCGGTGGCGCAGGCCGAGCCACCCGCCTCAATTGGCGCGCTCTACCGAAAAATAGCCGGTGAGCGCCTGGATCGTGAAGATTTTCAGGGCATCGTCAATGACATCGCCGAGCTTCATTACTCAAAAATCGAATTGACCGCCTTTGTGGTCGCCACCAACCGCGATGAACTGGACCGCGAAGAGGTCTATTTTCTGACCGAAGCCATGGCCGCCGTCGGCAGAAAACTCGACTGGCATGACACCCTGGTGGTCGATAAACACTGTATTGGCGGTATCCCGGGCAACCGCACCTCGATGCTGGTGGTGCCGATCGTGGCCGCACACGGCCTGATGTGCCCCAAAACATCGTCGCGCGCCATCACCTCGCCCGCCGGGACCGCCGACACCATGGAAGTGCTGGCCAATGTGGAACTGTCGTTCGAGCAATTGGTAGACATCGTGCGTGACCACCGGGCCTGCCTGGCTTGGGGCGGCACCGCCAATTTGTCGCCTGCTGATGATGTGCTGATTGCGGTGGAGCGGCCGCTGGCGATCGACTCACCTGGGCAAATGGTGGCGTCTATTTTGTCGAAAAAAATCGCCGCCGGATCGACCCATCTGGTGCTTGACATCCCGATTGGCCCGAGCGCCAAAGTGCGCTCCATGCCCGAAGCGCAGCGGCTGCGTCGGCTGTTCGAATATGTCGCCGGTCGCCTGCACCTGTCGCTCGACGTGGTCATCACCGACGGGCGACAACCGATCGGGCGCGGCATTGGCCCGATGCTGGAAGCCCGGGACGTGATGCGCGTGTTGGAGAACGACCCGCAAGCGCCCAACGACCTGCGGCAAAAGGCCTTGCGTCTGGCGGGACGGTTGATTGAATGCCACCCCGATGTGCGGGGTGGCGATGGTTTTGCCATTGCTCGTGATATTCTGGATTCGGGCCGCGCGCTCGCCAAAATGAACGCCATCATTGCAGCCCAGGGTGCCAAGGATTTCGACTACAACAACCCACCGCTTGGGCTGCTGAGCTTCGAGGTTTGCGCGTCCGCAAACGGTGTGGTCACCAATATTGACAACTTGCAGGTGGCCCGAATTGCCCGTTTGGCAGGCGCGCCCAAAGTGGCCGGTGCAGGTATTGATCTGTTTCAAAAACTGGGGGATACCGTAGTGGCCGGAGACCTGCTTTACCGGGTCCATGCCAGTTTTCAAAGCGACCTTGGCTTTGCGCGCCAGGCCAGTGCGAAGTTCAACGGCTACACCATGGGCAAGGCCAGCGAGGTGCCGCATGTCTTTGTGGAGTTCTAAACCCATGCTGCTGTATTTTGAAGATGAGTTGAATGGCGCCACACGCCTGGCACAGGCGACCCACCTGCCCGCCCGTAGGGTCGAGCGGCACCGTTTTCCCGACGGTGAAATCAAGCTGCGCCTACCCGAGATCTTGCCCGCACGGGTGGTGATTTTTCGCACGCTGAACGACCCCAATGACAAACTGATTGAACTGCTGCTGGTAGTGCAGACTGCGCGCACGCTCGGCGCCACGCACCTGACGCTGGTAGCGCCGTATCTGGCCTACATGCGCCAGGATATGGCCTTTCGTCCTGGCGAGGCCATCAGCCAACGCATTGTCGGCAAGTTCCTGGCAGACCTGTTTGATGCAGTGATCACGGTCGACCCGCACCTGCACCGGGTAGCAACATTACAGGAAGCCGTGCCGCTGGCGCAGGCGGTGGTGCTGAGCGGGGCGCCCCTGTTGTCGGACTGGATTGCGGCGCAGCGGCAGCGGCCCTTGCTTATTGGCCCCGATGAAGAATCGGCGCAGTGGGTCGCCATGGCGGCGGACCGCCATGGCTTTGATCACGCGGTATGCCACAAGCTGCGCCGTGGTGACCGTGACGTCGAGGTTGCACTGCCCGACGTGGTTTTGGCCGGTCGACAGGTGGTGCTGCTGGACGATGTGGCCAGCACCGGCCACAGCGTCGCCCGCGCAGCGCAATTGCTGCTGGCAGCGGGTGCCGTGTCGGTTGATGTGGCGGTCACCCATGCCCTTTTTTCAGGCGACGCCCTGCAAGTGATGCAAGCCGCGGGCGTTGGTGAAGTCTGGAGCACCGACTGCATAGCGCACCCTAGCAATGTCGTCAGCATGGCCTGCGCCCTTGCAACTACCCTGGCACAGCTTCAGTCCCGCCATGACGGCCAAAATTAATTGGACTCTGACCCCAATTATTTAGCCACGTCGTCAAAGCGGTCCATCAGGGCATGCCTGGACACGGGTGGCAGCGCGCTCAGTGGCAAGATGCCGGGCGCCGTGCCTTTCAGGTGTTCACGGTAAAATCTCGAGTCTTGCTGCGCTGCGGCAACCAGCGTGCTGAGCCGGGATTGCTGACACGCTGCAAGGGCCTGCGCACTGGCCCGTCCGCAGGACAGCATCTCCACCGACACCGCGCTAAAACGCAACGGATCAAAAATTGGCATCATGACACCCTTCCTCTTTGGTTGCCATGCTAAGTCATCCAGGCACAAACCCGCTTGCGAATAGTCATTCAGAAGTTCAGCTTGTCACACTCTTTTTTCCCCCACAATAACAGCCATGAACCCTCTTGAAGAACCTCACCAACACCTGACCGAACGCCGACTGGCAGATGCTTGGGCAGAACTGCAAAACCACGCGGATCAGGGCAACCCGCTGGAAGCCGATGCCTACCGCCTGGCCTTTTCCGACCCCGAGTTCCTGCTGCGCCGGGAAACCCGCGGCATCCGCTTTCAGCTGGAAATGCTCAAGCCCGACCTGGATCAAGCCGAGCAGGGCATCGAGAGCACGGTGGTGGTGTTTGGCAGTGCCCGTTTTCCAGCGCCGGAGGACGCCAAAAACAGCCTCTACGAGGCACAAGTCAGCGGCGACGCCAGTGCGCTGGCCGTGGCGCATCGGCTGGTGCGCAACGCCCACTATTACGACCAGGCACGCCTATTTGCGCGCTTGGTGGCGAATTACAGCATGCACCGCCGGCCTGAGGAGCGCTTGTTCATTGCCACCGGCGGCGGCCCTGGCATCATGGAAGCTGCCAACCGGGGCGCGCATGAAATGGGGGCACCAAGTGTCGGACTGAACATCGCCCTGCCCCATGAACAAAAACACAACCCCTACGTCACACCCACCCTTAGCTTCAAGTTCCATTACTTTGCGCTACGCAAGATGCACTTCATGATGCGTGCCAAGGCGCTGGTGGCTTTTCCCGGCGGATTTGGCACGCTGGACGAGTTGTTTGAAGTCATCACCCTGGTGCAGACCCGCAAGGCAAAACCCGTGCCCATCGTGCTGTACGGTACCGAGTACTGGAAACGCCTGATCAACATCGACGTGCTGGTCGACGAAGGCGCGATCGCCGCAAGCGACCTCAAGCTGTTCCAGTATGTGGATGAGCCCGAAGCCGCTTGGGGCCTGATCAAGGACTTTTACGGCTTGTGAGCTGGCGGGCGCAGGTGCCATGCCGAGCGCGCCCCAGCCGCCACGCTGGCACCGACCGTCCAGAACACCAATGACACGCCCAGCACGGTGCCCGCGCTGCCAAACAGCATCGGCATCAGCACACTGGACGCGTTGATGGCCATCAAACGGAAACCCAGCGCCTCGCCATGGCGCGCCTCAGGGGTGATCTGGTGCAAGGTACTCATGATCATGGGTTGCACCGAGCCCAGCGAAATGCCCAATAAAACAGAGCACAAACCCATGGTGAGCGCGTCCGGCATGAACGGATAAACGGCAAACACCAGGGCAGTGGCCAGCATGGCTGTGGTCACCACCACCCACTCATGCAAGTGGGCCGCCAACAGCGGCAAGGCCACCCGGACGGCCGTTGCGGCCAGGGCAAAACTGCCCAGAATCGCCCCAATGGCCGAGGCACTCAAGCCGCGCTCGTGCCCCAGCACCGGCACCACGAAGGTGTGTACATCCCAGCAGGAGGACAGCAGCCAGTTCACCAGCATCAGTCGACGGATCATCGGATCACGCAGCAAATCCCAGGCGCCGCCCTTGCCGACACCAGTTTTAACCGGCACCGGGGGCAACTCCACGGTGTGACGCACCCACAACCAGGTCATCAAAGGCATACAAGCCAGCGCAAAAAATGCCACCCGAAAACCGGCCAGGTCAATCAGCAAACCCGCCATCAGCGGACCAATAAAATTGGACAGCGCCGGACCAATCGAAAGCCAGCTGAACATGCGCTTGAGTTCGGTGTTGTTTTGCGCCGAGCGTCCGACATGGCGTTGCAGGCTGATGGATGCCACGCCGGTGGCACCACCGGTCATCAACGCGCTCAGGCACAGCACTGGAAAAATCGGAATTACCACAGCCAGACCCGCACCCGCACTGGCGAACAGCACACAAAACCCCACCGGCCGCTTAAAACCGTTGCGGTCCGCATAACGACCGGCAGGTAGCGCCAAAAACACCTGGGTCAGGGCAAACAAGGACAATAACAAACCCACCGCCAAGGCACTGTGCCCCTCACGCAGTGCCATCAGCGGCGCAGCCATGCGCATGCCCGCCATGCAGGAGTGCAAGCTGATGTGGCCGCCGATCAAGCGGGTCAGCGCCACCGAGCCCAGCGGAGCCACGGCGGTGGTCATGGCAGCGGGGATGCGTCTGCGCTGTCGAAATCTGCGTCGTGCACGATCAGCGCAGCACTCTGCGTGTCAGACAGGGCCTCGACATTTTTAAGCGCCCGCCCCATGGCACGGCTGCGGGTTTGCGCACCGTCAATGGTTTTGAGCACGGTCTCGGTTTGCGACTTGACCTTGGCCAGCACGTCGCCAAACTTGCCAAACTCGGTTTTGACCGCACCCAACACCTGCCAGACTTCGCTGGAGCGCTTCTCGAGTGCCAAGGTTCTGAAGCCCATTTGCAGCGAACTCAGCATCGCCAGCAAGGTGGTGGGCCCCGCCAGCGTCACGCGACAGTCGCGCTGCAGGGACTCCATCAGACCGGGTCGGCGCAGCACTTCGGCATACAGTCCTTCGGTGGGCAAGAACAGGATGGCAAAGTCGGTGGTGAACGGCGGCTCCAGGTATTTTTCGGCAATCGACCTGGCCTCCAGTCGAATGCGCTGCTCCAGAGCGCGGGCCGCCAGCTCGGCCCCCGGCGCATCGGCGCGGCCCTGGGCGTCGAGCAGGCGCTCATAATCTTCATTCGGAAACTTGGCGTCGATCGGCAACCACAAGGGCACGCCCGAGTCTGACCGGCCTGGCAGTTTGACAGCGAAATCCACCACGTTCCTGCTGCCCGGACGGGTTGCCACCTGCGCCGCGTACTGGTCCGGTACAAACACTTGCTCCAGCAATGAGGCCAGTTGGGCTTCGCCAAAAATACCGCGCGTCTTGACGTTGGTGAGCAAATGCTTGAGGTCGCCCACCCCCTGCGCCAGCGTCTGCATTTCGCCCAGACCCTTGTGCACCTGCTCAAGACGGTCGGCCACCTGTTTGAAGCTTTCACCCAGGCGCGCCTGTAGCGTGCTTTGCAGTTTTTCATCGACCGTGGCGCGCATTTCGTCAAGCTTGGCCCCATTGCTGGTCTGCAATTGCGCCAGTTGCTTTTCGAGGGTCTCACGGATCTCGTTCATGCGGCGGGCATTGGACTCACTCAAGCCGGAGAGCTGGCTGGTCAGCGTGTCGTGCAAAGTTTTTTGCAGCAGGGCGAGTTGCTGGCCAAAGGCATCAATTTGGGTGTTCTGCGTGCGCGTGGCCTCGGCGCCTTGCTGCACCAGGGTTTGCTGGAAGGTAGACAGGGTCAGCGCGAGTTCCTGGCGACTGTCGCGAGCGGCGTCGAGGATGTCGCGGCGCAGCTCACGCTCCAGTCGGTCCGTGCTGTCCTTGACCTGCTGCATCAGTGGATCGGCTCCCGACGCGCGGGCCTTGGCATCACGCATCACCAGCAGGATCAACAAGCCCGTCTGCAACAACCCCAAGGCCAGCAGGGCCCACCCAAGGAAGTCGTTCATGCGCTGAATGCGCCTGGTGGCAGCCGTTGTTCCACGCGGCGCATCAAGCCGTCACGACCTGCGGGTTCAAGGGCGTCATGGCTTTGCCGTTCACCAGGAAGCCAATCAGGTTGTCAGCCGCAAGTTGTGCCATGGCCAGGCGCGTCGGCATGGTAGCGCTGGCAATATGCGGCGTCAGCACCACATTGGGCACGGTTAACAGGTCCGGGTGCACATTGGGCTCGCCATCAAAGACATCCAGCCCTGCCGCCGCAATGGTACCTTGCTTGAGGGCAGCAGCCAAAGCCGCATCATCGACAATGCCGCCGCGCGCAATGTTCACCAGGGTGGCGGTAGGCTTCATTTGTGCCAGTTCGGCAGCCCCGATGGTGTGGTGCGCCTCGGGAGAATAAGGCAGCACCAGAATCAAATGGTCAGATTGCGCAAGCAGTTCCTGCTTGCTGACCAAGGTGGCGCCGCAAGCCGACTCGGTGGCAGCATCCAGGCGGGAGCGGTTGTGATAAATGACTTTCATGCCAAAGCCGTGCGCCCCACGCCTGGCGATGGCCTGGCCAATGCGCCCCATGCCCAGGATGCCCAGCGTGCTGCCATACACGTCGGAGCCGGCGAACATGTCGTAGCGCCAGCTGGTCCACAAACCGGCACGCAAAAACCGCTCGCTTTCCGCCATACGCCGGGCGGTGGCCATGATCAGCGCAAAGCCAAAGTCAGCGGTGGTTTCGGTCAGCACATCGGGTGTGTTGGTGGCCAACACACCGGCGGCGGTCATGGCATTGAGGTCAAAGTTGTTGTAACCCACCGCCATGTTGGCGCAGATCTTGAGATCGGGGCAAGCCGCCAAAAGCTGGGCATCGATGCGTTGGCTGCCGGTGGTGAACACGCCCTGTTTGCCCTGCAGTTGCTGAATCAGTTCTGCGGGTGTCCAAACGGTATCGTCCTGGTTGGCGGTGACCTCGAAATGCTGCTCCAGCAGCGTCAATATTTGCGGGAACACGGCACGCGCAACCAAAATACTTGGCTTCATTTTTTAATGTCTCCTGGCACAGTTGAAAAGCGTAAGAACAATTTTTTAAAGTACCATTGTCATCGAACAACTAACTTTTTTGACACCGTCAGACCCATCCCATTGCCACTATTTTTGTCAATTTTGCAAGCCGCTTTGATGCCTTATAAAAATATTAGACTTGTCTACAATCGCGCAATTTAAAATTCTCCAACCTCGATCAACGTGATTCGTTCCTTCAGCCTGTTCGTTTTTTTATACCTGTTTTGGCTCTTGCTGTCAGGGTTTTTTACGCCATTTTTAATGGTGTCGGGTGTTGGCTGTGCGTTGGTTGTGACCTGGTTTGCGCGGCGCATGAACGTCGTCGACGACGAAGGACATCCGATCCAATTGGGGCCTCATGCGCTGTACTACTGGGCCTGGCTCTTCAAGGAAATCATCAAGTCGGCATGGGATGTCAGCAAAATCATCCTGCATCCCAAGTTGCCCATCAGTCCGACCCTGATACGCTTCAAACCCTCGCAAAGAACAGATGTCGGCCTGGTGCTGCACGCCAACTCCATCACGCTCACGCCCGGCACCATCACGATTGAAGCCCATGCCCAGGAATTTTTGGTACATGGCCTGACACGCGCCTCTGCACAAGCAGTGGTGGGCAGTGAGATGGATCGGCGTGTCTCCGCATGCGAGGGTAAAGCCTGATGTTCGCAGCCGCCGCCATCGCGTTGCTGATCACCCTGGCCCTGACCTTGGTGCGTGCAACGCTTGGACCCACGGTTTTTGACCGGGCGCAGGCCGCAAACACCATTGGCACGGTGGCGATGCTGCTGCTGGCGGTGATGGGCTTCCTCAATGGTCGCCCGGAGTTCCTGGACTTGGCCATCGTCTACGGTTTGCTGAATGTGATCGGAACGATCGCCGTTCTCAAATACTTTCGACGCGGCGACCTGGGTGATCCCGGTGACGAAAATGACGAGCCAACAGCCAAGGAAGAGTCCGGCACATGAACGTCTTCATCACCTTTGTCAGTTGGGTCAGCCTGGTGCTTGGCGGTGTATTTTGTATTGTTGGTGCCATCGGCTTGCTGCGCATGCCTGATTTTTATACCCGGATGCACGCCGCCAGCGTGATCGAAACGCTGGGCGCTGGCCTGATTTTGTTGGGTCTGATGTTGCAGGCGGGTCTCACCCTGGTGTCCGTCAAGTTGCTGATGTTGGGTCTGTTAATCTTGTTTGTCAGTCCTACAGCCACCCATGCACTGGCGCGCGCCGCCATGGTTCGCGGGCTCAAGCCGCTGCTGGCCCCTGAGGAGAAAACACCATCGAAACCTTGATCATCAACGTGCTGATGTTAATGATGGCGGTGAGTGTTATGGTCATCATCCGCAGCCGTAACCTGTTCGGCGTGATCGTGCTCAGCGGCATTTACAGCTTCCTGATGGCCACGGTGCTGGTGGCCATGGACGCAGTGGATGTGGCCATGACTGAAGCGGCGGTAGGTGCAGGCATCTCGACCGTGCTGTTGCTGGGTGCGCTTTACCTTTGCAAAAGCGAAGAAGCCCATGCGCCCAGCAAACCCCTTCTGCCCCTGTTGATCTCACTGTCGGTTGGCGGCATGTTGATCTACGGCACACTCGGCCTGCCTGAATTCTCTGACCCCAAGGCACCGATCCACCAGCATGTGGTACCGCGCTACCTCAACGAGCTCAAGCAGGAGGTCGATGTACCCAATGTGGTCACCGCCGTGTTGGCCAGCTACCGTGGCTACGATACCTTGGGTGAAACCACCGTGGTCTTTACGGCAGGTGCCGGGGTCGTGGCACTGCTGCGCCGCCGCCGCAAGGGGCGCAAGTTATGAAAAATGACCTGATCCTGCGCGTCATCGCCAAGCTGCTGATTCCGTTCATTTTGCTATTTGCCCTCTATGTGCAATTTCATGGAGACTTTGGCCCGGGTGGTGGCTTCCAGGCGGGCGTGATTCTGGCCGCCGCCGTGATTTTTTATGCCCTGATCTACGGTTTAGCCGACGCCCGCAAGGTGGTTCCTGAACCCCTGGTGGAATCGATGATGGCCATCGGTGTGCTGATCTACGCCGGGGTGGGCGTGGCAGGTTTGCTGCTGGGCGGCAACTACCTTGACTACTTTGTGCTTGACCCCAACCCGGTGCATGGCCAACATCGCGGTATTTTCTGGGTCGAGGTGGGTGTGGCCACCACGGTATCGGGTGTCATGCTGAAAATCTTTTACATGTTCGCTGACCGCGGTAAGGTAGATGAAGAATGACGGGGACAAGCAGCGCCATGACCCTGGGCGGTCACTTCACCTACTTCATCACGATTTTTCTGATGATGGCGGGCTTGTTCACCGTGATCTCGCGCACCAATCTGATCAAGAAACTGGTCGGCCTCGGTATTTTTCAGACCTCGGTTTATTTGCTCTACATCGCGCCGGCCAAGTTGATCGGGGGCACGGCACCCATCCTGAGTGACGCGTTCACGGTGTACTCCAACCCCCTGCCCCACGTGCTGATTTTGACGGCCATCGTGGTGGGTGTGGCGACGCTGGCGCTGGGCCTGGCCCTGGTGGTGCGCATCCGGGAGTCCTACGACACGATCGAAGAAGATGAGGTCCTGGACCGTGACACCCAAGCAGAAGGCGACGGTAAAGCAACATGAATCTGGCCCCGCACCTGCCCGCCCTGCAAGTTGTTGTGCCGCTGATCGCGGCGCCGCTGACCGTTTTGTTGCGTCGACGCAGCGTGGCGTTTGGCGTGGCCCTGGTGGCAAGCTGGCTCGCCCTGGCGATCTCGCTGCAGCTGTGGTGGCAGGTGGCCAACACCGGCACCATCAGCTACGCCATCGGCAGTTGGCCCGCGCCCTGGGGCATTGAGTACCGGATCGACCGTTTGAACTCGTTTTTGCTGGTGCTGGTGTCTGGCATCGCCGCCCTGGCGCTGCCTTTCAGCCGCTCCAGCATCGAGTCCGAAGTGCCGCCACAACAGCACTACCTTTTTTACACCATGTTTGTGTTGTGCCTGGCCGGGCTACTCGGCATTGCGATCACCGGGGATGCCTTCAACATTTTTGTTTTTCTAGAGGTCTCCTCGCTGTCAGCCTATGTGTTGATTGCGCTTGGTCGCGATCGCCGTGCGCTGTTTGCAGCTTACCAGTACCTGCTCGTGGGTTCCATCGGGGCCACTTTTCTGGTCATTGGGATCGGCTTGCTATACCTGATGACCGGCACCCTGAACCTGGCAGACATGGGACAACGTTTGGCCTCGGTGCAGGGCACGCGTCCGGTGCTGGCAGCGCTGGCCTTCATTACTGTGGGTGTCTCGCTCAAGCTGGCCTTGTTCCCGCTGCACCAGTGGTTGCCCAATGCCTATGCCTTTGCACCCTCAGCGGTGTCGGCCTTTCTGGCGGCCACGGCAACCAAGGTCGCGGTCTACGTGCTGCTGCGCTTTTATTTCACGGTGTTTGGCGAGTCAGCGGTATTTGCCAAGTTGCCCATGCAGCAAATGATGTTGCTGATGGCGCTGGCCGGCATGTTTGCAGCGTCGACCATTGCCATCTTCCAGACTGACCTGAAACGGCTGTTTGCCTACTCCAGCGTGGCACAAATTGGCTACATCATTCTTGGCCTGTCGTTTAACTCAGTCAACGGCCTGACCGCCAGCATCGTGCACCTGTTCAACCATGGCATCACCAAAGGTGCCATTTTCATGCTGCTGGGCTGCGTGGCGCTGGGCATGGGTGGCACCACGTTGGCGCGGGTGCAGGGGCTGGGCAAACGCATGCCACTGGCCAGTTTCGGTATCGTGGTGGGCGGGCTTTCCCTGATGGGTGTTCCGGGCACCGCAGGCTTCATCAGCAAGTGGTATTTGCTTCTGGCAGCACTTGAGCAGGGCCGGTGGTGGCTGGTGTTCATGATTGTCCTGTCCTCATTGCTGGCCGCTGTGTATGTTTGGCGCTTTGTTGAGGTAGCTTATTTCCGTGCGCCGCGCCAGGACACGGCCGATGTTGCGGCCACACCCTGGCTGATGAGTGTGCCGACTGCCATTTTGGTCATCGCGATCGTCTACTTCGGCCTCGATACCTCGTTCACGATTGGCACCGCCTCTGACGCGGCGGCTGCGCTGCTGGGAGGGCGACGCTGATGCTGACACCCGAACAGGCCATTCTGGCTTCCATGGCCGTGCCCTTGACAGGCGCCTTGTTGATCTCTCTGGCCGGGCGCATGCCCAACCTGCGTGAAGCCATCACACTGGTCACTGCCGCCGTGCTGTTGGCCGTGGTGTTGACACTGCTGCCGCTGGTACTGGCAGGCGCGCGCCCCAGCGTGCTCCTGTTCAGCTTGCTGCCAGGGCTGAACATTGCGTTCCAGGTCGAGCCGCTTGGCATGCTGTTTGCACTCATTGCGTCAGGCTTGTGGATTGTCAATTCGCTGTACTCGATCGGTTACATGCGCGGCAATCAGGAGGCCCACCAGACACGCTTTTTCGTCTGTTTTGCACTTGCCATTGCCGCCACCATGGGCATTGCATTCTCGGGCAACCTGTTCACCCTGTTCATCTTTTACGAAGTGCTGACGCTCAGCACCTACCCCCTGGTGACTCACCACGGCACCGAGAAGGCGCGCGACGGTGGACGTATCTACCTCGGTCTGCTGTTGAGCACGTCCACCGTGTTGCTGCTGCCAGCGTTGGTGTTCATCTGGTTCATTGCGGGCACCACCGACTTCACGGTGGGCGGCATCCTGGCCGACAAGCTCAAGCCCGGCGAACTCGCGCTGCTGTTGGGCTTGTGTGTGTTCGGCATCGGCAAGGCTGCGCTGATGCCTTTCCACCGGTGGCTGCCCGCCGCCATGGTCGCACCAACGCCAGTGTCGGCACTGCTGCATGCGGTGGCGGTGGTCAAGGCCGGGGTCTTTAGTGTGGTCAAGGTGATGGTGTATGTGTTTGGTGTTGACACCCTCGCCACAGCGGGTACCACCAACTGGCTGGTGGCGGTGGCCGGATTCACCATCATCGCGGCTTCTGTTGTCGCGTTGACCGCAGACAACCTGAAACGCAGGTTGGCCTATTCCACCATCAGCCAGTTGTCTTACGTGACGATGGCTGCCGCCTTGCTTGCACCCTTGTCACTGGTGGGCGCGGTGATGCACATCGCGGCCCATGCGGTGGGCAAGATCACGCTGTTTTTTGCGGCTGGCGCCATTTACACCGCCGCCCACAAAACCGAGGTCAGTCAGCTCGACGGCATTGGCCGACGCATGCCCTGGACCATGGGTGCCTTTGCCATTGCCGCGCTGTCCATGATCGGTCTGCCCCCGGCGGCAGGCTTTATTTCCAAGTGGTACATGGTGTCGGGCGCCATGGCCAGCCAGCATTGGTTGGCGGTCACGGTCATTGTGCTGAGCACACTGCTCAATGCAGGGTATTTCCTGCCGATCATCTACCGCGCTTTCTTTGTGGCCCCGGCTGCCGATGCGCATGACCATCCGCACGGCGAGGCGCCTCTGCTGATGGTGATCGCCTTGACAGCCACAGCTAGCGCGACGGTGCTGTTGTTTTTCTTTCCTGACGTTCCGTTGGCGCTGGCCCGTCAGATGATCAACCCGTGAAGCTAAAACCAATGGATGAAAAACCCCACTGGCTCGATCAACCCCGCAACGTCAAGCTGTTGTGGCGCGGTTTTCTGTTTGTGCTGTTACTCACGGTGCTTGCCGGTTTTTTCGTACCCATGCACCCGCATTTTGCAATTGAGTCCATTTTTGGGTTTAACGCCTGGTTCGGCTTTCTGGTCTGTGCCTTGATGATTGTGGTTGCCAAGGGCCTGGCGCTTCTGCTCAAACGACCTGATACCTATTACGGCAAAGACCATGACTGAGGTCCTGATTCATCCCGGGCTGGTGCTCATTGTGGGCGCCCTGCTGCTGCCCTTGCTGCGAGGCGCGTTGCGCTCGGTTGCCATCGTGGCCTTGCCGTTGCTGGCACTGGCGCTGGTGTGGCAGGTGCCCGACGGCCCGGCCTGGCAACTGCGCTTTCTCGATTACACGGTGACACCGCTTCAGGGGGACAAGCTGTCGCGCTTGTTTGCAACCATTTTCTCGCTCATGGCCGCTGGCGGAGGGCTGTTTGCCATGACGCAAAAAAGCCGCATCGAGGTGCCAGCAGCCTTTGTTTATGCCGGCTCGGCCATTGGCGTGGCTTTGGCCGGCGATCTGGTCACGGTTTTTGTATTTTGGGAGCTGATGGCGGTGGGCTCAACCCTGGTGCTGTGGAGCCTGGGCACCGAAGCGGCCTACCGCGCGGCCAGGCGCTACCTGATGATTCACCTGCTGGGCGGCGTGGTGCTGTTTGCCGGGGTCACCGGTCACATCGTTGACACGGGTGATGTGGCCTTTACCCGCATGGCGCTGGATTCGCCCGCACACTGGCTGATTTTGATCGGCTTCCTGGTCAATGCCGGAGCGCCACCGCTGTCGGCCTGGCTGGCCGATGCCTACCCTGAGGCCTCCTGGAGCGGCACCGTATTTCTGTCGGCGTTCACTACCAAGACGGCGGTGTATGTGTTGATTCGCGGCTTTCCGGGCACCGAATTCCTGATCTGGGTGGGTCTGTTCATGGTGTTCTACGGCATCATTTATGCGCTGCTTGAAAACGATTTGCGCCGTATCCTGGCCTACTCCATCATCAACCAGGTCGGGTTCATGATTGCCGGCATCGGTATCGGGACCGAGATGGCCCTCAACGGCGCGGCGGCCCATGCCTTTGCGCACATCATCTACAAAGCCCTGCTGCTGATGTCGGCAGGTTCAGTCGTCCTGATGACGGGCAAACGCAAGTGCTCCGAACTGGGTGGCCTGTTTCACACCATGCCCTTGACGGCGGCGTGTGGCACCATCGGTGCGCTGGCGATTTCGGCATTTCCACTGACCTCCGGCTTTATTTCAAAATCGATGGTGTCGCAGGCGGCACTCGACGGGCACCTGCTGTGGGTCTGGCTGTTGCTGACAGCGGCCTCGGCCGGCGTGTTTCTTCATGCCGGCATCAAGTTCCCCTGGTTTGTGTTTTTCCAGAAGGACTCGGGGCTGCGCCCAGCCGAACCACCACCAAGCATGCGCTGGGCCATGGTGCTCTTCTCGTTCCTTTGCATTGCGCTGGGCGTCTGGCCCGAGCCGCTGTATGCACTGTTGCCCTATGCCGTGATCTTTGTGCCTTATACCGGCGCACACGTGGTGTCGCAGTTGCAGTTATTGCTGTTTTCAGGTCTGGCATTCTTTGTGTTGCTGCCCTACCTGAAGCGCACCTTGACCATCACCCTTGATGCGGACTGGGTCTGGCGCACCTTGCTGCCCGCTCTGTTGCGCAAGGTTGGCATGCCGCTGGCCAGGGCGTGGAACATGCTGGTGCACGCGGCCTATGTGCTGATCATGGAGTCCACCGCACTGGTGCTTTACCAGCACCGCCAGGATGGCCGTTTTGCACGAACCTGGTCAACCCGAAGCATGGCCTTGTGGGTGCTGGTGCTGCTGCTGGGTTTCCTCATCCTTTACTACGTCTGAGTCGGGGTGGGAACGGCATTGACGCACGGCCGATACTGCACAGACGCACTGGGTTTTATCTGCAAAGCCCCAAGAAAAAAACCACCCGAAGGTGGTTTTTTTAGAAAAATTGCGGAGCAATTATTTCTTGACTTCTTCCGAAGCGGCAGCCGCAGGAACAGCAGCTTCTGAGGCAGCAGGAGCAGCCTCAGAGGCAGCAGGAGCAGCAGCTGCGGGTGCAGGTGCTGCTTCCACGGGAGCCGGTGCGGGTGCAGGAGCTTCTTCTTTTTTGCCACAGGCAACCAGAGCAGCAGCAGCAATCACAGCGATCAGAACGAGAGATTTATTCATTTGAAATACCTGATAAAAAAATTCCGAAATGTGTTTCATGGAAATCCATAAAACCAAGCCCACACAGCGAGTATTGGGTGGGCTCGGGGGCGAATTATAGTGAAAAACTAATGGTTTTTACGCTTGACTAAAAACTCATAATATGTTTGCAACAATCTATTGCATCTCAGGTATCTCACTCATTCAAGCATCTGAAGCCAACCTGCAGCCCACCAAGCCGTCAACAGAACCAGCGCTTGCCCACTGAGTTTGCCAAGCTCCCGAGCCGACAAAGCGCGCTCATTGGCCAACACACGCATCAAGCTGGCATCACGACCCGCGGCACTGAAGCTCTCGCCATTGATGAAAACATGATGGGCATCAAACATCATCCGGGTGCGCCGGTCCAGGCGAATGCCCTGAGCTTTTAATGCCTTCGAATCGTCAGCCGACTCGGCACGCGCTTCAAACCAGACATTGGGTTTGGGCTCGGTCATGTACTCGCCCAGACCGCGTGCCAGAGCACGGCTGTCTTGCAGGGCATCTTGCAGCGCATCCTGGGCAAATTCCAGCATCCTGGCCGGAATTTCAGCGGGTTGATTGACCGCGGGCTGATTGGGATCCCGGTATAAAGCCACACCCACGGCGTCCTCGGCATCTTCGGCCAGACGCTGCAGCAGTTCCCGGGCCAGCTCGGCCCGGTTCGGAATACGAAAACCAACAGAATAGGTCATGCATTCGCCCTCGGCAATGCCGTCATGGGCATAACGCGGCGGCAAATACAGCAGGTCGCCCGGCTCCAGCACATACTCCACTTCGGGCTCGAAGTTGGCCAGAATTTTCAGGGGAACATCGGGCTGCAGACTCAGGTCCTTCTGGCGGCCAATGCGCCAGCGCCTATTACCGTGCGCCTGCAATAGAAACACATCGTAGCTATCGTAGTGCGGACCCACACCGCCACCATCGGTGGCAAAACTGATCATCAGGTCATCCAGACGGGCATCGGGTACAAACCGGAACTGGTTCATCAGCTCATGCACGTGGTCGTGGTGTAAATCGACGCCCTGCACCAAAATCGTCCAGCCCGGCTGTTTCAGGGGCGGCAAGGCGCGGCGCTGAAACGGACCGTGTTTGAAGCGCCAACCCGGCTTGCTCCCCGGCTCCTGAATCACCATGCGGGTCTGGGCGCCCTCAAAGGCGGCCAGTTCAAACAGTTGCGCGCGATCCAGCAAGGGTTTGAAGCCAGGCACCGCCTGCCTGACCAGCAATGGCTTTTTTTGCCAGTAGCGTTTCATGAACACGTGGGGGCTGATACCGCCTAACAAAGGCAGTGCTTGGGTGACATCCATGGGTTTCTCCGTTCGGGTTTTTGTCTGCGACAATTCTCGTATGGAAATCACACAACAATGCGTCGTCGCTTTAACTTGGACACTCAAAGACTCTTTGGGTGAGGAATTGGACGTGCTCGATGAACCCGTCGAGTTTTTGGTGGGGGGCGGTGACTTGTTTGAAGTCATTGAAACTACGTTGCAAGGCCATGAGGCCGGAGCCACCTTGAACCTGCACATTGAGCCCGAACAGGGTTTTGGTGAGTTCAACGACCAACTCATTTTTCTGGAACGCCGCGAACTCTTCTCCCCGGAACTCGAAGAAGGCATGACGTTCGAAGGCTCTGCCCTGCCCGCCGGGTGTACCCCGGACATGCCGCAAGATGTGCTCTACACCGTCACCGACATTTACCCGGAGCATGTGGTGCTGGACGGCAACCATCCACTCGCGGGCATTGCATTGCACCTGACACTGCAGGTGCGCGGTGTGCGCGAAGCCACAGAAGAAGAAATTGGATGCGGCAGTGCTGGCACCGGCTTTTTCAAGATCACGCCCATACACAGCCTGGCGCCAGGCAGCGATTTGCTGCAGTAGCTGGCTTAACGGCTCAGGCTTTGCCGGTCGAACCGTAACCGCCCTCGCCGCGCTGGCTGGCCGGGAACTCGGTCACCACATTGAACTGCGCTTGCATCACCGGCACAATCACCAGTTGCGCGATGCGCTCCATGGGCTCGATGGTGAAGGCGACATCGCTGCGGTTCCAGGCGCTCACCATCAGCTGGCCCTGGTAATCGCTGTCGATCAGGCCCACCAGATTGCCCAGCACAATGCCGTGTTTGTGACCCAAGCCGGAGCGTGGCAGGATCATGGCGGCAAAGCCGGGGTCCTGCAAATAAATCGCAATGCCGGTGGGCACCAGTTGCCAGGCATTGGCTGCCAGCGTCAGGGGCGTATCCAGACAGGCACGCAAATCCAGGCCGGCACTGCCGGGCGTGGCATAGGCGGGAAGTTGATCCGCCATGCGCGGGTCAATCACTTTGACATCAATGTTCATCATGCACGGGCTCCAGCACCCAGGCGTTGGGCAATTTCAGCAATGAGTTGGCGTGCCAGCGCAAGTTTGGTATCGCGCTGCAGTGCGCGACTGCCGACCTCGTCCACCAGCAACAAGGCGTTGTCATCCTGACCAAAGGTGTCCGGACCAATATTGCCTACCAACAATGGCACGCCCTTGCGTGCCCGCTTGGCCTGTGCATTGGCCAACAAGTCATGGCTTTCGGCCGCAAAACCCACACAATACAAGGCGCGGCTCCTGCCCCGCTCTGACTGTGCCAGCGTGGCCAGAATGTCGGGGTTCTCGACAAAGTGCAACTCGGGCGGCTGGCCACTGCCATCCTTCTTGATTTTTGATGTCGAGGCACTGGCAGGTCGCCAGTCTGCCACGGCCGACGTCGCTACAAAGACGCTTGCTTTATCCGCTTGCTCGGTCACGGCTGCCAGCATGTCCAGGGCAGATTTCACATTGGTCCGGCTGACACCGCGCGGCGTGGCCAGGCTCACCGGTCCAGCCACCAGCGTCACCGTGGCACCGGCTTCACGTGCAGCGCGGGCAATGGCAAAGCCCATTTTCCCACTCGACAGGTTGGTGATGCCACGCACCGGGTCAATGGCTTCATAGGTGGGACCGGCAGTCACCAGCACATGCTGACCAGTTAACACTTTGGGTTGAAAGAAAGCGATCAGTTCGTCCAGCAACTCAAGCGGCTCCAGCATGCGGCCATCACCTGTTTCGCCACAAGCCTGGTCGCCGTGACCCACCCCCAGCACCCGGGCGCCGTCGGCCTGCACCTGCACCACATTACGCTGGGTCGCGGGGTGTTGCCACATTTCACGGTTCATTGCCGGCGCTATTAACAGGGGAACCCGCTCTGCCGGGCGCGCCAGACACATCAAGCTGAGTAAATCATCGGTCTGGCCCTGGGCCAATTTGGCCATCAGGTCAGCACTGGCGGGCGCGATCAACACCGCGTCGGCGTCGCGGGTCAGGTTGATGTGCGCCATGTTATTGGCCGCACGGGTGTCCCATTGCGAGCCATAGACTAGGCGCTGGCTCAGGGCCTGCATGGTGACCGGGGTCATGAATTGCTCGGCCGCTGGTGTCATGACCACCTGCACCGAGGCACCGGCCTTGATCAGCAAACGGCACAACTCGGCCGACTTGTAGCAGGCAATACCGCCCGACAGTCCCAACACAATGTGTTTTCCAGCTAAATCTTTCATGCGCAGCAATGTAACAGACCGTACAGAGCACACGAACGCGGCCCCTATAATCTCTCTTTACCAGCTTCCCGAGTTCATAGCTCACTCTGACATGACCAAATTTGTCTTCGTCACCGGCGGTGTAGTGTCTTCCCTGGGTAAGGGAATCGCCTCCGCTTCCTTGGCTGCGATCCTCGAATCGCGCGGCCTCAAAGTCACCCTGATCAAGCTCGATCCCTATCTGAATGTGGACCCCGGCACCATGTCGCCGTTCCAGCATGGCGAGGTGTTTGTAACCGACGATGGCGCCGAGACTGACCTTGATCTGGGTCACTATGAGCGTTTTATTGAAACGCGCATGAAAAAGGCCAACAATTTCACGACCGGTCAAATTTACAAAAGCGTGCTGGAAAAAGAGCGCCGCGGCGATTACCTGGGCAAAACGGTGCAGGTTATCCCCCATGTCACCAATGAAATTCAGGACTTCATCATGCGCGGGGCCGGTTACGGTACCCCTGAGGCAGTGGATGTGGCCATTGTGGAAATTGGTGGCACCGTGGGTGACATTGAGTCGCTGCCATTTTTGGAGGCGGTGCGCCAGCTCAGCCTGAAACTGGGTCCCAACAACAGCGCTTTTGTGCATTTGAGCTATGTGCCCTGGATTGCCGCAGCGGGCGAGCTCAAAACCAAACCGACGCAGCACACCGCCAAACAATTGCGTGAAATCGGCATTCAAGCCGATGCCCTGCTGTGCCGCGCTGACCGCCCTATCCCTGAAGAAGAACGGCAAAAAATTTCCTTGTTTTCCAATGTGCCGCTGTGGGGTGTCATTTCCATGTGGGACGTGGACACCATTTACAAAGTGCCACGCATGTTGCACGAGCAAGGCCTGGATGGCCTCATTTGCGACAAGCTGCGTCTGAACACGCCACCTGCCAAACTCAAGCGTTGGGACGAACTGGTATATGAAACGGCCCACCCGCAAGGTGATGTCAACATTGTCATGGTGGGTAAATATGTCGAATTGAGCGACAGCTACAAATCGCTCAACGAAGCGTTGCGTCATGCTGGCATGAAAAATCATGTGCGCATCAAGATTGATTACATCGACTCGGAAACCATCACCCCCGACAACGTGGCACAACTGGCTAAATTTAATGCCATTCTGGTGCCGGGCGGCTTTGGCGTGCGCGGCGTGGAAGGCAAAATTTGCGCAGCCCGTTTTGCCCGCGAACACAAGGTGCCCTACCTGGGCATTTGTCTGGGCATGCAGGTCGCCACCATCGAGTTTGCGCGCCATGTAGCCGGTCTCACCGAGGCCAACAGCACTGAATTTGATCCCAGCACGCCCCAGCCCGTGATTGCCCTGATCACCGAATGGAAAGACGAAGACGGTAGCATCAAAACACGCAACGAAGACTCTGATCTGGGTGGCACCATGCGCCTTGGCGCGCAAAGCTCCGACGTGGTCAAGGGGTCGCTGGCGCACAAAATATACGGCGACGTGGTGACCGAACGCCATCGCCATCGCTACGAAGCCAACGTAAATTACCTTGATACCTTGCGCCAGGCGGGTTTGGTTATCTCTGCCCTGACGCAGCGCGAACACCTGACGGAAATTGTGGAGCTGCCGCAAGATATGCATCCCTGGTATGTGGGTGTGCAGTTTCACCCCGAGTTCAAGTCCACACCGTGGGACGGACACCCCTTGTTCAATGCCTTCATCCGGGCCGCGTTGGAGCATCAAGGCAGTTCAAGCAGCGTGAAGGCAATGGCCTGATGAAGCTGTGCGGTTTTGACATTGGCTTGCAGCAGCCGTTTTTTCTGATCGCCGGCCCCTGCGTCATTGAGTCCGAACAATTGCAAATGGACACAGCCGGTACCTTGAAAGAAATCACGGCAAGCCTGGGCATTCCATTTATTTTCAAAAGCAGCTTTGACAAAGCCAACCGCTCCAGTGGCGGTACGTTTAGAGGCCCTGGCATCGACAAAGGCCTGGAAATTCTGGCCAATGTGAAGCGTGAATTGGGTTTGCCCGTGCTGACCGACATCCACTCGGAAGACCAGATTGTCCAGGTGTCAGCTGTGGTTGACGTGCTGCAAACCCCAGCCTTTTTGTGTCGCCAGACTGACTTTATTCAGGCTGTGGCGCAATGCGGCAAACCCGTGAATATCAAAAAAGGGCAGTTTCTGGCACCTGGCGACATGAAAAATGTGATCGACAAAGCCCGCGCTGCGGCCCGCGAAAAAGGCCTGTCTGAGGACAATTTCATGGCCTGTGAGCGTGGCGTAAGCTTTGGCTACAACAACCTGGTGAGCGACATGCGCTCGCTGGCCATCATGCGCGAGACCGGTGCGCCGGTCGTGTTTGATGCCACTCACTCGGTACAGTTGCCTGGCGGTCAGGGCACCAGCAGCGGCGGTCAACGCGAGATGGTGCCCGTACTGGCGCGGGCGGCGGTGGCGGTCGGTGTGGCAGGCCTGTTTATGGAGACGCACCCCAATCCGGCTCAGGCCCTGAGCGACGGCCCGAACGCCGTACCGCTGAAACACATGAAAGCCTTGCTTGAAACCCTGTTGGCGCTGGACCAGGTGACCAAGCGCCACGGATTTCTTGAGAATCACTTCGCAGCGTAAGTCTCCGGCTTGCACTGATGTCCATTTGAACCATTTTTTAAAAGGAAATTAATCCATGAGCGCGATTGTTGATATTGTTGGACGTGAAATCCTCGACTCCCGTGGCAACCCCACGGTCGAGTGTGATGTGTTGCTGGAGTCTGGCACCATGGGCCGCGCTGCAGTGCCGTCTGGCGCTTCCACCGGCAGCCGTGAGGCCATTGAGCTGCGTGATGGCGACAAGTCCCGCTACCTGGGTAAAGGCGTGCTGAAAGCGGTAGAACACATCAACACCGAAATTTCCGAAGCGGTGCTGGGCCTCGACGCGTCTGAACAAGCCTTTCTGGACAAAACCCTTATTGACCTGGATGGCACAGAAAACAAGAGCCGCCTGGGTGCCAATGCCATGCTGGCGGTGTCGATGGCGGTTGCCCGTGCGGCAGCCGAAGAATCCGGTTTGCCGCTGTACCGCTACTTTGGTGGCATGGGTGGCATGCAATTGCCAGTGCCCATGATGAACGTCATCAACGGCGGCGCACACGCCAACAACAGCCTCGACCTGCAAGAGTTCATGATCATCCCGCTGGGCGCGCCAAGTTTCCGCGAAGCGCTGCGGTATGGTGCTGAAGTGTTCCATGCCCTGAAGAAAATCATCGACGAAAAAGGCATGAGCACTGCCGTTGGTGACGAAGGTGGCTTTACCCCCAGCGTGGAAAACCATGAAGCCGCGATTCAGTTGATCTTGCAGGCAATTGACAAAGCCGGTTACACAGCGGGTGAGCAGATTGCCATTGGCCTGGATTGCGCCGCCAGTGAGTTTTACAAAGATGGCCAGTACCACCTCAAGGGCGAAGGTCTGGTATTGAGCGCCGAAGCCTGGACTGACATGTTGGCCACCTGGGTCGACAAATACCCGATCATCAGCATTGAAGACGGCATGGCCGAGGGCGATTGGGACGGCTGGAAAGTTTTGACCGATCGCCTGGGCAAACAGGTGCAAATTGTGGGTGACGACCTGTTTGTCACCAACACCAAAATCTTCAAGGAAGGCATCGACAAAGGCATTGCCAATTCGATCCTGATCAAGATCAACCAGATCGGCACTTTGACCGAAACCTTTGCCTGCATTGAGATGGCCAAACGTGCGGGTTACACGGCGGTGATCAGCCACCGCTCGGGTGAAACGGAAGACTCCACCATTGCGGACATCGCTGTGGGAACCAACGCACTGCAAATCAAAACGGGTTCACTCAGCCGCTCGGACCGCATGGCCAAGTACAACCAGCTGTTGCGCATTGAAGAAGATCTGGGTGACATTGCCAGCTACCCTGGACGTACCGCCTTTTATAACCTTCGCTAAGACCAGTCTATGGGCTCACGTTCGGTGATGCTCTCCCTGATTGCATTGCTCGTGATCTTGCACGCGCAGTTGTGGTTGGGGCGCGGCAGCATCCCGAAGGTGGCACAGCTACAGACGCAGCTCAAGGCGCAAACCCAGCTGAACCAACAAGCGGTTCAGACCAACCAGCAACTCGCAGCGGAAGTGCGGGATTTGAAAGAAGGGCTGGAAATGGTCGAGGAGAAGGCGCGCATGGAGCTTGGCATGATCAAGGTGAATGAAATTTACGTACTGATTGCGCGCCCTTGAACGTTTTGTAATTTTCACGTTTTTTTTCGGCGCGGCAAGCGTTGACAACATTACAATCATTTTGCCTGCCGTGTATGCCGGGTTTTATATTTCCTTGAACCAATGCTCTTAGAGCTCGGGCTTGGAACATTGTCTTGTCAGCGTGATCATCTCGCGTTAGATGAACCCAAGACAAGTACTGACCTCGCCCACCTGAACCCCGGTTCAGGATGAGGATCCGGTGACACGCGCAGGCACCCTACCCTCTTCCCCCATGCTCTTCGAACCACTTTTAATTGTTGAACTGGCGACGCTTGGCTTGTGCACAGGTTTTCTGGCCGGACTTTTAGGGATTGGTGGTGGCATGATCATGGTGCCATTCATGACCATCATCCTGACCAATCGGGGCGTAGCGCCCGAACTCACCATCAAAATGGCCATTGCCACCTCCATGGCGACCATCGTATTCACCTCCATCGCCAGTGTGCGGGCGCATCACAAACGGGGTGCTGTGCGCTGGGATCTGGTTCAAAAATTGGCACCAGGCATTGTGCTGGGCGGCATGGCTGCCAGTCTGGGTGTTTTTGCCTTGCTGAAGGGGTCCTCGCTGGCCGTTTTCTTTGCCTTGTTTGTCGGTTTTTCAGCCACACAAATGTTTTTGGATAAAAAACCGCCACCCAGTCGCGACATACCGGGAACCTTGGGTTTACTCGGGGCCGGTTCAGTAATTGGGTTCCTGTCAGGTCTGGTGGGCGCGGGTGGTGGCTTTATCAGCGTGCCATTCATGACCTGGGTCAATGTGGCTATCCACAACGCCGTGGCCACCTCTGCCGCGCTCGGCTTTCCGATCGCTCTGGCCAGCGCGACAGGTTATATCTTGAGTGGCTTGACGCTTGAGCATCTGCCGCCCTACTCGCTGGGTTATATCTGGTTGCCAGGCTTGCTCGTCATTGCCAGTTGCAGTGTTTTAACGGCCCCCCTGGGAGCCAAAGCAGCACACAAGCTACCGGTCAAACGTCTCAAGCGCGTCTTTGCCAGCATTTTGTACCTGCTGGCGGCTTACATGCTGTTCAAAGGGCTGACGACCTCATAGCAAAAAAAAACCGCCCGTGTTGCCACTGGCGGTTTTTTTGAATACGCCGAACCGGTATCAGGCAGTTTCGCCGTAGACCGAAACAGTGATGTCGACCACCACATCGGTGTGCAAAGCCACACTGACGGTGCTGTCGCTAACGGTCTTGATCGGACCATTGGGCATGCGAACCTGGGACTTGGCAACCGCAAAGCCTGACTTGGTCAGTTCTTCGGCAATGTCAGCGTTGGTCACTGAACCAAACAAGCGGCCATCAACGCCAGCTTTTTGCGTCAGCTTGCAAGTGGTCCCTGCCAGCTTTTCACCAATCGCCTGGCACTCAGCCAATTTGGCTGCAGCAGCTTTTTCGAGTTCGGCACGACGTGCTTCAAACTCTTGTTTGGCAGATGCCGTGGCGCGACGGGCGCGGCCGGTGGGAATCAAAAAATTGCGGGCATAACCGTCCTTGACACGAACGATTTCACCCAGATTACCAAGGTTCACCACCTTGTCGAGCAGAATGATTTGCATGGTTGTGGTCCTTAGATCTTGTGCTGGTCGCTGTATGGCAGCATCGCCAAAAAGCGTGCGCGCTTGATAGCCGTGTTGAGCTGGCGCTGGAAAATTGCGCGTGTACCCGTCAAGCGAGCGGGAATGATCTTGCCGTTTTCGGCAATGAAATCACGCAAGGTGTCGATGTCTTTGTAGTCAATCTCTTCAACACCAGTCACCGTAAAGCGGCAAAAGCGCTTGCGTTTGAAAAGCAGATTTTGAGCGGGGCGCTTGGGGCGCTTGTCTTTGTTATTGAAACGTTTTGGTCCGGCCATGATGGACTCCTTAAATTTTTAAAAAACTTTAACTTTGAGCAAATTCTTGAATGTGAAACACCAGTTGCTTGGTACCACGTGGGGAAGCCAAAAAACCCTTGAAGAGCCAGCTGCTTCCAATTTCCTGTTGGGCCAATCGCTCAGCCACAGAACCAAATGACACAGATTTCAGCAGTGCTTTGACTTGTCTTGCCTGACTGGCTTCAAGTACCTCGGAGGCATGCTCCAACATACAATTTAAAGCCGGTACACCAGAGGGCGTATAACGCATGGTGCTGGATTCGACAATTTGCGCCGTTACTACAAATTGATTAACGGCAACGTTGGCACTCGGTGTTATCACTCAGGAAATTTAAGCCTGGTATTCGGCTTGTTGCGTTTTGCGAGCATCTTCACGCTCGACGGTCTTCATCATGGAAGAAGGACCGGTATCGGCCTTTTTCTTCAGAACCGTCAAATGGCGCAACACGGCATCATTGAACTTGAACGCATGCTCAAGTTCAGCCATGACAGCCTGGTCGGCTTCAATATTGACGCACAAGTAATGGGCTTTTGCCAATTTGTTGATCAGATAGACCAACTGGCGGCGACCCCAGTCTTCGACACGGTGCACTTTGCCACCGCCGGCAACGATCATGCCTTTGTAACGCTCCAGCATGGCTGGAACTTGTTCGCTCTGATCCGGATGAATCATGAGGATAATTTCATAATGACGCATTGAAACTCCTTCTGGATAAACCTCTTTTGAGGCAAGAAACCACCCTCAGCGTCTAATTGAGGTGCGGTAAGGTAACTCGTGATTATAGCCGTTTATCAGCCCGCTTAGATCATCGTGCAGGAACAGCAGAGCCTCGGGTAAGCCAGCTCAGAACGATCGTCATCAGCAGGCCCGCACCTACTCCAAAGACTCCTGCCGAGACGGGATCAATCTCAAACCACAGACCCGAGCCTTCCAGCGACAGCAAGCGCCTGACTACAGGCATGTTGATCACCATGTAGTACAGGGTCAACATCACACCGGTCAACATGCCGGCTACGGCGGCAATGCGGGTGACACCGGTCCAGAAAATACCCAAAATCATGACCGGCACAAAGGCCGATCCGGCCAGGGAAAACGAAGCTGAAACCAGAAATAAAATGTCTGCCGGGCGCTGGGCTGCCACATAAGCGGCGATCAAAGCCACCAGCAAGAGCGCAAACTTTGACAACATCACGCGCCGCACCGTGCCGGCTCGATCGGTGTTTTTCCAGTAAAACAAATCATGGGCCAGAGCATTGCCTATTGTCAACAGCAACCCATCTGCGGTGGACAAGGCGGCCGCCAAACCGCCTGCCGCCACCAGACCCGACACCACATAGGGCAAGCCGCCCAATTCAGGCGTGGCCAACATGACGATGTCAGGACCCAACTGGAGTTCGGCAAACTGCAGGATATGGTCGCCATTGATGTCACTCACGGAAATCAGAGCCGGATCAAGTTTTGCCCATTGCGCAATCCAGACCGGCAAGGCATCAAAACGCATACCCACCAGTTGGCTCATGACCTCATATTTCACCAAAACAGCCAATGCCGGCGCAGAAAGGTACAAAAGTGCAATAAAAAACAAGGACCAGGTGACCGAGTTCCTGGCTTCAGCAACCGTGCGCGTCGTGTAAAAACGTGTCAGCAAATGCGGCAAACCGGCGGTACCGATCATGAGGCAAAACATCAAGGCCAAAAAATTGCGCCGGGATACCTCAAACATGTCCTGCTCTTCAGATGTCCCTTGGGGGTCACCAGCAAAAGGCTGGGTATGTGGCGGCATACCAGCCAATGGCTGGGCACGGGCCAAATTTTCCTGCCTGGCTTGCGTCCAACGCTCACGGGCCGCCACTTCATCACGCGGCAGCGCCGCCAACTGGCGCCGGGCAGCCACAATGACCGACTCTTCGGCGCGTGCAGCCATCAAATTTTGAATGGCCTCCCGGTGAGCTTTTTTTTCTTGCTCCAGTGAGGCGGGCAATTGCGCGAGTTTGTATTCATAGTCGTGTGCGCGACGTAAATACTCCTTGATGACCTGCTGCTCCTGCGGCGCTTTCATCAAATGCAGTTCGAGTTCTGAAATTTTAGGCAGCTGTTGGCCATAGGCCACAGCGGCCACCGGATTGCCCAATTGTTTGTAAGCAAGCCATGAAACTGGAATCAAAAACGCCAGGATCACGACCACATACTGCGTCACCTGCGTCCACGTCACGGCACGCATGCCGCCCAAAAACGAACACACCAGCACCCCACCCAAACCCAGCAAGATGCCAATTTCAAACTGCACACCGGTCAAGCGCGAGGTAATCAGACCCACGCCGTAAATTTGTGCCACTACATAAATAAATGAACACAAAACGGCCGACCAGGCCGCGATGATGCGGGGCCAGCGCCCGCCAAAACGATGGTCAAAATACTCCGGCAGCGTATAGAGATTCAGTTGCCGTAGATATGGCGCAACAAACAAGGCCACCAGACAGAAACCTCCGGTCCAGCCCAGCACGTACACCAAACCACCAGGATGCGTACCCGATCCCGAGAATCCCTGCAAATAAAGCCCCCCCGCCATGCTGATGAAAGAGGCAGCGCTCATCCAGTCAGCGGCCACAGCCATGCCGTTGTACATGGCGGGGATACGCCGACCTGCCACGTAATATTCAGAGGCGCTGGACGTGCGCCCGTAAATGCCAATCAAGGCATACAGGAAAACCGTGGCAAAAAGAAAAATGGCCCCGACCCAAATTTTTCTCAACCCTCCCTGCTCGGCCAGCGCCAGGACCAGGATGAACACGATGAGTAAAACCACAAACGTGGCAAACCGGCGATGAATGCGTTGGTTGTACGCCTGGAAAGCCGCCGAAATGGGGAGTTCCTGCCCAGCCTGACGGTTGGCAAACCAGGCAAACACAGCCACAATGCCAATAAAAATGATGACGCTGCCCTGCGCTGCGAACCAGTAAGACAACGGCCACCCCGCCACGACTTGCATCAGGTCATGGGCAAAAAAAACAAGACCGAAAGACGCAGCAAACCACACCAGCAACAGCCAGCCATGCAAAGGCATCAGCTTTGCAACGGGCGGGCTATTGGCGGCAGCGTCAACCATCAATAGACGCCAGCATCCTCAAGTGCACGCGCCAGGCGCGATTTATTTGCCTTGTGCAAGGTTTTGCCAAGTCGCCACCACGGTATCAGGGTTCAGGGAAATTGACGAAATACCCTGTGCCATCAACCAGACCGCAAAGTCCGGATGGTCGCTGGGACCCTGACCACAAATACCAATGTATTTGCCTTCTGACAGACAAGCCTTGATGGCCAGACCGATCAAGCTCGTCACCGCAGGGTCGCGCTCGTCAAAGTCTTTGGCCAACAGTTCCAGACCGGAGTCACGGTCCAGACCCAGCGTCAACTGGGTCAGGTCGTTGGAACCAATCGAGAAGCCGTCGAAATACTGCAGGAATTCCTTGGCCAGAATCGCATTGCTCGGAATTTCACACATCATGATCAATTTCAGACCGTCAACCCCGCGCTTGAGACCTTTTTGAGCCAACAACTCGGTCACTTTTTGCGCCTGACCCAAGGTGCGCACAAACGGCACCATCACCTGCACGTTGGTCAAACCCATGTCGTTACGCACGCGTTTGAGGGCTTCACATTCCATGGCAAACGCCTCACCAAACTCCGCACTGATGTAGCGCGCGGCACCACGGAAACCCAGCATTGGGTTTTCTTCTTCGGGCTCGTAACGGCTGCCACCAATGAGCTTGCGGTACTCGTTGCTCTTGAAGTCCGACAGGCGAACAATCACGGGTTTGGGCCAGAATGCGGCTGCAATGGTGGCCACCCCTTCTGCCACCCGGTCAACATAAAAGGCGCGTGGTGAGGCATGGCCCCTGGCCACCGACTCCACCGCTTTTTTCAGGTCTGAATCAATGTTGGGGTAATCCAGAATCGCCTTGGGGTGCACGCCAATGTTGTTGTTGATGATGAACTCCAGGCGCGCCAGGCCCACGCCGGCGTTGGGCAACTGGCAGAAATCAAAAGCCAGCTGGGGGTTGCCCACGTTCATCATGATCTTGACATCAATCTCGGGCATTTGGCCACGCTGCACCTCGGTCACTTCGGTTTCGAGCAAGCCGTCGTAAATGAAACCGGTGTCCCCTTCGGCGCAACTGACCGTAACCAACATGCCGTCCTTGAGGACCTGATCGGCATGACCACAACCCACCACCGCAGGAATACCCAATTCACGCGCAATGATGGCGGCGTGGCAAGTCCGACCGCCACGGTTGGTGACAATGGCAGAAGCACGCTTCATCACGGGCTCCCAGTTGGGGTCGGTCATGTCGGTCACCAAAATATCCCCGGGCTGCACCCGGTCCATCTCGCTGAGGTTGTGCACCACCCTGACCGGGCCAGTGCCAATTTTTTGCCCGATGGCGCGGCCTTCGACCAGCACGGTGCCCTTGCCTTTGAGCTTGTAGCGGTGCTCGACCTTGCCAGCCGCCTGGCTCTTGACCGTTTCGGGGCGTGCCTGCAAGATGTACAGCTCGCCGTCAATGCCATCCTTGCCCCATTCAATGTCCATTGGGCGGCCATAATGTTCTTCAATCACCATGGCATAAGCCGCCAGCTTTTGAACATCGGCATCAAGCAGGGAATAGCGGTTACGCAGCTCGGTGGGAACATCGGTTGTTTTGACCAGGTGGCCGGTGGCAGCTTTCTCTTCTGCTGTCGAAAACTGCATCTGGATCAATTTGGAACCCAGATTGCGCCGAATCAGCGCCAACTTACCGGCCTTGAGCATCGGCTTGTGGACATAAAATTCGTCCGGATTCACCGCGCCCTGCACCACTGTTTCACCCAGACCATAACTTGAGGTAATGAACACCACCTGGTCAAAACCAGACTCGGTATCCAACGTGAACATGACGCCGGCAGCGCCCAAATCGGAACGCACCATACGTTGAATGCCAGCGCTCAGGGCCACTTGCTCGTGGGCAAACCCCTTGTGCACCCGGTAGCTGATGGCGCGATCGTTGTAAAGCGAGGCAAAGACCTCCTTGATCTTGTGCAGAATTTCTTCAATACCAGTCACATTCAAAAAGGTTTCCTGCTGACCGGCAAAGGAGGCATCAGGCAGGTCTTCGGCCGTGGCCGACGAACGCACGGCAAAAGAGGCCTTGTCGTTGCCACCATTCAGCGTGATGAAGGCTTTGCGGATTTCCTGATCAAGATCGGCCGGAAACGGTTGCGACTCAATCATGGTGCGAATTTCAGCACCGGCAACGGCCAGCGCATTCACGTCCTCGGTATCAAGGGTGCTCAAACGGGCGTTGATTTTGTCGGTCAGGCCATCAAATGCCAAAAATTCACGAAAAGCATGGGCCGTGGTGGCAAAGCCAGTGGGCACTTTGACACCGGTGGGCAAATTGGAAATCATTTCCCCCAAACTGGCATTTTTGCCACCGACCGAATCTACGTCGGTCATACGCAAATCTTCAAAGGGGACGACCAGGTCGGTCGCTGCAAATCGTGCTGTCATGAAAAAACTCCAGAAGTTAAAAAACCGGGTTTGATGAAATGCAGACCAATCTGCACCTCAGCTTGAAGCAAACGCATCTGTTTGTTGCTTGACTTGTTGAATTGTTTGCCACGATGAATTTGATCGGATAATTATTGTAGGCTTTGGCTTGCACAAAAATCTAAACCCAACCCGATCCATCATGCCCAATCGCACCGTATTTTTTGTCTCGGATGGCACCGGCATCACCGCCGAAACCTTTGGCCACGCCATCCTCAACCAGTTTGAAGTTGACTTTCGCAGTGTCCGCCTGCCCTTTACCGACACGGTTGACAAAGCGCATCAGGTGGTGCGTCAAATCAACCAGGCAAGTGCGCTAGAAGGAAAAAAGGCACTGGTTTTCACCACACTAGCCAACGAGGAGGTCATGAAGGTCATCCGTCAGGGTTGTCAGGGTATGTTGATGGACATGTTTGATACCTTTGTGCACCCGCTGGAACAGGAACTGGGCGTCAAGTCCAACCACCGCATCGGCCGCTTCAGTGATGCCAGCAAAAGCAAGCAATACCAGTCACGTATTGACGCCATCAACTTTTCGCTGGACCACGACGACGGCCAGTCGCACCGCGACCTGGCAAGTTCTGACGTGATTCTGGTGGGGGTCAGCCGCAGCGGCAAAACACCCACATCGCTTTATCTGGCGATGCAATACGGGCTCAAGGCCTCCAATTACCCCTTGATTCCGGAAGATTTTGAACGGCAAGATTTGCCGTCCGCACTCAAACCTCACCACAAAAGACTGTTTGGACTGACCATCCAGCCTGAGCGTTTAAGTGAAATCCGCAACGAGCGACGCCCCAACTCCAAGTACGCGTCACTGGCCAACTGTCGTCATGAAGTCAAGGAGGCTGAGGCCATGATGCGCCGCTCCGGGATCAAGTGGTTGTCTACCACCACCAAGTCGATCGAAGAAATTGCAACGACCATTTTGCAAGAGCTGCGCATTGAGCACTCGGCCTATTAAGGACTCAGGAAGCTGATTTTGTGGCGCATTGTCTGCCTGGTTTTAGGCGTCTTGGGTGGCCATCTGGCGCTGCTTTGGTGGCTCCAGTCAGTACCAGCGCCTCTGGCTGCAGTGGTGCCCGCCATACGCTTCAATTTGACGCCTGTCGCCTTGCCGACCCAACCGCCTGAGCCACGGCGCCAACCATCCAGGCCCTCGACCAGCCGACAGAAGCCGGTTTCCAGCAAGGTGCAAGCATCAACCCAGCCGACGGATCCGCCCCCTGCAACACAAAAAGACATGGCAGAGGCGATTTCCGGCGTTTTGGCAACAACTGGCCTTGATGTCACGGAAAAAATCAGCACCCCAAGCGCCGTGCCCAGCACCCAGGCGGGGACAAGCCCACCTGGTTTGCCCAAACCAGCGGCACTGGCGACAGCGGTGTTGCCGTCCAGAGATGCAGACTATTTAAACAACCCGGCCCCTGACTATCCGGCGATCAGCCGCAGACTGGGCGAACAGGGCAAGGTGGTGATCCGGGTACTGATCGACAAGGACGGCACGCCGCAGTTAGGCAATATTCATGAGTCAAGTGGTTACCCGCGCCTGGACCAGGCCGCCCTGCGCGCCGTGATGGGCTGGCGTTATGTGCCAGGCCAGCTCGGCGGCACAGCACAAGCCATGTGGTTCAACGTTCCCATTCAATTTGCATTGAACTGAAGAGATACAGCGCAAGGTCCCGGATAACTCCGGGCGACGTTTAACCCAAATCCAGGGCAGCAATGCCGGCGCGGGCAATTTGGGCGTCCTCGGTAGATTTGACGCCACTGACCCCCACTGCGCCCAGACAAACACCGTCCTTCATGATCGGCACACCGCCTTCGAGCATGCCTGAAATGGTGGGCACGCTCAAGAAAGAGTTGCGCCCGCCATTGATCACATCCTCGTAGCCTTTGCTTTCGCGGCGACCCAGTGCGGCCGTGTGCGCCTTGGCTGGCGCAATATGCGCAGACAGGGCCGCTGCGCCATCCAGACGCTGCAACCAAAGCAAATGGCCACCATCGTCCACCACAGCAATCGTGACCGCCCAATTGTTTTGCAAGGCTTCAGCCTCGGCGGCGGCGGCAATACATTTGATGTCTGACAATTCCAGCATCGGTTTGGTCTTCATGGGGTTTTACCTGTAAAAAAGTTGGGCAAGCATAACGCGGCTTGGTCTCGTATTTGCCCACATTACAGGTTAAAGTATCCTCACGAATAGTAGGAGCCCATGCGGACCCGGTTTGCCAACGAATCCGCAGGTCCCTTAAAATCCCAACTGTTTTTCCACCAATCCAAGCAAGGAACTTGAACATGACTGATAACGTCCATTCCATCGAACGTAGCCATGGCTTTGGCGCCATGGCGCAAGAGCGCAACAAAGTTCTGCGCAACACTTATTGGCTGCTGGCCTTGAGCCTGATCCCGACCGTGCTGGGAGCATGGCTGGGTGTGGCAACCGGCATCACCCAATCGCTCGGTGGCGTCATGGGCCTGGTGGTGTTTTTAGGCGGCGCCTTTGGTTTCATGTACGCCATCGAAAAAACCAAAAATTCAGCCGCCGGTGTGCCGGTGTTGCTTGGCTTTACCTTCTTCATGGGCCTCATGCTGTCGCGCATGATTGCCATGGTACTGGGCTTCAAAAATGGGCCAGACCTGATCATGACGGCCTTTGGCGGAACCGCCGGTGTCTTTTTTGTGATGGCCAGCCTGTCCAGCGTCATCAAGCGTGACCTGTCTGGCATGGGCAAATGGCTGTTTGTCGGCGCCCTGGCGATCATGGTGGGTGGCATCATCAATGTGTTCGTGGGCTCCACCGCCGGCATGATGGCCATTTCGGTGGCGGCCATTGGTGTCTTCAGCGCCTACATGCTGTATGACCTGAAGCGTATTGTGGACGGCGGCGAAACCAACTACATCAGCGCCACGTTGGCCCTTTACCTTGACATCATCAACGTGTTTCAGAGCTTGCTGGCACTGCTTGGAATTTTTGGCGGCGAACGCGACTAGGCCTTTGTTGCTCCAAAAAATAAAGGCTCTTTGTGAGCCTTTTTTCATGGGGGTTTGGGTTGATTGCACTGTTGGCCAAAAAAGCGCAGGGAACCCAATGCTGGCGAGGATTTTGAAGGATTGGAGGGTGACCGTAAGTGCCCACAAGAGTCAGTCGACTTTCAGAACTGTCCGCTCCATACCCGACATTGGCATCAGTAGCTTGACCGTCGGCAAAGTGGTAACAATTTCGACCTTGGGTTCGTCGGCACACTTGACCATTAAGCTGAAGTTCCTCCCCAAAAAAGCCGAGTTTTCCCAATGAAACCCCTGGTTTTTTTGCTTCCACACGCTGTCTACTGTTTGATCTGATCGATCA
>MESQ01000044.1 GCA_001771065.1 Burkholderiales bacterium RIFOXYD12_FULL_59_19 | reverse complement strand
AGCATGTCTTGCCAGCCGTCAGCGTTGAGGTCGGCCATGCGCTCGGCGTTGGTGCTGGCATAGTCGTTGTTGTCGTAGCCGCCGCTGGTGCGCAGGAGCTCCTGGCCGGCCAGGGCGCTTAAGGTACCGCTGGCACCGCTGAGCACCGGGGCAGTGTTGCCCAGGGGGGCGGCAATGTTGAGGGTGATTTGTGCGGTGGGGCTGCTCTTGGCACCACCACTGCCGCTGGCACCTTGGTCAGAGATTTCTGCGCGCAGGGTGGCTGTGGTTGCCCCGCCAAGATTGGGCGCGGTGAAGGCGAGTTGGCCCGCGCCCAGGTAGGCGTTGAGGTCTGCCAGGCTGCCCGAGAGGGTGAGCAAGGTGGCGCTGCCACCTACCGTCACGCCGCCTGCACTGACAGCACTGAGGCTGCCCACATTGACGCTGAAGCTCGCACTCAGGGTGCCTGTGCCAGCATCGACATCGGCAAACACCAGCCCGGTCAGGCCGGTGCTGGTGGCACCTGCGACGTTGAGTTCGCTGGGTACCGTCAGGGTGGGCGCGTCGTTGACGGCGCTCACCGTCACGCTGACCTGGCGGGCCGTGTCAGACTGCAGGCCGCCGTTGTCCTGGACCACCACGGTGAAGGCACTCAAGGTGCCATGGGCGTGCTCGGCACCGCTCCAGTAGGCGTGGTGGGAGGCATCGATGGTGTCGTTGCCTTGCGCCCAGGCGGTGGCTGCTTCAGCGCTGGTGCCGATCTTGAGCGAACCCGTGCTCACGGCCTGCACCACAAAGGCGTCTACCGTGCCGTCCACGTCGGCTTCGTTGCCGGCGCTTTGCAGGTCGGCCAGGGTGATGGTCTTCTCGGTGTCTTCGGTGCCCTCGCCAAGTGTTGCCACCGTGCTGAGTGTGGGCGCGTCGTTGACCGCTGCCACATCCACCACCACCTGCACCGCCGTAGCAGAGGCCGCGGCGCCGTCCCAAGCTTTGACGGTGAAGGCGTTGAGGGCGCCGTTGGCGTTGAGGGCGCCTGTCCAATAGGCGTGGTGCGCGCCGTCAACGGTGTCGTTGCTGCCCGCAGCCCAGGCGGTGGCGGTGTCAGCGCTGCCGCCAATTTTGAGCGACCCGGTGCTCACGGCCTGAACCACAAACGCATTCACGCTGCCGTCCACGTCGGCTTCGTTGCCTTGTGCCAGCAGATCGGCCAGGGTTAGCTCGACCGGCGTGTCTTCATTGACGCTGTCGACTGCGCCGGCAAAGGTGCTAAGCGTGGGGGCGTCGTTGATGGCGGTGAGATTGATCTGGGTCAGCACATGGGTTGCGTCCATGGTGATGCGGATATTGCGCACCGAGCCATCCAGGCCTTCCGTCGTGCCATGGTGGGCTGAACCCAGGCGGATGGATTTGTCAGCAGGAGACAGGTCGCCACTGAAGGTCAAGGTTTCTTTCAGTTCACCGCCGACATACACATTCAGGGTGCCGGTTGTTCCGTCGTGGCTGCAGGTGATCTTGACGGGAACAAAAAGGCCATTGGTGTCGTCGCTTGAGAACAAGTCTGTCCAGCCGCTGTTGCTGCCCTTCGCGTAAAAGCCGTCGCTACGCCAAGAACGCAACAAGATGCCGTCGGTGTACATGCCGTATGAGAAGACCGTGTTAATGGCATTCTCAGTATTTGTCGCCAGCAGGTAGTCAGCCTCAAACGTCCAGTTCTGTCCCAGGTCGGTGCTGATGATGTAGGGGTTGCTGCCATCGGCGCTGAGCGTGTAGCTGCTCTCAGTCAAATACGCCACGACCGTCTCGTTGGTCGAACTGGCACCGCCGGCATCGGTCACCCGCCACTGCACCTCACGCGTGGTGCGGGTGCCGCCCACAGTGGGGTCGTCAGAGGTGGACTGGTAGCTGACCGAACGCAGCGCGTCCTGGTACTGGCTCACAGTGGCCGCGCCACTCAGGGTGAGCACACCGGTACTGGTGTTGTAGCTGCCGTTGATGCCATTTTGGTTGGTGAACTCCAGCACATCACCGGCCACCACCGATGCCACGGTGACGCTAGCGCCTGCCAACTGCGCGCTGTCGGGGTCGCTGAGGGTCAAGGCATCAGCCAGCGCAGCGGCAACATCGCCTTCCACATAGCCCAGTGTGGCACTGGCGCTCAGGGTCGGTTTGTCATTTACAGCGGTGACAGCCAGGGTCTGGGTGGCTGTTGCGGCTGCGTTGGACTTGTCGGTGGCCGTGAACGTGACCGTGCGGCTGCTGGTACCGGGCGCGTCGCTGGGGTTGTTGAAGGTGATGGCGCGGGCCAGGTTTTGCACCAGGGCATTGGTGGCACTGGCATTGAGCGTGAAGGTCCAGGCGGTGTTGCTGCTGGCCGATGCGGCGCTGGCGCTGCCGATGAGGGTGCTGCCGACTTTTAAGCTGGTGCCATCGAGCCATATGCCGCCATTGCCGGGGTCTGCACTGGGCAGGCTCAGCGTGTCGGTGGCTTCGCTGTTGGCCGTGATCTGCACCTGGAGTGTGCCGCCGTTCCAGTCCGCATCACCATCCACGTCGCTGAGTGTGAGGCCATTGGCCACGATCACCGGGGTTTGCTCTGTGAAGGCCGTGGTGCTGCCGGCAACCAGCGTGGGGGCGTCGTTGACCGAGGTACTCACCACGGTGGTGGTGCTGTCAGAGACGGCGCTGGCAACGCCATCACTCACGCTAACAGTAAAGCTGGTGGTCTCAGTACTGCCGGGAGCCACGCGGTTGGCGCTGGGCTGGAACACCAGTTGGCGAATGGCGGCTTGCAAATCTGCCGGTGTGGCACCCGCATGGGTGTAGGTGGCGCCGCCGTCAGCGGTGCTGAAGCCCGAGTCGGTGAGCGATGCGGCAGTGAAGACGCCTTTGGCCGCAGCATCCAGCGTGATGCTGGCGGTGACCGTGGCACCGCTGTCCACGTCAGCAATTTCTACGCTGGCAAACGGGCTGACTGTGGCGGTGTCATTGGCCGACTGGCTGGTCACCGTGCCGCTGATGCTGGGCGCATCGTTGTCTGCAGCTATGTCCACCGTGATAGTAGCCGAGGCAGAACTGACTAAACCGTCATTGACGACAAAATCAAAGCTGGCGTAGCCGGTGCCATTGGCGTTCAGGGCTGGCACAAAGATCAACCTATGCGCGCTGTCTGCCACAGCGGTACCGGCGGCGGCAATGGCAGCGCCACGGTTCCCTGCGTCGTATTGGTACAGCGTGCCCGCCGCAGGCAGGCTGCTGACGGTGTAGCTCAGGGTGGCGTTTTCGGTGTCGGTGCCCGCCAGGGTGACGACCAAGTCTTGGTCTTCGGTGCCGCTGGCGGTTTGGGCAGTGGCCACGGGCACGGCGTTGCCGCTGCCTTGAATCACAAAGTCGTAAGTGCCCTCGTTCAGGTCGTTGTTGGCCAGGCTGACGGTAGCGGTTTTGATGCCGCTGCTGGTGGGGGTGAAGGTGATGTCGAAGGTTTGGGCACTGGGGCCCACGATTTGAATGTTGTCGATGGCCGAGGCGCAGTCTGAGCTGGTGGTCAAGGCCCCCGCAAAACTCAGGGTGTGGCTGCCACTTGAGGTGATGGGCACCGTGACGGTAAAGAGCGTCCAGCTGGTCTCGTTTTGGCTGGTGGAGGCAATAGTGTCTACCGTGACACCGTCGATCTGCACGGCAATGCTGTTGGGGCCGTAGCTACTGCGACCGACCGCATAAAAACTGGTCTGATAGTCCCCCGTTACGGGGAAGTCGACACTTTGAGAAAAGCTTCCGCCTGTTGTCGTGTGATTCTGAATAAAAGCGGCTTGCCCCCCGTCAGGGGCAACAGGCGTAAACCACGGAGAGCTGTTGTTGGCCAAGCCGGCGTTGCCAGAGAACGTCCAGCCATCGACATTGATTGGCGTATAGGCATAACCCGTCGTATCGGGTGACTCAAACCCGCCATTCACCAGGTTAACCAGAGCCGTCACCACACTGGGCTGCGCCGACACGCTAAATTGATCGGCATTGGCACCAGAGATCACCACGTTGGGTGAGCCCGTTAGCGTGAGCGCACCCGTGCCCGAGTTGGCAATGGTGAAGCTGCGGGTGACCGAACCCGCCCCTACGGTCTGGGTGCCAAACTGGGTATAGTCTGCCGCCGTTGGGGTGGTGTCGCCATCGGCAATGCTGACGCCGTTGCCCAAAATATCTATCTCCGGCATGGCAGCCACGCTCACGTTGACGGCAATGGCATCCGCCGACGCCAAGGCACTGTCCCAAGCCCGGACCGTGAACGCACTCACACTGCCCGTGGCGTGGGATGCGGGTGTCCACACCAGACTTTCCCCCAACGCCAGCAGGGTGCTACCGGATGTGACGGCGGTGCCATCCTTGGTCAGCGTGCCGCTGCTGACCGCTTCAATCCTGAAAGCCAGGGTGTCGCCATCGCCATCCGCCTCGTTGGCGGATGCAGCCAGGTCGGCATAACTGATGGTGAAAGGTGTGTCTTCACTGGCCCCGGTGAGGGCGCTCACGGACGTGAGTGTGGGCGTATCGCTGACTGGCGTGACGCTGATCGTCACCGTGTCACTGCTGCTGGCCATGCCATCGGAGACGGCCACGGTCAGGGTGCGGCTGGCGCTGTTGTCTTGTGCGGTGGTGTAGGTGATGTAGCCAGCGGTGGTGAAGTAGGTGTTGAGGTCTGCCGCGCTGCCGCTGAAGGTGCGGGCGGTGGCGATGCCGCCGAGGGTGATGCCAGTGCCTGCGTTACCAGTCAGCGTGCCATCGGCCACCGACAGGGTGACGGTGAGCGGGTTGCCGTCGGCATCAGCAAAGGGGGTGCCACCAAATGTGAGGTTAGTGGCTTGGTCTTCGGTGACCGTGAGGGATGAGGTGCCGGTTTCGGCCAGGATTTGCAGTTTCCAGCCGGTGGCACTGAAAAGCGAGTTTGCAGGCGTATCGCCCGCAAAGGTCCAATCCGGATTGGACGTGTTGCTGTTTCCCAGCCCCAAATCGGGTGTTCCGTCGTTATGGCTGTTCCAGGCAAACACCGTTTGTGGTGTACCTGTCATGTTGAAAACCTGAAAACTGCCGTAAGACCCACCGGTACTGGGTGTGTCAGAGTAATCGTATGTTGCAGGGGTGCCTACGTCGTAGTTATAGGGCCAGATTTCCAGCCGACCATTCAGCGCAGTGCCAGTGGTCACGCCAGGGTAATCGGAACTGACGGACAAGTTGGTGACATTGCGCTGGATGGTGATGAGATTATTCAGAGTCGGCACCGCCAGATCAGCCGCCGTCACGCCTGCCCAAGCATCAAACCAGACCTCGGCGTAATACGGCGTGTTGGGCGCTGCCGTGGTGCTCATCTCCATGCGGTAGCCGATGCGGCTGATGGGAGTGCTGCCAAAGCTGCTGGCGTCGTTGACTGTGTATGCAGTGAATTGGGGCGTGGTGGTTTCGTACAGCAGCGTGGTGCCGACCCGGGTGAAGCTGGGCGCCACGTTGCCCTGCCCCTGAATGACAAAGTCGTAAGTGCCTTCGTCGCCGTCATTGCTGGTGATGCTGACCGTGGCGGTTTTGGCACCGCTGCTGGTGGGGGTGAAGGTGATGGCAAAGGTGCTATCAGCGCCCCCGGCCACTGTGCCGCCCGGCTGGGTGGTAACTGAAAACTGGCCTGCGTCCGCCCCCGAAATGCTGACCAAGGGTGAGCCACTGAGCGTGAGCGCCGCCGCACCGGTGTTGGCCAGGGTGAAGCTGCGGGTGACGGTGCCAGCATTGGGTGCAGCCGCGCCAAAGTCGGTAAAGTCTGTGCCAGATGGCGTGTTGTCGCCATCGGCAATGGACGTGTTATTGCCCCGGACATCGATCTCTGGCACAGCGGCCACGCGCACACTGACTACCGTGGCCTGGCTGGAGGCCAGCGCACCGTCCCAGGCTTTGACCGAGAAAGCGCCAAAAGTGCCCTCGGTGCTGATGGCCGGTGTCCACACCAGGCTCTCGCCTGCAGACAGCAGAGTGGTACCGGCAACCACCGCTTGACCGCCTTTGGTCAGCGTGCCGGCCGTGACGGCTTCGATGCGAAACGCCAGGGTGTCGCCATCGATATCAGCCTCTGCCGCAGCAGCGGCCAAGTCGGCATAGGTGATGGTGTAGGGTGTGCCGGAGGCCGCACCGGTGAGGGAGATGGTGGCGCTTGATGTCGCACCACGAACAATCCGGTAGGTGTTGTAGTCACCCGCGATGAGCGCGCCGCTGAGTGGGTCGCGCGTCAGGTAGGTGACGTTGCCCAGGTTGCCGCCGCTGCCAAGTGCGGGGTCTGTCATGCCCCAGCCGGTGCCGTTGTATGCGAGCGTGCCGTTGCTCAGGTCATAAGCCTTGTAGCCGCCGTTCGTCGTCATGATGTACAGATAACGCCCGTCGCTGACGGTGCCGTGGTGATCCCCAGGGAAGGCTACAGGGTCGTTAACGACCAGGTCCTGACTGAAGCTCAGCGTCAGGCCGTCTGACGACAGGGTGTACAACCGAACTGTGGTGTTGCCAGATCCATCGCGCGCGCTGGTAGTGCCCAAACGGCCATCGGGCAGACTGAACAAACTACCGCTCATCCATCCTTGCGCCGCCAGCAGCGTTTTGTCTGCAGGAACACCGACGGCTGTGCTGGTCCAATCGGTCGTCGAAATACGGTACAGGTTAGCACCGTTTCTGGCGAACAAATAGCCTTGGCTGTAGGCCATTTGGTTGGAATCCGTCGCCAGGTTGGACACCAGGTTGGACGACACCTGCGTTCCCGCAGCGTCGTACTGCTCGATGCGCTGACCCCCATCGTTGACATACAAATAAACCCCGTCGCTGGCCAAGCCTTTGATGTTGGTTGCGGTGTCGCTGAAGACGATGGACGTGGACGTGGCTTTTTGTACCAGGTTGTTTTCCAGCTCGGGCAGGGTGGGGGCGTCATTGACCGCAGTGACCGAAATCGATGCCGTATCGCTGGCGCTGCTGTAACCAGCGGATGTGCCTCCGGCAAAGCTGACCTGGGTGCCGGGGGCGCGGCCATCGGCCTTGTCCCAAGCGTGAAACGTGAAGCTGGCGTCGCCGTTGAAGTTGGCGTTGGGCACAAAGCGAATGGTGTCAGTCGCGTCCAACAACAAGCCTGTGCCAAATGCATCATTAATGCCTGTCGGGATTCCTGTCCAACTGCTGCCCGCGTTCAGCGAGTACTGCCAAGTGCCATTGCTGTTGTCGACCGTCTCTACCACGATGGCTTCTACTGCCGCAGTGTCACGGTCGCCAAAGCCCCCATCGGTATCGGTGATGGATGAGTTCACCACGATGTCAGCAACCGTGGTTCCTGTATTTGTCAAGGCGTCTTCGGCAATGGCCGTCAGTACCGGAGACTGATTGGCATCCAGCGCGGGAGCAGCGTTGGGCCGGGTCTCAAAGCTGAAACTACCGGTCGTACCGGCTGCGAAAGTGCTTAACACCAGGGTGTAGGTGCTGCCGTTGGTTACGTTGTACAGCACGCGGGCCTGGGTGCCCGCGCCACCATCGTCATTGGAGGCCAGCAGATTGGTTAACGGGTTAGCACTGTCAAAGCTGGAATACAGCGCCAGATAAGAGTCAGCCGTAAGGCTGGTGACTTCGAAGACCCAAGGCTCGGTCGCGCTGGCGGTGATGTTCTGGGTGGCGTAGTAAAAAGAACCGGTGCCGCCGTCTCGCACATACGTCGGTGAGTTGGTATCCAGCGTTGCGGCATACGTCACCAAGTCGGCCTGATAACTGGTCAAAACAAGCTGGTCGGCCTCGCTGATCTGCCGGGTCGGCCCAGCCTGGTATTCCAATACCCAATCCCCATTCACCCCGGTTGCGTCATCGGACGCGGCCACATCAGCACGCGTGATGGCGGCGATCTGGTTGACAAAGGATTCACCGGCAGGGCCGGCAGCCACGTCGCAGCCGTAGAGCAGGATGTCGCCGTCGGCGCCCAGGGCGCTACCAATGCGTTCGAGCTGTTGTGTCTGGCTGGCCAGGCTGGTACTGTCCAGCAGCGTGTTGCCCAGCAGCATGCTGCCTTGTGTGCCGTGGCTGAGCAGGTGGATGGCATCCAGGTCGGAGCGCTGTGCCAGGTAGTCGGCAATTTGTGTCAGGCCGTCGCTGTCGGCTTGTAGCTGCACCACTTCGGCGTCGGCAAAGCCGGGCAGCAGGGTCACGGGGGCGATCACGCGGGCATCAATAAACACCACCTCCTTGCGCTCGCTGTGGCCTGCGGCCAGCACCACGGGTGCGGCGCTGGGCAGCGTGTCGAAGGTGGCGGGCTGCTTGGTGACCTGGGCGGTGGCGTCGTCGCCATCGTTTGGCGCCGGGGTATCTGCAGCCAAAAACGTCTCCAGCGCTGCCCCGTCAAACACCAGCCGCGGCTCCAGTGCCAGCAGCTGCGGTCGGTGCGTGACCAGCCTGCGCAGGGTGCCGGGTGGGTGGGTGGCACCGGGGCCTTCGGCATCGATCACCAGACTGCCGGTGCTGCGGTCACTTTTAACGCTTTTGCCGTGTTGTTTGACGTTTTCGGCCACCGCCACAAAGGTGCGGGTAATGTCGTTCCAAACGCTGCGGTACAGGTGATTCATGCGATGTCTCCGGGCGTAGCCCAAGGGCCGCGCCAAATTCTTTAAAACCGATTACTGTGGGGGCTGCAGTTCGATCTTGCCGCTCATGCCGGCCAGCAGATCAGGAAATTGGCCGTCGATGACGGCGATGACTTTGATCGACTGGCTGACCGGGTCGATGCGCGCGCCCAGGCGCTGCACACGTGCCGGGTAGGCTTTGCGGGTTTCGTCGATCAGCACCTGGAATTTGGTGCCTGCCTTGAGCCAGGCCAACCACCGGGAGGGCACGATAAACTCCAGCTCCAGGGCACTGTCGTCCAGAATGTCCAGCACCGCCTGACCTGGCTGGATGTACTGGCCGACGCGGGCCTTTTGCTCAGCCACCCGGCCACTGAACGGCGCCAGCATCTGGCATTTGCCCAAAGTGGCGGTGTTGAAGTTGAGTTCGGCGCGCATTTTTTCGACTTCGGCGGCCGAGGTGTCGAGCTCGACCCGACCGACCGCGTTGTATTCGGCCAGGCGCTTGTTGCCCGCAAAGCCGATTTCGGCCGCATTGAGGGCGGCTTTGGCGCGGTCACGTTGCGCCACCTGCACACTGCAGTCCAGGCTGGCCAGCACCTGGCCAGCCCGAAAGCGCTCGCCTTCACGAAAGCCAATGCGGTTGATGCGGGCACCAAGTTCAGCGGCCACCGTGGTGAAATTGCGCGGCGACAGCTGGGCCCGGATGTCCAGCGCCTCCAGGCCTGGCTGGGCTGGCTGCGTCTGGGACACGGCGGGTTTTGGGCTGGGCCTGGTTTGTGCTAAAGCCGGTGGCAGCTGGCACAACGCCAATGCTGCCAGCGCCACTAAAAGCGAACGCATCGGGCGGTTCACAGCGGGCGCGCGTCAGACGGGGCCGGGGGCTGGCCCACTGCCGCACCCAGGGTGGTTTCAATTTGCCGGGTCAGGTTGGCCAGGCTGATGTCGTCCAGGCTGCCGATGTCGGGCTCCAGACCCAGCGTGGCTTGTAATTTGCTGGCCGACTCATGCACGCTGGCCAGCGCTTGGTAACGTCGCAGCAGCGACAAAATGGTGGTGGTGCGCGCAGCAATGGTCTCTTGCGGGCTGCGGGTTTGCGCCAGCTCACCCAGGCGTGACAGTTCCAGCAGGCGCTGGTCAACATCCCACACCGCATAGGCTCGGTCATGCAGGCGCAGTGCGGTATCGTACTGGCGGGCGGCCAGGTGCACCTGCATCAGCACGGCCATTTGCATTGCTGCGCGCCGCGATTCGGCCACCTTGACAGCGGATTCAGCCACTGCTTTTTGCGCCGGACCGGACAATAAGCCCAGCAGGTTCCAGCTGACTTGCACGGCGGACTCGTTCCAGCTTTGGTTCACCAGGAAGTTGTTGCTGTCGTATTTGGCGGTGGTGCTCAGGCTCAGGTTGGGAAACAGCCGCAGCATGGCTTTGCGCGTTTCGACAGCGGCAATGCGGGCGTTGTAGGCCTGCTCTTGCAGGTCGGCATTGCGCGCCAGCGCCATGGTTTCCATTTGGTCCAGGGGCAACAGGATCGGACCGGGTTGGGCCAGCGCGCCGCTGGGTTCGCTCAGGCTAAAGGGTGTGCCCGGCGGCAGGTTGATGAGGTAGGCCAGCTCGATGCGGGCGGCGGCAAGTTCGCGCTGAATACTCTCAAGGGTGCGCAGGTTTTCCAGCAGGTTGCGCTGGTAACGCAGGGCGTCGGCCGGGGCTTTGATGCGGTCTTTCTCAATGCGGCGCGAATCGCCCAGCGCGGTTTCGGCCAGGGCGATGGTGTCACCCACCTCCTGGGCCAATTTTTCTGCACTGGCGGCGCGCCAAAAGGCGGTGCGCACGTTTTGGATCAGGGTATGCACCGCTTTGCGCCGGCGCTCGCTGGCAATCAGCACGCGGTCGGCGTTTTGTTTGGCGCCGTAGTAAGACAAGCCGAAGTCGAGCACGCTCCAGCTTAAGCCCAGATCGCTGGTGCTGTGCACTTTGTCAGAGCTGACCGGGGCGCGCGTGGCGCTGGGGTTGCCTTGGGCGTCGGGGCTCCAGGTGCCGGCGTCCTGATTGCGGTCGTAGTAGCCGAGGTTGGCCATCACCTTGGGCAGCATGTCAAAGCGCCCAGCCTCCAGTTGGCCGACTGCCAGTGCTTGCTCCCACAGGCGGGTGCGGTGCTCCAGGTTGTATTTGAGGGCCCGGGCGACGGCCTCCTGCAGGCTCAAGGGGCCTTGCAGCGGGGTCATGGCCGCCTGGGTGGTTTGGCGGTCTTGGGTGACGATGTCTTGCAAGGCTGCAGCGGTAAAAGGCTCGGGTGTCACGGCGCAACCCGCCAACACCAAACCGGCGATCAGGGCGACCGACGTACGCAAAAAATTCGTGACAAGAGTCATGATGGTGGGCTCCATAAGTGGTTTGCGCGGATTTTGCTTTGACAATTATCAAGTTTTGTAGAGTATGCCATTTACAAACCTGACAAAGATTACAAAATTGACTGCATTTACCCTGTTATTTCGCGATTTCTAACCCACCCATGCCTCAGTGTGCCTCATTTTCACGGGGTCAGCTTTTGCTGACGGGTATTCCGCTAGACCTGCCCTTGAGCCCCGGAATCTTTGCCCAGTATCCGCTCCACATACCGCGCAATCAGGTCAATTTCCAGATTGACCCACGAGCCGACCTTGAGCGTGCCTAAAGCGGTGTTTTGCACGGTGTGGGGAATCAGGTTGATGGACATCTCGCAGCCGTTGGCGCTGTCCTGAATCTGGTTGACGGTCAGACTGACACCGTTGATGGTGATCGAGCCTTTGTAGGCCAGGTACTTGGCCAGCGCGGGTGGCGTCATGACGCGCAGTTGCCAGCTTTCGCCGACTTGCGCGAAGTACGTGACGTGGCCAATGCCATCGACATGGCCCGAGACGATGTGGCCGCCCAGCCGGTCGTGGGCGCGCAGGGCTTTTTCCAAGTTGATGGCTCCCAACTGGTCCAGTCCGGCAGTTTTGTCGAGTGACTCGGCCGAGATGTCGATGGTGAATTGTTGCTGCGCGGCGTTGAGTGTGGTCACCGTCATGCAGGCGCCGTTGAGGGCAATGCTGTCGCCCAGGCCCACGTCGTCGAGGTAACCGGGCGGGCAGGTGAGGGTGAGGCGTTTGCCATGGGTGGCGGTGTCGCCCAGGGGGTGTACGGCGCTGATGCGGCCGATGCCGGTGATGATGCCTGTGAACATGTCTTTTTTGATGGGTTGGGCAGGGCGATGGCCCGGCGTTTAAAAAACGTCGCGGCCGCAAACGCGGGCGACCACACGCAGGTCGGGCCCCAGCATGGCGGTGGACTTGAATTCCAGTGGCACGGCTTGGGCCAGATCCTGCAGTGGGCCAAAGTGTGCCATGCCTCGCCCCTGGCCGATCAGTTTGGGAGCCAGATAAACCACAAATTCATCGACCAGACCCTCGCGAATCAGCGAGCCGTTGAGCTTTTCGCCGGCTTCCACATGCAATTCGTTGACCTCGCGGCGCGCCAGGTCGCACAGCATGGCGGCCAGATCGACCTTGTCGTTGGGTCCGGGCAGCAGTACCACGGTGGCACCGAGTGCTGCCAGCGCCGCCTGTTTTTCGGCATGAGGGACAGCCGCGTAAATGATGAGCGTGCGCCCCGGGATAAATAGCGCGGCATCCAGTGGGGTTTCCAGTCGGCTGTCGATCACCACCAGGGTGGGTTGGCGGGGTGTGTCCACCAGCCGCACGTCGAGTTTGGGGTTGTCGGCTAGCACCGTGCCAATGCCAGTGAGCACGGCACAGGCGCGTGCGCGCCAGGCGTGGCCGTCGGTACGCGCCGCCGGGGATGTGATCCACTGACTGAGGCCGTTGTCTAGGGCGGTTTTGCCGTCTAGCGAGGCTGCCAGCTTCATGCGCACCCAGGGGGTTTTGCGCAGCATGCGACTGAAAAACCCGATGTTGAGTTCGCGCGATTCGGCGCCGCCGGGACCGACGCTGACGTCAACGCCGACGGCGCGCAGCCTGGCGAAGCCATTGCCCGTGACCAAGGGATTGGGGTCGCCAATGGCGGCCACCACTTTTTTGATGCCCGCAGCCACCAGGGCATCGCAGCACGGCCCGGTGCGGCCCTGGTGTGAACAGGGTTCCAGCGTCACATAGGCCGTGGCTCCGACCACGCTGTGGCCATGGGTGGCGGCGTCGCGCAGCGCCATCACTTCGGCGTGCGCTGCACCGGCGCGCTGGGTGGCGCCCTGGCCGAGTAGCTGGCCGTCGGGGCTGGTGATGACGCAGCCCACACGAGGGTTGGGGGAGGTGAGCAGCAGGCTTTGGGCAGCCAGTGCCAGCGCCTGCTGCATGAAGGTGTTGGATTCCGGCAGGGTCATGAGGATTGACGGCGCGGGTTCATTGGCCTTAAACGGCTGCTTCCAGGCCGTTGGAAAAATGTTCCTGCATGCGCTGTGTGCAGGCTTGCGGGTTGCGTGCTGCCAGCGCGGCCATGATGGCGCGGTGTTCAGCCAGGGACTCCTGGATGCGCCCGGTTTTGAGCAGCGAGTTGTGGCGGTTGAGTTTCATGACCTTGCGCAGGTCGGCCACCATTTGGTTGCGCCAGCGGTTGTCGGCAATTTCCAGCAGGCGCATGTGAAAACGTTCGTTGATTTCAAAAAAGCGCTTGCGATCAAGGTGTTCCGGCTGTGCGGCGTCTTCGAGTTCCTGGTGCAGTGCCTGCAACTCAGACATCTGTGCCTCAGCAGCTGTTTGGGCCACGACACCCGCGGCATCGGATTCAAGCAGGCCCAGCAGGTGGTAGACGTCGGCCAGGTCGCGCTCGGAGACTTCGGTCACATACGCACCGCGGCGGACCTTCATGGTCACCAGGCCTTCGGTGGCCAGCACTTTGAGCGCTTCCCGCATGGGCGTGCGGCTGATGCCGTAGTCATGCGCAATCTTGAGTTCGTCGATCCAGCTGCCGGGTTCCAGTTCACGGCTAAAGATGCGCTGACGCAGCAATTCAGCCACTTCTTCGTAAAGTGCGCGGGGAGCTAATGAAAGTGCGGCCATGAGGCAAATTGTAAGCTGGAAGGAATTTTTTGCATCAATAATTATAAATAATGTAAACTCATTTGCTCAAATCGCGCATCGCTGTCACAGTGGATGCGTTGACGATCTAACCACCAACTGTTTGCCACCATGACCCACACCCATCCTGAATTTCAGTCTACCAGTCTGGACGCCTGGGCTATAGCCGCCGCCAAATCTGCGCCAGGCGGTGATGTGAATGCGCTCAACTGGCTCACGCCCGATGGCATTTCGGTCAAGCCTTTGTACACCGCCGAGGACACGCAAAACCTGCCCTACGCCAACACACTGCCGGGGTTCGAGCCCTATCTGCGCGGCCCACAGGCCACCATGTATGCGGTGCGGCCTTGGACCATTCGGCAGTACGCCGGGTTTTCCACCGCCGAAGAGTCCAACGCGTTTTACCGCAAGGCTTTGGCGGCTGGCGGCCAGGGTGTGTCGGTCGCGTTTGATTTGGCCACACACCGTGGCTACGACTCAGACCACCCGCGGGTGACCGGCGACGTCGGCAAGGCCGGTGTCGCAATCGATTCGGTGGAGGACATGAAAATCTTGTTTGACCAGATTCCGCTGGACAAGGTGAGTGTGTCGATGACCATGAACGGCGCGGTGCTGCCGGTGCTGGCCGGTTATGTGGTGGCGGCCGAAGAGCAGGGTGTTTCGCAAGACAAGCTCAGCGGCACGATTCAGAACGATATTCTGAAAGAGTTCATGGTGCGCAACACCTACATCTACCCGCCCGAGCCGTCGATGAAAATCATTGGCGACATCATCGAGTACACGGCCAAACACATGCCGAAATTCAACTCGATTTCCATCAGCGGTTACCACATGCAGGAAGCCGGTGCCAATCAGGCGCTGGAACTGGCATTCACGCTAGCCGACGGCAAGGAATACGTCAAGACCGCCATTGCCAAGGGGATGGATGTCGACGGTTTTGCCGGCCGCTTGAGCTTCTTCTGGGCGATTGGCATGAATTTTTACCTGGAAGTGGCCAAGATGCGCGCCGCGCGACTGCTGTGGTGCCGCATCATGAAAGGCTTTAACGCCAAGAACCCCAAGAGCCTGATGCTGCGCACCCATTGCCAGACTTCGGGCTGGTCACTCACCGAGCAGGACCCCTACAACAACGTGGTGCGCACCACCATCGAGGCCATGGCGGCCGTGTTTGGCGGTACGCAGAGCCTGCACACCAATTCGTTTGATGAGGCCATCGCCCTGCCGACCGAATTCAGTTCGCGTATTGCGCGCAATACCCAGCTCATCATCCAGGAAGAAACCCACATCACCAACGTGATCGACCCCTGGGCTGGCAGCTACATGATGGAAAAGCTGACGCAGGACATGCTTGAGGCCGCCTGGGCCATCATTGAGGAAGTGGAAGCCATGGGTGGCATGACCAAAGCCGTTGATTCGGGCTGGGCCAAACTCAAGATCGAGGCGGCTGCGGCAGAAAAGCAGGCCCGCATTGACAGTGGCAAAGACGTGATTGTGGGTGTCAACAAATACAAGCTCGAGACCGAAGACACCATTGAAGCCCGCGACATTGACAACGTCGCGGTACGCGACTCGCAAATCGCCCGCCTCAACGTCATTAAGCAGCAACGCGACGCAGCCCAGGTGCAACTGGCGCTCCAGGCGATCGAGGAAGCCGCCGCCAGCGGCACAGGCAACCTGCTCGATTTGTCGATCAAGGCGGTGCGGGCCCGCGCCACTGTGGGTGAAATCAGCGATGCCATGGAAAAATCCTTTGGCCGCCACCGTGCCGACACGCAAAAAGTAAGCGGCGTTTATGCCGCCGCGTACGATACGGATGCCACTGACGGGAACACCATGGACTATTGGAATGCACTCAAGGCAGAAATTGCCGACTTCGCCACCGAGCAGGGCCGCCGTCCGCGCGTGATGATCAGCAAGTTGGGCCAGGACGGCCACGACCGTGGTGCCAAGGTGGTGGCCACGGCCTTCGCCGACCTTGGTTTTGACGTTGACATGGGGCCGCTGTTCCAGACCCCCGAGGAATGCGCACGCCAGGCCGTTGAGAACGACGTTCATGCTGTGGGTGTGTCGACGCTGGCCGCCGGCCACAAGACGCTGGTGCCGGCCATCATTGCCGAACTTAAAAAACAGGGTGCTGACGACATCATCGTGTTTGTCGGCGGTGTCATTCCGCGGCAGGACTACGACATGCTCTACGCCGCCGGTGTCAAAGGCATCTACGGCCCCGGCACGCCGATCCCGGTGAGTGCCAAAGATGTGTTGGCGCAGATTCGCAAGGCCCTGGCAGCGTGATCCGACAAGGCGTGATACAGTAATACAGTATTGCAACTCGTTATTTGAAGGAGCTTGTTATGGCCGTATCTGTGCGTATGGACCCACTGCTGGAGCGCGAGATGGAGCTTGCCGCCAAGCGCCAGGGCTTGACCAAGTCGCAGTTCATCATCAACGCGGTGGAGCGCGCTTTGGGGCGCAAAGACCCTTATGCGTTGTACCAGCAGGTGATGCGAGAGATGGCTGAAGACCCAAACTGCCCGGAAGTGACCCAGGCCTTTGCCGGTGAGCCCCATGAGCCTTACGACACCGAACGTTCGCGTGCTGCCCTGATTGCCAAACTGCGAGCCAAACATGGCATCAGCGCTGATTGACGCCAGCGTGATGGTGGCGGTGTTTGCGTCGCGTGAGCCGCAAGCCGAACGTTATCGCGACTTGCTGGCCTTGGCGGCGCTGGAGCGCTGGTCTTTGTCCACCACCTGGCCTTGTGTTGTTGAAGCCAGTTACCTGGTTCCGCCACCGCAGCGCTTTGCCTTGTTGAACTGGATTGGCAAAGGCGGAGTGATGGTTTTTCCGTTTGAGCAAAGTGCCTTGTTGGATTTTGTGCCGCTGATGCAGCGCTACACCGAAAAGCCGCGTACCGAGATGGATTTGGCCGATGCCTCTCTGCTTGAATTGGCCGTCCAGACCGGTGTTACCACCATCATGACGCTGGATCAGCGTGACTTTTCGCGTTACCGTTTGCCCGATGGGCGAGCGTTTCAGATTCTTTGAATGCCATGAACGCTGCTGTTCCTTTGTTGCTGGATGGGATTTTGCACGGTGCCGCTTTGCCGCAGCGCCGCGCCATGGCCAAGGCCATCACGCTGCTCGAATCCACCCGCGCTGACCACCGCCTGCAGGCCGACGAACTGCTCACAAACCTGTTGCCGCACACCGGCCAGTCGTTTCGACTGGGCATCAGCGGTGTGCCGGGCGTGGGTAAATCCACCTTCATTGAAGCCTTGGGCCTGTACCTGATTGGCCAGGGTCATCGCGTGGCGGTGTTAACCATTGACCCCTCCAGCACGGTGTCGGGTGGCTCCATTCTGGGTGACAAGACACGTATGGAGTCGCTGTCCGTCCATGAGAAGGCCTACATCCGTCCCAGCCCCAGCAGTGGCACGCTGGGTGGTGTGGCCGAAAAAACCCGCGAGGCCATGCTGGTTTGCGAGGCAGCGGGTTATGACGTGGTGATGGTTGAAACCGTGGGGGTGGGGCAAAGCGAGACGGCAGTGGCCAACATGACCGACATGTTTGTGCTGATGCAGTTGCCCAATGCGGGCGACGATTTGCAGGCCATCAAAAAAGGTGTGATGGAACTGGCCGACCTGGTGGTGATCAACAAGGCCGACATTGACCCCGATGCCGCCACCCGTGCCCGCGCCCAGATCAGTTCCAGCCTGCGTTTGCTGGGCTTGCATGGCAGCCCGGACCACCTGCACCATGATCAAAAAATATGGCACCCGCAGGTGATCCAGCTCAGCGCCTTGCATGCCCAGGGGGTGGATGTTTTCTGGACCAAGGTGCTCGAATTCAGGGCCCTGCAAACCGGCAATGGCAAGTTTGCCTCGCGCCGCCAGAGGCAGGCGCTGGCGTGGATGTGGGAACGCATTGACGTCGGCCTCAAGGCCGCTTTTTCCCAGCATCCGCTGGTCAGGACGCTGTTGCCACAGTTGACACAAGAGGTGCTGGCGGGCCGCATGGCGGCCTCCACTGCTGCCCGAAACATGCTGTTGGCCCATGCTGAAAAAGCCTAGACCACGATGCACTTCAGAACCCGAAAACACAACTATTTCCTGACCTAAGAGAGACCAAGCCATGCACGATATTCTTGAACAATTGGAAAAAAAGCGCGAGCTCGCCCGTTTGGGCGGGGGCCAGAATCGCATTGATGCGCAGCACAAAAAGGGCAAGCTCACCGCGCGGGAGCGCCTCGAGGTGTTGCTGGATCAGGGCACGTTTGAAGAGTGGGATATGTTTGTCGAGCACCGCTGCTCAGACTTTGGCATGCAGGACAACAAGATACCGGGCGACGGTGTGGTCACGGGCTACGGCATGATCAATGGTCGCCTGGTGTTTGTCTTCAGCCAGGACTTCACCGTGTTTGGGGGCGCCTTGTCTGAAGCCCATGCGGAAAAGATTTGCAAGATCATGGACCAGGCCATGAAGGTCGGCGCACCGGTGATCGGCCTCAACGATTCGGGCGGTGCCCGTATTCAGGAAGGCGTGGCCTCGCTCGGTGGCTACGCCGACGTGTTCCAGCGCAACGTGATGGCCAGCGGTGTGGTGCCACAAATCAGCATGATCATGGGGCCGTCTGCGGGTGGCGCGGTGTATTCGCCCGCCATGACCGACTTCATCTTCATGGTGAAAGATTCGAGCTACATGTTTGTCACCGGTCCTGAAGTGGTCAAGACCGTGACGCACGAAGAGGTGACCGCCGAAGAGCTTGGTGGCGCCATCAGCCACACCACCAAGAGTGGTGTCGCCGACCTGGCGTTTGAGAACGATGTGGAGGCCTTGCTGATGCTGCGCCGCCTGTACAACTACCTGCCGCTGAACAACCGCGAAAAAGCCCCGGTGCGCCAGAGTGGTGACCCGGCCGGCCGCATGGAGCACAGCCTGGACACGCTGGTGCCAGACAACCCCAACAAGGCTTACGACATGAAGGAGCTGATCGTCAAGACGGTCGATGACGGCGACTTTTTTGAGCTGCAGCCCGAGTACGCCAAAAACATTCTGATCGGATTCGCCCGCATGGACGGCCAGACGGTCGGCATCGTGGCCAACCAGCCGCTGGTGCTGGCCGGTTGCCTGGACATCAAGAGCAGCATCAAGGCCGCGCGTTTTGTGCGTTTCTGTGACGCCTTCAACATCCCGGTGATCACCTTTGTCGATGTGCCCGGTTTCATGCCCGGCACTGCTCAGGAGTGGAGCGGCATCATCAAACACGGCGCCAAACTGCTGTATGCCTATGCCGAGTGCACCGTGCCCAAGATCACCGTGATCACACGCAAAGCCTACGGCGGCGCCTACGACGTGATGAGTTCCAAACACCTGCGCGGCGACGTCAACTTTGCCTGGCCCAACGCTGAAATTGCGGTGATGGGCGCCAAGGGCGCGGTTGAGATCATCTTCCGCGAAGACAAGGGCCACCCGGAAAAACTGGCGGCCAAGGAAGCCGAATACAAGGCCCGTTTTGCCAACCCGTTTGTGGCTGGCGCCCGCGGCTTCATCGACGACGTGATTTTGCCCAGCGAAACGCGCAAACGCATTTGCCGCAGCCTGGTCATGCTGAAGGACAAAAAGCTTGAAAACCCGTGGCGCAAGCACGGGAACATTCCGCTGTGACCATGGACATGAAGAGTTTTACCCTGCTGTCCCTGGGGGGGAGCGGGCAGCCCGGGCACTTTGCTTCGTGTCCCCCGGCCTACGGCCTCCTCCTTTACCTACGCAAAGCACCCGGGCAGCCCGCTCCTGAACTGGCTGTTTGGGTTGGCCCGCACAAAGCACAAAAACTGATTCCCGAATAGGAGACCTCTATGTTTACCAAAATCCTGATTGCCAACCGTGGTGAAATCGCCTGTCGTGTCATCACCACCGCCCAAAAAATGGGCATCAAGACCGTGGCCGTTTATTCGGATGCGGACAAGGACGCGCGCTTTGTGCTGATGGCTGACGAAGCTGTGCACATTGGCGCCCCGCCCAGCCGCGAAAGCTACCTGGTGGGCGAAAAAATCATTGCCGCCTGCAAACAGACCGGGGCGCAAGCTTTGCACCCGGGGTATGGCTTTCTCAGCGAAAACGCCGAGTTTGCCAAGCGCGTCGAAGAAGAGGGTATTGTCTTCATCGGCCCCAAGCACTATTCCATGGCGGCCATGGGCGACAAGATCGAGTCGAAAAAACTCGCCGGTGCAGCCGGTGTCAATTGCATTCCGGGCGTTAACAGCGCCATTGACACGGCCGAGCAGGCAGTTGAAATTGCCCAGGGCATTGGTTACCCGGTGATGATCAAGGCCAGCGCCGGCGGCGGCGGCAAGGGGTTGCGCGTGGCTTACAACGACAAGGAAGCCTTTGAGGGTTTCACCAGTTGCCGCAACGAGGCCCGCAACAGCTTTGGAGATGACCGTGTGTTTGTCGAGAAATTTGTTGAAGAGCCGCGCCACATCGAAATCCAGCTTATCGGCGACAGCTTTGGCAACGTGGTCTATCTCAATGAGCGGGAATGCTCGATCCAGCGCCGCCACCAGAAAGTGATTGAAGAAGCACCGTCGCCTTTTATTTCCGATGCGACGCGCAAGGCCATGGGTGAGCAGGCAGTGGCCCTGGCCAAGGCGGTCAAGTACCAAAGCGCCGGCACGGTGGAATTCGTCGTTGGCAAGGACCAGAGCTTTTATTTCCTGGAAATGAACACGCGTCTGCAGGTGGAGCACCCGGTGACCGAATGCATCACCGGGCTGGACCTGGTCGAGCTGATGATTCGCGTGGCCGCGGGCGAAAAATTGCCGCTCACACAAGCCGAGGTCAAGCGCAACGGCTGGGCCATGGAATGCCGTATCAATGCCGAAGACCCGTATCGCAATTTTTTGCCCAGTACCGGTCGCCTGGTGCGTTTTTCGCCGCCCACCCAGACCATGGCGCAGGCCAACACCACAGACTGGTTTGGCGTGCGGGTCGACACCGGTGTGCAGGACGGCGGCGAGATCCCGATGTATTACGACTCAATGATTGCCAAGCTCATCGTGCACGGGGTTGATCGGCAAGATGCGATTGCCAAGATGCGCGAGGCGCTCAACGGTTTTGTGATTCGCGGCATCAGCAGCAATATTCCGTTCCAGGCGGCTTTGCTGGCGCACCCCAAGTTTGTCTCGGGTGATTTCAACACCGGGTTTATTGCCGAAAACTACGCGCATGGTTTCAAGGCTGCCGATGTACCGCACGAAGACCCCCACTTCATGCTGGCGATGGCCGCCTTTGTGCGGCGCAAATCGCGCGAACGTGCGGCCGGACTCAGTGGTCAGTTGCCCGGTTATGCCGTGAACGTGGGCAGTGATTACGTGGTGGTAACCTTGGGTGACGATGGCGCCAATGCCTATACCCCGGTGCATGTTGATGAATATGCCGGAAAGACCGGTTTCGCCCGCGTCAAAATGGGTGCCAGCAGTTACGAAATATGCAGTGATTCGCGGCTCAACGATGTCTGTATCACCGGCACGGTGAATGGCACGCCTTTCACCGCACAGGTCGAGCGTGGCACACCCAAGAACCCGCTGGCCTTGCGCCTGCAACACAATGGCACGCGCATCGATGTGCTGGTGATCTCACCGCGCATGGCCGAGTTACACGCGCTGATGCCGTTCAAGGCCCCGCCCGACATGAGCCGTTATGTGCTGTCGCCGATGCCAGGCCTGCTGGTTGATGTGGCTGTGCAAGTGGGCCAAAAAGTGCAGGCTGGTGAACGTGTGGCCGTGATCGAGGCCATGAAGATGGAAAACGTGCTCTTTGCCGCGGCCGACGGCGTGGTGGGCAAGGTGTTGGCCGCCAAGGGGGAAAGCCTCACCGTGGACCAGCCGATCGTGGAGTTTGTATGAGCCCCCGTCCTTTCAAGGTGCTGGGCATCCAGCAAATCGCCATTGGTGGCACCAGTAAAATGCGCCTGCAAAAGCTCTGGGTCGAGATGCTGGGCCTGGAGGTCACTGGCACGTTTCAGAGCGAGCGCGAAAACGTCGATGAAGACATCTGCGCCATGGGGGTTGGCCAGTTCAAGGTCGAAGTCGACTTGATGCAGCCCATGGACGTCGACAAAAAGCCCGCCGTACACGCCACGCCGCTGAACCATGTGGGCCTGTGGATCGACGACCTGCCCAAGGCGGTTGAGTGGCTCACGGCGCAAGGCGTGCGTTTTGCACCGGGGGGCATCCGCAAGGGTGCTGCGGGCTTTGACATCTGCTTTTTGCATCCCAAGGCGAATGACGAGTTTCCGATTGCGGGCGAGGGTGTGTTGATCGAGATGGTGCAGGCACCGCCCGAAGTGGTGGCGGCGTTTGCCCAAATCTCGTAAGGGGCAATTTGACCCCTTAGGCCTGATCTGCTGGTTTTCCCTTGTAGCGGTTCGCTGCACAAGGTGAAATAATTTCTTCTTTTTGACAAGTCGGTGTGCCTATCGTGTTTGGATTTTTGCTTAAACCTGGTTGCTGGATGATTCGACGTTTGTCAATCGGGCAAGTGTTCTTGTTGTTGTTCGTGCTGATGATGTCGCCCTTGTTTGCGCTGGTTCTGACGCACACACTTTTGCCCACTGTCGGCTCTGAACTGATCTGGTCGGCCACCTTTGTCGGATTCATCGGCAGCTACCTGGGCCTTGCTTTTTACCGCATGACCGCCATGGGTATGCAGCAGGTGCAATGGACCTTGACAGAGTTGGTGCGCGGTAATTTGAGTAGCAAATCAAGTGCCGTACCCGAGAACATGGCGTTTGCCAAGCTGTTGACTGAAGCCGTTCATGTTGCAACCAGCATCTCGAGCATGGTCGCCAATGTCCGAAGCAATGCGGCTTTTGTCGCTCATGCAGGCAAAATTCTGGCGCAAGGCAGCACGGATCTGTCGGGGCGCTCCGAGCAGCAAGCGGCCAATCTGGAGCAAACGGCAGCCAGTGTTGAGCAGTTGTCGTCAACCGTTCGCCAAAATGCGCAAATGGCAGCCCAGGCCAACAACCAGACGTCAGCAGTTCGTGACGTGGCCGAACAAGGTGTTTCTGCCATGGAGCACGCGGTTTTGTCGGTTGAAGTCATTGCCAACAGCGCCAAGCGCATGGATGAGATTGTGGGGGTGATCGATGGCTTGGCCTTTCAGACCAACATCCTGGCGCTCAATGCAGCGATTGAAGCAGCCCGTGCTGGCGCCGCTGGTCGCGGTTTTGCGGTGGTCGCCAGCGAAGTGCGCACACTGGCGCAGCGTTCGGCGGAATCAGCCAAAGAAATTCGCAAATTGATCAATGATTCGTCTGATCAGGTCGCTGCCAGCGTGCATAGCATTCGAACCGCTGGTAATCAGTTCACACAAATTGTTTCCGGTATCCGTGGTGTCGCGACCCTGATGGCGGAAATCTCTGCTTCCAGTTCTGAGCAAAGCACTGGGCTGAATGAAATTACCACGGCGGTTCGACAACTCGATGACATCACCCAGCGTAATGCCCAAATGGCTGAACATGCGGTGGCGCAGGCGAGTTTGTTGGAGCATCGCGCTTCCATATTGGTCGATGACTTTGCGGTTTTCAAACTGCAACAAGGTGCGCCCGAAGAAGCCGTTGCCTTGGTGCAGCGCGCCATCCAGCATCGGCAACGGTGCAATTCCAGCGCGCTTTGGGTGCAGCAGATCACTGATCCAGCGCAGAATTTTTACGATCGTGACATGTATGTTTTTGTGCTCGACCGCATGGGCACTTACTTGTCATTTGGGGGGAATGCAGCCAAGGTGGGTACTCGGGTGCAGGATATTCCCGGAATCGATGGGCAGGGTTTGGTGGACGATATTTTTAACCAGGCTGCGCTTGAACCCGGATGGGTGGAATACGACATCACCAACCCAATGTCGGGCAAAGTGCAATCCAAAATGTCTTACGTGATGCAGTTGGACGAGAGGGCTGTGGGCTGTGGCGTCTATAAAAATCTGGCAATCAGTTGAACGAGGTCTTCACTGTGGTCGCTTTTGCTGGTTTGGTGGTGTGGGTACGGTCTGAACGCTGACCGATTGCTTGGCCCGTGCCCGGGCCAGTGCGGCTTCAATCACAGCCCGTTTTTTGTTCAGCACCACGGGGTCGGTGTGTTGTGAATGGGCGGCCAGGTCTGACAACTTCAGCGCCGCTTTGGCTTCCAGCCGTTGCGCGTTTTCAAGCGCTTCACGTTGGCTTCTGAGCGTGTGAAATTCATAGCGCTGGCGGGCTTCATCAGCCTGCTCTTGCGACCAGGCGGCCCAGCCAGTGGCGCTGCCGCTAACGGTTTCAACTTCAATGCAGTCCACCGGGCACACCGGTAGGCACAATTCGCAGCCGGTGCAATAGGGTTCAATCACGGTATGCATCAGCTTGTTGGTGCCGACGATGGCGTCGACCGGACAGGCCTTGATACACAGCGTGCAGCCAATACACCAGGCCTCGTCAATAAATACCACCGTGCGTGACCCCTCTGCGCCGTGGTCCGGATTGAGCGGCTTGGCTGCGCGCCCGGTCAAAGCCGCCAGGCGCTGCATCCCGGCAACGCCGCCGGGCGGACACTGGTTGATGTCAGCGCTGCCTTCATGCAATGCCTGGGCGTAGCCGGCACAGTCCGGATAGCCGCAGCGTGTGCACTGGGTTTGCGGCAATACCGCCAAAAGTTCGGCGGGCTTGGGCTTCATCCGTGGCGTTGGGTCGGCCGCTTGCGCGCCGGTTTGGCAGGTTCAGCCACGCTGATAGCCGCTTTGCTTGTTGCCACCGTGCTGGCGGCTATCGGTGTTGCAACCTGGGTGGCTGGCTTGGCCTTTGACGGCGGTGCTTTGGCTTTGGCCACCGGTGTTTTAGGGGGCTCGGGAAGCTTGCCGAGCAGGGTGATGTCAGCCACGCTTGGCGCTTCGGGCAAAACAAAGGTCGGTGCCGGTTCTGGCAGGTCGGGCTGCGGATTGGTCAGAACAGGTGCGGGCGGGCTGGCCACCATGACCGGGGTTTCGACCACCGGCTTGGGCTGGTAGGACAGGATGAAGTCCTTGACCTGTGGATAGACCATTTCACGCCAGCGTCGACCGGCAAAAATGCCGTAGTGACCGGCGCCTTCCACTTCAATGTGACGCTGGTTTTCCTTGCTTACGCCGGTGCAAATGGTATGCACGGCGGCTGTTTGGCCAGAGCCTGAAATATCGTCGAGCTCACCCTCGATGGACAACAGGGCCGTGTTGTGGATGTCGTCAGGGTGGACGCGTTCAATCTTGCCGTCAACGCCTTTGACGTCCCAGGTGCCGTTGACCAGGTTGAACTCCTGGAACACGACCTTGATGGTGTCCAGGTAGTAATGCGAATCCATGTCCAGCACGGCGTTGTATTCGTCGTAAAACTTGCGGTGGGCATCGGCACTGGCGTCGTCACCCTTGATCAAATCCTTGAAGTAGTCGTAATGGCTGCGGGCGTGGTTGCTGGGGTTCATCGCGACAAAGCCGGAGTGCTGCAAAAAGCCGGGGTAAACCTTGCGTCCGGCGCCGGGGAAGCGGGTGGGCACGCGGTAAATAACGTTGTGCTCAAACCACTCGATGCTCTTGTTCATGGCCAGGTTATTCACTGCCGTGGGTGATTTGCGCGCGTCAATGGGTCCGCCCATCATGACCATGCTCAGAGGCGTGAGTTCGCCCCGGCTGGCCATCAGCGACACCGCGGCCAGCACCGGCACGGTGGGCTGGCAGACACTCATCACATGGCAGTTGCCGTACCGGCTTTGCGCATGGCGAATGAACTCCTGGACGTAATTGATGTAGTCATCCAGGCTGAAATCGCCCTCTGAGGTGGGCACCAGGCGGGCGTTGGTCCAGTCGGTGATGTAGACCTTGTGGTCGCGTAGCATGGTCTTGACGGTGTCGCGCAGCAGTGTGGCGTAGTGACCCGACAGCGGGGCCACGATCAGCACCGCAGGCTGACCCTTAAGTTTGGACAGCGTGGTCTGATCGTCGGTGAAACGTTTGAAACGGCGCAATTCGCAAAAAGGCTTCCTGATTTCGACGCGCTCATGAATCGCCACCTCGACCCCATCCACGTCGACGGTACGCACACCAAATTCGGGCTTCTCATAGTCTTTGCCCAAGCGGTGCATCAGGTCGTAACCGGCTGAAATACGCTGTGACATGGGATGTTGGCCAAACATCGACAACGGATTGCCGTACACCTTGGCGGCAGATTGCGCCAGATCAGTGAATGGCTCCATCAAAGAACGTTGGGCTTCGTAAAATTTGTAGAGCACGGGAATTCACCTTCTATAAAAATGTTGCAGTGCAATATAACAGGTCTTGGGCTGTTGTATCTGTCGCCTAACTGACGGTATATGTTGGTTCAATGATAAATTTTCACGACCTTGACTGTTTGACAGTTCCTGGGCTCAAAAAATGGGGGGTTCGCGCTGCGCCAGTGAACGGGCCAGCGCACTCAGAGCCTGGTAGGCCTGGCCTGCATTCGCGTTCCACTGCTGCACGGCCTGGCCCTGTGCTGCCACCAGCACCATATCGCCACGGGCGGCCGGGCCAGTCAAGGCGCCTTGCGGCCCCAACGCCGTGATGTTGTTGACGGCATTTTGCAGCAGGCTGGCGCGCAAGCGCTGTACCATGGGCAGCGGCATACCACTGTGCTGCCAAAGCTGTTCGGCCAGGTCTTGTAATACTGGCAAAAAATTGGTGGCAAAGACGGCACCGGCGTGGTACAGCAGCTTGTCTTGCGCCCGGACATCAAAGCACTGGGCACCCAGGCGGGTAAAAAGTGGCCGTAATTCAGCCAGCGCCAGCACATCACCTTCAAGGGCGCAGGGTGTGCCGACAAATTGCTGCAGCGCCAAGGGTGGGCTGGCAAAGCTCAGCAGGCAGTGGGCGCTGGCCACTTGCCAGCGTTTGTCATGCAAGGGTTGGAGTACGTCGGCGCTCAAGGCGCCGCTGGCATGAAACACCGTGGCGGGTGGCAAGCTGTCGCAAGCTGCCAGGGCCGCCGCGACGGGCGCGATCTGGCCATCGGGTACCGCCAGCAGCCACAGGTCGGCCGGGCGCAAGTCCGTCATTTGGCAAACTGTGCGACCGGCACCCACAAAAGCCAGGGCTTGCTCTGCGGATGTGCTGCTGCGTGTCAACACGTCCTGCACCCGGATCTGGCCACCCTGGGTCAGCAGTCGCCCCAGCGTCTGACCGACCCGGCCACAACCAATCAGGTTGATGGTTTTCAAGCCAGGCAGCCTTAGATCACCTTGGCAATACTGGCGCAAACATAGTCAATGTTCTTGCTGTTCAAGGCGGCCACACACATGCGGCCGGTGTCGGTGCCATAGACGCCAAACTCATTGCGCAGGCGCACCATCTGGTCTTTGGACAGGCCTGAGTAGCTGAACATGCCGATTTGCTGGGTGATGAAACTCATGTCCTGCTTGACGCCGGCGGACTTGAGGCCGTCGACCAGCTTTTGCCGCATGGCCTTGATGCGCACGCGCATGTCGCCAAGTTCGGCTTCCCATTGCGCGCGCAGCTCAGGGGTGTTCAACACCGTGGTCACGATGGCACCGCCATGGGTTGGCGGGTTGCTGTAGTTGGTGCGGATGACGATCTTGAGCTGGCTCAGCACCCGGGCCGCTTCTTCTTTGCTTTCACACACCACGCTCAGGGCGCCAACACGCTCGCCGTACAGGCTGAAGCTCTTGCTGAAGCTGGTGGCGACAAAAAACAGCAGGCCAGCGGCGACAAATTTGCCGATCACGGCGCCGTCTTCCTTCAGGCCGTAACCAAAACCCTGGTAGGCCATGTCGAGGAAAGGCACCAGATTTTTCGCCTTGACGACCGCAATCACCTGGTCCCATTGGACCGGGGTGATGTCGTAACCCGTGGGGTTGTGGCAGCAGGCGTGTAACACCACGACAGTGCCAGCCGGTGCAGCGTTCAGGTCGGCCAGCATGCCATCGAAGTCGAGGGCACGGGTGGCGCCGTCGTAATAGCGGTAGGACTCAACCGTGAAGCCGGCGTTGGTGAACAGCGCGCGGTGGTTTTCCCAGCTTGGGTCGCTGATCAGCACCTTGGCGCCGGTGTTGAGAAACTTTAAAAAATCGGCGCCCACCTTGAGGCCGCCGGTGCCACCCAGGGCCTGAATGGTGGCCACGCGGCCCGAAGTGACGGGTTCGCTGTCCGCGCCAAAGACCAGCGTCTTGACCGCAGCGTCGTAGGCGGCGATGCCGTCAATGGGCAGGTAGCCGTGCGGCTTGGGGGCGTCCATCATGGCTTTTTCTGCGGCCAGCACACAGCCCAGCAAGGGCAGCTTGCCGTTGTCGTCAAAGTACACACCCACGCCCAGATTGACCTTGGCCGGGTTGGTGTCGGCGTTGAATTGTTCGTTCAAGCCCAGAATCGGGTCGCGTGGGGCCATTTCGACAGCGGAAAAAAGTGACATGACAAAAGTCCTGTGGTGGGTTGGGAAAGTGACCCTTCGGCCACTGGTAGAAACCCTGTATTTTACCGGCGCCCGGTTGCTGCCGGCGTCTTCGCTAAACTCATTTGTTGGCGTATGTGTGTTGACGGGCCTGGAGAAAACAGATGGAACAAGTGGATTGTGTGGTGGTTGGGGCCGGTGTGGTCGGCCTGGCAGTGGCGCGCGCCCTGGCGCTGAACGGGCGCGAGGTGCTGGTGCTGGAAGCTGCCAACGCTTTCGGTACCGGCACCAGTTCGCGCAACAGCGAGGTGATTCACGCCGGAATCTACTACATGCCGGGTTCGCTCAAGGCCAGCTTGTGTGTGCAGGGCAGGGCGCTGTTGTATGACTACTGCCAGGCGCGCGGCATCAGCCACCGGCGTTGCGGCAAGCTGATCGTGGCGACCCGTCCGGCGCAAGTGGCACAGTTGCAGGGCATTGCCGAGCAGGCGCTGCGCAACGGCGTGCCTGATCTGGTGTTGTTGAGCGCTGACGAAGCGCGACAGTTGGAGCCGGAACTGGTGTGCGAAGCCGCCCTGTTGTCGCCCAGCACCGGCATTGTTGACAGCCATGGCCTGATGCTGGCGCTGCTGGGGGACCTGGAAAACGCGGGTGGTGTGTTGGCACTTAATTCAGCGCTGGCGGGTGCGCTGGTCGGGCCGTCCGGGATCGCGTTGCATGCCGTTGATGGTACCCAATTGCAAGCCAAAACCGTGGTCAATGCAGCGGGTTTGCAGGCGCCTGCGCTGGCCGCACGCTTTGTTGGGCTGGACCCGCAGTACGTGCCGCAAGCGTTTTACGCCAAGGGCAACTATTTCACCCTGGCCACGCGGGCACCGTTTTCACACCTGATCTACCCGGTACCCCAAGCCGCCGGACTGGGCGTCCACCTGACGCTGGACCTGGGCGGGCAAGCGAAGTTTGGACCCGATGTGCAGTGGGTCGAATCACCGGACGACCTGACCGTGGACCCGGCGCGGGGCGACGGTTTTTACGCCGAGGTGCGCAAGTACTGGCCTGGTTTGCAGGACGGTGCGTTGTTGCCCGGTTATGCTGGCATTCGCCCCAAGATCAGCGGCCCGGGTGAAGCTGCCTGTGACTTTGTGATCCAGGGCCCGCGCGACCACGGTGTGCCGGGCCTGGTCAACCTGTTCGGCATCGAGTCACCCGGCCTGACCAGTTGCCTCGCCATTGGTGACCTGGTTGTCAAACAATGGGGGTCCAAACAATGGGGGTCAGATTCCAATTATTTTCAACCAATCGGTTTTCAAAATTAATTGGAATCTGACCCCAATTAAAAAGTCTTCTTGATCAGGGACGCCGCCTGTTTAACCAAGCCAGGCCCCCGGTAAATCAGGCCGGTGTAGATTTGCACCACATCGGCGCCGGCTCTAATTTTGCTTACGGCGTCTTCGGCGCGCATGATGCCGCCGACACCGATGATCGGGAATTGTGGCCCTAAGGCAGCGCGCAATTGGCTGATCACCTGGTTGCTCATGGCCAATACCGGTGCACCGGACAGGCCACCGGCTTCATCGGCGTGGGTCTGCCCCTTGACGGCTTCGCGGTTCAGCGTGGTGTTGGTGGCCACCACGCCCCAGGCGTTGTTGACCCGGCCCGCAGTGTCCAACCCATAACGCTTGAGGGTTTCGGCGATCACCTTGATCTGGTCTGCGTCCAGGTCGGGGGCAATTTTGAGGAAGATCGGGATGTGCTTGCCATGTTGCTGTGCCAACCCCTCACGCCGCTCGGAAATGGCGCCGAGAAGGCCATCCAGCGCTTCATCACTTTGCAGGCTGCGCAGGTTTTTGGTGTTGGGGCTGGAAATATTGACCGTGACGTAGTCGGCATAAGGGTAGACCCCGTCGAGGCAGCTCAGGTAGTCGTCGGTGGCGCGTTCGATGGGCGTGGCGGCGTTTTTGCCGATGTTCAGGCCCAGCAACATGGGCGAGGCCTCAAGCTTGCCAGACTGGCGCTGTTGGTACAGCCTGGACTGCTTCACGTTGGCAATAAATGCAGCCAGTCCGTCATTGTTGAAGCCCAGCCGGTTGATTAGCGCATGCGCCCGCGGCAGGCGGAACATGCGTGGCTTGGGGTTGCCGGGTTGGGCCAGCGGCGTCACGGTGCCGACCTCAACAAAACCAAAGCCCATGGCGCCCAGACCATCAATACAACGGGCGTTTTTGTCCAGTCCGGCGGCCATGCCGACGCGGTTGGGGAAGGTCAGCCCGGCCAGCACCACAGGATCGTTCACACGCGTGCTGCCATAGGCCCATTTCAAGGCGCTGCCCTGGGTGCTCGCCAGTGAATGCAGCGTTAATTCGTGGGCGGTTTCGGGGTCCAGGCTGAATAAAAAGGGACGGGTGAGGGCGTAGGGGACAAGAGCCATTGGATAATTCCTGAGATTTCTCGTTATTTTCCCCGATCAACCCCCTCAAGGACTCCGGTATGACAACACTTTCTCAAGACGAACTCAAAACCCTGGTGGGTCAGGCTGCGCTCAAGTACGTGGTGCCCGGCGAGATTGTGGGTGTGGGCACCGGCTCCACGGTGAACAAATTCATTGACGCGCTGGCCAGCATCAAGGACCAGATAAGGGGCGCTGTGTCAAGCTCGGTGGCCAGTACCGAGCGATTGCAGGCTTTGGGCATCAGGGTCTTCGATGCCAACGACGTGGCTGAACTGGCGGTGTATATCGACGGCGCTGACGAGATCGACCACCACGGCTACATGATCAAGGGCGGTGGTGCGGCGCTCACGCGCGAAAAAATTGTGGCTGCGCAGTCGCGCCAGTTTGTCTGTATTGCCGACGACTCCAAGCTGGTGCAAACGCTGGGCAAGTACCCGTTGCCGGTGGAAGTCATCCCGATGGCGGCACAACGTGTGATGCGCCAGTTTGCGGCCATGGGTGCACAGGCACAGCTGCGGCTCAGGTACGACTCGCCTTTGGTCACCGACAACGGTCAGTATCTGGTCGATGTCACCGGCTTGCAGATCAGCGACCCGTTAGCCTTTGAGTCAGAAGTGAACCAGTGGCCGGGCGTGGTGACGGTGGGTGTGTTTGCGCTGCAAAAAGCGCAAATTTGCTTGTTGGGTACAGCCGCTGGGGTTAAAACGCTGACGTTTTGAGGGTAAACCCGGGCGCTTGTTCCGGGTGTGGTCGAACGGATCGAAGGCATACTTCAGACAGGCGTTTTTGTCACTTTTCAGGAGTCATCATGAGCCAGCAAACCAAGTACCTCTTAAACGAAAACCAGATGCCCAGGTTCTGGTACAACTTGCAGGCCGACCTGCCCAAGCCCTTGCCCCCGGTATTGCACCCCGGCACCATGAAGCCGGTGGGACCGGACGATCTGGCGCCGCTGTTCCCGATGGCCCTGATCATGCAAGAGGTGAGCCTGGAGCGCGAGATTGAAATCCCCGAGCCGGTGCGAGAGGTGTTTCAGCTGTGGCGCCCAGCCCCCCTGTTTCGCGCCCATCGCCTGGAAAAGGCGCTGGGCACGCCAGCCAAGATTTTTTACAAATACGAAGGCGGTAGCCCGGCCGGCAGCCACAAACCCAACACCGCCGTGCCGCAGGCTTTTTACAACAAAGAGGCCGGCATCAAGCGCCTGGTGACCGAGACCGGCGCCGGGCAGTGGGGCACTTCGCTGGCGTTTGCCGGCTCGCTCTACGGCCTGGAAGTCGAGGTGTTCCAGGTGCGTGTGTCCTACGACCAAAAGCCCTACCGCCGTGCCGTGATGGAAACCTATGGCGCCCGCTGTTTTGCCTCGCCGTCTACCGAGACCGCTTACGGGCGCTCGGTGCTGGCCAAGCGCCCCGATCATCCCGGCAGCCTGGGCATTGCCATTTCGGAAGCGGTGGAGCTTGCCGTGCAGCGCGACGACACCAAATACGCGCTGGGCTCGGTGCTCAACCATGTGCTGCTGCACCAGACCATCATTGGCCAGGAAGCCATGCTGCAGATGGAAATGGCCGACGCTTGGCCCGACGTGGTGGTGGGTTGCACCGGTGGCGGCTCCAACTTTGCCGGCATTGCCTTCCCGTTCATTGGCCACGGCCTGCGCGGTGGCCCCAAGCCGCGCATTGTGGCGGTCGAACCGGCAGCATGCCCGTCACTGACACGCGGCAAATACGCCTACGACTTTGGCGACACCGGCCACATGACGCCGCTGACCAAAATGCACACCCTGGGTAGCCAGTTCACACCGCCCGGTTTTCACGCCGGTGGCTTGCGCTACCACGGCATGGCGCCGATGGTGTCGCACGTCAAGGAGTTGGGCTTGCTGGAGGCCGTGTCGTACAACCAGGTCGAGTGTTTTGAGGCTGGCGTGCTGTTTGCACGCCACGAGGGCATCGTGCCCGCCCCGGAAGCCAACCACGCCATCAAGGGCGCGATTGTCGAGGCGCTACGCTGCAAGGCCGAAGGCAAGTCCGAGACCATTTTGTTCAACCTTTGCGGCCATGGCCACTTTGACATGACCTCGTACCAGAAGTACTTTGCCGGTGAATTGACCGACGAGCACTACGACGAAAGCGAACTGGCGATGGCGCTGGCGGGGCTGCCCAGCGTGCCGGAGCCGGTGTGAAGAAGTGCGCCGAATCGGCCTGATACTGCACAAGGACCTTTTGTCAGCCCGGCCCCGGAACAGGTCCGGGGTTTCAACATCCGGAATCCTGGAAGTTCTGGGTTGTTTGTGCGCTGTGCGGGTGATGCATGGACCCCCGTTTTAGCCATTTGCCTGCGGAATCTGTCGGGCTGGTTAAAACCCGTTGGAGTCATTCGCTTCGCTCCATAGCCGTCACTTAAAGAAGAGACCAACCGTGGCTGTGAACCGGAACAGGGACTGAACTCAGCGCCGGATCAATGCACGGTAACGTGAAAGTGAGCGGTCGGCGCGGCTTTTTGCACAGGTCCGCTCGACTATGCGTTATGCATCACGGTGCAGCCCCTTGTTGATGCTTGGCAATTTTCAGGAGGACCATTGCCTGATAGGCAGCATTGACCTTCTTGGGTACAACTTTTACGCCAGTGACCTTATCTGGATATCCCACGCCAGCGATATTGAACAGACCCATTTCGTCGTGCCTCCAAGTGACTTCCAGATTAACGCCGCACTGCATTTGAATGTCATGAAGGAGGCTGCTCAGGGAGTAGAAAATGCCGTGCAGATGTTTATGGCGATGTTCTTCACTTTCCAGAGGGCCTGGGCCATACAGGCATAGATCATTCGGGTCATCTGCGGATGGGCATACGAAGAAAGTCGCTGCCACATTGGCGTGGCTCTTCGTTGATAGGACTTGGTAAAGATTATCGCGCTGCTCTTTTCCATGTGGTGAAACTTCCTCCCG
>MESQ01000043.1 GCA_001771065.1 Burkholderiales bacterium RIFOXYD12_FULL_59_19 | reverse complement strand
GTTGGTGGTGCAGGAGGCGTTGCTGATGATGGCCTGGCCGGCGTAGGTGCTGTCATTCACGCCAAACACAAACATCGGGGTGTCGTCTTTGGAAGGTGCCGAGAAGATGACTTTTTTGGCGCCCGCGGCCAGGTGTTTTTCACCGCCAACCTTGTCCAGGAAAATACCGGTGGCTTCGATCACGATGTCAGCGCCCACTTCGTCCCATTTCAGGTTGGCCGGGTCGCGCTCTTGCGTCAGGCGGATTTTTTGGCCATTGACGATGAGTGTGTTGCCGTCGACCGACACATCACCCTTGAAACGACCGTGCACGCTGTCGTATTGCAGCATGTAAGCCAGGTAGTCGGGTTCCAGCAGGTCATTGATAGCAACGACTTCGATGTCGCTGAAATTCTGCAGCGCCGAGCGCAACACGTTACGGCCGATGCGGCCAAAGCCGTTGATACCAATCTTGATCGTCATACTTTTCTCCAGGTGTTAAAAAAATTGAAGTCCGAAACCATTACTTGCGCAACACTTTTTGCACGGTGTCCGCCACATTCTCGGGGGTAAAGCCAAAGTGCTTGAAAAGCACCGGCGCCGGCGCCGATTCGCCAAAGCTGTCAATACCAACCACCGCCGCGCAAGCGTATTGCCACCAGCCGCCGCTGACGCCCATTTCGACCGCAATACGCGGCACACCGGCGGGCAACACCGCCGCCTTGTAGGCCGCCTCCTGCTGATCAAATGTGGTGGTGCTCGGCATGGAAACCACGCGCACCGCAATTTTTCTGGCAGCCAGCAGCTCTTGCGCCTTGAGTGCCAATGGCACCTCGGAACCGGTGGCGATGATGACCGCTTGTGCCTTTTTCTTCAGGCCCACCTCGGACGGCTCGGCCAGCACGTAAGCGCCTTTGCTGATGTCGCCCAGACTGGCCTTGGGGGCGTAGTGGATGTTCTGACGACTCAGCAACAAGGCCGTGGGCTTGGTCCTGTTTTGCAGGGCCACGGCCCAGGCCACGGCGGTCTCGGCGGTGTCACCGGGGCGCCAGACGTCCAGGTTCGGGATCAGGCGCAGAGAAGCGGCATGTTCGATCGACTGGTGGGTCGGGCCGTCTTCACCCAGGCCGATGCTGTCGTGGGTGAACACGTGCACCACGCGCAGTTTCATGAGCGCAGCCATACGAATGGCGTTGCGGCTGTAATCGCTGAAGGTCAGGAAGGTGCCACCGTAAGGAATGTAGCCGCCGTGCAGCGCCACCCCGTTCATGATGGCGGCCATGCCGAATTCGCGCACACCGTAGCTGATGTGGCGACCACCGTTGCCCGCGCCCGTGGCCGCGTCAAAACGCAGACTGGGGGTGCACTTGGTGTTGGTCAGGTTGGAGCCGGTCAAGTCGGCCGACCCCCCCAGCATTTCGGGCAGGGCAGCAGTGAAAGCCTCCAGCGCGAGCTGGCTGGCCTTGCGGCTGGCCACCGTCTCGGCCTTGGTGTGGGCCGCCACGGCAGTGTCCACGGCCACCTGGGCAAAGTTCTTGGGCAGCTCACCCCTCATGCGGCGCACCAGCTCTTTGGCCAGCGCCGGGTGGGCGGCCTTGTAGGCGGCGAATTTGTCGTTCCAGGCTGCCTCAGCAGCGCTGCCTGCGGCTTTGGCGTCCCAGGCGGCATAGATGTCCTTCGGGATCACGAACGGGGCATGGGGCCAGCCGATGGCTTCGCGGGTGAGTTTGATTTCTTCAGCGCCCAACGGTTCGCCGTGCGCTTTGGCCGTGCCGGCGCGGTTCGGGCTACCCTGGCCAATGGCGGTCTTGCAGATGATCAACGTGGGTTTGTCGCCGGACTGTTTGGCCTGGGCAATGGTGTCGGCCACCCGTTCGGCGTCGTGCCCGCTGATGGGGCCAAGCACGTTCCAGCCGTAGGCGGCAAAACGCTGGGCCGTGTTGTCGATGAACCAAGGCGCCACCTGGCCGTCGATCGAGATGCCGTTGTCGTCGTATAGCGCAATCAGCTTGCCCAGCTTCCAGGCGCCGGCCAGCGCACAGGCTTCGTGGCTGATGCCTTCCATCAGGCAGCCGTCGCCCATGAAGGCGTAGGTGTGGTGATTGACCACGTCCAGGCCGTCGCGGTTGAATTCCTGGGCCAACAACTTTTCAGCCAGCGCCATGCCAACGGCATTGGTAATGCCCTGACCCAGCGGGCCGGTGGTGGTTTCGACGCCGGGAGTGACGTCCACTTCGGGGTGGCCCGGCGTCTTGCTGTGCAATTGGCGGAAATTTTTCAGTTCTTTGAGCGGCAGCTTGTAGCCGGTCAGATGCAGCACCGAATACAGCAGCATGGAGCCATGGCCGTTGGAAAGCACAAAACGGTCGCGGTCCAGCCACTTGGGGTTGGCCGGGTTGTGTTTAAGGTGGCTGCCCCACAAGGCGACCGCCATGTCGGCCATGCCCATGGGTGCACCGGGGTGGCCGGAGTTGGCGGCTTGCACCGCGTCCATGCTCAGGGCGCGGATGGCGTTGGCCATATCGACCTGACTGGCGCCACGGGTGGCGGGTTCTTGGGGAGTTGCGGTGGGTTCAGCCATGGGTGCCTAGGTCGAAGGGATAAAAAAATATCCGCTGATTTTATCGGCCAGTTTGGAACCCTGGATTTTTACCCAAAAAGAACATGCCAGCGACCTTGAAACAGACCCACCTGGGCCGCGTTTCAAGCTGGTTTGTGGGCCCCATCGGGCGCCCGACTGAGGTCGTTGCTGTCGGTCACCAGCAAGGTGATCAAGTGCATGAATTCACTGCGCTGCTGCGGGTTGAGCGGTCCCAGGATACGTTCTTGCGCTCGTTCCATCCGCGGAATGGCATCAAGCAGCATTTGCTCACCCGCCGACGTCAGGGACAACAAACGGACGCGACGGTCTTCGGCCGAGTTGCTGCGCGTCAACAGGCCGCGCGCCTCCAGTCGGTCCACCACGCCCGCCGTGGTGGACGTGTCCAGCGCAATGTTGCGCGCCAGCGTGCGCTGATCAAACCCTGGCTGCTTGTACACCATCTGCAGGATGGCGTATTGCACTGGTGTGATACCCAAATCGCCAATCTCTTGAGAAAAGAAGGCAACAGAGGCCTGGTGCAGGCGGCGAATGGCGTGACCAGGCAGGGATTCAAGACTGACATTTTTCAACAAGGAAGCTTTCATTGGAATGATTTTAGAAAGACAATGGCCTAGGGTTTTCCCTAGGTATAAACAGGAATTCAATCACTATACTAATCATCAGTATACTGATTTGTTTTGATTTGATTTTTGATGGAGAACAACACATGAACAACAAGCAAGAGAATTTGCCGGTCCTGGTGGCTGGTGGTGGCATTGGTGGTCTGGCGGCTGCGCTGGCGCTGGTGCGGCAGGGTTTCCAGGTGCAGGTCTTTGAGCAGGCGCCCGAGATTGGTGAAATCGGTGCCGGCATCCAGCTCGGTCCCAATGCTTTTCACGCTTTTGACGCGCTGGGTGTGGGTGACAAAACCCGCAGCCGCTCGGTATTCACCGACTACATGGTGATGCACGACGCCATCGACGCTTATCAGGTCGGCAAGATCGAAACCGGTGAAGCTTTCCGCCAGCGCTTTGGCAACCCTTACGCGGTGATCCACCGGGTGGACATCCACAAGTCGCTGCTCGAAGGCGCTGTGGAAACAGGCAAAGTTGAATTTTTTACCAACACCCGCATCGAGACGGTCGAGCAGGATGCCGACAGCGTGACCCTGACCGACCAGAACGGCAAGCAGTGGCGGGGTGTGGCCGTGATCGGCGCCGACGGCGGCAAGTCGGTGGTGCGCAAGCAGTATGTGAATGACCCGCCCCGCGTGACCGGCCATGTGGTTTACCGCGCGGTGGTCGACAAGACCGAATTCCCCACAGACCTGCAGTGGAACGCGGCCAGCCTGTGGGCCGGCCCGAACTGCCATCTGGTGCACTACCCGCTGCGCGGTGGTGAGCAGTACAACATCGTCGTCACCTTCCACAGCCGCGATAAGGAAGAATGGGGCGTGACCGATGGCAGCAAAGAAGAAGTGGAAAGTTATTTCCAGGGCATCTGCCCGCAAGCGCGCCAGCTGATCGAGCTGCCCAAGACCTGGAAGCGCTGGGCCACGGCCGACCGTGAGCCGATTGCGCGGTGGAGCTTTGGCCGTGCCACCCTGCTGGGCGACGCCGCTCACCCGACCACGCAGTACATGGCGCAAGGTGCTTGTATGGCCCTGGAAGACGCCGTGACCCTGGGCGAAGCCCTGCGCGTGAACGGCAACGACTGGGTCAAGGCGCTGGATCTGTACCAGCGCTCACGCATCACCCGCACCGGCCGCATTGTGCTGTCAGGCCGTGAAATGGGGCGGCTTTACCACGCCAAGGGTGTGGAGCGGCAGATTCGCAATTCGCTGTGGAAGGGCCGTACGCAGGAGCGTTTTTACGACGCCATGGAATGGCTGTATGGCTGGAACGTGACGAACTGCCTTACGGATTAATTTCAACTGCAATTGCCACCTAACCTGGAAACACCATGCAACATCAAGACCGTTTTGACACTCTGGGCCGTCTGGAAGACCTGCCCCAGGACTACCGCGACGAGCTCACCCGCAAAAACCTGGTGCCGCTGTGGCCCAGCCTGCGCGCCGTGTTGCCGCCTGGCGTGCCCGCACGCAAAACGCAAGCCACCCATTGGTCTTATGCCGCGCTCAAGCCGCTGCTGCTCAAGGCCGGTGAACTCACACCGATCGAAAAAGCCGAGCGCCGCGTGCTGGTGCTGGCCAACCCGGGCCACGGGCTGGAAAAAATGCAGGCCAGCGCGGCCATGTACCTGGGCATGCAACTGCTGCTGCCCGGCGAACTGGCCCCGCCGCACCGGCACACACCCAACGCGGTTCGCATGGTGGTTGAAGGCGAAGGCGCCTGGACCCTGGTGAATGGTGAAAAATGCCCGATGCACCGCGGCGACCTGATCCTCACCCCCACCGGACTCTGGCACGAGCATGGCCATGACGGCACACAACCGGTGATCTGGCTCGACGTGCTGGACTTGCCCATGGTGTATTACATGGAGGCTTCTTACCATGTGGAAGGCCCGAGCCAGACCGTGCAAGCAGGCGAAGGTGTCAAGTCCTATGCCCGCGGTGGTCTGCGCCCCAGCCCGGTGTTCGAGCGTTCCAACCAGGCCTACCCGATGCTGCGTTACCCCTGGTTTGACGCGCGTGCCGCGCTGCTCGAGATGGCATCGGATGCGGCTTGTGCCGAGGCGGTGCAGGTCACTTACGTGCAACCCGAAACCGGCGCCGATGCTGAAAACATTCTGGGCTTTTACGCCCTGATGCTGCGCCCGGGCCAGACCCTGCGGCTGCCCGCACGCTCGCCTGCCCAGGTGTTCCATGTGATCGAAGGCCGCGTGCAAGCCAACGTGGGGGACAGCAGCTTCGTGCTGGAAGAAGCCGACACCTGCTGCGCACCCGGTTACGAGGCCGTCACGCTCACCAACTGCCAGTCAGACCAAGCATCGTTTGTCTTTATTGCCGACGAATCTCCGCTGCACCGCAAGCTCGGTGTGTTCGAGAACCGCGGTTGATCGCCAGCCAGCCATCCCTGATCCATTTTTTATTTACCGTAAACACCATGACCCACTACCTCTGGAACCCACCTGCCATTCAATCCCTGCCTGTTCGTGGCAAGACCGAGCGTTTGCCGATCAACCGCCTGTTTTTTGTCGGCCGCAACTACCATGCCCACGCCGTGGAAATGGGCCGCCCGGTCGACAAGAGCATCGAGCGACCGTTCTACTTCACCAAGGCGCCACAAACCCTGGTGAACAGCGGCGCCACCGTGGCCTACCCGCCCGAGACCAGCAATTACCACTTCGAGATGGAAATGGTCGTGGCGATTGGCAAGGCGGGCTTTCGGGTCAAGGCCGAAGAGGCGCATGAACTCATCTATGGTTATGGCGCTGGCCTGGACATGACCCGCCGCGACCTGCAACTGGCGGCGCGTGACAAGGGCCGCCCCTGGGACCTGGGCAAGGACGTCGAGCAGTCTTCAGTGTGCTCCGAGATCGTGCCGATGCCGGGCGTGGTCATTGACCAGGGTGCGATTGCGCTCGAAGTCAACGGCGTCACCAAGCAGTCGTCCAACGTCGACAAGCTGATCTGGAATGTGCGTGAAATCATTGCCGACCTGTCACTGTTTTACCACCTGCAGCCCGGCGACCTGATCTATACCGGCACGCCCGAAGGCGTGGGCGCCGTGGTGCCAAACGACAAGATCACCGGCCGTGTCGAAGGCGTGTGTGAGATCAGCCTGCACGTTGGCCAGCCCGAGTGCGCTTTGGCGTCATGAAGCTCTACAACTTCTTTCGCAGCGGCACCTCGCACCGCCTGCGCATTGCGCTGAACCTGAAGGGCCTGCAGACCGAGTACGTGGCGGTAGACTTGCGCACTGAGCAGCACCTGGGGGACAGCTTCAAGGCCGTCAACCCACAAATGCTGGTGCCGGCCCTGGCCGTGGACGGCAAGGTACTGATCCAGTCACCGGCCATCATCGAGTGGCTGGAAGAAACCCACCCGACGCCGGCGCTGCTACCCGCCCGCGCTGACGACCGCGCTCATGTGCGGGCCCTGGCGGCGCTGGTGGGTTGCGACATCCACCCAATCAACAACCGCCGCATTCTGGAATATCTGCGCAAAACCCTGGGCGCTGACGAGGCCGCAGTCAACACCTGGTGTGCGACCTGGATCACGGCCGGTTTTGATGCTTTTGAGGCCTTGCTGGCGGCGGACCCAAAGCGGGGGCGTTTCTGCTTTGGCGACACCCCGACGGTGGCCGACGTCTACCTGGTGCCACAGATTGAGAGCGCGCGTCGCTTCAAGGTGGACTTGGGGCCCTGGCCCCTGATCAGCGCGGTTGACGCGGCCTGTGCCGCGCTGGACGCGTTCAAAAACGCCACACCGCTGGCGCAGCCCGACGCGGCTTAAGTGACTTATATTTTTTAAACCAGGACAAGTGGTGGTATGCCATGCGTCCAAAAACAACCGGAGATTTCCATGAAATTCGTTACATCCATGCGCATTCTGGCTGCTGCAGCCCTGACAAGCGCCGCTTTTGGGGTCAGCGCCCAAACCCTCAAGCTGGGCCACATCACACCGCCGACGCACGTCTGGCACATGGTCGCCGAAAAAATTGCCGTTGACCTCGACGCAGCATCTGGCGGCAAGATGAAGATGGCGGTCAGCCCGCTGCAAAAGCTCGGCAACGAAGCGCAGATGATCAACCTGATGCAGGCCGGCGCGCAGCAGTTTGGCATCTTCACCGTGGGTGGCTTGTCCAACCGTGAAGAGTCGTTGTTGGGCTGGTCACTGCCCTATGTGTTCAAGGATGTGGCGCATGCCTCACGCGCTGCCGGCACACCGGCAGCCAAGGAAATGCTGAAACGCCTGGACCAGCATGGCCTGGTGGGTTTGGGCTACACCTTTGCCGGCATGCGCCACGTGTTGTCGCTGCAGCCGGTCACCTCGGCCAAAGACCTTGCCAACAAAAAAATTCGCTCCTTCCCGAGCCCCATTTACAACGACTGGTGGATTGCCAATGGTGCTGCCCCCACGGCCATGCCGCTGTCAGAAGTGGCACCGTCCTTGACGACCAAACTGCTGGACGCCGTGGACGTGGACCTGGACGCGCTGGTCGGTCTGAAGTTTCACCAGCAGGCGCCTAACCTGACGCTCACCAACCACATGGCCTTCCCGGCCGTGATTGTGGTGTCGAAAAAATGGTTTGCCACACGCAGCGATGCCGAGCGCGCCATGATCACCAAGGTGGTGGCAGATGCTGAAAAGTGGGGCTACCAGACCGCCATTGACGCCGATGTGAACAACCTCAAGAAAGCCAGCGCCGATGGTGCCCAAGTCGTCACGTTTGACATCAAGTCGTTCCAGGCTGTGGGTGGCAAGGTGCGTGACAAATACACCACCAAAAATCCGCTGATCGCCGACTTTTACAAGCAGTCCAAGGATCTTTGATCCTTCACATTGTCATCACGGAGCACCGGCCATGTTCAAGCTTATTCAAAAAATAGACCAATCCCTGGCCAAAGCCGAACAGGTGCTGGTGGTCATCCTGACCGCTGGCATTGCCAGCATCATGATGTCGCAGGTGGTGATGCGCTATTTCTTCAGCGCGCCCATTTTCTGGGCCGAGGAAATCTCGGTCCAACTGCTGGTGTTTGTCACCCTGTTCGGTCTGTCGCTGCTGGTGCAGCGCGTGCAACTGGTCACCATCGACTTCTTGCCGCGCGCCCTGCCCGGTCGTGCCCGCCACGCCTTGCTGGCGGTGCTGGGGCTGGTGATGTTGTGCTTGCTGGTATTTGTTGCCAAGCTGGGCTGGGAGTGGATCAACCGCGCCGATGTCCGGCTGGAGCTGGGCGCCACCACACAACTGCCGCGCTGGTACAACTTTTCGGCCCTGCCACTGGCTTTTGGCGTCATGGCGTTTCACCAGTTTGCCGCCATCTTGCGTGACCTGCGCGCCGTGACAGGAGTTTCCAAATGATCACCCTGATCGTTTTTTTTGGCCTGTTGTTTACGGGCCTGCCGATTGTTGGCACCATCCTGGTCGGCGCGCTGACCTTCATGCTCACCAATGACCTGTCGGTGCTGCTGGACTCGGTCCCGATCCAGTTTTACGGCGCGCTGGAAATCAACAGTCTGCTGGCCATCCCGCTGTTCCTGCTGGTCGGCGAGATCATGAACAAAGCCGGTTTGACCCAGCGCCTGATCGCGGTGGCCGAGGTGCTGGTGGGCAATATGCGGGGCGGCCTGGCCTATGCCAACCTGTTCACCAACGCCATGGCGGCGTCCATCCTGGGTTCGGCTGTGGCCCAGATCGGGGTCATGAGCAAGGTGATGATCCCGGCCATGGAGCGCATGGGCTACAACCGCGCCTTCTCTGGCGCCGTGACGGTGTCGGCCGGCTTGCTTGGGCCCATCATTCCGCCGTCGATGCTGATGATCATTTACGGCGTGGTGGCGGTGCAGCCGATTGCCCCGCTGTTCATCGCCGGCATCGTGCCGGGTATCCTGATCGTGGTGGTGCTGGCCTTGGTCATCTTCGCGCACAACTTTTTTGGTCCGGGTTTGCCCGCAGGCAAAAAATGCGGACGCGCCGCCTCACTCAAGGTGCTGCTCGAAGGGCTGGTGCCCGCCGTGATTCCGGTGGTGGTGATTGCCGGCATCATGATGGGAGTCATGACACCCACCGAATCGGGTGCGGTCGCCGCCATCATCTCGCTGGCGCTGGGTTTTGCCTACCGCGAAATCAAATTACGTGACCTGAACACCATATTCATGGATGTCGCCACCAACACGGCCACCATCACCGGCCTGATCGCTGCCGCCTCGGTACTGAGCTGGGTGCTCGCCTTCCAGGGCGTACCCGACCTGGTGGTGGAATACATGAAAAGCCTGACCCAATCGCCTTTTGTCTTTCTGCTGCTGGTGATTTTCATGATGCTGATTCTGGGCATGTTTCTGGAAAGTATCAGCGTGCTGATCGTGACCGTGCCTTTGTTGATGCCGGTGGTGACCACCCTGGGCATCGACCCCATTCATTTTGGTGTGGTCTGCACCCTGGCTACCGTCATCGGGCTGGTGACGCCGCCGGTCGGGCCGGGCTTGTACATCGCCATGGTGCAAGCCGACATTCGTATGGGGCCGCTGTTCAAAGCCACGCTGCCCTTCCTGGCCGCAGTGATGCTGGTGCTGGTGCTGATTGCCGCTGTGCCCGCACTGTCGACCTGGTTGCCAGGTTTGGCAACCGCCAAGTGACGCAAGCCGGCGTGTCTTGCGGCACGCAGCAGTTTGGATTTTCCAATTGATAGTGAACATTGATAGGTGTCAACATGAGCAAGCCTTCTTCCCCTGCGGTCCACAGCGCGCCGATCCAGGATTTTTCACAGTGCCATGTCGGCATTCTGAAAAAGCTCAACATGCTGGGCGAACTGCCTGCGCTGCTGGCGCCGGCCGCACGCGCCCGGGAGGTCGCCGAAAATGCCCTGGAATTTTTCCGCGAGGCGATTTTTGAACACCATCTTGACGAAGAGCGCGAGCTTTTCCCGGCCGTGCTGGCCAGCACCGAAGAAGGCGCGGAACAGGCGCACGTCCGGGCCATGGTCAAGCGCCTGACCGACGAACATCGGGATCTGGAAGCTTTGTGGAAACGGCTGGAATCTGGACTGAAAAAAGTGGCCAAAGGGCAAACCAGCGACATCAGTGTGGCTGAAGTGCAGCGCCTGGTAAGCCAATACCGTGCCCATGCCCAGTACGAAGAAACCGAATTCCTTCCTTTATCGCAAACAATCCTGGGGCGGAATTCGCACCACATGGCGGCCTTGGGCATGTCATTACACATGCGGCATACACCGGCCCATGTCAATGCCACGTACATCTGAGCCTTTGACTGCACCGGACGGGCAGGGTGTGACGCGGAGCAGGTAATCCTGACGCCAGCGGTGCCAAGAAGAGTCGATGAAATCATGGCCCTTTGCGACCAGCTCACCACCACCCAAAGCGACAGCCGCCGTTTGTGGGCATCGGTATTGGAAGCAGCACTGGCTCCGGCTTGGTAACTATTCGGGCAACCCCATGCGCTTTCAAAAAGCTGCTGAACATACTTGAAGCACGACACATTGCACGACATAATAGTGTCGCTCTTTGTCGCTCTTTGTCGCTGATACGCGACATTGCACGACAAATTGACCCCAAGGAGTAAGAGCAGATGCCGCGCGCCACACCGACCGAAGAACTCAAGCTGATCGAATCCATCGTCGCGACGCATCCGGGTGGCGTCCGCATTGCCGACATTGAAGCGGAAATGGCGCGGCACCAAGGCGGCAAAACCAATCGTCGCACGCTGCAACGCCGCCTGCAAAAGCTCATCGATGCGCAACGTTTGACGACCGAGGGTGACAGCGTCGCCTTGGTCTACAAGGTGATCTCTGACGCCTTGGTTCAAGCCAATGGCTCGGCGACAGTGACCGCTGCTGCAACGGCAGAGGCCGCGCTCTACGTGCCAGTATCCCCGGAAGGGGCCGCCATTCGCGATCAGGTTCGGCTGCCCCTGATGCATCGGAGACCCGTGGGCTACCAGCGCGAATTCCTGGAGGTTTATCAGCCTGGGGCAACTTTCTACCTGTCTGAGTCGCTGCGACGTCAATTGCACGAGATGGGCCGAACGTCTGCAGATGAGCGACCGGCAGGCACCTATGCTCGGGACATCCTGGGGCGGCTGCTCGTGGATTTGTCGTGGGCCTCATCGAAACTGGAGGGCAATACATACAGCCGGCTCGACACCCAGAATCTGATCGAGTTCGGCCAGGTCGCCCGGGGCAAGGATGCCATCGAAACACAGATGATCCTGAATCACAAGCCGGCCATCGAGATGCTGATCGAGGACGCCGACGAGGTGGGCTTTGATGCCTTCACCTTCAAGAACCTGCACGCCGTGTTGTCCCAGGACCTGATACGCAATCCGGATGCCAGTGGCCGCTTGCGTCGGCGGCCGGTAGACATCTCGGGCACCGTGTTTCATCCGGTGGCGATGCCGCAAGTGATTGAGGACTGTTTTTTGCTGCTGCTGGACAAGGCGGCCGCCATCCCCGACCCGTTCGAACAGGCCTTCTTCCTGATGGTGCAGTTGCCCTACCTGCAGCCGTTTGAAGATGTGAACAAACGCGTCTCGCGCATCGGCGCCAACATGCCGCTCATCAAGCACAACCTTTGCCCGCTGTCCTTCATTGACGTACCGGAGCGCGCCTACATCGAGGGAACGCTGGGCGTGTACGAACGCAACCAGATCGCGTTGTTGCGCGATGTCTTTGTCTGGGCGTATGAGCGCTCGTGCCAGCGGTACCTGGCGATAGCGCAAACGATGGTCGAACCCGATCCACTAAAGATCAAGTACCGGGAGGCCCTGATCAAGGCGGTTCAGTCGGTCGTCAAAGGGCTACGGCAACCTAGTCAGTCCGTCATCGCGGAAGCGGCACGGCAGCACGCAGCAGAAGTCGACCAGGCAGCATTCCGGGAAATGCTTACGGCATCACTGCATCATTTGCATGAAGGCAGCATCGCCCGGTATCGGCTGCGTCGCTCGGAATACATCGCGTGGCAACAGGCGCAAATGACGTAAATCCCGAAGATTGGAAACCCGACAAAACCAAGACTGTCCGAAATAAACCAACATTTTCCGGACAAAGTCCTTGCAAAATGTCCGAAAAAGATATGAAAATATCGGACATCCATGTCTGATCTCAAGTTCCAAGTTGCTGCACTCATCGCTTCCGATGGCCCTAACCACGTCTGGGTGCCTGCTGACTTTGCTCAATTCGGTAGCCGCGATGCCATCGACAAGACCCTGCAACGCATGGTCCTTGCTGGCGAACTGCGGCGGATCGACCGCGGCTTGTACGATAAACCAACGATCAACAGATTGACAAAGCGGCCCACGACTCCGGACTATCGCGCCGTCGTGGACGCCATCGCTCGCCGGAATCAACTTCGGCTACTGGTCGACGGAATGACTGCGGCCAACGACCTCGGCCTGACCGACGCGGTGCCCGCCCGCGTCACGATTCACACGGACGCGCGGCGTCGAGCCGTCAAGCTGGACAAACTCGTCATCGAGTTCAAACAGACGGCCCCCAGCCGTCTGTACTGGGCCGGGCGACCGGCGATGCGTGTCGTGCAGGCCCTGCACTGGTTGAAAGACACCTTAGCCACGGACCGGCAGCGAATTCTGAGCAAGCTGAGCCAGCTGCTGGCAGATCCGGTCCATGGCGAGGCCGTGCGCAAGGATCTTTTGGAAGGCTTCAGCACGTTGCCAAACTGGATGCAAGGTCTGGTACGCGAGTTGCCGAGGTGCGATCCCAAAACCGCGACAGCCATGGTGCTCAAACGACCCAAGGCCAGCGCAAGCGCGAAACTTCCCCACTCGAAGAGCACGATCGGGGCGGCTGTTTGAACGCCGACTTTCAAACCGTGATCGCGGCCGCAGATACCGAGCGGCGGGACCTTTTCCTCGGCGCCGCAACGCGCCTAGGCACCGCAGTCCAGAACATCGAGAAGGACTTCTGGGTGTGCTGGACCCTGGACGCGCTGTTCAACGGCCTGCCCGCTGGTGGCCCGCGACTGCTGTTCAAGGGTGGCACGTCCCTGTCGAAGGCCTTCGGGCTTATCTCCCGGTTCTCCGAAGACATCGACATCACGGTCTTCCGTGATGACCTGGGTCAGGGCGTCGAAGCGGCAGCCCTGGAGGGGCTCAGCGGCAAAAAACGCCGCGCCCGCCTCAACGCCATCCGCGATGCCTGCCAAAGCTACATCGCAGGCCCGTTGACTACCCATTTCACCGAAGTCGCGGCAGCAGCGATCCCCGGAGGACGTTTCCGGCTGGCGGCAGACCCCGACGACAAGGATGGTCAAACCCTGCTGTTCTGGTATCCCACTGTCACCGCTGCCGAGGGCGATTACATTCGCGCAGCAGTCAAGATCGAGGCTGGCGCCAAATCCGCGCTGGACCCACACATTGCCGCGACGGTGACGCCCTATGTGACGGCTGACCTCCCCGATCTGGACCTCACAGTCCGCAATGTCACGACGGTGCAACCGGAACGAACGTTCTGGGACAAGGTCATCATCCTCCACGGTTTGCGCCAGTGGTACGACCGTCGTCAAGAACTCCGGCACGAGGGCCAGCGGGTTTCGCGGCACTACTACGACATCCATCGACTGTTACAGGCGGAGGGAGCGCCAGCCTGGCAGGCCGATCACGGTCTTGCCGCCGACTGCGCGACGCACGCCAGGCTGTTTTTCGGCAGCCCGGACCTGGGGCTGGACACTGCGGCCGCAGGCACGTTCACGCTGACCCCCGACGCCGCGATGCACGACGCGCTCGGGCATGATTACGCAGCCATGTCGGGAATGATCTTCGGTGACATCCCGACCCTGGATACGGTGCTGGCCAGCATTAAGGCCCTGCAAGAAGCGATCAACTCCGTAGCCTCCAAGCCAGCCTCGCGCAAGGGGGCGCCTGCATGATCGACTATTTCAGCGACCGCGAAAACGGGCCTGTGGCCCGCACCGAAGAAGTGATCACCCCGGTGGTATGGGCGGCCATCTCCCGCGCCTTCTACCGGGCTTTTGCAAGGCTTACGGCGGGATATGCCCCCAAACCCAGCTTTGCGGCCTTGCCGGCCAACTGGTACCGATACGCCCAAGTCTTACCGGTAGGTCTGATGCGCAGGTACAGCCCATCGCCATCACGCAGAAAATATTCGGTGGCGCGAGGTGCCGCAGCCCTCACTTGTGTATCACTTAACAGACCCATGTTGTACCCACAGAGATGATCAAAACAGGGATCACTCTAGGGCACAACCGGGGGCCAAGCAAGCGCGGGACTATGTGGGATTAGATGAGTCCGCCTGAGCCTGGTTTCTCATGCAAATCCTTGATTTACAAGAAGTTCAGGCTTTTTTTGGACTATCTGGGAAAAAAATGGTGGCCTGGGGCGGAATCGATCCACCGCCACAAGGACTTTAATCCTGAGTAATTTCAAGTCCACCAAGCCGCGTTAATCGATCGCATTCAATGTCACCCGACAGATCACGCCTACACAGCCTACCTTAAGACTTTTTGCAAGTTGTGAGAATTTTTGCAGTAATTCTGAAAACCTACACAGTTAAATATCAATATTCCCCGCCTGCAGCGCATTGGTTTCAATGAACTCGCGGCGTGGCTCGACCTCGTCGCCCATCAGCATGGTGAACACCTTGTCGGCCTCGATGGCGTCGTCGATCTGTACGCGCAGCAAAATGCGCACCGTTGGGTCCATGGTGGTTTCCCAGAGCTGTTCGGGGTTCATTTCACCCAGCCCTTTGTAACGCTGGCGGCTGGTTGAGCTTTCGGCCTGGGCAATCAGCCAGGCCATGGCTTCGCGGAAGTCATTGACCTTTTGTTCTTTTTGGCGCTCGCCTTCGCCACGTGTGACCCGGGCGCCTTCGCTGAGCAAGCCCTTGAAGGTCTTGGCAACTTCGCTCAGGGCCGCGTAGTCGGCACCGTGGACGAAGTCCTGTGTCAGCACACTGCTCTTGATGTTGCCGTGCAGGCGGCGGCTAATGCGCAAAATGGGTTTGTCGCTGCGCACGTCAAATTCGCCCGCCACTTCGGCGTCGGGCAACTGGGCCTGCAGGGCGATGGCCGAGACCTCGGCATCGGCCACCGTGTCAAGGTTCAGCGCCACACCGTCGGCAATGGCGCGCAAGGCCGACACGTCGAGAAAGTTCGCCAGGCGGGCAATCACGGTCTGGGCCTGCTGGTGCTTGCGCGCCAGCTCGGTGAGCGCGTCACCCGTCAAGGCCGTGCTGTTGTCACCCCCGGTGTAGACCGTGGCATGGACCAGCGCCACGCGCAGCAAGAAGTTGTCAAGGTCAATGGCACCCTGCAGGTACAGCTCTTCGCGGCCGGCCTTCACCTTGTACAGCGGCGGCTGGGCGATGTAAATGTGACCGCGCTCCACCAGCTCGGGCATCTGGCGGTAAAAGAAGGTCAGCAGCAGGGTGCGGATGTGGGCGCCGTCAACGTCGGCGTCGGTCATGATGATGATGCGGTGGTAGCGCAGCTTGGCCACGTCGAAGTCGTCATTGCCGGTGCTGCCGCCGGCCTTGCCGATGCCGGTGCCCAGGGCGGTGATGAGCGTCAAAATCTCGTTGCTGGTGAGCAGCTTCTCGTAGCGCGCTTTTTCCACGTTCAAAATCTTGCCGCGCAGCGGAAGAATCGCCTGGAATTTGCGATCGCGGCCCTGCTTGGCAGAGCCACCGGCGGAGTCACCCTCGACGATGTAGATCTCGCACAGCGCCGGGTCTTTTTCCTGGCAGTCGGCCAGCTTGCCGGGCAGGCCCATGCCGTCGAGCACGCCCTTGCGGCGCGTCATGTCGCGGGCCTTGCGGGCGGCTTCGCGGGCACGGGCAGCCTCGACAATTTTGCCGACGATGATCTTGGCGTCGGCCGGGCGTTCCTGCAGGTAGTCCCACAACAGCTTGCTAACAATATCTTCCACCGGGCCGCGCACTTCGCTCGACACCAGCTTGTCCTTGGTCTGGCTGGAAAACTTGGGTTCGGGCACCTTGACGCTGAGCACGCAGGTCAGGCCCTCGCGCATGTCGTCACCGGTCACTTCGACCTTGGCTTTTTTGGCAATTTCGCTGTCGTCGATGTATTTATTGATGATGCGCGTCATGGCCGCGCGCAGGCCGGTCAGGTGGGTGCCGCCGTCACGTTGCGGGATGTTGTTGGTGAAACACAGCACCTGCTCGTTGTAGCCGCTGTTCCACTGCATCGCCACTTCAACACCAATATTGGTGTCCTGGTCGCTCTGGCGGTCACCCATGGCGTGGAAGATGTTGGGATTCAGGACGGTCTTGCCCTTGTTGATGAAGTTCACAAACCCGCGCACGCCGTCCGCGCCGGAAAAGTCGTCTTCCTTGCCGGTGCGCTCGTCCTTCAGGCGAATGCGCACGCCGTTGTTCAAAAAGCTCAGTTCACGCAGGCGCTTGCTGAGAATCTCATAGTGAAAATCGTGGTTTTCCTTGAAGATATCGGTGTCAGGCAAAAAATGCACTTCGGTGCCACGGCGCTCAGTCTCACCGGTGACACGCATGGGCGACACGTCGACGCCATTGACGCTTTCCACCAGGCGGTTTTGCACAAAACCCTTGCTGAATTCGAGCACATGGACCTTGCCGTCGCGGCGCACGATGAGGCGCAGCATTTTGCTCAAAGCGTTGACACAACTGACGCCCACGCCGTGCAGCCCGCCCGAGACCTTGTAGCTGTTCTGGTTGAACTTGCCACCGGCGTGCAGCTCGGTCAGGGCGATCTCGGCTGCGCTGCGTTTGGGCTCGTGTTTGTCATCCATCTTGACGCCGGTCGGGATGCCCCGGCCATTGTCGACCACCGACACCGAGTTGTCGGTGTGAATGGTGACCAGGATGTCGTCGCAATGGCCGGCCAGCGACTCGTCGATCGAGTTGTCCACCACCTCAAACACCAAATGGTGCAGGCCGGTGCCGTCACTGGTGTCACCGATGTACATGCCGGGGCGCTTGCGCACCGCTTCCAGGCCTTCAAGGATCTGGATCGAACCTTCACCGTAAGCCTCGGAAGCGCCTGCCTGGTGGGCATCAATGGTGGGCTGAAAGTTGGAGCTGTCGGCCTTGCCTTCGCCCGTGTGAACGGCATTTTCAGGGGTTTGGGCGGGCGTGTTTTCTTCGGTCATGGCGGAATCAGTGGGGTTTGAAAGGGACAGGGCAGCAGCGACTTAGATGCGCATTGGCATCACCACATACTTGAACGTGGTGTTGTCGGGAATGGTGAACAGCGCCGAGCTGTTGCCGTCGGAGAGTTCCAGCGTCACCATGTCTTGCGACATGTTGCTGAGGGCATCGATGAGGTAGGTCACGTTGAAGCCGATTTCGATGCTGTCACCGCCGTAGTCGATGTCAAGCTCGTCCACGGCTTCTTCCTGCTCGGCATTGTTGGCGGCCACACGCAGGGTGCCGGGGTCAATGTTGAGGCGCACACCCTTGAACTTTTCGCTGGTCAAAATGGCGGTACGCTGCAGCGTGGCCAGCAGCGCGCTGCGGCCCAGCGTGATGCTGTTTTTGTGGTTGCGCGGAATCACGCGGTTGTAGTCGGGGAACTTGCCCTCGACCAGTTTGGTGACGAATTCCATGCCGTCGAAGCTGAACTTGGCCTGGTTGTTGGCAAATTGCATCTCGATGGCGCCTTCGGCATCGGACAACAGACGTTGCAGTTCCAGCACGGTCTTGCGCGGCAGGATAACCTCTTGCTTGGGCACTTCGACGTCAAGCGTGGCGCTTGCAAACGCCAGCCGGTGGCCGTCGGTGGCCACCAGACTGAGCTGCTTGCCCTCAACCACAAACAAAATACCGTTGAGGTAATAACGAATGTCGTGCACCGCCATGGCAAACGACACCTGACTCAGCAAGGCCTTGAGTGTTTTTTGCGGCACGCTGAAGGCCGGGCCAAAGTTGGCCGACTCCTGCACCAGCGGAAAGTCTTCGGCAGGCATGGTTTGCAGCGTGAACTTGCTTTTTCCACCCTTGAGGATGAGTTTGGCGGCGCTGGATTCGAGCGACACCAACTGGTCGGACGGCATGGTACGCAAAATGTCAATCAGCTTGCGCGCCCCCACCGTGGTGGTGAAGTCACCGGTGTCACCACCCAGTTCGGCGGCCGTGCGAATCTGGATTTCCAGGTCGCTGGTGGTGAGTTGCAAGGCATCGCCCGTTTTGCGAATCAGCACGTTGGCCAAAATAGGCAAGGTATGGCGACGCTCAACAATGCCCGAGACCGCCTGCAAAACCGACAAAACCTTGTCCTGGGTGGCTTTTAAAACAATCATGTCTTCCTCTTGGGTTCAATGGCGAATAAGCTGGATCCCGATTGGCCCAGACCAGCTTGCGATAAATTGGCTATTTTCCCACTCATTTGCGTCAGCCTTTTGGCATCAACCTTTAAGTGTTTGTTCCAGCACGTGTAATTGCTGGTTGAGTTCAGTGACCTGCTGGCGCTCGGTGCCGATCTTGCGCACCGCGTGCAGCACCGTGGTGTGGTCACGTCCGCCAAACATTTCTCCGATTTCGGGCAGGCTTTTTTGCGTCAGTTCCTTGGCCAGGTACATGGCAATCTGGCGCGGCCGGGCAATACTGGCCGGCCGCTTCTTGGAATACATGTCGGCGATCTTGATTTTGTAGTAGTCCGCCACCGTTTTCTGGATGTTTTCTACCGAGATCTGGCGATTCTGAATAGACAGCAGGTCGCGCAGCGCCTCGCGCGCCAGCAGGATCGAGATTTCTTTTTGGTTGAAGCGTGAATACGCCAAAATTTTGCGCAAGGCGCCTTCGAGCTCGCGCACGTTGGAGCGCACGTTTTTGGCCACAAAAAAGGCCACTTCCTCGGGCATCACAATGCCCTCTGCCTGCGCCTTGTTGATCAAAATGGCGACCCGCATTTCAAGTTCGGGCGGCTCGATCGCCACGGTCAGGCCCGAATCAAAACGCGACACCAGGCGCTCATGAATGTCAGCCAGGCCCTTGGGGTAGGTGTCGCTGGTCATAACAATATGCGACTTTTTGGCCAGCAAGGCCTCAAAGGCGTTAAAAAACTCCTCTTGCGTGCGTTCCTTGTTGGCAAAAAACTGCACGTCATCGATCAACAGCAAATCCAGCGAGTGGTAGCGTTCCTTGAATTCATCAAACGCCTTGCGCTGGTAGGCTTTCACCACATCGGTGACGAACTGCTCGGCATGGATGTAAAGCACCTTGGCACTGCGGTGGTCGGCCATCAACTGGTTGCCCACCGCGTGCATCAAGTGGGTTTTGCCCAGGCCTACACCGCCATAAATGAACAGCGGGTTGTACAAATGACCCGGCATGCCGGCCACGTGCATGGCCGCCGCACGCGCCATGCGGTTGGCACTGCCTTCGACCAGGGTGTCAAACGTCAACGACGTGTTGAGTCGGCTTTTCAGGGGCTCGGCCGGGCGAAAGTGGTCGGCCTCAGCCAGCGTCTCCAACAGCACGGCAGCGCTCGCCGTCTTGGGTTCGGGTTTGCGTACCACAGCCTCCCGGGCGGCCAACGCCAGCTCGATCTGCACGGTTTGGCCGGTCAAGCGCTCCATGATCAAAGCCAGCTTGTGGCTGTATTGGGCCCGGATCCAATCCATTTTGAAACGGTTGGCAACAAAAATGGTGACCTTGGTCAGGTCGTCGGCCACCTGGGCTGTCAGTGGCTTGATCCAGGTCTGAAACTGTTGTTCGGGGAGATCCTGCGCCAGTTGATCAATACAGGCTTGCCAAAAATCTGTGCCGCCAGGGTCTGCTGCGGCTTGGGGTTGGGGGTTGGGTCCCAGGGTCATTGTGTGCTTGGTTTCTGTGGATAATTGTGATTTCTGACACCCTTGATTCTAATTTATCAAACAGTTATCCACACTACGGGTCTTCCCGTGATTTACCAACCTCTGAAAAGTTTGCGATAATCTGCGGTTTCGCCGGAACTGTTCGGGTGAAATTAACGTTGATGCCGCTGGCATATTCAATCAAACAGGGGCTGCTTGCCTCTGAAGCTTCTTAGGATTTCCGAAAATGAAACGCACTTACCAACCCTCCAAGATTCGTCGCGCCCGTACCCATGGCTTTTTGGTGCGCATGAAAACCCGTGGCGGTCGTGCCGTCATCAATGCGCGCCGCGCCAAAGGCCGCAAGCGTCTGGCCGTTTAATTTAACGCCTGGCGCAGTCTGCCCACGTTTGCCACAACGCTTGACTGATCTTGCAACGACTCAAAAGTCGGCGCCAATTTCAAGCCGTGCTGGCGGGGTCAACCCTGGCGCGTACGCCACACTTTGCACTGCACACTGTGGCGCTGAACGCTGATCCAGTGGACTTGGCAGCAAAACCACTGTTCAACGTGCCAGACGTGTGGCTCGGCGCGATGGTGCCCAAACGCTGGGCCAAACGCGCCGTGACCCGCAACGCACTGAAACGCCAGATCTACGCCGTGAGCGACCTATACCTGGCGCAATTGCCTGCGGCTGCTTATGTGGTTCGGCTGCGCAGTGGTTTTGACCGGGTGCAGTTCTTGAGCGCGAGCTCACAAGCCCTGAAACTGGCGGCACGCACTGAAATGCACCAGTTACTCGACCGGGCCACGCGCGTGCTGCCCGGTGCGTTCACGCAGGTAGCCGCATGATGGCGCGCTTACTGATTCTGCTGGTCAAGGGCTATCGGCTCTTTTTGAGTCCATGGCTGGGCTCATCGTGTCGTTTTGAGCCCACTTGCTCCGTTTATGGCTTGCAAGCCCTGCAACGTTTTGGTGCAGCCAAGGGCGGCTACCTGATGCTGCATCGCATCGGTCGTTGTCACCCCTGGTGTGACGGCGGACTCGATCCGGTGCCTGAGGCATCGGCCAAGGCTTCGGCCCATTTGTTTACCCGGTTGATTCCCTCTTCCACTCAAAAGAAATCCTCATGAACGATATCCGCCGCACCATCTTGTGGGTGATTTTTGGTTTTTCCCTGGTCATGTTGTGGGATCAATGGCAGGTGTACAACGGCCGCAAAGCCACGTTCTTCCCCGGCCCCACACCTGCCGTCGTGCAACCCCAAGGTCCAACGGGCGCGGCCAGCGTGCCCAGTAGCGTACCGGCTGCGGCCAGCAGCGTGGCAGGCGCCGAACAGATTGCCGGAGCGGTGCCAGCACAGGCAACACCGGTGACGGCACCCACCGTAGCGCGTGAGCGGGTCGAGGTCCAGACCGATGTGTTCAAGCTCACTTTTGACACCGAAGGCGGCTCGCTGGTCAAGGCCGAGATGCTCAAACACGCCGACATGGCAGACAAAAACCAGAACTTCATTTTGTTTGACGACAGCCAAGACCGTGTTTACCTGGCCCAGTCAGGCCTGATTGCCGGCGCGGGTGGCCCGGCACTGCCGACCCACAAGTCGGTGATGACGCTGGCCCCGGGCGAGCGCAGCCTGAAAGAGGGCAGCCAAAACCTGGAACTGCGATTTGAGTCGGCAGCGGTGGGTGGCGTTCAATTGGTCAAGACCTACACCCTGACACGCGGCAGTTACGTCGTCGCGGTCAAACACGAGGTGGTTAATGTCGGTGCCAGCGCTGTTGCGCCGCAGCTTTACCTGCAATTGGTGCGTGATGGTAACAAGCCACCGGGCGAGTCATCGTTTTATTTCACTTTTACCGGCCCGGCGGTTTACACCGATGCCCAAAAATACCAAAAAGTCGAGTTTTCCGACATTGAAAAAGGCAAGGTCGACATTGAAAAGTCGGCCCAAAATGGCTACGTGGCCATGGTGCAACATTACTTTGCCAGCGCCTGGCTGCTGGCAGACGGCATCAAACGCGACCTGTTCATGCGCAAGGTCGATACCAACTTGTACTCCGTGGGCATGATTGCCCCGCTGGAATCCATCGCGCCTGGTGCCCGCAAAACGGTAGTCACCACACTCTACGCCGGTCCGCAGGAAGAAAAAATCCTGGAAGCTTTGACGCCCGGGCTGGAACTGGTCAAGGATTATGGCTGGCTGACCATTCTGGCCAAACCGCTGTACTGGTTGCTGGACAAGCTGCACAGCTTCATCAGCAACTGGGGCTGGTCGATTGTGGCCCTGGTGCTGTTGCTCAAGGCGGCGTTTTACTGGCTCAACGCCAAGGCCTATTCAAGCATGGCCAAAATGAAGGCGGTGAACCCGCGCATCATGGAAATGCGTGAGCGCCTGAAAGACAACCCGCAGCAAATGCAGCAGGAAATGATGCGCATTTACCGCGAGGAAAAAGTCAACCCGATGGGCGGCTGCTTCCCGATCATGATCCAGATCCCGGTGTTTATTGCACTGTACTGGGTGCTGCTGGCCAGCGTCGAAATGCGCAACGCGCCCTGGATCGGCTGGATTCACGACTTGTCAAGCCCTGATCCGTTTTACATTTTGCCGATTGTCATGACCCTGACCACGGTGCTGCAGACCTCGCTCAATCCGGCACCGCCAGACCCCTTGCAAGCCAAGATGATGTGGTTCATGCCGCTGGCGTTCAGCGTGATGTTCTTCTTCTTCCCGGCCGGCTTGGTGCTGTACTGGATCACCAACAACGTGCTGTCGATTGCCCAGCAGTGGGTCATCAACACCCGCATGGGTGTGCCGCCGAAGTTTCATTTGCCGAAATTCTGAAACCTTGTGGGACAGACCAAAGCTACACGCAGTGAGCTTGCCACGCCACAGTGACCCGATCGTGGCCATTGCCACGGCGCCGGGTCGGGGTGCGGTGGGCATGGTGCGTGTCAGTGGCCGCGGCCTGAATGACCTGGTGCTGGCCCTGTGCGGGCGCACCCTTAAGCCCCGCGAAGCCAGTTACACCCCTTTTCTGGACGCCACCGGCCTGGCCATCGACCATGGTCTGGCGCTTTATTTTGTGGCACCACATTCCTTCACCGGCGAAGAGGTGCTGGAACTGCAAGCCCACGGCGGGCCGGTGGTATTGCAATTACTGCTGGCGCGCTGCCTGCAGGCGGGCGCCGAGCCCGGCGCAGGCGGCGCACCCCGGCTCGCGCATCTGCGGGTGGCGCTGCCGGGTGAGTTTTCCGAGCGTGCTTTTCTCAATGACAAGATCGATCTGGCCCAGGCCGAAGCCATTGCCGACCTGATTGATGCCAGCACTGAAGCCGCTGCACGCAGCGCCAGTCGTTCGCTGGCGGGGGCCTTTTCGCAGGAAATTCACCAATTACGCGATGCCCTGATTCATTTGCGTATGCTGGTCGAGGCGACGCTGGATTTCCCCGAAGAAGACATCGATTTTTTGCGCCAGGCCGATGCGCAAGGGCAGCTTGACCGGCTGGAACAAAGCCTTGCCTCAGTGATGGCCCGCGCACAACAGGGTTCGCTGCTGCGCGAAGGCATCAAGGTGGTGATTGCCGGCCAGCCCAACGCCGGCAAGTCGTCGCTGCTCAACGCCCTGGCCGGCGCCGAGCTGGCCATCGTCACCGCCATCCCGGGCACCACCCGCGACAAAGTGCAGCAGACCATCCAAATTGAAGGCGTGCCGGTGCATGTGATTGACACCGCCGGGCTGCGCGAAAGCGAGGACGAGGTTGAAAAAATTGGCATCGAACACGCCTGGGAAGCCATTGCGCACGCCGATGCGGTGCTGTTCCTGCACGATTTGACACGCGTCGACCAGGCGGCCTACCAGGCGAATGATGCGGCGATTGCCCAAACCATTGGCCAAAAACTTCCAAAGCAGGTGCCGGTGATCGAGGTCTGGAACAAGCTGGATGCCGCCACGGCACCTGGCCTGCCCAACGGATTGCAGCTGTCCGCCAAAACCGGGGCGGGGCTCGACGCGCTGCGCCATAAGCTGCTCCAGGTGGCAGGCTGGCAATCGGGCTCAGAAGGTATTTTCATGGCCCGCGAGCGCCATGTGCAGGCTTTGCAACAGACCCAGGGCCACCTGGGTTGGGCGCAAATACATCTGACAGCCCAAGCGCAAGCGCTGGATCTGCTGGCTGAAGAACTGCGCCTGGCGCAAAACGCCCTGAGTGAGATTACCGGTGAGTTCACGTCCGACGATTTGCTCGGCGTGATTTTTTCAAGTTTTTGTATCGGCAAATAAACTGGCTGGAGGGCGCAGCGGCGCATCCAGCAGGGCGCTGGCGCGCCGACCGCGTTCGCCTAGAAAAAATTCCTTGATGAACAGGTGTGGCTGTACCATCACCTCGGCGGCGCTGCCACTCGCCACAATGTGCCGATCTGCCACCACGGCGATGCGGGTGGACAGCTCCAGCAGCGTGTCAAGGTCGTGTGTAACCATGACCACGGTCAGGCCAAGTTCCTGGTGCAACGACTGCAGCAGTGCACAAAACTCGTCGGCGCTGCCGGGGTCCAGGCCAGCGGTTGGCTCGTCGAGCAGCAACAGTGGCGGGTCCATGATCAGGGCGCGCGCCAGTGCCGCCCGTTTGACCATGCCGCCCGACAAATCAGCCGGCATCTTGTGCGCCGCGGTCGGGTCCAACCCGACCATGCGCAGCTTGACCATGGCGACATCCAAAATCAGGTCATTGGGCAGGGTTTTAAGTTCGCGCAGGGCAAACGCAATGTTGTCGAGCACGCTGAAGGCCGAGAACAGGGCACCATGCTGAAATAACATGCCGACCCGGCTGGCCGCACCTTCGCGCCCCATGCTGGACGCGGCCTCGCCCAAGACCTTGACGCTGCCGCGCGCCGGCACGGCCAGCCCCAGCATCTGGCGCAGCAGCACGGTTTTGCCACTGCCGGAGCCGCCCACAATCGACACCAGCTCGCCCGCCTCAATGCGCAGATTCAGGTCCTGATGGATCACCACGTCGCGCCCGGCCTCGTGAAACACGGACCACAATTTGTCAATTTCAACCACGGGTGGCGTCATAAACCAACATTCTTGAAAACCACGGCAAACACCGCATCCACCAGCAGCACCACCGTGATGGCCGTGACCACCGAGGCGGTGGTGCCCTGCCCCAGGCTCTCGGTGTTGGGCTTGACGCGCAAGCCGTAGTGGCAGCCAATCAGCGCAATCAGCAAGCCAAACACCACCGACTTGCCCAGGGCCAGCCACAGGTTGCTGATGGCCACGGCGCGCGGCAAGGTGGCAAAAAAATACGCGGGTGTCACACCCAACACCACGTCGGCGGCCAGCATGCCGCCCAGCAGCGCGGCCAACGTGGTCCAGATGCTGATCAAGGGCATGGCAATGGCCATGGCGATGGCGCGCGGCAGCACCAGCCGATAACCCTGGGCAATGCCCATGACACGCATGGCGTCGAGCTCTTCGGTGACGCGCATCACGCCAATTTGTGCGGTGATGGCCGAGCCCGAACGCCCGGCAATCAAAATTGCCGCCAGCATCGGGCCCAGTTCACGAATGATCGACAGGCCCAGAATATTGACAATAAAAGTGTCAGCACCAAACAGGCGCAACTGGCGCGACATCAGGTAGGCCAGCACCACCCCAATGGTAAAACCGACCAACGCCGTCACCGGCAAGGCGCGGGCGCCGATCCGGAACAGGTGACCCGAGACGTCACGCCACGGCCCGCGCTGGGGCGCGCGCAACAGCGCCATGACATCGAGCAGCAGTTGGCCCAACAGCGCCAACAGCGCCACAAGGTGATCCCAGAGCAGCCAGAGTTGCTCACCCAGGCGCAAAAAAAATTGCCAGGCCGTACGGCGGGCCGGCTTGACAGCAGGTGCCGTAAAACGCGCTACCCGCTCCAGCATGACGCGCTGACCGGGCCGCCATTGCAGTTGTGCCGGCTGTTGGTGGCCCCATGTGTTCCACAGCAACTGTGCGCCGGTGTGGTCGAGCCGGGAAATGGCGCGCAAATCCCAAGTCACGGCACCCTGGGTGGCCACATCAGCCAAACCCTGGCTGATGTGGCTCCAGGTGGCCGATTCGGCCAGGCGCGCCGCGCTCCAACAACCGCCCAGCACCACGCATGGCGCACCATCGGGGGTGGTTTGCAGGGTCAGCGTGGGGACGACATCGGGCATGGTGTACGGAAAGAGTGTGGAATGGTAACGGCAACGCGATGGGTGGTTGGTTTTTCGACTTTCTTCGCGACATGCGGCAAAATGCCTGCAGAGACAAAGCGCCCGCGTGCGCTGTGACCACAAATATCAGAAAGTGATTCGCCATGAGCACATCCTATGACTACATCATCATCGGCGCGGGCACCGCCGGCTGCCTGCTGGCCAACCGTTTGTCGCAAGATACGTCCAAACGCGTGCTGTTGATCGAGGCGGGTCGCGCCGACAACTACCACTGGATTCACATCCCGGTGGGTTACCTGTATTGCATTGGCAATGAGCGCACCGACTGGCTGTACAAGACCGAGCCCGATGTCGGCCTGAACGGCCGCAGCCTGCGCTACCCGCGCGGCAAGGTGCTGGGCGGCTGCAGCAGCATCAACGGCATGATTTACATGCGCGGCCAGGCACGCGACTACGACGCCTGGGCGCAGCTGACCGGCGACAAGGCCTGGGGCTGGCAGAACAGCCTGCCCGACTTCATGGCCCATGAAAGCCATTACCGGCTCGATGGTGCGCCTGCCAGTCAAAACCCGGGCCAGTTGGGTCAGTTCAGCCAGTTTCACGGCACAGGCGGAGAGTGGCGGGTAGAGAAACAGCGCCTGCGCTGGGACGTGCTTGATGCCTTTGCCCGGGCCGCACAACAGGCCGGAATTCCCGCCACCGACGACTTTAATCAGGGTGACAACGAAGGAGTGGGTTATTTTGAGGTCAACCAGCGCAGCGGCTGGCGCTGGAACACCGCCAAGGCCTTTTTACGCCCCACCTGTGTGAGCCGCCCCAACTTCACGCTCTGGACCTCGGCCCAGGTGGTCAAACTCGCCATCGAAGCGCAAGCCAACGGACAGTTGCGCTGCACCGGTGTCGAGGTGCAGACGCCCAACGGCCGGGTCAACGCGCAGGCCCGCGGCGAGGTCATTTTGAGCGCCGGCAGCATTGGCTCGCCGCAGATTTTGCAACTCTCCGGCATCGGCCCGGGCACCTTATTACAGCAGCACGGCGTCAAAGTAGTGCATGACGCGCCCGGCGTGGGCGCGAACCTGCAGGACCATCTGCAGATTCGCTCAGTCTACAAGGTGCAGGACGTCAAGACCCTCAACGTGCAGGCCAATTCGCTCTGGGGCAAGGCCATGATCGGGCTGGAATATGCGCTCAAGCGCAGCGGTCCAATGAGCATGGCGCCAAGCCAGCTGGGCGCTTTTACTCGCAGCGACCCGAGCCAGCCCTACCCCAACGTCGAGTACCACGTGCAGCCACTCAGCCTGGAAGCCTTTGGCGAGCCGCTGCACAGCTTTCCGGCGTTCACTGCCAGCGTGTGCAACCTCAACCCCAGCAGCCGGGGCAGCGTGCAGATCAAGTCGCCTGACTTCTCGGTGGCGCCCGCCATTGCACCCAACTACCTGAGCACCGAGTCGGACCGCAAGGTGGCGGCTGATTCATTGCGCCTGACCCGCGCCATCGTGGCGCAACCGGCACTGGCCAGGTACCAGCCGCAAGAGTTCAAGCCCGGTGTGCAGTACCAGAGCGACGACGACCTGGCGCGCCTGGCCGGCGACATTGCCACCACCATTTTTCATCCGGTGGGCACCACCAAAATGGGCCGCGCGGATGACCCGCTGGCCGTGCTTGACGCGCACCTTCGGGTGCGTGGACCGGGCGGTGTGATTGCGGGCTTGCGTGTGGTGGATGCCGGTGCCATGCCCATCATCACCAGTGGCAACACCAATTCGCCCACCCTGATGATGGCCGAAAAGGCGGCACGCTGGATCAGCGCGGGGGTGTGACGGACCGATGCACCGAAATAGTCCTGGCCTAGGGTAATTCCTGATGGCACTGCACCGGATTGGCGCCTACAGTCGCACCCATCGCTTGATAGAAATGTGCTGATTCAAGCGAAAGGCCCCAGGAGATCATGCCCGCAAGGGTCGAAAAACAAACAGAAACAAGGCACCGGCAAACCCGGTGCCTTTTTCATTTGGATCGACAATGCAGCCATGGAATTGCTCATTGTCTCTGTTGCCTCCCTCTTTGCCGGTTTTGTCGATTCCATTGTCGGTGGTGGCGGACTGATTCTGGTTCCCGCCCTGTTTGCCGCCTTTCCCAATGCGCATCCAGCCACGTTGTTCGGTACAAATAAAGGTGCCTCGGTGTGGGGCACGGCCATGGCCACCTGGCAATACAGCCAAAAAGTCCAGATGCGATGGGCCGCCCTGCTGCCAGCGGCGGGCGCGGGACTGCTGGCCTCTTTTGCCGGAGCCTGGCTGGTCACCGTGGTGTCACCCGAATTCTTGCGCAAGGTCTTGCCTTTTGTCTTGCTGATGGTGTTGCTCTATACCCTGGCCAAAAAGGAACTCGGCCGCACCCATGCCCCGAACTATTCGGGCGTGCAGGAACAGCTCATCGCCGCCGGGATCGGCGCCGTGATTGGCTTCTACGATGGTTTTTTTGGGCCGGGCACCGGCAGTTTCCTGGTGTTTTTGTTTGTACGCCTGCTGGGTTACGACTTTTTAAGCGCATCGGCGGCCGCCAAGCTGGTCAACACCGCCACCAACGTGTCAGCACTGGCACTGTTCATCGCCACGGGCCACATCTGGTGGCACTTTGTGCTCGCCATGGCGCTGGCCAATGTGATCGGCAGTCTGTTGGGCACCCGGCTGGCGCTCAAGCATGGCACTGGTTTTGTGCGGGTCGTATTTTTGCTGGTGGTGAGTGCGCTGATCCTCAAGACCAGTTATGACGCGTTTGTGCGCTGAACCTGCCAGGGCTTGCCTCAGTGCGGGGTAACCACCGGAGCTGAAGCGGGTGCGGCTACGGCGGCAGGGGCTGATGCGGCGGCTTGCGCGCCACGCGGCCAGGGCACGTCTGCGGCCAGCCGCGGTTGGCCCACGGGCGCAGATGCCACGCCCTTGCGAACCAGGGCCAGGTCCTCCTCGTTGGGGTATTGACCCAGCAACCAGTAGTCGAACGCACGCCGGGCCATCGGAGCGGCAGAGACCGAACCAAAACCAGCGTTTTCAACAATCACGGCAATTGCCATTTTGGGATCTTCGGCCGGCGCAAAGGCAATGTAGAGCGCGTGGTCGCGCTGGCGCTCTTCCATCCGCGATGCGTTGTATTTTTCATTTTTACCAAGCGACACGGCCTGCGCGGTACCGGTTTTACCGCCGCTGAGGTAACCGGCGCCGGCAAACACGCGACGCGAGGTTCCCTCTTGGGTCACGCCCACCATGGCACGGCGAATGGTATCCAGATGTTCCGTCTTAAAGCCCAGGTTTTCTGCCGGCTGGGCTGGCACCGGCACCTTGATCTGGGTACTGGCGTCTTGTGTCGCCAGTACCAGTTGGGGCGGGTGTTTGACGCCATTATTGGCGACGATAGCAGTCGCCTGCGCCAACTGCAGCATGGTGAAACTGTTGTAGCCCTGACCAATCCCCAACGAAATGGTCTCACCTGCGTACCAGCGCTGCTGCTCCTGGCGTTTAAAGTAATTGCGTTTCCATTCCTGGTTGGGCAACACACCGCGCACCTCGCCATGGATGTCAATGCCGGTGAGCTGACCAAAACCCAACGGCTTCATGAAGTCGTGCATGGCCTCGACACCCAACTCGTTGGCCAGCGAATAAAAGTAAACGTTGCTCGACTCAACAATCGCGCGGTGCATGTCCATGATGCCGCCACGCTCGTTTTCGGGACTACCAAAGCGGTGGCCGCCAAACATGAAAAATCCGGGGTCGTTGATCTGCATGCTGGCCGAGCGCTTACCCGTACTCAAGGCCGCCAGGGCCAAAAAAGGCTTGTAAGTGGAGCCCGGCGGGTAGGTGCCGCGCAACGCCCGGTTCAACAGGGGTTTGTCGATCGACTCGTTGAGCCCCTGCCAGCTTTCCTGGTCAATGCCTTCGACAAACAGATTGGGGTCAAACGTGGGCTTGCTGACAAAAGCCAGCACCTCGCCTGATTTGGGATCCATCGCCACCAGCGCGCCGCGACGCTCACCAAACATGTCTTCAACCAGTTGCTGCAATTTGATGTCAATGGACAGCTTGATGGTGTGCCCCGGGGTCGAGGACTGACTGGACAGGCGCCGCGTGGCGCGGCCGCCAGCGGAGGTCTCCATGGCATCAATGCCGGTGACGCCGTGTAATTGGGCCTCAAAACTCTGCTCCACACCGAGCTTGCCGATGTACTCTGTTCCGCGGTAATTGGCGGCGTCTTCCGATTCTTCGAGTTTTTCTTTTTCCGCCGTGTTGATGCGCCCGATGTAGCCGATCACATGGCTGGCCAACTCACCGTAGGGGTAGCTGCGAAACAGCCGCGCCTTGATGTCGACACCGGGAAAGCGGTAGCGCTGCGCGGCAAAGCGCGCCACTTCTTCGTCGGTCAATCGGCTGCGCAATGGGATGGATTCAAAGCTCTTGCCCTCCTCGCGCAGTTTTTTAAAGCGACGACGGTCACGTGGAGTGATCTCAAGAATGTGCGCCAGTTCGTCAATGGTTTGTGCCAGATCGGGCACTTTGGCCGGCGTGATTTCCAGTGTGTAAGCCGAATAATTGGTGGCCAGCACAATGCCGTTGCGGTCCAGGATCAGGCCACGGTTGGGCACAATCGGCAGAATCGCTGTGCGGTTATTTTCGGCCTGGGCACGCAAATCGTCATGGCGCAGCACCTGCAAGTAATACAGACGCGTGGCCAACAGGCCAAAACACACCAGCACCACCAGACTGGCGACCAGCACCCGCAGACGAAAGCGCGCCAGTTCAAGTTGGACATTGCGGATGATTTTCATGCGCGCTTTACCAGGAGGGCGTCACCAGGGCAGTCACAGCGGCCGATTGGCATCCGGGTTGGGGGCACGTTTTTGCGGCAGCAACAGCACCACGCTGATGACCGGCCACAGCAGTACTTCCAGTGCCGGTGCCAGCAGCATTGACCAGCCGGGGAAGCCCCCCCCGGCAAGCAAGCGTACCAGCAAGGCCAGCGCATGCGCCGCCACAAACAGCGGTAACACCTGCACCGCTTGTGATGGCACACTGAACCACAGCAGGCGGCGGTGGATGGCGATAGCCAGAAAACTCAAGACGGTATAAGCCAGGGCGTGCTGCCCAAGGAGCGCACTTTGGTGCACATCCATCGCCAAACCCAGGACAAAGGCCGCACTCATGCCCACGCGGTGCGGCTGATGAATGGTCCAGAACACCAGCACCAGCGCCAGCAGGTCGGGCAGCCAGGCCGCGCGCCCCGAGAACCCCATATTGAGCAGCATATTGATGCTCAAGGCCGCCAGCAAGCTGGTCCAGATAAAAAGTGAACTGGCTGGCAGCAACAATTGCTGACCCCGTGGCATGATCATGGCACACCCCTTGCGCTGCCCATTGCTGGGGCCAGCTCAACCATCGGTCTGGCCGGTAGTTGTGCCGCCAGCGGCTGCAGCACCAGCACATGCAGACTGCCGTCCAGACGTGCAACGGGCTGGGCCGTGATGCGGGCAAATGCCGAATCGGCCCGGCGTTCTATTTTTAACACGCGCCCGACCTGCAAGCCGGGCGGGTAGATACCGTCCACACCACTGGTGGTCAGCAAATCGCCGACAGCCATGTCCACGTTGGCATCCATGTAGCGTAACTCCAGCATGCCGCTGCGCAGGCTGGAGTTGCCAAAGGCCAGACCCCGGGCACCGGTCCGTGCGTTGAGTACCGGGATCGCCTGATTGGGGTCGGTGATCAGGGTGACTTCGCTCACCGAGGCATAAACCCGGGTCACCTGGCCCAGCACACCGGCATCGTCGAGCACGGGGGCGCCTGCTGCCACCGCCGCCTGAGCGCCCTTGTCAAGAATGACTTTACGGGTGTAGGGATCGGCCGCGTCATACAGCACTTGAGCCGCCAGCGCAGGCGCGTTGATACGCGCGCGCATCTCAAGCAAAGCACGCAAGCGCACGTTCTCAATCGTGAGTTGCTCCACTTGCTGGGCGCGCTGGGACTGCAAACCAAGTTGGTACTTGGCAGCGGCTTCCTTGAGCTGGGAATGGGTAAGGGTTTCAAAATAACTGCTGCCGTCACGCGCCCAAACGATGGGCCGCATCACCACCCATTGCACCGGGTAGAGCGCGGTGGCAATGACGCCGCGCAGGGGTTGGGTAAACCGATAGCGCACATCGGCCACCATCAGCAGCAACGCCAAAGCGCTGAAAAAAATCAACTTGGACAGTGCCGACGGGCCCTGCCTGAAAAATGGCGGTGGCGCGCCGTCCAGCGTACCAAGTGGCATCGCTGTGCTGGTCCGGTTATTCGCTGGTAAAAATGGAGCCCAGGCGTTCCATCTGCTCCAAAGCAATGCCGCAACCGCGCACCACGCAGGTCAGCGGGTCTTCGGCGACCAGCACCGGCAGGCCGGTTTCTTCGGCCAGCAGGCGGTCCAGGTCACGCAGCAAGGCGCCGCCACCGGTCAGCATCATGCCGCGGTCGGCGATGTCGGCACCCAATTCAGGCGGGGTTTGTTCCAGCGCATTTTTGACCGCTGACACGATGTTGTTGATCGGGTCGGTCAGGGCTTCGAGGATCTCGTTGCTGGAAATGGTAAAGCTGCGCGGCACGCCTTCCGAGAGGTTGCGACCACGGACCTCCATCTCGCGCACTTCGCTGCCCGGAAAGGCCGAGCCAATGTTCTTTTTGATGGCTTCGGCGGTGGGTTCACCAATGAGCATGCCGTAGTTGCGACGGATGTAGTTGATGATGGCCTCATCAAAACGGTCGCCCCCCACGCGCACACTGCCCTTGTACACCATGCCGCCCAGCGAAATGACACCCACTTCCGTGGTGCCCCCGCCAATATCCACCACCATGGAGCCCTGCGCCTCTGACACTGGCAAACCAGCGCCAATGGCGGCTGCCATGGGTTCTTCGATCAGATAAACGTCGCTGGCACCGGCACCCAACGCACTTTCACGGATAGCGCGGCGCTCCACTTGCGTTGAACCACACGGCACACAAATGATAATGCGCGGGCTGGGGCGAAAGATTGAGCGCGGGTGCACCATCTTGATGAACTGCTTGAGCATCTGCTCGGTGACCGTGAAGTCGGCAATCACGCCATCTTTCATGGGCCGAATGGCTTCGATGTTGCCCGGCACTTTGCCCAGCATGGCCTTGGCCTCCTTGCCGACCGCCTGAATTGTCTTTTTACCCTGCGGGCCGCCTTCGTGGCGAATGGCAACCACCGAGGGTTCGTCCAGCACAATGCCCTTGTCGCGCACGTAAATCAGGGTGTTGGCGGTGCCAAGGTCAATGGCGAGGTCAGTTGAAAAATACTGACGAAATGTTCCAAACATGGATTAATCCTTTTGGGCACATGGGGCGCTTCGGCCCGCATGTCACCGGGTAACGGGTTCAAAATGGGTGATAGTTTGGCTAAAAACCGCGCTGGGGCGCGTGGCTGCTCAGGGGATGGATAATACCCTATTGCCTGTGCATAACTCCTGAGCGCGTTGCGCTTTGACCTTGTTTTACACCCTGTTTCGATTGAACATCCATGTCACTTTCTCTTGCTGATATTGACCGTTTGGCGCATCTGGCCCGACTGGGCCTGGGCTCAGACGAGCGCAACCGCCTGTGCACCCAACTCAATGATTTTTTTGGCATTGTGGAAAAAATGCGCGCGGTGGACACCAGCGACATCATTCCTTTGGCCCACCCCGTGGAAATCATGGGTGATGTGGCGTTGCGCCTGCGCGACGACATCGCCAGCGAACCCAACCAGCGCGAAGCCAACCAACGCAATGCGCCAGCGCTTGAGTCCGGCCTGTTTCTGGTGCCCCGGGTGATCGAATAATCAAGAACAAAACTTTTCATCATGACGCAAATTTCCTCTGATCTGCATGATCTGACGGTGGCCCAACTGGCCACGCTTTTACGCGAGCGCAAGGTCTCTGCGCTAGAGACAGCCGAGCATTTTCTGGCCCGTGTCGCCGCGCACACCGAATTCGGCGCTTTTCTTGACCTGCAGACGGATGTCACGCTGGCCCAAGCGCGTTCCGCCGATGCCCGCCTGGCCGCCGGCAACGCCGGGCCCCTGAATGGCGTGCCACTGGCACACAAAGACATCTTTGTGACGCGTGATTTCGCCACCACGGCAGGCTCCAAAATGCTCAAAGGCTACCAGTCGCCGTTTGACGCCACGGTGGTGGCCAAGCTGGGCGCGGGCGTGCCGGGCGGCGCCATCGGTGCAGGTATGGTGACCCTGGGCAAGCTCAATTGCGACGAATTTGCCATGGGCTCAGCCAATGAAAACTCGGCCTATGGGCCGGTCAAAAATCCCTGGGACCTGTCCTGCACACCGGGTGGCTCCTCGGGTGGCAGCGCTGCCGCTGTGGCCGCGCGCCTGACACCGGCCGCCACCGGCACCGACACCGGTGGCTCGATCCGCCAACCGGCTTCTTTTTGCGGCGTCACCGGCATCAAACCGACCTATGGCCGGGCCTCGCGTTATGGCATGGTGGCCTTTGCTTCCAGCCTGGATCAGGCCGGGCCACTGGCGCGCAGCGCCGAAGACTGCGCCCTACTGCTGAGCGCCATGTGCGGCCCCGACCCTGACCGCGACGCCACCTCACTTGACGTGCCCACTGAGGACTTCACGCGCAACCTTACCGCCGACCTGACCGGGCTGCGCATTGGCATTCCGGCCGAGTTTTTTGGCGAAGGCCTGGCGTCCGACGTGCGCGCTGCGGTCGATGCAGCCCTGAAGGAATTCGAACGACTCGGCGCCAAGCTGGTGCCCATTTCGCTGCCCCGAACCGAGCTGTCGATTCCGGTGTACTACATCATTGCGCCCGCCGAGGCGTCGAGCAACCTGAGTCGGTTTGACGGTGTCAAGTTCGGCTTTCGGGCCAAGCAATACACCGACCTCAACGACATGTACCTGCAAACCCGGGCGCAGGGTTTTGGCGACGAGGTGAAGCGCCGCATCATGATCGGCACCTATGTGCTGAGCCACGGCTACTACGATGCCTACTACCTGCAGGCGCAAAAAATCCGGCGCATGATTGCTGACGACTTTCAGCAGGCGTTCAAGCTGTGTGACGTGATTGCAGGGCCGGTGGCACCCACCGTGGCCTGGAAGCTCGGCGGCCACAGTGACCCTCTGACCGACTACCTGGCCGACATCTTTACCTTGCCCGGCTCCCTGGCCGGTCTGCCAGGCATGAGTCTACCGGTGGGTTTTGGCGCCGGGAAGATGCCGGTGGGCATGCAGCTGATAAGCAACTACCTGACCGAGTCGCGCCTGCTGAACGTGGCGCACCGCTTCCAACAAGCCACCGACTGGCATACGGCCAAACCCGCTGATTCGGCGCAAGGAATTTATAGATGAACACCCCTGAGCAACAAACAAAACCCGCAGACCCGTCCTTGCTGATCATGGGCTTTGAGGTCGTGATCGGCTTCGAGACCCACGCCCAGCTCTCCACCCAGTCCAAGATTTTCAGCCGCGCGCCCACAGCTTTTGGCGCCGAGCCCAACACCCAGGCCTGCGCCGTGGACCTGGCCCTACCCGGCACCCTGCCGGTCATGAACAAGGGCGCGGTGGAACGCGCCATTGAATTCGGCCTGGCCGTGGGCTCGCACATAGCTGAGCGCAGCATTTTTGCCCGCAAAAACTACTTCTACCCCGACTTGCCCAAGGGCTACCAGATCAGCCAGTTCGAAATACCGGTGGTGCAAGGCGGCGCCGTTGAGTTTTACCTGGGTGACGAGAAAAAATCGGTGCGCCTGGTACGTGCCCACCTCGAAGAAGACGCGGGTAAATCACTGCACGAAGACTTCATTGGCCAGACCGGCATCGACCTGAACCGGGCCGGCACACCGCTGCTGGAAATCGTGACAGAGCCCGACATGCGCTCCAGTCTAGAGGCTGTGGCCTACGCCAAGGAACTCCACAAAATTGTGACCTGGATCGGCATTTGTGACGGCAACATGCAGGAAGGCTCGTTCCGCTGTGACGCCAATGTGTCAGTGCGCAAGCCAGGTGCCGAGTTGGGCACGCGCCGCGAGATCAAGAATCTGAACAGTTTCAAGTTCATGCAGCAGGCCATCGATTACGAGATTCGCTGGCAGATTGAAGAGCTCGAAGACGGCCGCGCCATCCAGCAGGCCACCGTGCTGTTCAATCCGGACACGGGTGAGACGCGCGCCATGCGCTCCAAAGAAGACGCCGCCGATTACCGCTATTTCCCCGACCCCGATCTGCCACCGCTGGTGATTGCGCCCGAGTGGGTGGAACGGGTGCGCGCCGCGATGACCGAGCTGCCACGGGTGATGGCGCAGCGTTTTGTGACCCACTATGGCCTGTCGGACTATGACGCGACGACGCTGACACAAAGCCGCGAGGTGGCAGCCTATTTTGAAGCCGCCGCCCAGGCTTGCGGCCAACCCAAACTGGTGGGTAACTGGATCATGGGCGAGGTCTCGCGCCGGCTCAACCTGGCTGAGGCCGATATCAGCGCCTGCCCCGTCACCCCGGCCCAGTTGGCGCAACTGGTGACGCGAATCCAGGACGGCACTATCTCCAACAACGCCGCACGCCAAGTGCTTGATGCGTTGTGGTCAGAACCGCAGGGCACGGTTGACGCCGCCATCGAGGCCAAGGGCCTCAAACAGATGAACGACACCAGCGCTTTAGAAAAAATCGTCGACGCCGTGCTGGCGGCCAATCCAAAAAATGTGGCCGAGTTCCGTGCCGGCAATGCCAAGGCGCTCAACGCGCTGGTGGGGCAAATCATGAAAGGCAGTCAGGGCAAGGCCAATCCGCAGCAAGTGAATGCTTTGCTGTTGCAAAAGTTAGCTTGATGGCTGAACCATCCCGGATTGCGCCACGCGTCATCCGGGCGACCCAATTGGGCGCTGAATTAACGTGATGTGCCGACAGGCTCGTCAGAAAGTTCTGCTCGCCAAAGTGATTCAAGGCGTTTGAGTTCCTCGTCAAAATGCGCATTGACCCGTTTGACCTCATTGTCTTGTTCAACAACAAAACGTTCTTGCGCGGCCAGGGTTTGCGACAGTTCCTTGATCTGCCGTTGCAGTTTGACCGGTGCCTTGCCTGGATTCTTGGCGTAGAAAGCCATTTCATCGCTTAAGTTGACGCGCTCAGCCAGCAGCTCGGTCACCCGCGTGGTGGCAATTTGTTTGACCAGCGCCACCTGGGCCAGCGCTTCGGCCCGGTCTTTTTGGTGCGCCGCCTGATTTGGATACCGAGCCAAAAGCGCCCGCCTCAAGCTTCTTTCTTCGTCTTTCCTGACGCGCTCTTTTTGCTCGGCCCTGAGCCTGGCTTCAGATTGACTTTGCTCATAAGGCGTCAACACCGGCCCAATCCTGGCTTTGACAGTGCCACTGGGGTTAAGAATGATCTGCTCCCGGTCACTGCAGGCGACGATGGGGCGGTCCGACGTGAGCTTGCGCCCCTTGGCATCAATGCAGGTATAGATCTGGGGGGTGGGTTCAAGCGCGGCTGTTTGCGCAAACAGCAGGACACCAGGCGCCGCCATCAATAGCCCAAGGACTGCAGCCAGAAACCAGGAGCGGCGCGGCATTACGAACATGATGTGGCCGCGCTCACGCCGTAGCGTTCGCGGTAAGCTTGCACACGCCGGTGCGCATCAGCCAAGCCCGGCACCTGATGCTGCGCCAGGTAATGCAGCAGATCTTCCAGCCGGGCAATGGCGCACACCTGCAAACCCAACTGCTGTTGCACATACTGCACCGCGCTGTGATCAACGTCCAGCCCGTTTTCAGTGGCTTTTTCCTGCCGGTCCAGGGCAATCACAACGGCGTGGGCCTGGGCACCTGCCGCCTGGATCAGGGCAATGGATTCACGCACGGCGGTGCCCGCCGACATCACGTCGTCCACAATCAACACCCGGCCTTGCAGTTGCGCGCCGACCAGGCTGCCCCCTTCGCCGTGGTCCTTGGCCTCTTTGCGGTTATAGGCAAACGGCACGTTGTGGCCCAGGCGCGCCAGTTCCACGGCCAAGGCCGCACCCAAGGGAATACCTTTGTAGGCCGGGCCAAAAATCATGTCAAATTCAACGCCGCTGCCGAGCAGGCTCTGCGCATAAAATTGCGCCAACCGACCCAGCTTGGCGCCATCGTCAAACAGGCCGGCATTGAAAAAATAGGGGCTCAATCGCCCGGCTTTGGTTTTGAACTCGCCAAAGCGCAACACCCCACAATCTACCGCAAACTGAACAAATTCAAATGCCAACGCATCCTGACCTGGAATCTGTATAGTTTGGGGTTCATTACGCTCTGCCATGAAAAATTCCTTGTTCAAATTAACCAGCCTGAACCTCAATGGTATTCGCTCTGCCAGCAGCAAAGGCTTGCAGGCCTGGTTTCAACAAACGGCACCTGATTGTATTTGTGTACAAGAAGTCAAAGCACAAGCCGATGATGTGATGGGGCGATTTGACCAAATGGCCGAGCTGCGGGGCTATTTTCACTTTGCGGCAAAAAAGGGCTACTCTGGCGTGGGCATCTACAGTCGCCAGGAGCCCACCGAGGTCATTGTCGGCTTTGGCGAGCCAGAATTTGACGCCGAAGGACGTTATGTTGAGCTGCGCTTTGACAGCCCGGACGTGAAACGCTCCATCATCAGTTGTTATTTTCCCAGCGGCTCATCGGGCGAAGACCGGCAACAGGCCAAGTTCAGGTTTCTCGAAGCGATCTACCCGCACCTTCAGCGCCTGAAGCTTGAGCGTGAGTTTGTGTTGTGCGGTGATGTCAACATCGCCCACCAGGCCATTGACCTGAAAAACTGGAAAAGCAATCAAAAGAATTCCGGCTTTTTGCCTGAAGAGCGGGCCTGGATGACCAAGCTGCTCAGTGATGGCGGTTTGGTGGACGTGTACCGCCAACTCCACCCGACCACCACGGACGAGGCCTACACCTGGTGGAGCAACCGCGGCCAAGCCTATGCCAAAAATGTCGGCTGGCGGCTGGACTACCATTTGGCCACGCCCGCCTGGGCGGCGCGGGCACGTCAGGTTGCCATTTACAAAGATGAAAAGTTTTCGGATCATGCGCCGATCACCATTGCGTACGACTTCAAACTGTAATGGCAATCAAATGCGCGTATGCCCAAAACATATCATCCATGATCAGCCTGAAACACCGTCCACGATGAGCTGAAATGCGCTGTCCTATTGATTCGGCATGGGGGCATTTGCTGGATCAACGTCGCACCGTGACCTGGCTCACCAGCACGCTGCCTATGGTCAACATCATTTTTACAGCCATCACCCTACATCTGGGCGCCACCTAGTTTGGCTACAGTTTTGCCATGGCAATGTTGTCCACGGGGATGGCTGGCTTATGGGTGCTCAACAGGAAGTTGGAGCAGTTGGAGTATCAGACGGTTATGTTGCAATAGTACCGATGACCGTGTGTTCCAACCCCGTCAAAACCTGTAACATATGGAGAAAACGACAAGCAGGTTCATCCACACACTCCGTTGAAAGATGATATCAACATGACAACAACCGCAAAAGCTAGTTTGATTAACGTGGCACTGAACAAACCAGCCACGCAAAGCTCGATGAGTCGCTGGTCAACGCCCGATGAGGCTGCTAAGGCTGTCAACGGCGTGAAATCTGGTGAACATAGTTTTCATACCGACTACGAGCTTAATCCATGGTGGCAAGTTGATTTAGGTGAAATTTACACTGTGGCATCAATTTTTATTTATAACCGTGGACGTAAGGACACGCCTATGGCGAATCGCGCTAAAAGCATTGGTGCCCTCATTTCATGTGATGGTGTCACTTGGGAAAGGATATTATCTGGTGGACTTTCCTTTGGTGGTGCATTGGACAACTCCCCGCTTTCTCTGAACTGCCGGGGTAAGAAAGCCCGATATGTGAAACTTCAACTCGAAGAGACTAACTATCTTCACCTAGACGAAGTGGAAGTTTTGGCAACTCCTGGCAAATCAAAAATTAAAAATCCAAAAAGTCGGACCAAGCACTGACTTAGCTTTGATACTAATTAGCGCGCGAATTAGTGCAAAATCTACGTAACGGCTCAAACCCAATGTAACGCTAACATCTGTACTTGGTGGGCGCAGGCTACTTGGCATACCTGCTTGTATCAAACGTTTTGATTGTGACCTTTCGGACCAAGCAAAGTCACATGCTGATCAGAGTCAGGGACAGACGGATCTAGGACTGTTCAGAAGAGCGATGCTTGACTTCGTAGACCATTCCGATCCAATCCTGGCGACTCACATCATGAGTTTGCAAAGAAAATATATTACGAACTTCAACATATGAGTTTCAATCGATTCTATTAAAACAAACCTTTTATAAAAAAATGATCGATAAAATCCTAAAAGTACTTGAATATTTTAATATCAAGCGCCCTGAAATCATCATCCACATTGGTGCCAATACGGGACAAGAAGTGGAAAAATATGAAGCATTGAACTTAACAGGTTATCTTGTTGAAGCAATACCAACTATTTTTAATACCTTAAAAGAAAAATGCTCAACATCATCCAGGCAATATGCTATCAATGCCTGTTTAAGTGATATCGCGGGAAAAGAAATTTCTTTTAATGTTGCGAGCAATGGCGGTCAAAGTTCATCAATTTTTGCGCTTGGTCGTCACGCAATTGAATATCCATCCATTAAGTATACAAATACAATTAAATTAACAACCGAAACTGTAGATAATTTAGTTGATTCGGGGAAAATTCCTAAATCCATTAATTTTATGGTAATTGATGTCCAAGGTGCGGAAATACTCGTTCTAAAAGGTGCTGATAAAATACTATCTTCTAAAGATTTGATCGGATTGGTAGTTGAGGTTTCTGTCGCACCTCTGTATGAAGGTGGCGCCAATTTTATTCAAGTTTGCGAGCTATTGGCGAAGTTTGGTTTCTTTCTTCAAAACGTTAATTTCAACAGGCATGGCTGGGCTGATGCACTTTTTTTAAGACAATGGTGGCGAATTAAATCTTAAAAATTTTCTGGCTATTTTAAAGACAAAAATTTTTGCAAATTAAAAAAATCGTTTATAAAATAAGTACTTATTTTATTTTATCAAACTATTTAATAGTTTGATAAAAGTAATTAATAATAATTTATCTCATTTTGTTGATCAATCTAATATTTTCCATTTCAAGCCAAGAAATTTTATCTTTTAACATATTTTTTTCAGATTCATTGATATCAGAATTCATGAGCCATTCACCAGTTAAATATATGGGAGGCTTACTGGGAACATTAGATTTATCTTGTTTATTAGGAATTTGGATAGGGATAATTTCATGACCAATCCTGTCATTTCGAAGAAAAGTTAGCTCCATTACATTTGGCACAACAATATTTTCAAATTTAGAAACACCACAACAATTGTTTGGATGGGCATGAACACAAATGAAATTTTCACTTAATTTATTAACAATTGGAGAGAGAATGCCATTTAAAAAACCATCTTTCCACAAATGCCTCAACCCATGTAACTCCACAATAATTATTCTGAATTTTTTGAGAATATCTTGACTAGCATGCAATAAATTCCTGTACTCAGCACCTTCAATATCCATTTGTAGAATCAAATCATCAGTCTCGGACGTATTCAATTCAACCCAATTATTTAAACTAATTGAATCTTTATCACCATTTGTATCAAGCCATTTTTTTTCAAAGAATTGCATTCCTTCAATCATAGGTGTTTTAAATTTACCGATATCAGAAGTAAAATCACACATAAACGATTTTATTCTATATTCATTACACAAATAATCTTCAAAATTTTTAAAATTATTTACTCCCGGAGAAAATAATGCCTCAATTCCGTCTAGGTCATTTGGCACCAAATAACCACCATCACCAGATCCACCCAGCCGAATCAATTCAATGCCACATTTTCGCGGGATCAATTTTTGAATTACTAACCAAATATCGTTAATAGAAGATCTCTTTTCAGAAAAATAAAATTCATCAAATTGGAATTTTGCATCGTAATGACTTTTATTTACTTTGAAATGCTCAAATATGTTCATATTTACTTAAATTAATTAATATATTAATGACCGCTTAGCTAAAGTATATACTTATTGATTGATGCCATGCAAAATATTACCGATAATGAATCCAAAAAAAATGCAATAAAATACATTTATTTAAAAGGCATATCTGGTTTCGGCAATAGAATTCGATCCTTTCTAGAAGTCGCTTTTTATTCTTTAATCACCAATCGAATAATTATTGTAGATTGGACTGATGGTGTTTATGCCCCGAAGGGTATCAATGCATTTGATCTATTTTTTGACAGCCCATTAGTAAAGCCGACTAGCGACCCTTCCTCTTTGATCGAAAACGAATTATCAGTGATACCACATAGTTGGCAAGGCGGTGTTGGTTGTAATTGGCGGGAAAGAATTGATTTCATTGCATGGCGTCATGATGATGTTAAGCGAGATGACCCCTATAGTTATTTTATAATGGAACCATCTAGAATTGATTACATTGAAGATGTTTTAGTTTGGATTAGCTGGACTTTTCGGTGGTGGATATTTCAAAATCATAGAAACTCATTCCCTTTAGAATTCAAAAAACTATCAATGCTTGAGATTAAACGAAAATTAATGCAAGAATATATTTGTTTAAAACCTCATATTGAAAAAAAAATAAATTTATTTCAAAATATAAATTTTGAAAAGGTGACTATTGGCGTACATGTACGATATACAGACAACTTATTACCAAAATTTGTTGCCAAACGAAATGTTATTATTGATGATTATTTTCCAAAAATTGACTCGATACTTGAAAAAAATCAAAATGCACAAATATTTCTATGCACTGACAACAAACTAATACTGAACGTTTTCCAGGAAAAATACGGCAGCATCTTGTCGACTGAGAAGTTTTACCCTGATGATAATACTGCGATTCATTCTTCTAAACATTGTATAGATAAAATTCTTATGGGTGAGGAAGCACTTGTGGATATGTTTTTGCTATCGCGTTGTCAATATCTTGTTCACACGGGTTCTTCCAGCTTCACAGACATTCCATCTTTTTTGATGAATCAGGAAAATGTAATTTCCGTAAAGGTGGCCCAACCAAAATCCATTCCAAATTTTTTAAATCGAGCCTCAATTGCGACTGGTACACGGACGTCAAAGCCTGTAACATACGCAGACAATTCAGCGCAAGTTCATCCACACACTCTTTTGAAAGATGACATCCACATGACAACAACCACAAAAGCTAGTTTGATTAATGTGGCACTAAACAAGCCTGCCACTCAAAGTTCCGTGAGTCGCTGGTCGAAGCCCGATGAGGCTGCTTCGGCTGTGAACGGCATTAAATCTGGCGAGCAAAGCTTTCATACTGAGTTAGAAGCTAATCCATGGTGGCAAGTTGACCTTGGAAAGTCGTATGCACTTACTTCTCTAAGCATCTTCAACAGAGGTCAAAAGGGAAGTCCTATTGCTGATCGTGCCAAGAGTCTGACGGTTCTGCTATCCGGCGACCAGACCGAATGGGAGAAAATTTATTCAGGTGGTTTGTCTTTCGGAGGCGTACTTGACAGCACCCCCTTGATCGTCAATGCGCAAGGAAAAATTGCCCGATATGTAAGGCTGCAATTGGAAGAAAAAAACTATCTTCATCTTGATGAAGTTGAAATTTACACCGAAGCCCCAAAAACACCCGTATCAAGCAAAAAGAAGTCGAGCAAAGCTTCGAAAAGATGATTTTTAGAATCATTCTTTGAAGCTATTTTCTAGTGGCACAGCTTGCCAACAGGCGTGATGTGCGAGCCGTTGGGAAGCGCATAGCCATCGGCTGTTGGGCCTGGGATCTTGGCATTCGATGCCGTTCTAACCAAAAGAAGGACCACAATCAGGGACAATCTGAACCTGGCTGCATTTTTATGTGTCGGTAACGACTCCCGAATAGATAAGATGAGATTTAAAGGAGTTTTATGCTTTTTACGCCAGGACCAACAGAAATGGCCGATGACATTCGCCGCATTGGCGCTGAGCCACTGCCGTACTTTCGTAGCAAGAACTACTGCGAACATGTTCAAGCCTTGACGGAAGACCTGCGTTACCTGTTTGGCACCACATCCACTCCGCTGACGATTACCGCATCTGGCACAGCCGGAATGGAAATGGCGCTGGTTAACCTTTTTAACCCTGGCGACGAAGTTGTTTTTGTCAACGGTGGCACTTTTGGTGCGAAATGGGGCAGCATGGCGCGTGATTTGGGCCTGCATACGCATGAAATGCCGTTGGAACATGGGCGTGATCTGGATCTGCAACGGCTTTTGGACGCCGTGGGTCCAAACGTTAAAGGGGTTTTGTTGTCGGCGCATGAAACCTCTACAGGCCAGCGCTTTGATGTGCGCTCTGCGTGCCAGGCACTGGCCAGCAAAGATTGCCTGACGATAGTTGATGGGGTGAGCTCTATTGGTTGCGACCCTTTTGAGATGGATGCCTGGCAAGTGGATTGTGCGACGGCATGTTCACAAAAAGGCCTGGCATGTATGCCAGGCTTGGTATTTGTCACCTTCTCGGAACGCGCTCAGCGCAAACTTCGACAAACTACTCATTTCCGGTCCTATTTGGATGCCCGGGTTTACCTGGACAATATTCCACGCGGTATGCTCCCTTTTACGCCTGCCATGCACGCTACGTTTCAGGTTGCGCACATGCTGCAGTCGATTCGGAAAGTTGGACTAGCAGCACGCATTCAACAGACGGCCGAGCGTGCTACGTACTTTAGAGACCTGATGTTGGCTGAACCAGGTTTTCAACTTTTTGCGCAAACTCCCTCCAATGCATTGAGTGCCATCACCTTGCCACCAGGCGTCATGGCAACGCCCTTGGCGGGGATCATCCGGGACAAGTACCAAGCTGTGCTGCCTTTGAATCCAACCAAGGCAGAGACATTCATAAGAATTTCTCATATGGGTGAACAGCACGAAGCAGAACTTGCACAACTGGCCCAATGGATTATCGAAGAATCCAATGCACTAATTGTTCTGCCTGATTGAATAGCCACCAATACTGGCGCTCTGAGTCCAGATACACGTCGAAAGGAACATCAATGAAAGCTGTCATCATGGCCGCAGGTCGCGGTACCCGCATCAGTCGGCACATACAAGGCAAACCCAAATGCTGTGTTGAGTTTGATGGTGAACCTATCATTCGCCGCACATTGCGCGTACTCAAGGCCCATGGCATCCATGATGTTGCAGTGATCACGGGCTACCAGTCTGGCGAAGTTGTTAAGGCCATGCAACCCTACCAGGCAGCTGTGTTTTACAACCCATTTTTTGATGTCACCAACTCCATTGCATCATTGTGGTTTGCCAAAGAATTTTTTTCTGAGCCCGACGACACCATCATCATCAATGGCGATCTCTTCATTGAAGATGAGTTGTTGGAAGCCATCTTGGCAGAAAAGCGCAGCCCGGTTTTTTTGGCGGATACGTCAAGAATTGCAGAGGCTGATTACCGGTTTGTCTGGAAAAACGATATCTTGAGTCGTTATGGCAAAGATATCCCCGACAGCGAGACCACTGGCGAGTATGTCGGAATTGGCATGTTTGACAAATCATTTTTCATCAAATTTATTACCAAACTTGATGAAATGATCAGTAGCCAGCAAAGTAGCAAGTGGTGGGAAGATATTTTTTATGCATTTGTGGGCACGGGTACACGGATCTATGTGAAAGATATCAAGGGGGTATTCTGGGCAGAGCTTGATTACGTGGAAGACTACAACCGGGTTATTGAGTATTTGAAAATTGATCAAACTACAGAGACTCCCTGAATAAGAATCTGGGGATCGGTTTGATTAAAAATTCTCGAATGACCGGCTAGCAGTTTGAATATCACAACCCATATTTTCCATCAACAACAGTACGGCCACCGACCACAACGGTGAGGCCTTACCGCGAATGGTGTAAGTCAATGATTTGCCAAGAATGTTGGCAGTCACGGTCCACCGCGCTGTATGGGTATCGAAAATTGCGCCAAGCATGCAAGCGTCGTTGTCGGTTTGACGGCCAAACGTTTGAATCGATACGACACCTCTTGCCTTGATTTCCTCCGTTAACTTGACTGCAGACACGCTGTCGGCATTGAGGATGCAAAGTCCACCTGGTTGAAGCCCATCCACACAAGCGGCAAATGTCTTGAGGACATCGGCGTAGGTTTCCGGCGCAATCCCGTCCACGTTGTCGGTCGATGTAAAAACACAATAGTCAGGTTCAATGGCGCGCAGTCGATGCCGCGCTACGTTCACCCTGGCTCCCATGGCGACTTCAATAATTTGAAGTTGGTCAGTACGACGTAAATTGGCCAGTGAAGCCATGACCAGCGGGGTTTTGCACTCGCCCCTTTCGTCAACCTGAACCCGTAACTGTTGGCGACCGGCCTGGGTGAGCAGGCTCCTGACAGTTTCCGCACCTTCGGTGCCCACTACAGCGACACGACGGCAGGTGATGGCCTTACGTGCTGCAACTCCCGCGTCGTAAAGTGCTTGATCGACGTCCGCAACCAGCAACACAGGGAGGTTAAGCTTTAATGCCAATTCGTTGTCATCGATGACTATGGCGATGACACCGTCATTTATTTCACGCTGAAGCTCGAGGAGCGGGTCTTTGCCCGCCTCCCTCCATGTCGCGAGGTTACGGCAAAATAACAATTGATGATGGCCGGGTTCGTTACCTGTTGAAATGCGATCAAACCGGAGTGACATCGTATGTTGGTTGGTCGGTAACCACTGGCCACCGGTGCTAGCCACCAGTCGACTTGGCGTGAGATAAATGAATGCCTGGTTGTGATCATCTTCCGTGGGCTCGGCCTCAGTGCGGTAAGCCAATCCATGCAGGCTAGCAATAAATGCCTGCGCCATGCCCTGAAACACTTTTATCTCGTCTGGCTTAGCTTGAGTGATGGCATAGTCATAAAGAGTTGCCGTTGGATCGCGAAGCAATGTTTCGGTATTTTTTATACCCAAGCGGATTTCGTCTGCGAATTCGATCACAGAGAGTTCGGCGTCAATATTTGGATCCCACAATATGGCGGGCAAAAAGCCCTTTGCCAGCAACAGATGATTCATCAGCACCGCCACAAAGGTGCGTCCATTCCCGTCAGGGAAAGGGTGCAGGAGCTCCAAATCTCGTACCACGCGAGATATGGCAATCAAATGTTCATGTGGGGTTTGAGCAGCGGCGACCTCTTGGTTGAAAACATCAACAATGTGGTCGGTTCGTTCTGCAAAACATTTCTGAACAAAATGCTTGACGGCATAAAACTCGCTAAGCGTGCGCCCTTGCGTTAACTGTTGTTGTTGCTCTTGAGTCAAGTTGGGGTACCAAGCCCGGTAGCGAACGCGTCCTTCTTTTTTAATAATCTGCAAAATCTCTTGTGCAGTAAAAGCCTCAGCCGGTTTCTGGTAATCAGGGTGATGGAAGATACTGTTGCCATCACCCCGACGTTGCTCAAGAAGCTCCTGCACGCTTGCCAACGTCGATTTGCCGTTGTAAAGGTTGATGCCAGATTCAAGCGAGCGCATTTCCCCTGGTGTGGATTTTTTGTTCTTGGTGCTTACCCCGCCCATACAGGCGATGTGCAAATCCCGGATGTACCTTGATGTCAGACCCTTTGACAAGTCAAAGTTTTCAATCATCAACTGATAGGCATCCAGAATGCCTTGCACGGAGCCCGCCTCGTTGGCCTCGTACCCCGTCCAACCTTGGTATTTTTTGTGAAATCGCCCATCCACAAAAAACCGGAACAGTTGCCTGGCGTCGAATTGGGCAAACGCCTGCAGCGCCCGGGTCACGAGGTTTTCTGATGGGGATGAGGTGGCTACATCGTTCGTCAGCATAGGGGAATCTTCTCCAGAAAAATTTTGATTTAGAACCAAAAAATCATCTAACTCGACCGCATTGGCAACCGGACAAAAAATCAGTATTTCGCGATTGACGCATTCCCCGACCAGGTGCTGAACCATTTTCAGTGGCACCAATCGGTGAGAGGCGTGCCAAGGCTTAATGCAAGGTGCCAACGGCAATACCTTAATCATCAACTTGAGTGCAAATTGCGTTGCAATAGAACATAGATAGGCAATGTCGACGACAGGTTCATCAGGCCGGACCTCAACCAGCATCGCCCTGACGGGATTGCTCGCATCGACAGAAAGCAGTTCATATAAGTTGTCACGATGTGCCATTAGCCACTGATAGGACAAACAAACACCCCACTCCAGGCAGTCACCCGCTGTTTGACTTCTGCTTAGTTCTTGACATGCCAGACGCCAGGCCGCATGCCAGTTGGCATCGTGGTCAATCCGATACTCAATCCCCTGTAACAAAAAGACATCAAGTGACGAAACACCTAGATCCTGACAGTTTTTAGTGATGGCACGCTTCAAGAAGTCAGGGGACATGGACAGGCCTAAACTGGCTTCAGCGTCGGTAATGATGCCTTTGGCCACCAGTTCCTGCGTGATCCAGCGCTGAGGTGAACGTGTATCAAAAGGGTCATGTTGGCAAAATCCAGACATCGATACAAGTTTAGGCAACGGTCGCTCGGGCATTTGCTCAAGGAGCACGTCCAGTGCACGACCCACCGCTTGTTGGGCAGCACCAAATGAACTAGAGTCACTGACACAAAACCAATCAACGCCCGCCAGAATCAAACTGGTGATATTGGTGACCGTTACTTCGGATCGAAGCGGAATATCGATTCCCAAACGGGAGGCGAGCAGATTCGAGCCAGGCGCATGCCGACAATTTTTGTTTCTATTTCTTGCGATGTGCAAGGCCGCCTGAGCAGCATCGATATCACCTCCAAATTGATGTCGACGTGCCAAGCGTACAACATTGGCTCCACCATATCGGTATAGGCCGACATCCTCTTCCAGCATCCAAAACCCACCGCGCCAGTTGGTCTCATGCAGCCATGGCGCGCCCTTGTCATCCACCGCCATATCTAAAGCGAGTTCATCCGCTTGTTGGGCCAGCGCATCATCAAGCGCACGGGCAATCAGCACTGCGGCAGAAAAAATAGCCTCCAAAACCTGATCAGCTTTGTCCGTAAATCGGTATTGAAGCATCGACTTGAGACTGACGTTGGTGGCTCCCGCTTCGCGGTTGGCAACCACACTGCCTGGCTGAGCCAAAAGTGACAATGGGAAATCACAGGGATGCCAGTCGCCATCACCTGACTTTTGAATAATGATGCGCACATTAAAGTAGCGATTTTGCGGACCAGTCGTGGCGGCAAATTGTTGCACAACATATGAACGCCCCGTGCGCTCGGCAAATCCGCGCAAGTAATTCTGTAGTGCGTCTTGATCAAGTGGTTTTCGCTGACCATCCTCTTCAAGCTCGTATTGCTGACCGGTTCGGCGTATGAAAACGATACCTTGCCCCAGTCTGCCACGCGCAGGTTTGAGAATGACGCCACCCCACTTTTGTACAAGTGTAAAAATATCCATCTGATCATCAAGGTCAAGGGTAACCGGGATGAAGGATGCAACATTTGGAATCTTGGCCAATAAGTCAAGTTGTTCATTTTTACGTAAATGCCGACCCAATGAGTACGGTAGATGTTCAAGAATCACATCTTTCGTTTCATCACGAAATTCAAAATTTCGAACTGCGTCAGGGTATCTGAAGCGGCGTTTGACCCATTGGCTGTCTTGCCAGACCTCACCCAAAACTTGACGTTTTTCAAAGTCAACATCTTCGCAGGTGAAGCGCATGACCTCAGCCCCTTGCGCAGCAATATCAGCCATGATGGCGTAAGACCATTGCTCAAGACCGCCTCGATGCAAAAAGCCAATCAGCATGTTGCAATGGCCTGAGAAAGGTTCGAGAGTGCGGCAGATTCTGGTGACCACTTCGTCAACACCGGGATCTGTGGCAGGTTCTGGGTGACCCATTGATGTTCAGTCGAGTTATTGGCGAGTAACACCAGCTCCGGCAATTGCGCTGACATTTTTTCCCACTGCTTTGTGTTGAAGTTGGCAGCGCGTACGCCGATTTTTTTGAAGAATCCTTGCCCAGAGGAGTGCGCTAGCATTTGCTCAAGCAATACCTGAGATTCAACACTTTTGTCATTAAAAAGACACACCCCCCAACAACCAGCCCAACCTTGGAGACAAACGCTGTCCAGCCATGTCATCGTTTTTTTGAGTTCAGCCAAGCGCTCTGCCTCTGGAAGCGCTCGCATCCCCAAGTCCATATCCTCTACCCAAATCATGTCTGGACCACGTGCCGGCATCAACTGCAATGCATGATGTAACTGCGCTTGTAACAACGGAACTCTGGCACTGCGCATCAAACGTACCTCGGGCCAGCGCAATAGGCCTTTACCAACATATTCCTCTTGGGCGCTGAGTCGCTTTTCGCCGAGATCCGGCAACGCGATGTCGTTGGCCGCGACACCAATTCGTAGCGAAATGAAAGCCCTCTGACTGACCTCTTCGGCCAACTCGTTTGCGGCACGGAGTGTTCTACGACCACCCATGCCCACTGCGAGATCGATCCACCCAGACTGGTTACGCATTAACGTCACCACTTCTTCGGGTTTGATATTTGAGCGAACCGAAATGCCACAGCTGGGACATTGACTGATAGGGTTGACTGCATCAAAGAGACATTTTGGTCCCGGGATATTTTTTGCTCTGATCACGGTCAGACCAAAGGCAAATTCAGTCATGTGCCGAAAGAACTCCATATTGCGCGCGGCTCGCGTGGGCGCAGCGGCTCGAACATCCAGGTTTACAAGATACGGATTGAGCTCTTTGTCGAGCAATACCCGGAACCCAAGCGCCATCGGCTGACCACCGGAGAGTTCTTCAATGCGCCGGGCCAATACCAGACCAAAACACTGCAATCGCGGAGCGAGTCCAGGGTAGTTTGGATGATCCGTCGGAATAACCACGTTCTCCCAAATGGGTGCGAATGGTGGACCGATATGTTCAGCGCCGGCCTGTAAACAGGCAAACGGAGACTCAGTGGCAAGCATGCACTGAATGGTTGGCGCCATCCAGGCGCCATCATGACGCTGCTGTACGGTGATTTGTAAAGCGTAAGGCCTGGACTGTGCTGATCGTGTGGACAAGAACGCCTGCAGCATCCATTTACCGTTGTACTTACTGCTTAACCAGCTCTGAAAAGTTGAATCATCGACACAGGTTTCTTGGTAGAAGTTGGTGATTTTCCAACCATCGGGATATTTTTCAATCAAGTACGGCTGGTCTGGGCTACCTTCAAAGCGGCTTTTGACCACGAATGCAGGCCACTGATGTACAGCAACCTCCACATCCTTTTGACTATCCAACGGTCTGCAAGGCAAAACCAGGCAATTAACTTCGTCATCGTGCTGCAAGAGATGAAAGAGTTGCCATCGATTCAGGTCAATGCGATGCGAATGCGGCGTTTGCTGAAGTAGCAATGCCTCGGCCGTGGTCCGTGTCTGATTTGGAATTGAAAAGTCCAAGATACATGAAATTATGGCGTTTGCACAGGGTTGCCATGAACCATCTTTGAACCATTGCCCAGCAACCGTCAATGTATCTGCGTCAATTTGGTCCGATACAAACTTCACGGGCTGCAAACCACCCATCAGCATGGGCCCAACCATCAACTCTGCACGTCTCTCACCGAACAAGTCACCAGGGTTGTAGAGCAAACCAATAGGGGTTGCATGGCGATCCAGATTCATTTGTGCAGAAAGATTGGTGTCTTTAGTTAAAAACAGCCGCCAAGTTTAACGAATTTTCGTCAGGCCAAGTCTTGGCTTAATGTTTTTTGAAAAACAAATCAAATGCAAATTTCGATGACAGCCAATTTTACAGAAGACAATGAAAATTGTCTCTGGTTATATTTAATATGCACTATATTAAATATATATAAATATCATTTATATTTAAATTACCAATCTATTTTGTCAGTTTCATCAAAGTCCATTCCGTCATCTTTACCACCTGAAGAATGGTCAGTTTCATCAGTTTGATTACCGGAATCAGAATTAGTATCGCTATCTAAATCATCAATCAACGACGACCAGTCTCCTTGCTCAGTGTGTGCCTCACCTGAGTGGACATCAACTTCGATCATATCTGTCCAGCTAGATCCAGCTGTTGTCTGACCATCAGCCGCATCGCCCAAGCTAAACAAGCTGTCATTGTCTTCGCCTTGGCTATTTAGATCATCCTCTGAAGATGCATCAAATTTGCTTTGATCATCAGTCTTGTCTTTATCGTCCCAGTCGTCCTTGTCGTCCCAGTCGTCCTTATCGTCCTTATCGTCCTTATCGTCCTTATCGTCCTTATCGTCCTTATCTTTCTTATCGTCCTTATCCTTCTTATCGTCCCTATCGTCCCTATCGTCCCTATCGTCCTTATCGTCCTTATCGTCTTTGTCGTGATCTGAGTCATCGTCAGAATCCGCATCGCTATCGCTATCGACATCTGAGTCGGAATCGCTGTCCGCATCCGCGTCACTGTCGGTATCAGCATCCGTGTCGCTGTCGGCATCTGTATCGCTATCGGCATCCGTATCACTGTCAGCATCCGTATCACTGTCGGCATCCGTGTCACTGTCGGCATCCGTGTCGCTGTCAGCGTCCGCATCGCTGTCGGCATCCGTGTCGCTGTCAGCGTCCGCATCGCTGTCGGCATCTGTATCGCTATCGGCATCCGTATCACTGTCAGCATCAGTGTCGCTGTCGGCATCCGTATCACTGTCAGCGTCCGCATCGCTGTCGGCATCCGTATCACTATCGGCATCCGTGTCGCTGTCAGCGTCCGCATCGCTATCGGCATCCGTGTCGCTGTCAGCGTCCGCATCGCTGTCGGTATCAGTGTCGCTGTCGGCATCTGTATCGCTATCGGCATCCGTATCACTGTCAGCGTCCGCATCGCTATCAGCATCCGTATCACTGTCAGCGTCCGTGTCGCTATCGGCATCCGTATCACTATCGGCATCCGTGTCGCTGTCGGAATCTGTATCGCTATCGGCATCCGTATCACTGTCAGCGTCCGCATCGCTGTCGGCATCCGTATCGCTATCAGCGTCCGTATCACTATCGGCATCCGTGTCGCTGTCGGCATCTGTATCGCTATCGGCATCCGTATCACTGTCGGCGTCCGTGTCGCTGTCGGCATCTGTATCGCTATCGGCGTCCGCATCGCTGTCGGCATCCGTATCACTGTCAGCGTCCGTGTCGCTGTCGGCGTCAGCATCCGCATCGCTATCCGCATCCGCATCGCTATCAGCATCCGTGTCGCTATCCGCATCCGCATCGCTGTCGGTATCAGTATCGCTATCAGCATCTGTGTCGCTGTCAGCGTCCGCATCGCTGTCGGCATCCGTATCGCTATCAGCGTCCGTATCACTATCGGCATCCGTGTCGCTGTCAGCGTCCGTGTCGCTGTCGGCATCCGTATCACTGTCAGCGTCCGCATCCGCATCCGCATCCGCATCGCTATCAGCATCCGTATCACTGTCGGTATCCGCATCGCTGTCGGCGTCCGTGTCGCTGTCAGCGTCCGTGTCGCTGTCGGCATCTGTATCGCTATCGGCGTCCGCATCGCTATCCGCATCCGTATCACTGTCGGCATCTGTATCGCTATCGGCGTCCGCATCGCTATCCGCATCCGTATCACTGTCAGCGTCCGCATCACTGTCGGCATCCGTATCGCTGTCAGCGTCCGCATCACTGTCAGCGTCCGTGTCGCTATCAGCATCCGTATCACTGTCGGCGTCCGTGTCGCTATCGGCGTCCGTATCGCTATCAGCATCCGCATCGCTGTCGGCATCCGCGTCGCTGTCCGTATCGGTATCCGTATCCGTATCCGTATCCGTATCCGTATCCGTATCGGTATCGGTGTCCGTATCCGTATCCGTATCGGTGTCCGTGTCCGTGTCCGTATCCGTGTCGGTGTCCGTATCGGTGTCCGTATCGGTGTCCGTATCCGTATCCGTATCCGTATCCGTATCCGTATCGGTATCGGTATCGGTATCGGTATCGGTATCGGTATCGGTATCGGTATCGGTATCGGTAT
>MESQ01000042.1 GCA_001771065.1 Burkholderiales bacterium RIFOXYD12_FULL_59_19 | reverse complement strand
AACCCGGCTCTGCCAACGTGACCGGGCGGAGCGAGGTCCGACGGGTTGGTACCCGTCTGATTGACAAGGTTGAGCCCGGCCAATGGCTGTTGGTGTTTCTGGACGACGCGCGCGAATTGATTACGCCCGAGCGCGCGGCTGAGGTGAACGCAACGCTGGATTTGCTGGCATTGGCCATTGGGCAAGGTGTCTCACCTGCATTCCCTGACGAACCCGGCTTTGCGCTGCCTTCCGGAATGGCTTTACAAGCCGTGCAACGCATGACCCAAAGCTGACCCACCCTATACACCTGGAGACACACATGATAGATACCGATATTGAAGCCCCGCCACTGCTGGCACAACTGGTCAACAAACACCAGGCCGTCTGGATTGACTTTGACAACATCGATGCCTGGCTGGCCGCCCAGCAGGGCGACCATGTGCTGCTCTTTGCCGGTGACCCGGTACGCTTTCCGGAAGCGGTGGACGTGGCGGTGGTGCTGCCCGAATTACAACAGGTCAGTGCATCGGTTGGCCGCCCCTTCGGCATGGCGGTGGCGGTGCCAGAGACCGCAGAAGCGCTGGCGAAAAAGTTTGGCTCGCAGCGCTGGCCGACACTGATGTTTTTCAGGAATGGCCACTATGTGACCACGCTGTCAGGCATGCACGACTGGACCGACTACCTGACCCTGCTTGCCCAGGCGCTGGACGCACCGACCAGCCGTGCACCCACCATCGGCATCCCGGTGGTCAGCAGCCAGGCGCAGGGCGCAAGCTGCCACTGACCACCCCACTTCGTCATCCATTGCCAGACTGCGAGACCCTCATGTACGACATCAAACCTTTTCCGATTCCTGTGGTGGCTGACCTCGGGCCCGGCACCCAGTCTGAAGACGAAACGTTGGACTACATTGCCATGCCGCAGGGCATGGAAACCTTCCATACGCCCGTGCTGCCTGAACCCGAAGAAATCGCCCGACATGCCGGGGCGGTTCAGGTACTACATGAGGTGCTTGCGGCGCTGCGCCAGGTCGCCGAAGGTGCCTCACCCAAGCATGAGACGGCCCGTGTCGCGCTGGCGGACCTTCCGGCCCAAGACCTGACGCTGATCAACCAGGTGCTGGGCGAAGGCGAGGTCAGCGCACAGGTGTTGGCACCTGACGGCACGCCTGTGCTGCAGATTCAGGAATCCGTTTTTGCCGGTGTGTGGCGTGTGATTGAGTCGCCGGGTGATGGCCCGGTGCGCGACTGGATTGAGGTGGGTGGCATACCAGAAGTGTTGCGACAAACCGCCAAACTGGATGGCAGCCAGTCCGTGCCAGCCGCCTTGGCCGTACCACCCGAAGTGATGAACGCACCCAGCGTGCTGGTGGAGCTGGAAGACCAGCGCCGTACCTGGCAACCGGGTCAAATCGCTCATGTGGTCAATCTGAGCCTGCTGCCCCTGACACCGATGGACATTGGTTACCTGGACCATCGGCTTGGCACGGGGCGGGTGCTGATTCTCTCGCGTGGCTACGGCAACTGCCGCATCACCAATTGCTGTGTGCCCCACACCTGGCGCGTGGTCTACTACAACTCGCAGGACACCGTGATTCTGAATTCCGTGGAAGTGACCGATATGCCCGAAGTCGCCTGCGCCGCACCCGAAGACCTGGTTGATTCTGTGGACCGGCTGCATGAAGTCCTGCAATGGGTGAATCAGGCCTAGGCCCAACATGAAAGGCAACACATGAGCGGCGTGAATGGTCAACAGTTTGAGGGCAGCTACCTGGGCGACCGCGCCCGCCTGCCCGCGCACGCCACGCTGGAATGCAAGATCTGCTGGTGGGTTTATGACCCGGCCGAAGGTGACCCGCAGTGGCAAATATCACCGGGTACGTCCTTTGCCGATTTGCCTGCGCACTGGCGCTGCCCGCAATGTGACGGTGCTGCCGACCAGTTCATGGTGGTGTCATGATCAACACACCGCAACGCCGGGTTCTGACACTTGAGCGCGTCTTTACCGAGATCGCCCACACCCGCATGCTGGGGGTGCCGGTGCAAAACTCTGCCGTGTATATCCAGGCGTTTGGTTTTCTCCCTGAGCCTGACGACACAGATATGCTGTTGGGGGTGCTGGTGACCCCCTGGTTCATGAACCTGGTTCGGTTGCCGACACGGGCACCTTCACCGGGTGACAAGCTGCTGGCGGTAGGGAAAAAAGCCCGCCGAATGGTGGGCCATGAATCTTTTGAGTTCATCGGTGCTTGCGAGCCGGGCATGGGCGCTTTTGAGGTTTGCTCGCTGTTTTCGCCGATGTTTCAGTTTGCCGATCATGCGGCGGCAGCCGATACTGCGAGCGAAATTCTCAATCTGCTCCGCACACCCGTGAAACCCGCCGCCATCCCACCTCAACCCTTGCCAAACCGACGCGGTTTTCTGTTTGGCCGCGGCACCGAGCCCACGCGAGCACAAGCATGAGCTCCTCCATGGATCTGGCTGGCAGCTACACCTTGCGCCCTGGTGTGCCCCGCAGCATTGAGGGCCGTCGGCCCGTGATGGGCCATGGCACCCTCGGTCGGCTGTTGCGTGGCCAACAGGGCGAAGCTGTTGAGCGCACGCTTGGGCAGGTGTTCACGCTGTGCTCTCACGCGCACCGCCGCGCCGCGCGCCTGGCCCTGAATGCTGCCCACCCGCACCCGGAAAAGCGTCTGCCCAACGAGCCCGCCGTGCTGTTGTGGCTGGAAACCGCGCGCGACCATTTGCGCAGCATGGCACTGGACTGGCCCCGCCGACAGCTCGGTGTGCCGATCAAGCCAGCCCAACTGGCGTGGCTGCGCGACTGCCCACTCTCGATGAGTCACACCGCCCACCAAAGCACAGAAGATCAGGCATGGGAGGCACTCACGCAGTTGCGATGCTGGCTCGAAGACCGCATATTGGGTCAGCCGACAGGTAGCTGGCTGATCCACCATCGCGAGCCGGCTGCGCTGGCGCAGTGGTGCCGATCCCACGCACCCAATCTGCCCCCGGCGCAAGCGCTGCACACCTGGCATGAACTGGCCCACGCATTGGCACCGGCCACACATCACCTTGACTTGCTCGACACCAACCCCGTCCAGCAGGCGGCCGCGCTGCAGGCGCTTGCACTCGCGCTTGCCAACGACATCAACTTTGCGCAACGCCCCACCTGGCTAGGTCAGGGTGCCGAGACCGGCCCGTGGACACGCTTGCGGCATCGCAACAAGACAACGGCCGCAGCGACCGCCTGGACACGGCTGTCCGCACGCTGGACCGAACTGATGGAAATAGCGGCCATCCAACCACATACCCCGGCACAACACATGCCCGACGTGTTGGCCAGTGGCGCGCAGCAGGTTGGTGAGGGTCAAGCCATTGCCTGGTGTGAAATGGCACGCGGGCTGCTGCTGCACTGGGTGCAGCTTGATGCGCAAGGACAGGTGGCTGACTACCGGGTGCTGGCACCGACCGAGTGGAACTTTCATCCCCAGGGCGTGCTGGCCAAGGCTTTGAGCACGCTTGCGCCGCAAGACACCGCATCCGCCTTGGCGCTTGCCGCTGCGTTTGATGCCTGCGTTGACTGCCAGGTAAGCACCCCTACGTCCCCGGAGACCCCCCATGCATGAACTGAGTCTGGCTGGCGGCATTCTGCGTGTGCTGGAGCAAACCTGTGAACGTGATCCGTTCGAGCGAGTCACCCACCTGCGCCTGGAAGCCGGTGCCCTGAGTGGTGTGGAACTCTCTGCGCTGCGTTTTGCGCTCGAAGCCATTGCGCCGGGCACCTGCCTTGAACACGCCACGATTGACATTGATGAGCCTGCCGCCACCGCCTGGTGTTTGCCGTGCGGCCAAAGTGTGGACATCCGCTCGCGCCTTGATCCCTGTCCGCTGTGTGGTGGCTTTCAGCTGCAAGCCACCAGTGGCACAGAATTGCGGGTGATGGAATTGCAGGTCATCTGATTTCACCAATAAAAAGGAAAACAACATGTGTGTCGTTTGCGGTTGCAGTAACACCGGGGCCACCCCGTCAGACCCCAACGTGGCGGTGCGCCCCACCACTGGCGATTTGCATTTTGGTGCCGGGATCGCCCGGGTGTCGGTGCCCGGCATGAGCCAGGCGCGCGCCATCAAGCTGGAGACCGATGTACTCGGTGCTAACAATGCGGTGGCTGCCCAAAACCGGGCGCACTTTGTCTCGCATGACGTGACCGCCTACAACCTGGTGTCCAGCCCCGGTTCTGGTAAAACCACGCTTTTGTGCGCCACCATTGAGGCCCTGAAAAAACGCCACCCTGACGTGGCCGTGGCTGTGATCGAAGGCGACCAGCAGACCAGTTTTGATGCGGATCGCATTCGCGCCACCGGTGCGCCCGCCATCCAGGTCAACACCGGCAAGGGCTGCCACCTGGACGCGCCGATGGTGGCCGAGGCGTTTTCGCGGCTGGACTTGCATGCAAAACACCATCATGCGCATGAAGACCAGCACCATGACCACGAGCATGAACACAGTCACGATCATTCGCACGTCCATGGGCATGGGCATTCGCATGAGCATTCACATGAGCACAATCACCCCCACGACGCACCCACACTGTTGTTCATTGAAAACGTGGGCAACCTCGTCTGCCCGGCGATGTGGGACCTGGGCGAAACCGCCAAGGTGGCTATCCTGTCGGTCACCGAGGGCGAGGACAAACCCCTCAAATACCCCGACATGTTTGCCGCAGCCAAATTGATGATCCTCAACAAGATCGACCTGTTGCCCCATGTGTCGTTTGACGTGGCCCGCTGCATCGCGTACGCGCGCCGGGTCAACCCGAGCATCACGATTTTGCAGTTGTCTGCCACCACCGGCGAAGGCATGGAGACCTGGCTGGACTGGCTCCTGGCCGGGCCAAAACACGCTCAGCATGATCCCGTGCAAGCGCGCATCGCCCAGCTTGAAGCGGAACTGGCACAACTCAAAGCAAGGCAAGTCTGAGCCATGGCGCGTATCCTGGCTTTTGGTGCTTTTCTGAAAAATGCAGCGTGTCTGCTCGACACCGACACGCCTGATGCGCCACGCTGGTCGAGCGTGCATGGCGACCTGTCTGACCCGGCATCGTGTGTCGCCTTGAGCGCGTCCATCCAGGCGCTGCTGGGCGAAGTGGGTCACCGCATCGATGCCGTCGCACACGATCTGCACCCCGACTTTTTTAGCACCCATCTGGCCTTGCAGGTGGCGCAGGAACACCGGGTGGAGGCTGTGGCCGTGCAACACCACCACGCCCACATTGCGGCTGTTTTGGCCGAGCACTGCCTGGCTCACCCAGTGCTGGGTCTGGCGCTTGATGGCGTGGGTCTGGGCACCGATGGGCTGGCCTGGGGCGGCGAGGTCTTGTTGGTAGACGGCGAACATTTTGAGCGCGTGGGCCACCTGCTGCCACTGGCCTTGCCCGGTGGCGATGTGGCGGCCAGAGAACCCTGGCGCATGGCCGCAGCGGCCATGCACGCTTGCAACAAAACGGACCAAATCGTGCCTCGTCTCAGTCCCGTGGTGGGCGAGCAGGCCGCACGCACCCTCACCACCATGTTGCAGCGCTCCCTCAACTGCCCTGCCAGCACAGCGGCCGGACGCTGGTTTGACGCAGCAGCCGGACTGCTGGGTTTGTCAGTCCGGCAAGAGGTGGAGGCACAGGCGGCAATAGCGCTGGAGCAAGCCGCAAAGCGCTGGCTGCAAAGCAACACCATGGAAACCCGACCCGACGACTGGTGTATCACCGAAGATGGTCAGATTGATCTGCGCCCGCTTGTTGTCTCATGGTTGGGCAAAGACCAGTTGAACGAACCGTCCAAAGTAGACGAGGCGGCAGCGCGTTTTCACCTGAGCTTGGCCGATGCCCTGGCCAACCACACCGCCAGCGTCGCCAAAACGCGTGGCGTGCGCGATGTGGCCTTGGGCGGCGGCTGTTTTTTTAACCGCATCCTCACGCAGCGCCTTGTTTCGCAACTGGAACGTGAGGGCTTGAACGTGCTGCAAACCAAACATCTGTCGTGTGGCGATGCCGGGCTGGCGCTGGGCCAGGCCTGGGTGGCGGCCCGCGCGGCATTGACAGCATGTAGCCCAATGGCTACATTTACCCTATGATTGAAATTCGCAAAACCGATCTTTTCGCTCAGTGGATAGATGCTTTGCGGGACCTTCAGGCAAGAGCTGATCATTCCTCTGGCCGGTGGAGACAAGACAACCCAAGCCAAGGACATCAAGACCGCTTTACGCCTCGCTTGTCATCTTTCGGAGTAAATACCTACCATGGACAAGACCGTGACCACTCGTTATGACATCGCCGAACACCTCAGAACACCTGAGGAAATGGCTGCCTATTTTGAAGCCTGCCTTGAAGAAGCCGACGGGGATGCCGCATTCATTGCCAAAGCGCTCGGCGATATTGCTCGCGCCAAGGGCATGTCACAAATCGCGCGCGATACCGGGCTGTCCCGCGAAAGCCTTTACAAGGCGCTTTCCGGTGATCGCAGCCCTGGCTTTGACACGATCCTCAAGGTGATGGGCGCACTTGGGCTGAAGTTGCATGTTGAAGCAAGTCGCGGCTGACGAGATGCGCAATCCTGTGGTCAGCCTACTGGAATTTGCCAGCTTGAACGTGCTGCAAACCAAAAATCTGTCGTGCGGCGATGCCGGGCTGGCGCTGGGCCAAGCCTGGGTTGCGGCCCGGACGATGACCACGGGTTGCAGCACAACAATTCGGCGTCAAATTTCACCTTGCGTTTAAGTATTTTGTAGATACAATTAAATATGCTCACATGGGTCGAAACCAAGCGCAAGCTGAATATCAAGAATCACGGGCTTGACTTCGTTGGATGCGATGCAATCTGGGATCACTTCACAGTGACCCGCGAGGACAAACGGCAAGACTACGGCGAAGAGCGCCTGGTCTGTTTCGGTCTTCTTGAGGCCGATGTGGTTGTGATGGTTTACACCGAACGCCCCAAAGGGCCTCACGTGATATCGCTGCGAAAGGCAGAAAAACATGAAACTCGCTACTACCGCCAAGTTGCCAAAGAAAACCTCGGCTAAGGTCAACGACCCGGACAATCCGGCGTGGACAGAGGACATGCTGGGTGCGCCAGTGCTCAAGCGTGGACGTGGGCCGCAGGCCACTCCCACGAAGGTGCTCACCTCTGTTCGTTTGGATGCGGACATTTTGGAGTTCTTCAAGGCACAAGGGAGTGGTTACCAGTCCCGGATTAATGCCGCGCTTCGCATGGAAGTGGAGCGAAATTTAGCTGGTCGCCCAAGAGCGGCAACACGCAAGCGCGTTGCGGCTTGACTTCCTCAAAGCATCGCACATTGACCACACGTACGCAAATTCGCACCATTAGATTCAATTCTGAGGGAAACCAAAATGCAGTCAGTAACCGCTAGCGAAGCCCGCGCCAATTTGTACCGGATCATTGATGAGACGGCAGCGTCCCATGAACCGATCATCATTTCAGGCAAGCGCACAAGTGCCATACAAGAAACCTTGTACTTGCTTGCGGTGCCCGGTATGCGCGAATCCATCAAAGCAGGCATGGCGGAGCCATTGGTCAAAAGTGCGAAGGCGCTGAAGTGGTGAGTTGGGATGTCGTTTATGCAAAGCAAGAACTCAAAGATGCAAAAAAGTCGGAGACCTTGCTGGAGCCTACTCGCGCCGCATCAACATCCAGCATCGACTGGTTTACGAAGTATTCACCAAAGAGAGAACCGTCCGTGTATTGCGTATGTGGACCCACTGTGAGTGAACGGGCTAACAGGTCGGCCCACGCACAATGGCACAACCCCGCCGTCGTGGATGAGGTCGCCGCGCGCTTTCAACTGCCGCTGAGCCCGGCCTGGATTGCGGGACGCAACATGGCAACGGGCGCGAGTGTTTTTGGGGTCGGATTCCAAATGGGAAGCGAAGCACCCGAGGGGACGGACAACGTCCGGAGAATTTTGGCAAAACCCCAAGTCCAGGACTCTGACCCCAATAACACGGGGTGTGTCACCATGCCACATACGAATATGGCTGTAGCGCATGTGGAATGTGCGCAAGCAGCTATTTGATAGATAGCTAAATTATGAAAACGAAGAAAAACCACCTTCGCCCCAGTGACTTCAACCATGGGCAATGGAATCCTTTGCCGCACAGTTTATTTCGCCGTCTGGCTTGGAATGGCCAAGATGGGCGCTCGACTACATTACGTTGAACTCAAATGGCCGACGCTCCATCCTTCGACATTGACGAGTGGCTTAGCCGCATCGATCTTGCTGCTGTACCGGATCCCGCCGACAAGCTGCGAGAGTGCGAGTTTTTCTTCGACTTGCTATGCCGAGAGGCTGATCGTGACCGGTTTCGGTGGCTCGTGAGCGCTTTCATGAACGCTGCTTACAGTTTCTTCGAGTCTTCCGCTCTCACGGCCTACTTCCGATTCAACGATAACGAGACGGGAGAGCCTGTTCCAGATTCGCAAGCACTGGAGGTGCTACGTAAGTACGTGGTGGTCATACGGGACGAGAAGAGGCCAAACTTCGTTAAGACCGCTGGTCTTGTCCCACTTACCAAGCAGCTTTACGAGTTTCGCAAGAAGAGCACGCACCGCCACCCTCTCTCGTTGATGGCGACAGGTGCGGCCTTGCCTGAGAGCTACCACTTCGGCAACATGCGGGGGAACGGCACTCCTGTCATGCCGCTCTGTCGCGCGCTAGTCGACCTGCTGCGACGCGTCCAACAGGAGATAGATGAGTGATGTTGTCCAAAGTGCGTTCTAACTTGGCAGTCGAGACGGGCGCCCAAGCGCGTTCCGTCGCTTCACGTCGGCGCGCCCTTGGGTGCCGCTCACCTCTACGTTGGGCGGCTACATGAGACTGGCAAACGATTCTGTTTTGCGGCAAGCGTTGTATGGGATGTACGTCGCACTGTTCAATGCAAAACGGGTATGCCCGAGCGACTTTCATGCGAGCCGTCTTACCACGATACAGACCGCCCTAATGGGTATCGAGGACTGCGGCTGGAGGGTTGTCGGTATTACAAGGGAAGCTCTGGAATTGCTGGCGACTGTGGATTTCAACAAGAACAAGTTGCCCCGGCAGCTTTGTCGAGGGCATATCACTGACCGTATCGATACAACACGGTTGCTATTCGAGCGTGGAGAACCGATTGAGCTTGACGACTTCTTCAAGGTTTTTTTGCACAACGATCGCACCGTGATAATGCTCAACAAGCAGAACACTAAACCGTTTCCTGACTACATCGACATCGACAACTCCGATGCGACGCTGTTTCCCAACGGCTCACTTATGAGTTGGAAACATCGCAAGAAGGAGCGTGAGTACCTGCGGCTGTTGCATGCTGAACTATTGGCGAGAGAGCGGAAATGACCGTCCGTCCAACCCATCATTCGAGCGGAAGCTGCGCGATGAAGCCACTCAGCACCGGTGAATTCAAACGCTATGTGTCATCTCTCACCAGCCCTTGTACGCCTCCGAGCAACCCGGCTCTCTCCACGGGTTATGGGGGTCAGAGTCCTGGACTTGGGGTTTTGCCAAAATTCCCCGGACTTTGTCCGTCCCTTCGGGTGCCTCGCAGCCATATTGGAATCCGACCCCCCAAACCCTACGCCGCAGAAACATCAACAACAAAACAAGCCGATAGCCATCGTGAAATAAGCGCAAGCAGCGGCCATCTTCATAGCACACCAAGGAACCCATCATGTGTCTAGCCATTCCCGCCCGTGTCGTAGAACTCTTACCCAATCTGCGTGCCATCGTCGATCTGGGCGGTGTGCGCAAAGAGGTGTCCATTGACCTGGTGGCCGATGCCCAACTGGACGACTATGTGATCGTCCATGTGGGTTACGCCCTGGGCATAATCGACCCCGAAGAAGCGCAGCGCACCCTGGCCCTGTTTGCCGAACTGGCCCAGTCGGAGGCACGGGCATGAAATACATCGACGAATTCCGCGACGGCAAGCAGGCCCGCCACATCGCGGCCAACATCGCCGCCGAAGTGCGCCCCGACACCTCTTACAGTTTCATGGAGTTTTGTGGCGGACACACCCACGCCATTTCGCGCTACGGCATTGCGGGCATGTTGCCGCCCAATGTGCGCATGATTCACGGGCCGGGTTGCCCGGTGTGTGTGCTGCCCATCGGACGGGTCGACCTGGCCATCCGCCTGGCGCTGGACAGCGGGGTGATCTTGTGCACCTATGGCGACACCATGCGGGTGCCCGCATCAAGCGGCCTGTCCCTGATCAAAGCCAAGGCGCGTGGTGCCGATGTGCGCATGGTGTATTCGGCCTCCGATGCCCTCAAGCTGGCCGAGCAGCATCCCGACCGCGAGGTGGTTTTTTTTGCCATCGGCTTTGAGACCACCACCCCGCCCACGGCGCTGATACTGCGCGATGCCAAGGCGCGTGGCGTGCGCAATTTCAGCGTGTTGTGCTGCCATGTGCTGACCCCCTCGGCCATCACACACATTCTGGAATCTGCCGAGGTTCGCCAGTTGGGCACCGTGCCGATTGACGGCTTTATCGGGCCGGCCCATGTGAGCATCGTGATTGGTTCGCAACCCTACGACCACTTTGCCCAGGAGTACCGCAAGCCGGTGGTCATCACCGGGTTTGAGCCGCTGGATGTGATGCAAGGCATTTTGATGCTGGTGCGCCAGGTGAACGCGGGCAGCGCCGTGGTAGAAAACGAATTTTCAAGAGCCGTCACGCCGGAAGGCAACCTGGCCGCACAAAAACTGGTGTCGCAGGTGTTTGAATTGCGCGAAAGTTTTGAATGGCGCGGCCTGGGTGAGGTGCCCTACAGTGCCCTGAAAATTCGCCCGGAGTTTGCGGCGTGGGATGCCGAACGCAAGTTTGACTTGCACTACGCCAGCGTGCCCGACCACAAGCAGTGTGAATGTGGTGCCATTTTGCGGGGTGTCAAACGCCCGGCCGACTGCAAGCTGTTTGGTACCGTTTGCACGCCAGAGAGCCCCATGGGGTCGTGCATGGTGTCCAACGAGGGCGCTTGTGCCGCCCACTATTCCTATGGCCGGTTCAAAGACATTGCGGTGGTTTCAGCATGACCGAAAAAAAAAGCTATTTGCGCCCGGTGGACTTCAAACACGGGCACGTCGACATGACCCACGGTGCCGGTGGCCGCGCCTCAGCCCAGTTGATTGACGAGCTGTTTGCCCGTGCTTTTGACAACGAGTACCTGCGCCAGGGGCACGACGGTGCGCTGCTGCCCTTGCCCACTGAGGGTCGTCTGGTCATGGCCACCGATGGGCATGTGATCTCGCCGCTGTTTTTCCCGGGGGGTGACATTGGTTGCCTGTCGGTGCATGGCACGGTGAACGATGTGGCCATGTCGGGTGCGCGGCCGCTGTACCTGGCAGCGAGTTTCATCATTGAAGAGGGCTTCCCCCTGGCAGACCTGAAACGCATCGTGGACTCCATGGCCGCTGCGGCCCGTGAAGCCGGTGTTCCAGTAGTCACCGGTGACACCAAGGTGGTTGAAAAAGGCAAGGGCGACGGCGTGTTCATCAGCACCACCGGGGTAGGCATTGCGCCACCGGGGCTGTGCATTGATGGCCGCCAGGCGAAAGCGGGCGACGCGATTCTGGTCTCTGGCACCCTGGGCGATCACGGTGTGGCGGTGATGTCCAAGCGCGAATCGCTGGAATTTGACACCGCCATTGAGTCCGACACCGCCGCCCTGCACACGCTGGTGCAAGCCATGCTGCAAGCGCTGCCCGACCCCAACCTGCTGCATGTGTTGCGCGACCCCACGCGCGGCGGCCTGGCCACCACGCTCAATGAAATTGCACGGCAATCCCAAGTGGGTATGGTGATTGAAGAAGCCGCCATTCCGGTATTGCCCCAGGTGGAGGCCGCCTGTGAATTGCTCGGGCTTGACCCGCTGTACGTGGCCAATGAAGGCAAGCTCATTGCGCTGTGCGCACCCGAGGTGGCAGACACCCTGCTGGCCGCCATGCGCGCGCACCCGCTGGGGCAAGGCGCGCAACGCATTGGCACCGTCATTCAGGACAGCCACTGCTTTGTGCAAATGAACACCCGTTTTGGCGGCCGCCGTGTGGTGGACTGGCTCAGTGGTGAGCAGTTGCCGCGCATTTGCTGAAACATAGACCATGCGCATCCTCCTGCTCACCCACAGCTTTAACAGCCTGACCCAGCGGCTGTTTGGCCTGCTGCGCCAGCAAGGGCACCAGGTGTCAGTGGAGCTGGACATTGCCGACGTGGTGACCGAAGAAGCGGTGGCGATGTTCAAGCCCGACGTGGTGCTGGCACCGTTTCTGAAGCGCAGCATTCCCGAGTCGGTCTGGGCGCGTACGGTGTGTCTGGTGGTGCACCCCGGTGTACCCGGTGACCGTGGCCCCAGCGCGCTGGACTGGATGATGATGCGTGATGAAGCCCAATGGGGCGTGACGGTGCTGCAAGCCGTGGCTGATTTTGACGCGGGCGAGGTCTGGGCCTGGGAGCCGTTTGACGTGCGGCCACAGGCCACCAAGTCCAGCATTTACCGGCGCGAGGTCACGCAGGCCGCCGTGGTGGCGGTATTGCGCGCCCTGGCGTGTTTTGTGCCGGGGCAACTGGCACCCGCTACGGCAGCCACTAGCACCTGCAATGACTCAAGCAGCCCTGGCCAATGGCACGCCTTGATGTCGCAGGACGCGCGGCGCATTGACTGGGTGCGTGATACCACCCACACCGTGCTTCGCAAAATTGCGGCGGCAGATGGTTTTCCGGGCGTGCTCGATGTGTTGTGGGACCAGCCGTGTCGTTTGTTTGACGCACATCCCGCCAGTTCTGCTGTCAGGAACCAATTCGAGGCCAGCCTGCCCGGCGAGGTGCTGGCCCGCCGTGGCCCGGCGCTGCTCAAACGCACGGCTGATGGCGCGGTGTGGATCAGCCATGTGCGCCCGGACGATGGCACTGCGGCACGCGCAGACGGTAGCAGCGTGCTCAAACTCGCCGCCACGCGGGTGTTTGCCACGCAAGCCGCCAGCTTGCACGAGCTGGCCGCGCCGCTGATGCGCAACGACGATGAATGGGACGAGCTGCGCTACCGCGAGTTTGGCCCCGAAGGCGCGCGTGTTGGTTGGCTGGACTTTGAGTTCCACAACGGTGCCATGTCCGAGCGCCAATGCCTGCGCCTGCGCGATGCCCTGCGCTGGGTGCGCACCCGCCCCACGCAGGTGCTGGTGCTGGCGGGCGGGCAGGACTTTTTCTCCAACGGCATCCACTTGCACGACATTGAAGCTGCACAGCGTGTGACAGGCGACAGTGCCGCCGATGCCTCCTGGCGCAACATCAACGCCATGAACGATGCCACGCTGGAGGTGTTGACCCTCACCGACCGCATCACGGTGGCCGCCCTGCACGGCAATGCCGGGGCCGGGGGCTGTTTTCTGGCACTTGCCGCTGACCTGGTGTGGGCCCATGAGGGCGTGGTGCTCAACCCGCATTACAAGAACATGGGCAATCTGTATGGCTCCGAATACTGGACCTATTCGCTGCCACGCCGCATGGGTGACGCTGCCAGCCGTGCACTGATGCAGGAACGCCTGCCACTGAGTGCCCCCGAGGCCGTGGCCATCGGCTTGCTTGACGACTGCTTGGCGGCAGACAGTGCCGCGTTTGGCCACCAGGTGCTGGCGCGCTGCCTGACGATGGCCAGCGCACACGATCTGGCGCAGCGGTTAAAAACCAAGCAGGCGCAGCGCGAACGTGATGAAATGCGCAAGCCTCTGGCCAACTACCGCGAAGAAGAGCTCACCCGGATGAACCGCAATTTCTATGGCTTTGACCCCAGCTACCATGTGGCAAGGCACCATTTTGTCTTTCGCAAGCCACACGCCTGGACGCCCCGTCATCTGGCGCTGCATCGCGAACTAAAACCTGCATCCACCACACCCAAACCCGCATGAATACCCCAGGCCTGCCCTCCTCGAAAGCAGTTTTGCCACTGGTGCTGGTGGTCGATGACGAGACGCATTCGCTGGATGCCATCCGACGCAATCTGGAAGAAGACTTCTCGGTATTGACGGCCCCCTCGACTGACGAGGCGCGTGCCATGCTGGAGCAGCATGAGATCAGCGTGATCCTGTGCGACCAGCGCATGCCGGGTACCACGGGAGTCAAGTTTCTGAAGGAGGTGCGTGAGCAGTGGCCGGACACGGTGCGCATCATCATCTCCGGCTACACCGATTCGCGCGACATCATTGCCGGCATCAATGAGGCGGGCATTTACCAATATGTGCCCAAACCCTGGCTGCCGGAGCACTTGCTGGCCACCGTGACCAATGCGGTCGAGGCACGTACGCTGCAGATGCAGACGCAGCGCCTGAATCTGGAATTACGCACCAGTGCACCCGTGCTGCGCCAGCGCAAACAAAGCTCTCTTGCCAACGCCCATGCGGCCTTTGACTTTGACAGATTGGTGCGTGCACCCGGCAGCCCGTTGGACGCTGTGTGTGAAATGGCTGCCCGCGTGGCCCGATATGACCTGGCGGTGCTGGTCACGGGTGAATCAGGCACGGGCAAAGAGCTGCTGGCCCGCGCCATACACTACGCCAGCCCCCGCAGCGAGCGCGCTTTTGTGATGGAAAACTGCGCCGCCATGTCTGACACGCTGCTGGAGTCCGAGCTGTTTGGCCACAAGCGTGGCTCCTTTACTGGTGCTTTTGAAGACCATGTGGGCCTGTTTCAGCGGGCCGATGGCGGCACCATTTTTCTGGATGAAATTGGTGACACCTCCCCTGCGTTTCAAGTGAAGTTGCTGCGTGTGCTGCAAGAGGGTGAGGTGCGGCCAGTTGGTGCCAGCCGCGCGGTACTGGTTAATGTGCGGGTGATTGCCGCCACCCACCGTGACCTGGAACAGGACGTGCGATCCGGCCGTTTCCGTGAAGACCTGTATTACCGCATTGCCAGCATCACGCTGTCTGTTCCCCCGCTGCGGGAACGCAGCGCCGACATCCTGCCGATTGCCAACATGTTGCTGTCTCTCTCGGGCCTGGAGTTGGGCCACCCGAATGTGCGATTTGCCGAAGATGTGCCTGCCAATTTGCTGGCACATTCCTGGCCTGGCAATATCCGTGAGCTGAAAAACGAAATCTTTCGCGCGGTCGCCCTGTCGGATGGCGAAACCGTGTCCGCCACATCGTTCTCTCAGCGGGTGCTCTACGGGCAGCCGGGCAAGGCAGCAGAATTGAAGGGCAGCAGTCTGGCGCAAGCCGGTAGCCTGCAGGAACGCCTTGATGCCATTGAAGCGGTGATTTTGCGCGAAGCCTTGTTGCGCCACCGCTGGAACAAAACCCACGCGGCCAAAGAGCTGGGCCTATCGCGCGTCGGATTGCGGCAAAAACTGGCCCGCTTTGGTCTGGAGGGTCAATCCAATGGGTAAAGCTGAATTCAACGTGCTGTGGCTCCAGTCGGGTGGGTGCGGCGGCTGCAGCATGTCGCTGTTGTGTGCCGACACGGCAGATTTTCGTGGTCAGTTACGCCAGGCGGGCATCAACTTGCTGTGGCACCCGTCGCTCTCGCTGGAAACCGGCCAGGAGTCGCTGGATGTGATTCAAGACTGTTTGAGTGGGCGAACGGTTTTGCACGTTCTGTGTATTGAGGGTTCGATATTGCGTGGCCCGGAGGGCACTGGCCGGTTCCACTTGTTGGCGGGTACCCAGGAACCCATGATGAAGTGGGTGCAGCGCTTGAGCGCAGTCGCCCAGCACGTGGTGGCTATCGGCACATGTGCCGCTTTTGGTGGTGTCACCGCAGCCGGAAGCAACCCCACCGATGCTTGTGGCCTGCAATACGAGGGTGACCAGGTGGGCGGGCTGCTGGGCAGTGACTGGCGCAGCCGCTCCGGCTTGCCGGTGATCAACGTCGCGGGCTGTCCGACTCACCCAGGGTGGGTGCTGGAAACCCTGGCGGCGCTGGCCGACCCACAGCCCATCACCGCCGATCAGCTGGACGCCCTGGGTCGCCCGCGTTTCTACAGCGATCAGCTGGTGCACCACGGCTGCACCCGCAACGAGTTTTACGAATACAAGGCCAGCGCGGAAGCGCCAGGCGACCTGGGCTGCATGATGGAAAACATGGGCTGCAAGGGCACACAGGCGCATGCCGACTGCAACATCCGCCTGTGGAACGGTGAAGGCTCCTGCGTGCGTGGTGGTTATGCCTGCATCAGCTGCACCGAACCCGGCTTTGAAGAGCCGGGCCACCGGTTTGACCAGACACCCAAGGTGGCGGGCATTCCCATCGGATTGCCCACCGACATGCACAAGGCCTGGTTTGTGGCACTGGCATCGCTGTCAAAATCCGCCACCCCGAAACGCGTCAAACTCAACGCCACCTCCAGCCACGTGGTGGTGGCCCCCATGATCAAGAAAACGCGCCTGAAATGACACGCTTGCTGGTAGGCCCTTTCAATCGGGTCGAAGGAGACCTTGAGGTACGTCTTGACGTGGCAGACGGCCAGGTCAGGCAAGCCTGGGTGAACGCACCCATGTACCGGGGTTTTGAGCAGATATTGCAGGGCAAACACCCGCTGGATGCGATGGTCTATGTGCCACGGATTTGCGGCATTTGCTCGGTTACCCAATCGGTGGCCGCAGCACGCGCACTGGCGGCGGCGTGTGGCGTGGTGCCGCCGCCCAACGGCGTGCTGCTGACCAATCTGATGCTGGCCTGCGAGAACGCGGCCGACCACCTGACGCACTTCTACCTGTTCTTCATGCCCGACTTCACCCGCGAGGTGTATGCGGGTAGGCCCTGGCATGCGCAGGCACAGCAGCGCTTCTCCACCGTGTCTGGCGAACACGCCCGCGAAGCCGTGGCCGTGCGGCAACGCTGGCTGCAGATCATGGGCACGCTGGGTGGCAAATGGCCACACACCCAGTCGATTGTTCCCGGCGGGTCGACCCGCGGCATCAGCAGCTCCGAGCGTTACCGGCTGGGCGCACGCGTGGCCGAGATGCGCAGTTTTCTGGAGCGCGTGCTCTATTGCGCGCCGCTGGAAGAAGTGGTGGCGCTGGGGAGTGTAGACGCACTGACACAGTGGCACGCCCGCGACCCGTTGCGGGGTGACCTGCGCCTGTTTCTGTCCATCGCGCAAGACCTGGCGCTGGAGGATCTGGGGCGTGGGCCAGACCTGACCCTGAGCTACGGTGCCTTTGCCGAGCCGGGTGGTGGTTACGCCATGGCACCCGGCGTGTGGAACGGCAGCACCCTGCAAGCGGTCAACATCGCGCAAATCGCCGAAGATGCCCGCCACGCCTGGCTGGCTGATGGCGGCGCAGCCTTGCCACCCGCCGTGGGCCTGACCCTGCCGCAGATCGACAAACCCGAGGCCTACACCTGGAACAAAGCCCCCCGCCTGGACGGCCAGGTGCTGGAAACTGGCGCACTGGCGCGCCAGTTGGCTGACGGCCAGCCTTTGATCCGGGCACTGTGGCAACGCAGCCGGGGCAATGTGATGACACGGGTGCTGGCCCGGTCTCTGGAACTTGCCCGCCTGGTGATATTGGCCGAGCAATACCTGCGCACCATCGTGCCCGAGGCCGAGTGCTGTGTGGCGACTCAACTGCCCGACCACGTCGACACCTACGGGCTGTGTGAAGCGGCGCGCGGCAGCCTGGGTCACTGGCTGTCGATCCGTGAAGGCCGCATTGCCAACTACCAGATCATTGCGCCAACCAGCTGGAACTTCTCACCGCGCGACCGTCAGGGCACACCCGGTGCGCTGGAAGCTGCGCTGGTGGGCGCACCGGTGGCCGAAGGCGACAGAACCCCGGTAGCAGTGCAACACATCGTGCGCTCTTTTGACCCCTGCATGGTGTGCACCGTGCATTGAACTGGCAGCGCCCCATGGACTTGCCCACGTCAGATTTGACTGCCACACCACGGCCCCTTGAAGGGCTGGACGAAGGTGCCTGGCTCGATGTGATCCAGAAAATGGACGAGGTCTATTCACGCCTGCTGACCGACGAAGTGGCGCTGGAACAAAAAAATTCGCAGCTGGAGGCCTCGCAACAACTGGTCTTCAGCCTGTTGTCGTCGATGTCGGACGTGCTGGTGGCGGCAGACGCGCAAGGCCTGATTGAACAAACCAACCAGGCCCTGTGTGAGCTGGTGGGCAACACGGACGAGGCGCTGATGGGTGCGCCCATGCACAGCCTGCTGCACAATGGCCAGGGTGCCGATTTGCTGCAGGGCATGATGCAGCGCACCACCCATTTGCGCCACGGCGACACGGTGGAACTCATGCTGCGCGACGGGGCAGGGCAGGCCGTGCCGGTGGATTTCACCGTGACGCCGCGTTATGACGGTCGGCGGCGTTGTGTGGGCTACGTGTTTGTCGGGCGGCCCATGGCCGAAATCAAGCGCGCCTACCGGCAGTTGCACGAAGCGCACGAAGCCCTCAAGCTCACCCAGCAGCAGCTGTTACATGCCGAAAAAATGTCATCGCTGGGCCGCCTGGTGGCCGGCGTGGCGCATGAGCTCAACAACCCGATCAGCTTTGTGCTGGGCAATGTGCATGTGCTTAACCGCTACACCACCCGCCTGCGCCAATACCTTGACGCGTTACACGCTGAAGCCTGCCTGAGCAACAACGCCACGCTGAATGCCCTGGCGCAAAAGCTGCGTATTGAGCACATCCTGAAAGACCTGCCCTTCCTCATGGACAGCACCATTGAGGGTGCCAAGCGCACCGCCAGCATTGTGGACGGCCTGAAACGCTTCTCGGTGCTGGACGGGGAGGAGCGCGAGGTGGTCGTTGTGGACGCTGTGATCGAGCGCGCCATCCACTGGGTGCGCACCGGCATGAAGCTCGAATTTGAGGTGGCGTTTCAGGACTGCTCGGGCTGTGCCGTGATGGGCAACGCCGGGCAACTGCTGCAAGTGCTGATGAACCTGATCCAAAACGCTTACGACGCGGCGTACAGCCCGTCTGGCATCACCCCGAAGCTGCGCATTTGCGCTCGATGCGAGGCAAATTGGGTGGTGATCTCATTGCATGACAACGGCCCCGGCATTGCGCCGCAGGTGATGTCCAGAATTTTCGAGCCCTTTTTCACCACCAAACCAGTTGGCAAGGGCACGGGCTTGGGCTTGTCAATTAGCTACGGCATTGTGAAAAATCACGGCGGCACACTCAACGCCAGCAACCACCCGGAGGGCGGGGCTGAATTTGTGCTGCGGCTACCAGCAAGTCAAACCCCCCTTGAGACATGAGACGCCGTATTCGCGGTCGTGATGCTTCAGCGTTGCGCGCGCCGACCATCGGCAGGTCAAGTTTTTCTGCGTAGCTCGCGCAGCATGAACAGGTAAAGCCCTTCCACCTTGTCGCGCGCCCAGGGCGTCTTGCGCAAGAACTTCAGGCTGGACGCCACGCTGGGGTCATGCGTGAAGCAGCGTACCGGAATACGTTCACCCAGGCCGGGCCAATCGTAGTGGGTGCTCAAGGCTGTCACCATGGCTTCCAGCGTGACGCCGTGCAAGGGGTTGCGGGCTTGCGGCGCGGGGGGGCGTGCTGGTGCTTGTGGCGTGGGGTCTGCGGGTTCTGCGGATAAAGTGGGCATGGCCTGATTTTCGCACCAGCTGAGCGTCTTGCGGTGCAACGCGTTGGGGCAATGTCGGCTCAAGAATGCAGCTTTGGACTGAAGGCGCGGTTGGCTTGGGCAGCAAGCAGCTCAAACCTTTTGTCCAATGTCCAGATGAGAGTTTTCTCGCTTAGCAAGGCACTGGCGAGCAAGCTTAAGTCAACGAAGCCGCAGCCGTGACCATAGAGCTGCCGCGCATCAAGCATTGCCAGAAGTTCATCCTGCTTTGCAACTGGCACGCGCTCCAGTTCGGACAACATGTTGATGATCACCTTGCGGCTTGGCGGTGTGCCGCAGGCCACTTCCGCCACGATAAAAGGATGGCAAACGACCAAGTCGGCCTCAAGCAAGGCAACCAGGTGTTCATTGCGCTGTTTGAAGTGCCCTACCCATACGGAGCTATCAACAAGCACATTCATGGCGTGTTCGCCTCTTCGCGCCGACGTGGAACCAGCTCGACATCAGGTGCCTGGCCACCCAATGCAGCAAGGCGCCGTGCGGTCTGCCGTTGGATAAACGCCTTCACGCATTCCCGGATCAGTTCGGACTTTTCAAGGCCCGGCTCCGCGAGTGATGCCGCTTTGGCAAACAGTTGGTCGTCGATGGTGAGCGTGGTGCGCATGCCGGGCCTCTTGTGTTGATAAAGACATCATTTTGCATCAAATAAAGCATCAGGTTGGTGCCCGGCCCCGGGTCAGGCTCGCCTGCGCATCTCGCGCAGCCTGAACGGCAAGCCTATTTCTTGCGTTCTGAATTGCCCTGGTTGATTTTTTTGGCCTTGGCTGATTTGACGGTGGGTGCGTCGGCCAACTTGGGTTGTTTTTGCAAGGCAGACGCCAGGTGTTCACACAGGGTGCGCAAAATCTTCACCCGGGCGTAATTCTTGTCATTGGCCTCGACCAGTGTCCAGGGTGCCTCACCGGTGCTGGTGCGCTCCACCATGTCGCAAATGGCTTGCTGGTAGTCGTTCCACTTTTCACGGTTGCGCCAGTCTTCCTGCGTGATCTTGAAGCGCTTGAACTCAATCTGTTCGCGTTCCTTGAAGCGCTTGAGCTGTTCGGCCTGGCTGATTTGCAGCCAGAACTTGACCACAATGACCCCGGCTTCGATCAGCTCGTGCTCAAAGTCGTTGATCTCACTGTAGCCGCGCAGCCAGTCAGTCTCGGAGCAAAAGCCTTCGACCCGTTCCACCAGCACGCGGCCGTACCAGGTGCGGTCAAAAATGGCAACGCGGCCATGGCGTGGCAGCTTGTGCCAAAAGCGCCACAGGTAGGGTTGTGCTTTTTCTTCGTCGGTGGGGGCTGCCACCGGTGTCACCTGGTACTGGCGCGCATCCAGCGCTGCCGCTATGCGCCGTATGGCCCCGCCTTTGCCCGCCGCATCGGCGCCTTCGAAGGCGCACACCAGCGAACGGTTTTTGAAGCGCGCGTCACGCACCAGCTCCGACAGGCGCCCTTGCCATTTGGCCAACTCGTCCTTGTAGGGCTTGTTGGCCAGCGTCAGCGTCAAGTCCAGCTCGGACAACACGTTACGGCCGTCCAAGTCCACCCGCACCATAGGTGCCGTGAGCGTGTGCAGTGTCTCCTTGGTCGCCAGCTTGTTTTGCATGGCTTTGAGCAGTACCTGGCCCACCGTCATGCAGCGGTAGCGGTCGTCGGTGCCTTCCACCACCACCCAGGGCGCGGCGGCGGTGTTGGTCACGCGCAGCAAATGGCCGGCCACGTCCTGCAACTGGTCGTAGGTTTTGAGGCGATCCCAGTTCCATTGCGTGACGCGCCAGGCGGTGCGTGGGTCGCTGGAAAGCGCTGTGAGGCGCTGTTTTTGCCCTTCCTTGGTCAGGTGAAACCAGAACTTGAGCACCAACGCGCCTTCGTTGACCAGCATTTCTTCGAAGCGGTTGATCTGTTGGGCCCGGGCATCGAGCTCCTTGATTGAAATAGCACCTTCAATCCGTTCGCGAATCGGGTCGGAGTACCAGGAACCGGCAAACATGCTGACCCGGCCTTTGGGCGGCAGACTGTGCCAGTAACGCCACATGGGTGGGCGCTCGCGTTCTTCGTCGCTGGGTTGGGAAAATGCCAGTGTGGAGATAAAACGTGGATCCATCCACTCGTAGAGCACGTTGATGGTTTCACCCTTGCCCGCGCCGTCCTGGCCGCTGATGAGCACCACCACCGGGGTCTTGTGCTGCTCAAACAAGTCAATTTGTGCCGCCAGCAGGGCGGCACGCAAGGTGGGAACAGCTTCGCGGTAAGCAGTTTTACTCAGCTTGTGGCCAATTTCTGCGGATTGAAACATGGGGTGCTTTCGGTTGGGCGTGTAAATAACAGACAGCGTACGTTAATCATTGTCAGCGCGCTGGGTAGCAGCAGATTGCACCAACTGTGTCACGCATTTTTTGATGCATCGCGGAAACCAAGGGTTTTACCTCATCTGTAAGGCCGTTTTACGCGCGCCAGGTCGCGTCAAGGGGTATTTGAATCCGTTACAGTTCCAACCCATATGCCGACCTTGCGCCCATTCATTGAAGTTGCCGTGATCATGCAGCGCGTGACCAACACCGGCCCCGCTGCTCGCTGGCAAGCCTGGCGCTGGCAGCTGGCCGAAGTCGTGATGCACGAAGCCGGTTTTGGCACCGAGCCGCGCCTGCTGTACCAGAGTGACACGGAGCAACGCTGGTTGCATGGTGGTTTCAAGGTGGAACTGTTCAGCGATGATGGCGAGGGTTATTACCTCAACGCCAGTACCGACGTGCCCAGCTGGTTTGTCTTGTGGCGTATGGACGACGAGCCTGGCGTGGCCGCAGAACCCATTCCGAGGCCGCTGGTGGTGAGCCTGAGCTACTACGACGCGGGGCGCTGGCTTGACGCCCAGGAGACCGTGGAACAGGTGCCCGCCCCCGCGCCGGTGGTGCAGTGGCTGCAGACCTTTGTGGATGAACATCACGTGGTCGAGCCCAAGCGGCGCAAGCGGCCCGAGAGCTTCCGGTCGCTCACCGACCGCTTTGGCAGCCCGGCCTCGATCAGCACCGATAAAACCTTTGGCAACGGGCAGGGCGGTGGCCGTGGCTGACGGCTTTTTGGGCCGTTGGTCGCAGCGCAAACAGGCGCTGCGTGAGGGCAGGGTGGTGACAGAGCCGCCTGCTGCCAAAGGTGCGGTACTTGCCGAACCGGCGGCACAGGGGGTGCCTGAAAGTTTAAACCCGCAGTCCACGGAAAACCAGACTGCCAGCGCAGCGCCAAATGCTATGTCGGATGCACCGGCGACCCCCGTCCCAACACTTGCCGACGTCCAGGCCCTGCACGCTGACAGCAGCTACGCCCCTTTTGTGGCACGCGATGTGGCCCCAGAGGTGCGCAACGCCGCCATGAAAAAGCTGTTTACCGACCCCCATTACAACGTGATGGATGGGCTTGACATTTACATCGACGACTACAGCGTGCCCAGCCCCATGCCGGCAGCCATGCTGCGCCAGATGGCGAGCGCCAAGTTTCTCAAGCTGTTTGACGACGACGAGCAGGCGCCGGTAGATCAGGTGGCCACTCCAGCAATTTCTGAAGCTGCCACGCCGGCGGTGTCTCCCAACCAAAACCCACACCATGACCACACTGATCTGCGACTGCAACCAGACCATGCCGCTCGACCCGCGTGCCCTGAGCGCGAGCCTGAACGAGCCTTTGAGCCTGCATTCAAGCCTGTGCCGCCGCCAGGCCGCTGAGTTCTTGCAGGCTGCAGCCAACGGCGTTACGCTGGTAGTGGCCTGCACCCAGGAAATCCGGCTCTTCAATGAACTGGCCGACCAGGCCAAATTGAGCACGCCGATCAAGTTTGTCAACATCCGCGAAACCGGTGGCTGGAGCCGCGATGCGGCGCAGGCCAGCCCCAAAATTGCCGCCCTGCTGGCCGTTGCCCATCTGCCTGAGCCCGACCCGGTGGCCACGGTCACTTACAAGAGTGCAGGGCGGGCCCTGGTCATTGGTGAACTGGGTGCGGCCGAGCAAGCGGCCGAGTTGCTGGGCGATGTGCTCGATGTCACCCTGTTCACGCAAGGTGCTGGCGACCTGGGCGCGGCGCAGGAGCGGCGTTACCCGGTGCTCGGCGGCCAGATCGAGTCATTGGCGGGCTGGCTCGGCGCATTCGAGTTGCGCTGGCAACAAAACAACCCGATTGATCTGGACCTGTGCACCCGCTGCAATGCCTGCCTGGCCGCTTGCCCCGAAGACGCCATTGGGCTGGACTACCAGATTGACCTGAAGGCCTGCGATGCCAAGCGCGCCTGTGTCAAGGTGTGCAAGGTGGCCGGTGCCATCGACTTCAACCGCACGCCGCAAAGCCACACCGAACCCTTTGACCTGGTGCTTGACTTACGCGCCACACCGGCGTTCAGCCAACACGCCAAACCGCAAGGCTACCTGCATTGGGACGGGCGCGATGCGCGGGCACTGCTGGCCTGGCGCGAGCTGGTGGGCGAGTTTGAAAAACCGAAGTTTTTCAACTACAAGCAAAAGCTCTGCGCGCACAGCCGCAATGACAAGGTGGCGTGCACGGCTTGTATTGACGTGTGTTCGGCCAGTGCCATCAGCAGCGATTTCAAGCGTCAGCAAATCAAGGTGAACCCCAACCTGTGTGTGGGCTGTGGCACCTGCAGCACGGTGTGCCCGACCGGCGCCATGGGTTTTGCCTACCCGCGCGCCAGCGACCAGGGCGTCAAGCTCAAAACGTTGTTGGCCACCTACCAGCGCAGCGGCGGCAAGGACGCCGCGCTGCTGCTGCACAGCCAGGGCGCGGGGGCCAGCCTGCTGGGCGATCTGGGCCGCGCTGCACAACTTGAAAAGGCTCAAAAAGACGGCACCCATGGTGTGCCGGCGCGCGTGCTGCCGCTGGCGCTGTGGCACACGACTTCGACCGGATTGGAGCTGTGGCTCACCGCCGTGGCCTATGGTGCATCCAACGTCTGGGTGCTGTTGACCGACGAGGAAGCGCCCCAGTATGCCGAGGCGCTGCGCGAGCAGATGGCCGTGGCACAGCGTATTCTGACGGGTCTGGGTTACTCCGGCGAGCATTTCAAACTGCTGCATGTGCGCGACGCGCGTGACCTGGCCGCGCTTGACCGCGACTTGCAGGCTGCACCCGCGCAAGCCCCGGCGCGCCATGCCGGTTTTGCCGTGCAAGCGGATAAACGCGCCACGCTGGAACTGGCGCTGGACCACCTGATCAGCCACGCACCCAATCCCAGCCAAGTGCCCATTGCCTTGCCCGCCAGCGGTTCACCACTGGGCGGTCTGGCCATCAACAAGGACAGCTGTACGCTGTGCCTGAGCTGTGTCAACGCCTGCCCGGCCAGCGCGCTGGCCGACAACGCGCAGGCGCCGCAATTGCGCTTTATTGAGAAAAATTGTGTGCAGTGCGGCCTGTGCGTGAAAACCTGCCCGGAGCTGGCGCTCAGCCTGTTGCCGCGACTCAACCTGGCACCGCAGCGCAAGGAGCATGTCGTGCTCAACGAGATGCAGCCCTATGCCTGCGTGCGCTGTGGCAAACCCTTTGGCACGCTCAAGGCGATCGAGGGTATGCTGGGCAAACTGGCTGGCCACAGCATGTTTCAGGGCGCGGCGCTGGAGCGCTTGAAAATGTGCGGCGACTGCCGCGTCATCGACATCTACTCGGCCGACTTTGAGGTCAATATCACGGATATCAAATCATGATGCCTTTGCCCGAAACTGCCCTGAGCAGCGCGCTCGACGAAGAAACCGCCCGTGCCGAGTTGTACGGCTTGCTGGCCCAGCTCTACTATGCGCCGCCCGCGCCTGAACTGCTGGCCAACCTGCGCCTGGCCGCCACCGAAGCCCCGGCTGCTGGTGGCTTTCTGGAGGAACCCTGGCGCGCCCTGGTCGGGGTGGCGCGCGAGCTGCGCGACGACGCCATTGCCGACGAATACAACGCCTTGTTTGGCGGTGTCGGCAAGCCCGAGGTCTACCTCTATGGCTCTCACTACCTGAGTGGTTTCCTCAACGAAAAACCGCTGGCGCGCCTGCGTACCGAACTCACCAGCCTGGGCCTGGCGCGTGATGAGGCCATGTCCGACACCGAAGACCATATCGCTTACCTTTGCGAAGTCATGCGTTACCTGATTGCCGGCGACGACGTGGCGGTGGCCAACCTGACGCGTCAGCAGAGCTTTTTTGCCGAGCACCTGCAACCCTGGGCCGTGCCACTGGTGGATGCCATTGCCCAGCACCCCAAGGCGCGCTTTTATGCCGCAGTGGCCGAGTTGACCCGTGCCTTTGTGTCCGTGGAAGCGCAAGGCTTTGACATGCTGGACTGACCTGGGGCCACGGCCTCAGGGCGTGTTCCGGTTGTCCACAGTCCACCAAGTCACATCGTTAATGCTGCGCACCACCTGGTAAGCCTCAACCGCTGCACCCAGCAGCACGGCTTGCTTTGCAGCCGTTCACCCATACCGATACCCTGCGGCTGTTCAACAGATTGCTGTATTTTTGGTGTCGCGTAGGTGGCAAACACCAGCTGACGCCAACCCTGGAACGGCGTTACCGCGATCAGGCTGGCCTGCGCCTTCCGTGCCCAGAATCACAAAACCGGTGGCGGTCTGCGTCGCTGAACGGTGTGCTTGTTTGGCAGGTTGGCGCATGGTTTCCCCAAGGGTGTGATGGCTTTCAGTATCTCCTATGGCAGCGATCGGCATCAAACCTAGTGATAACCCTTATTTCGTTCGTTTGTCGACTATAAATGCGCGAATAACGAACGTAAATGAACAATTTAGTTAAAAATTTTCATTCGAAATAGATAAAGTACCGAAACTTTTCGAGATTTATCTGTTTATCGCACGTTTTTCGACTTCCCAAAGACAACGCAGCCCATTCACATCAGGAGACAAAAATGCAGGATCTGATTTCGCACCAACTGGTCAAGTACCTCGAAGACCGCGGCGTTGAGCACATTTTCGGCCTCTGTGGCCATACCAACATTGCGGTGCTGACGGCGCTGGAAAAAAGCAGCATCAAGTTCATCAACACCCGCCACGAGCAGGTGGCCGCCCACGCCGCCGACGGTTACGCCCGCGCCAAGAAAACCACCGCGGTGGTGCTGAGCCACCTCGGCCCCGGCCTGACCAACGCCGCCACCGGTGTCGCCAATGCCGCGTTGGACTCGGTGCCGATGGTGGTCATTGCCGGCGACGTGCCCAGCCACTACTACGGCAAGCACCCGCACCAGGAAATCAACCTGCACTCGGATGCGGCCCAGTCGGAAATCTACCGTCCGTTCTGCAAGCGCGTGTGGCGCGTTGAGCGCCCTGACCTGTTCCCCGAAATCATCGAAAAGGCGTTCCAGCTGGCCGAATCAGGCCGCCCGGGCCCCGTGCTGGTGTCGGTGCCGATGGACATCTTCTCGAAGGAAGTGGACGTTGAACTGTTTGCCAAACTGAAGTTACATACCAAGAAATTGCACACCCCGTCAATTGACGACGAAGTTGCAACACAAATCATCGAAGCCCTGGTGGCTGCCAAAAAGCCACAGCTGCATGTGGGTGGCGGCGTGGTGCTGGCCAACGCCACGGCCGAGCTGGAAGAGTTTGTCAACCACATGAGCCTGCCCGTGTCGCACAGCCTGATGGGCAAGGGGGTGCTGCCGGACGACCACCCCTTTATCCTGGGCATGACCGGCTTCTGGGGCACGAAGTTCATCAACGATAAGTGCTTGAACGCGGACCTGGTGTTCGGTCTGGGAACCCGTTTTGCCGAAGCCGATTGCAGCTCGTGGGAAAACGAGTACACCTTTGACTTTACCAAGAGCAAGCTGATCCACATCGACATTGACGCCAGCGAAATCGGCCGCAACTATCCCGTAAAGATTGGCGCCGTGGCAGACCTCAAGCAAGCGCTGAAGGTGCTGAACCGGGTTGCCAAAAAGCTTTACCCGCAAGGTTTCAAGAATGATGAACTGAAAGCCGAGATGGCTGCCAACCGCAGCACCTTCAAAGCCGGCCTGGTGGCGGCCCAGCAAAGCAATGCCTTTCCGATGCGCCCCGAGCGTATCCTGGCCGACGCGCGCGCCGTGCTGCCGCGTGACGTGATCATCACCACCGACGTGGGCTGGAACAAGAACGGCGTGGGCCAGCAGTTTGACATCTTCACTCCCGGCAGCATCCTGACACCGGGCGGCTTTGCCACCATGGGTTTCGGCGCACCGGCGGCCATCGGTGCCAAGATTGCCTGCCCGGAGCGCGTGGTGGTGTCGCTGGTCGGTGACGGTGGTTTTGGCCAGAATCCGGCCATGCTCGCCACCGCCGTGGAAAGCAATGTGCCGGTGATCTGGGTGATCATGAACAACTGCGCCTTCGGCACCATCGCCGGTTTGCAGCTGGCGCACTACGGCACCACGGTCGGCACGCTGTTCTTCAAGGACGGCGCACCGTTCCAGGCCGACTTTGCCGCCATTGCCCGTGCTTACGGTGCGGAAGGTGTGCGCGTGACTTCCGCGGAGGAGTTCAAGCCCGCGCTGGAACAAGCCATGGCTTCCAACCGTCCGTTTGTGATTGACGTGGCGATGCAAAACGCACCAGTTGAAACTGCTGGTCACTGGAACATCATGGACATTTATTCGCCAGGCAAGAAGGTCCATCACGCCGATACCAGCGCAGTAGCGGCTGCAGGTGGTGCCTTGTCATGAAACACGAATACTCATTGGCCCACCTGACAGCCATGGCGCTGCCGCCGGTGGATCTGATTGAAGTCGCCGCCAAAACCGGCTACGACTATGTGGGTCTGCGCCTGAGCCGGGTCACCGATACTGAGCCGCTTTACCCGATCATCGCCAGTAAAACCGCCATGGCCGCCACCAAGGCCAAACTGGCGGCAACCGGCATCAAGGTGTGGGACGTCGAGTTGGCCCGCATGGACCCCAGCCTGGATGCGCAGAGTTTTTTCCCGATGCTCGACGCCACCGCCGAGTTGGGTGCCAAACATGTGATCTGCCAGTTGCCTGACCCCAACCGCGAGCGCGCCCACGCGCGTTTTGCCACCCTGTGTGACTACGCCAAGCCGCTGGGTATCACCATCAGTCTGGAATTTCCGTGGTGGACCGAGACCGGCAACCTGGAAACTGCCACGACGGTGCTCAACACCGTCAAACGTTCCAATGCGGGCCTGTTGATCGACATGCTGCACTTTTTTCGCTCCAACTCCAGCCATGATGCGCTGAAAAGCCTGCCGCGTGAATGGTTCCAATTCGCCCATGTGTGCGACGGCCCCGCCACCATCGCCCCTGGCATGGACAGCATCCTGCACGAGGCCCGTAGCGACCGCCTGTTCCCGGGCGACGGCGCTTTTGGCGTGAAAGACATCCTGGCCTGCCTGCCCGACCTCATCACCTACACCCTGGAGATTCCGGGCGACGCGTTAGCCGCTGAAATTGGTTTTGAAGCCTACGCCCGCCGCGCCCTGCAAACTGCGCGAAGTCACCTGGATTGAGAATGCATGTGAAACAACACAACTTCAATTTCGCGGTCTTTGTGGGGCCGAATTCATTCGGCCAGGTCGACTGAAGTCGACCCTACAAACAGCCCTACAGGCAAACCATTCCCCTATTTCTCACACCCCCTAAACCGGAGACAAATCATGAGCAACATCCCCCCAGAACTCAAGAAGACCGAGATCAATGCCGAACAACGCGAAGAACTCGACAACGCCTTTGCCAAAGCGCGCGCTGCCTTGGCCATCATCGAGACCTATGACCAGGCCCGTGTTGACCGCCTGTGCCAGGCTGTGGCCTGGGCCGTGTCGAACAAAAAAACTTTCACCCGTCTGGTCGCAGAAGGTATTGCCGAGAGCCGCCTGGGCGACCCGGTCAGCCGTATGGGCAAGCGCCTGAAAATCCGCGGCATTTTGCGTGATGCGCTGCGCCAGAAAAGTGTGGGCATCATTGAAGAAATTCCGGAAAAAGGCATCGTCAAATACGGCAAGCCAGCCGGTGTGGTGGCTTGTATTGTGCCCACCACCAACCCTGACCTGACGCCCGCTGGCAACGCCATTTACGGCATCAAGGCACGCGACGCGGTGATCTTCTCGCCGCACCCGCGCGCCAAGAAGACCAGTTTTGAGACCGTGCGCCTGATGCGTGAGGCGCTGGAAAAAGAAGGCGCACCGCCCGACCTGCTGCAATGCCTGACCAAGGTCAACATCCCGATGTCGCAAGCGCTGATGGCTGAAGCCGACCTGGTGATTGCCACTGGTGGCCAGCCCATGGTGCGCGCCGCCTACAGCTCGGGCACCCCGGCTTATGGCGTGGGCGCAGGCAACTCGACCATGGTGATCGACGAAACCGCCAACATTGCCGAGGCAGCCATGAACACCCGCTTGAGCAAAACGTCCGACTTCGGCTCGGGCTGCTCGGCCGACGGTAATTTGATCATCCAGGAATCGATCTTTGACGCACTGCTGGCCCAACTGCAGGTCGAGGGCGGCTATCTGGCCAATGAGGACGAAAAAGCCAAACTGCGCAAAGCCATGTGGGACGACGAAAACCACCGCCTGGCCGACACCGTGGCGGTGTCGCCGCAGAAGCTGGCCGAAGCGGCAGGTTTCAGCATTCCTGCCGACCGCAAGTTCATCATTGTGCGCGGTGATGCCATTGGCAAAGCGTACCCCTATTCCGGCGAAAAGCTCACCACGCTGCTGGCCGTTTACAAGTACGGCAGCTTTGACGAAGCCCTGACCATGATGCGCGGCATTTACAACGTGGGCGGCAAGGGCCACTCGTGCGGCATTTACTCGTTCAACCCCGAGCACATCCACCAGTTGGCCATGGCCGCGCCGGTGAGCCGCATGATGGTGCGCCAGCCCCAAAGCAAAGCCAATGCCGGTGCCTTCAACAACGGCATGCCCATGACCTCAAGCCTGGGCTGCGGCACCTGGGGCGGCAACGTGATCAGCGAAAACGTCAGCCTCAAGCACTACATGAACACCACCTGGGTGTCGGTGCCTATTCCAGAAGACAAACCTTCCGACCAGGAGCTCTTTGGCGAGTTTTATGATCCGGCCCTGGAAGAAGGTGAATTCACTTCCGAAGACATGGCCAGCGCCTGCTGATAGCGATATCGCGTAAAGTGCCTGCCTGTGCCTTTGTGGTGCTCGCGGGCTTTTTTATTGGAGTGAACAATGCAAACCAACAAACCGATTGAATTGAATGGACAAGCCATCGCAGGAGGCAAATTCCCACTGATCTGCACGCCGCTGGTGGGCCGCACACTGGACCAGCTCATGACTGAGTTGGCCGTGGTGTTGCCCAAGCAGCCCGATGTGCTGGAATGGCGGGTTGACTTTTTTGACGCCATTGGTGACAGCGTCGCCGTCATTGCCGCAGCGCAGGCCATCAAGCAGGCCGCCGGCAACATCCCTGTGCTGTTCACACGCCGTTCTACCATCGAAGGCGGTGAAAAGATCGCCCTGAACGAAGATCAGGTCATCGCCATGTACACGGCGGTGTGTGAGAGCAAGAGCATCGACCTGATCGACTACGAAATGGCCAACGACGCGGGCAACATCGTTCGGGTGCGCACGGCTGCCAAAGCCAACAACATCAAGCTGGTGCTGTCGTTCCACAATTTTTCTTTCACACCTGGGCTGGAAACGCTGGCGAGTAAATTCCTGACGGCCGACCAGTTGGGTGCCGACGTGGCCAAGGTGGCGGTGATGCCGCGCGACCTCGACGACGTGCTGACGCTCTTGACCGCCACCCGCGAAGCCAGCAAAAAGCTGCGTATTCCGCTGATTTCCATGTCGATGGGGCCTTATGGGGCGATGACGCGTCTGTTTGGCTGGACTTTTGGTTCAGCCCTGACCTTTGCCGTGGGGGCCAGCAGCTCGGCCCCCGGTCAGGTGCCGATCGAAGACCTGAACACCGTGCTGGCAATCTTGAAGAAGTCGATTGGCGGCAAGTAAAGCGCCATTGGTTGAGATGCCCCAACCGTCTGTTTCAGCGCCGTCATTTTGAGAGAGCAGATCCTCGCGATTTGCGGCAGGCGGTCATCTGGTTTTTTATTTTTTGGCCTCTGTCTCAATTGCGTGGTCGCCAAACCAAGACAGGCCATTACCAAGGTATCTTGACGAACCGCTCCACCAGAAAATCCAGCAACGCCCGCACTGCGGGTGACAAATGCTTGCGCGAGGGGTACAGCGCATAAATCGCCATGTCAGGCAACTTCCAGTCCGGCAGCACCATCTGCAAGCTGCCGTCCTGCAGATGCGGGTTGGTCAGGTAAGTGGGTTGCAGCGCGATGCCACCGCCCGCCAACGCTGCCCGCAGCAAGGCAGTGGCTTCGTTGGCACTGAAATGGCTGGCCACGCGCACCTCCGCGTGCTCCTCCCCCCGCTGTAGCTTCCACACGCTTTTGCCAAAGTTGGCATAGCTCAGGCAGCGGTGCGCCACCAAGTCGGCAGGCAACTGCGGAACGCCCTGCGCGCTTAAGTAATCGGGCGAGGCCACCAGCACGGAAGTGCACGGGGCCAGCAGTCGGCCAATGAGCGCGGGGTCCGGCTCGGCACTGATGCGGATGGCCAGGTCGATGCGCGCCTCCACCAGATTGAGCGCGCCCTCGCTGGCGTTGAGGTCGATTTTGAG
>MESQ01000041.1 GCA_001771065.1 Burkholderiales bacterium RIFOXYD12_FULL_59_19 | reverse complement strand
TTGCCCTGGGTCCCTCCGAGCCAGGCTAGGGTGTCGACGAAGGCGTGCTGTTAACGTCGTCCACGATCCGCACAATTCCGGTGGCAATCATCATCCAGGCCGCCGTTGGCAAAGGGAAAGGCGGAAGCCATGGTGGTCTCCGCCCGAGTTCCTCTGTGACAGCTACTCTCTGCTCGCCCGCGGCTTCCTCTTCTTCTTTTTAAGGGCTTCCCGTTCCTTGGCTTCTTTCAGCCGGTAGGACTCGCCCTCGATCACCACGACCACGGATCGGTGGATCAGACGATCCACGAGGGTGACCAGACTCCCAGAGTTTGGAAAAACCTCGTTCCAATCTGTGAACGACTTATTTGTCGTGATTACAATCGGCCTGCCATCACCGTATCTGCGGGTCACGACCTCGAACAGCAGGTCGGAGTAGCGGTTGTCGTACGACAGGTACCCGACCTCGTCGATACAGAGTATTGAAGGCCGACAATACCGTCGCAAGGCCGCCTGGAGGGAGCGGCTGCCATCCTGGGAGCCCAGATCGTTCAGGAGGGCGCTGGCGGTGGTGAAGCGAACGGTGTGTCCCTGCATTACACCTTGATAAGCCAGGTTCTGGATGATCATCGTCTTTCCGATGCCATTCGGACCCACCACGATGCAATTCTCTTGGTCCTTCGCGAAGTCCAAGGCAAACAACTCCTCGACGGCTTCGCGATCGATGCTCGTAGGCCAGGCCCAATCGAAGTCGGTCATGGGTTTGAAGCGGCCGATGTGGGACGCGACAAGTCGGCGTTCGAGGCTACGACGGTGCCTCTCGGCCTCCTCGACGTCCAGGAGGGTGGGGAGCCAGGCTGCGGCGGCATACTCATCCCATTCCGTCAAGAGGCCATGCAAACCGAGCTTGCAGGCCCTTTCACGCAGAGCATCCTTACTCATTGTCGTCCTCCTTTGGGGGATCGTAGCTGGAGAGACGGTGGGGTTTCACGACGACGTCACGCGCACGGGCGTTGTCGGAGAGACGCACGGCGATGGGCGGTGGAAGCCCCTTCTCGTTTCGTAGCCGTTCCAGGACCTGACGGACGCCAGCCAGGTGGGGCGCGCCCTTGTCCAGAGCCTCAGAGACCGCGGTTTCCAAGTCGTTGATTCCGTAG